>NZ_CP108236.1:0-561252 GCF_045041255.1 Streptomyces sp. NBC_00080
GGCACGGCAAGACGTGCCATAGAGCGCGAATTGCGCAAGCGCAATTCGAATTCCCCCGCAAGCGGGGGAATAGAATTCCGTAAACGGAATTCTAAAACGCATCATAATTCGCGCAAGCGCGAATTATGAGCGACCGCGCAAGCGCGGTCGTCTGGGCGGGCAGCAAAGGGGACGAGTGCATCACGTGCGGCACTGTGTAGCTACTGGGATCCCAGCCCACTGCCCCGCAGGGTTGACGGCCGATCAGGTCTGACGGGTGGTCATAGGGAGCGGTGGCAGGCTCCGCTTGCGCTCCACCTGAACCCCTCCAAGACCCCCATTCCCGTACGACCACCCCTCAAAACCGCTCCGCCAGAGCACACACAAACCGGCCACCAAAGATTCGGACGCGCTCGCTCGCCAGACCGAAACGCAAACATGGCACATCGAAATGCATCATGATGTGTGCTGTGTAGTAATTGGGATCACGGTACGCCACCTCTTAGCCTGTAGAGAAAAGCCACACACAGAATCCAAAATTACCGGGGTCGAGTTCCCCAATATCGGCACAGAATCCCCGAATAGAGATGCCGGAATTCGGCGTGCGAAGGCCAGCGGAGTCGAACGGACCCCGTGACGGAGATTTCTCCTCTACCAGTGAGCCACCTGATTTTCCGCTCTGTCATTCGATCCCCATGCGGCCCGACTTGCGGGACCGGCCGGACCCGCACGGCCGAGCGCGGCGGCGGAGCCGACGCGCAGCAGGACACCAGTCGCGTCCGATCCCCGAATGCCTCCGCGCCGACCACGCCCGCCCCCGCCCCCTTCTCTTCTTCACACGGGTAGGGAGTAGCGGCAGCAGAGGGGATGTCAGCAGGCGTACCAGGCTCTGTTGTTGGGGTGACCTGGGGTGAAACGGAGACGCTCCAGGAGCCTGCGCAACATCTAGCGCAACCTCTACCGCAACACCATGGCGCAACATCCGGCGCAACCCGCAGCGCAACAGGGGTTCCACCCAAGCAAAGGAGACACTATTATATGAAGTACCGGGGGAGGCGACCCCCGAGGAACGCAAGGGACCAACGAAGGGGAAAGACGTGGAACTTACGATCACTGACGGGATCGTGCGCGGGGTGCGCGGTGCGGACGCGCCCATGACCGAGCTTGCGGTTCGGGCCCGCACGATCGCGAACCTTCTGCCCCTGCTGTGCGCGCGAGCAGGCGTGAAGATCGTGCACAACTCCGACCGGAATTACACCGGAATTCGGTTCGAGACCAAGGCCGCTGGTCCGGTCGTCCTGGAAATGCCGATGGGTGAGGAGCCTTACCGTCTGGTTCAGGAGTTCATCGACCCGGACAAGGCGGGGCGTACGGAAGTTGAGTTGCGGCGATTCCCGCAGATCTACAAGCCCCATGGAATCGCGCTCATCACGGCCGATTTCCTCCGGTCGAACGGGTTCCTCAAGTAATCCGCACGGGGGCACCCCGGTAGGGGTGCCCCCGTCCCCCGGCATCACTGAAAGGAGAAGGGAAGCCATGGAGAACACGCGGATTCCAGAGCAGGCCCAGGAAGCCGGAGCGCCGCTCACGGACGCCGAGAAGGAGCAGGCCCGTTACGCGCTCGCCGAGTTGGCGCGCAGCGAGCGGGACCCGGATGCCATGCGGGTATCTCGCGAACAACTGGACGTGGTCCGGTCGTTCTTCGAGTTGGGTTGGGCCATGGGTGTGCGCACCGGCCACACCGGCCCGGCCATGACTGATGTGCCGGTCGACCGGGTGACGGTTGACCGCGCGTTCGTCGGCCTACTGCTGTCCGAGCGGGTGGCGAATCAGCTTGCGCTGGCGGTGGCGCGCAGCCTTGACCCGCAGGACTCCGGTCCCGTGCTGTGGCAGAAGGTCAGGTATCACGGCAGCGTGACACGGTGTCACGGCGTGTACTGGGTGCAGGCGATCAAGGCCCAGGCCGGACCGGTCGTAGCGGACGTCCGCTACGACCTGTGCGAGGTGATCAGCGGCATTCCGGTGACCGCTGTCACGAACGTACGGCGGCAGAGCATGACGCCGCTGCCGGACTTCCGCGCGCCGCTGGTCTAAGTGTGCTGGTCAGGGGTGGGTTCACTCACCCCTGAAACACACTAATATTGAGTTTGTCGGAGGGGCGGTGGCTCCGCCCCCCCGACCCGCAGAAACCAACAGCGAAGGGGAACATCGCATGACTCAGCAGTACGCAGAGCGCGCCACGGCAGCAGCCCCCAGGGGTGCCCGCAACGCCGATCTCCGTGACCTGGTCACCATCCTGGAGGACCACAGGAACCGGAAGCTGGACGTCGTGGCTTCCGCGTCCGCACTGTCTTTCCGTGACGGGAACGTCCAGGTCGAGGGCATCGAGCGCCAGATCACGGAAGACGGCGTGACGGACGTCGACGGCACCTACCGCCCCACCGCCGTCGCCGATGAGGGCATAGCGGACAAGCTGAAGATCCCGGTGGGCTACCTGCGCCGCATGCGCGCCGAGAACGTCCCGCTTCTGGACGAGAACGTGAACGCGTGGCTGCGTCAGGACCCGCAGCGCAAGTTCATGCTCCGTGCGCTCCGTGGCGACAGCGGCCCCGGCATGCCGCCCGCCGTGGGCGTGGCCCGCGCTCTGATGTCCGACAGCTACAAGGTGATGGACAACCTGGACATCCTGTTGGCCGCCCTGGAGGGCGTGCAGAAGTCCGGGCACCCCACCGACGTCACCGGCTGTGATCTCACTGACCGTCGCATGTACGTGCGGGTCGAGTCCGAAGCGGTCGCGCTCAGCGCGCCCGAGCTTCTCAGCGGGTACCGCTCCCCGTTCGACGGCCGCAGCGGCGACGAACTCCCGGTGATCTCTGCCGGGTTCGTCATCACGAACAGCGAGGTCGGTGCCGGAGCGTGGTCGATCACCCCGCGTGCGGTGATCCAGGTCTGCCGCAACGGCCTGACGATGCCGCAGGACGTCATGCGGGCCGTGCACATCGGAGCCAAGCACGACGAAGGAGTCGTGTCGTGGTCGGAGGAGACCGAGAGGAAGGAACTCGCGGTCATCACGTCGAAGACGGCCGACGCGGTGCGCACGTTCCTGTCGCGTGAGTATGTCGAGGCGAAGGTGCGCGAGATCCAGGTAGCCGCCGGTAAGGCCGTGGCCGAGCCGACGAAGACCATCGAGCACGTCACCAAGACGCTCAGGATCAGCAACGAGACCAAGGAGACGATCCTTTCCCACTTCATCCGGGGTGGGCAGATGACGGCCGGGGGCGTGATGCAGGCAGTCACGTCGACCGCGCAGACCCTCGCCGACGCCGACCAGGCCGCCGCCCTGGAAGCGCTCGCGCTGCCCGCCCTCACGGCCGCCGCCGCGCACGGCTGACAGACCCCCGTGCGGGCCGGGCACCTCCCCCAGCCCGGCCCGCACGGGCCCCCAGCGCGGAGCGCGCAACCCAGCCCCGCAGGGAGCGCGTAGCGCGCCCGTCGCGCCCCCGCCGCGTAGCGGCGGCGCGACGCGCCGGCGGAGCAGACCGCGCGCGCCACAAGCCGCCCGTTGTGCGCAGGGGCGCAGTGCGGCCGGCCTCCACCGCCCACCGCCCACCGCCCACGTTCCCGCAAGGAGCCCTCATGCCTGCACGCCCGGAGCTCACCCACCCCGGCGATGCCGCCATCGCAGCCGCCATGAGCCGCACCCTGACCGCCCTTACCGCCGTGTTCCAGGCACTCGGAGACGGCGAACACACGCTCAACCTCGTAGCCCAGCGGACCGACGACGCGTTCGTCACGGGCCGAACCGATCTCTCCATCGGCACCGACCCGATCCGCCTGGCCGTACTGGACGAAGACGAGTTCTGCGCCCTGCGCGCCCTGCTGGTGTTCGCGCTGGAGGGGAGCACCATGCGCAGCGCCGTCCTGGTCGCCACCACGGCCGCCGAGCCCAACCCCCGTGCGTGCGCCGTACACGACGGGTGGCTTCACCCCATGGACACGGCCGCGCTCCAGGCCGCCGTCATTCCGTGCCCCGACGTCTGCGCTGTCACGCGCGAGGTCTACGACGCACCGGTCCTGCTACTCCTCGACAGCGACGAAGAGGACTCCCGTGCCTGACACGCCCGCCGTCACCCCGGCACCCACGGACCACGACGACATCCCCGCCCGGCAGCCCCTTCCCGGCACCAGGCTCATCGCCTACCGCCTACCCGCCTGCGGGATCGCAGGCTCTTACATCCACATGGACCGCGCGGACATCCATGTGACGTACAACCAGGTCATAGGCCGCGCGGGACAGTTTTCGGCCCAGGGAGTCAGTTACGGCCTGCGCACCGTAGGCGGCAGGGACGTCGACAGCTGGCTACGAGGCAGCCTCAATTTCTGGTTGTCCAGCGATGCACATATCGCGGACAACGGAGTGATCCGATACCGCCAGACCCGCGATCACTCGGTCGTCACATTCGTTCCGGACAAGGCATCCGGAGTCCTGATCAACCGGCCGGACGAGCAAGTGACAGCCGCCGCCTACCGTGTGACCGGCCCGACCGGCGTCACTCAGCTGTGGCGTGGTCGAGCGGTCCGCGACGCCATCGCCAAATGCCGCCAAAAGCCCCCGGTCGGTTGGCCCGCCGGGTGGGCACACCTCCTGCCCAACGCAACGGTCAAGTTCGAGCCCGGCGGGTTCCCGTGGAGTTCTGAGGAGATCTACACCGCCGAGCCAACCGACGAGCCTGCCTCGTGGGGCCCGCCATGCGCCGAGTGCGGGTACCCGGAATCCGAACACGACCCGGTGCGCCTGTGGGGCCGGTCCCGCACCGATGGCACGGGCTGCACCTGTTGGGTCCACCAGGCGCAGGAGTAGCCCACAGACGCCGTTCCCGCCCTTCCCAGCTCCAGGGGGAGGACGGACGGCCAACCCGGCCAGCGCGCCACTGGCCGAAGACCTGCCGCCCCGCCGCCCCGCACTCTCCCCTTCGGCGAGCGCGGGGCGGCGGGCCCCAGCCCACCCAGTCGAGCCCCGAGGAGTCGCAGCCCATGACCAGCCCGAGCCTGACCGTCGAGACCCCCGCCGGCCCCGTGCGCGCCACCGCCGGCCCCCGCGACGCCGACGCCGTCGTGTTCGAGCTGGGCGGGGCAATGCGCGGCAGCGTTCACGTCACCGGCACCACCGACCCCCACCGCTGGGACCAGTTCACCGCCGTACGCGCCTGTCTCGGCCCTGTGAACGCCTTCAAGACCACCGCCCCCGACGATGCCCTTCCACGGCTTGCCAGCAGCCGCACCGGCTACCACGGCAGCCTGACCCTCTACCGCGACAGCACCGACCGCCCCGCGGTGTCGGTACATCCGATCCTGTCCACTGCTGATCACCCACCGTCGGAGACGACGGAAGCCGTACTCACCACCGTCCTGCGCGGGTGCGCCGAGCACGTCGAGCAGCGCACCGATCTGCCCGCGATCCTGGAGGCCTCCCGGCATCGCGACACCCCCGGCCTGCTGCGCTTCCTCACCTGGTCCGCCTTCTACCACCAGGACGAAGCCGCCCGCCTGGAGCGGGAGGCCCGCGCCGCCCACCCCGCGCGCCGTGCCGCCGTGGCCTCCTGGTGGACCGCCGCCCACTGGTTCCTGGCTTCCCCGCACCCGGTGCTGCTGCTGATGCTGGCCGACCTCCCCTACTCGGTGTTGCCCAACTCGCTGGCCCGCACCGTCGACGTCAAGCAGTGGTGGTCCCCCTACTGTGTCGACGCGGCCGCTGAAGAGCGCGAGCACGCCCGCCGCGCCCAGGCGGAAGCCGACTCCCTGCGGGCCCAGCAGCGAAGGCGCCCGCGAGAGCTCCGCCCGGCCCTGGCTGGCACCCCCCTGACAACCCGAGGAAGGCGCAGGTCAGGGGCGGGTTCACACCATCCCAAAAGACACTAGTATTAGAAGTGCGAGAGGGGGTGACACGGACGCCCCCGCCCCCTCTCGCGCCGGAGTCGACCGAAGGAGCCACCGTGGCCAAGGAGTTCACATTCGCCGCCAACATCGGCTCGCTCGGCCGCCGGGTGCTGGACCCCCAGGATCACAGCACCTGCTACGGCGTCGTCTGGCACGACCCGAACGGTGTCTGCGGGTGGGTGGCCGAGTATCCCGGCAACCGCCCCGGCAGCGGCGGCGGCATCCCCGGCTTCGCCAGCCGCCTTTGGGCCGCGCGCTTCCTCTGCCGCTACCGCAAGCCCGAGGCTTCCGGGCGCCCCTAGACCACCACCCCTCGCCCACCACCCCGCCCGTGATCGCTGCCTGACCAGAAGGATCCCGAAATAACCCTGACCACCGGTCGGCAGTACGCCCGCACCCTCGAGACCGGCGACCGCTACATCACCACCGACGTCGACAATGAGCGCCACGAGGTCACCGTCTCCACCATCAGCGACCACCTCGACGACTCCAACTCCGTCCACCACCAGTTCGCCGACCCGGTCCGCCACGCGCACTACACCTACTCGGCCCTCGTGCACGTCACCTACCGGGCGCCCCGCTGCCCTCACGGCAACGAATGGCGGTGGTGCGAGCGCGACCCGTGCGTCGACTGCGAATGGCCAGCCGAGATCGACACCGCGTACATGGGCAACACGCCTGCCCGCACCGACTCGTGACCCCCGACACGGAAGAGAAGGAGCCACCGATCATGCGTTGGCTGATGAGCCTCGGTGAGCGCACCCGCCCCGACGCACCGACCTATGCCGAGGACCCCGCACCCGACCAGGCGCGCGCTCTCGCCCTGGTCGACGACTTCGCCCACCTCTTCACCGTCCTGAAGGAGTGGCGCCAGGCGTACGGCGAGGAGCTGACCGCCTGGGCCGTACAGGTGGAGGCCGACGACGTCGAGAACCTCCCCGCAGAGGTCATCGAGCAGTGGGAATGGGAGGGCGCCCCGGTCCGCATCGACAGCGAGCGGGGCGGCTACGTGAAGGTGTCCGACTTCCGCGACGTCCCCGTACGCCCGGGCATCAGCGCCCGCACCACCACCGGCCTCCCGCTGTGGACCACCGCCCCCTGACCAGTCCGGCAGACCGCTCGCGCTGCTCACCACCCCCAGGGAAGGAGAAACCGTGCCCGTCGGACGCCACTTCGGCCTGGTCATCAGCCGCCTCCCCCGCATGACATACGCGGCGACGGTCCGCGCCGCCGAGAACTGCCGGTTCATGTGCTCGGTCTGCTTCGAAGACTGCTGGGGCATCTACCGGCTGCACGGCGAGACAGCGTGGCTGTGCTCACAGTGTGCCGACATGAAGGACAACGGCCTGGTCCCCGGCCCGCGCCTCCTCGACACCCAGCCGCCCCGTGCGCTCAGGGTGGGCGAGCAGCTGCGCAGCCCCGAGGGCGTCTGGGACGTCACCAGCTCCGAGCGCGTCGATACGCGAGAAGACGGCACCCGCCAGCAGGCCCGCAGGTACGTCCTCACTCGCGAGGACGGCCACGAGGAACAGTGGCGGGGCTACGACATGGTCGGCTTCCACCTGATCCCGGCCGGGTTCGAGCACATCACCCGAGCACGCTGCAACGAGCTGGCCAGCGCGCTCACGGCGGCCGGCCTTGCCTGGGAGGACAACGGCCGCCAGGACTCCCCCCGACATCTGGCATACACCGCCACCGGGCCCCGCGGCCGCCAGTGGTCCATCCGGCCCGTCCCTGGAATCGACTTCGACCCGTGGCAGCCGTCGAGCCTGTGGCGGGCCGTGTGCGCCGCCCCGCCGCACCAGAGCCCCGTCATGTCCGCCCGGGCCCTGGCCGACCACATCCGAGAGCCCCCCGCGTGAGCAGCCAGCCACGCCCGTGGCGCCCAGAGGACTTCGACGACCGGTGCGAGACCTGCAACGCACCCGCGGCCCGCTGTGCCGCCCGTGGTGCGACACCGGATACACCGCCGAAGACGCCCGCCGCGACGCCAAGCTCCGCGGCCAGAACGCGAGCGGCCCCACCCCGGACACACCCACCAGCCATGCGAAGGAGTGAAGGAGTCGCCGTGCCCCAGGAGTTGAACACCCAGGAGCAGCTGGACGCGTTCGCCGCCGAGGTAGCGCGGGAGTTGGGTACGCACTGCCGGACCGCCGAACTCGCCGACTGCGGGCGCGGTTTGGGACGGCTCATCATCGACGGTGACGGTCATGCCCTGCGCCTGTGTCAACCCAATGACCGCCGCCCCGACCGGCTGAGGATCTACGCCGCGCTCCCAGACGAGAACAAGACCGTCGCGCCGTCGATCGGAGTCACGGCCAGCAGCGCCCGCCATGTGGCACGCGAGATCGCCCGGCGGCTGTATCCGCTGCACGCCGAGGCCGCCCAGCAGGCCGCCCGCGAGCAGGTGGAAGAGATCGGCCGCCGCGCCGTCGCCGAAGCCTTGGCCGGCGCACTGCCCGGTGCCCGGATCGAGGAGCAATTCCGGCGCACCCAGATCATCTGGCAGCACGCCACCCGGCCGCCCGGGCAGCGCGGCCCTGTCCAGGTCGACAGTGTGTGCGCAGTCGTCAGAGCTTCCGGGACGTCTGTGCAGGTCGAAGCATCCGGCCGCCCCAGCCCTGTGATCTCTATGCTCGCCGCATTCGCCCAGGCGTCACAGGAGTGAAAGGGAAGGTCAGGGGGTGGGTTCCCACTTCACCAAAAGACACTATTATTGATGGAGTGAGAGAGGGAGGCACGCATCCCCTCGAGGCACGCACTTACCTGCCGTCCTGGAGGCCACGATGGCCGACACCGTCAGCATCCCGTCCGATGTCGCCGAGGCGTTCACCGACGCCTGGTGCACCACCGCCATCACATCCAACGTCGCCGCCAGCCTCGGATGCACCGAAGCCGACGCACTCGCCGACCTGCTCCGTGCCCTGGGTGCCGAGCAGGCCCCCGACAAATGGATCGACGCCCACGCCGAGGACGACGAGCCGAACGACCGCCACTTTCAAGGTCCCGTGCCCCCTGACGCCTCACTCGCGGCCGACGGGGTGCACTGGAGCCCCGCCCCGCCAACACCCAGGACGAACCCCTTCAGCCAGCCCACGAGAAAGGCGTGCACGTGACCCCCACACCTCAGCCCTCCAAGGACAGCGGGAACGAGCCCCACACCGCTCGACCGCGTGCGGGCGACAGGGCTCTCGCCGACCGCCAGACCACGCCCGCGGTCCTGCGCCGTGAAGTCGCCGGCACCCTCGGCCTGCTCACTGACGAACACGACTTCCGCGCCATGGAGCATTACCGCACCTTCGCCTTCGCCGACTTCACGACCTATCTGGCCGCAGTCGAAGACCTCCTCAGGAGCCGCGCGTCCCAGGGCACCCACACCACGGTCGCCCTCTTCGACCCGCAGGAGTACGCCGACTTCTGCACCGACACCGGCCTCGACCCCGACAGCCCGCCCAGCCGCTCCCGCTTCACCGCCGAACTCGCCACCATGGGCACGACCCTCCCGTACGACGGCCAGCCCCTGGCCGACCTGACCTCGGCCCTGGTCGACGAAGCCGTCCGCCAAGCCACGCGGGACTACGCCTCCACACTTCTGGCCCGTCTCGGCGCCTGCACCTGCTGCGGCGAGGACATCGGCCGAACAGCCTTCGCCCGGTCCTCGGACCTGCTGGCCCTCATCCTCGACACGGCCCGGCCGGGCCACCGACACATCGTCTGCAGCGTCTCGGCGGCACCCGAAACCCTGGTCGCCGTCCTGCACGCGGATACGGACCCGGACGGCACGGGCCAGCTCGACGAGACCGAAGCCCTCGAATTCACCACGCTCCTCGCCCTCGGTCTGGCGACCCGGAGCCCCGGCGGACTCGTCATGCGGACCACCGCTCCGAGCGCCCGGGACCGGGTCTACGGCTGGCGACTGCGCAAGGGAGATCTCGAACCCCTCACCGCAGGCGAGGTCTTCGACGCCTACTGCACCGACGCCCGTTCCGGCGACCTCGTATCCCCGGAATCGGACGTCGACTACTGCGTGCCACCAAACCTCGGCCCGGACGCCACGCAGTCGACCCACCAGCACTGAAAGTCCCCGGCTTGCCGTAAACCAGCAGGTCAGGCGGGGGGTTCACGTCAACTCAATTCACACCATTATAGAAAGTGATCCCGGGCCGTCGCCTCACCGGTGTCCCGCCCGCCAGGGCGACGGCCCGCCCCCTTCCCCCGAATCCAGTTCTCAGGAGCTTGCCGTGCAAGGGAACCCGATGCCGGTCATCGACTGGTACAGCAACAAGGCCTACCAGTGCCCGCGCTGCCACCACGACACGGTCGCGAGCCCCTCCCGCTGGGAGGTGTACACCTGCTGCAACTGCGCCACGCGCTTCGCCCGCTTCCCCCGCCTGCAACGCATCCTGCGCCACGTCGGGGTCACCTGCGAGTTCTGCACGGAGCGCCACCCCGTACTCGTCGACGGCAAGCCCTTCGGGTTCCTGCGCTGCCGACACAACGGCGTCGGAATGTACACGGAGCATCAGTTCGAGGCGTGGCTGTACGACACGGACGAGTTCGCCGACCATCGCGACGGTGTGCACTACCGCAGCACTCGCGCGAGCCGCGCGGAGGCCATGGCCGACCTCGCCCACTGGCGCAGCATGTTCGGCCCCATCGAGGACGACCTCAACCCCGTCCTCACCGTCGTCGCCGACGAGCAGTTCAACAAGTACGGACCGGGCGTGACCGGGGAGCAGCGCGACGCGCTCCTCGAGGGCACGCTGGAGGTCTACGGCATCGGTACCCTGCGCGCCTATACCCCGCCGCACCCCCAGCGCGGGCAGTTCTACGCCGACGCCGCCACCTTCACCTGGGGCCTGATCGCCCCGTCCGGCCTGGAAGGCATCTACACCAGCGCGGCACCGAAGTCCCTGGCCGCGTACGCGCCGCAACTCTGACCTGCCGCGCGCAGACTCGCCCGCGTGTCCCTTTGCAAAGGTCAGGGGTGGGTTCACACACCCACATATAACACTATTATTAGTAGTAATTGGGGCCGCCGCCTTCTCACGTCACTCACGAGGTGACGGCCCCCTCCCGTCCAGCCCCAGGAGTTGCCATGCTTCGAACGCTGCTCCGCGCACTGCGACCGGCACGCCTCCGCATTCCCGCCCGGCGGTTCACCGCCGGAATCGCGGCACTGCCGCCCACAGCGCGCGAAGCACTCGGCACCGACGTCACGGCGGGGGAGGCCATCGCCTACAACCGCGTCCGCGTCGCCACCGCGACCGCCGTCGCCCTCTACCGCAGCGGATACACGCTGCCGATCTCCGACGACGACCTGGACGACGCGGTGCTCGCCCTGGACTTCCCCTACTCGGCCCCGAGCCCGGAGACCCGCGCGTCCATCCGCGCCACCCTCGCCGTCCTGGAATCCGACTACACCGTCACCGTCACCCACTGACCGCACGTCCACCCCGACCGTGGGCCGCCCTGGCCGGGCGGCCCACACGGAAGGAGGCCCGGTGTTCCTCGTCGTACCCGACCCCGCTCACGGACTCGTCGCAGCCCCGCAGTCCTCCGACGACCTCACACCCCTCACCGAAGAGTCCCTTGCCGCCCGGGGGCTCGCCTGGAACGACGAGATCGAGGCGTACACCCGCCAGGCCGACCACGACCCCGCGGCCGTGGACGACATCGCCGGCATGTTGCGCGAGTTGGGCCACTACGTCTTCTCCGTCAACAGGCCGCTGCCCAGGAGCTGACCGCTGCCCGGCCGGCCCCGACCCACCGCCCGCCCGATGTGTAGATGGAGTTCCGCCATGCCCCGACGCCGCACCCCACCGCAGCGGCCCGTCCGGTACACCGCCACCGAGGACGAGGGGCGCCAACAGGTCGTGGACCAGCTCCACGGATACGCACTCAGCAGGCCGCCGCGGACGCGGTACGCGAGCTGACCGCCAACCCAACAGCAGCAATCAAAGCCGTCGAGGAGCTCGACGCCGCACAGAGGGGCCCGGCCGCCGCCGAACGCCGGATCCTTCGCCGTTACGGGTACGGCTGGAGTCTGACCCTATTCAGCGGCTGGCCAACGACCCAGACGTTAAAGATCAAGCTGAGCTACGGCCTGGCCGACCACCGTACGGAACGCTCCACCTCCGCCACGGGTCAGCATTTCCGCAGTTCAGAGGGTATCTAGCCCTCACCCCAAAAGACACTAATATTGCATATGAAGCGAGGGGGCGACACCCCAACCGCCCCAATTCGCCGAACAGGCAAGGAGAAGGAGAGCCCCATGGCCACCGCCGTCTCGACCCAGCCCACCGAACCCGTCACGCACGAGGAGGAAGACGCGCCGCAGATCGTCCTGCTCGACCCGGCGCAGGTGGTGCGTGACGAGCAGAACGCCCGCGAAACCGGCACCGAACCGGACGAGGAGCTGATCGCCTCCGTCAAGGAGATCGGTGTCGAAGAGACCATCAGTGTCCGGCCCCGGCCCGACGGCACGTACGGCGCTTTCAAGGGCTGGCGGCGCGCGCAGGCGCAGCAGGTCGCCAACGCCACCGCCGAACACGACGGCCGCCCGGTACGCAGGATCAGGGCGCACGTGCGGGACGACCTGGTCGGCCGTGACGGCTGGACCCGGTTCCTGTCCCTGGTCGAGAACAAGCACCGCGAGGGAATGAGCGAGCGCGACATCCTGAAGTCGCAGGAGCTGTCCCTGATCGACATGAGCGACGTCGAGCGACGCCAGGCCACCAAGGCTCTCGGCGTCGGCCGCAACGCCGCCAGGCAGGCCAAAGCGGCGCAGAAGCTCGACGACGCCACCCTTCGCCGGGCAACGGCCGGAGGCATGGACCTGGAGCAGACCGCCCAGCTCGCCGAGGTCGAGCACGTGCGCGGCGCGGAGCACCGTCTGCTGCGAGCGCTGAAGCGCGACCACGAGGAAGGCAACGGCGGGCGCGGCCACTGGGACCAGGAGATGGCACTGCTCAAAGCCGAGCAGGCCGACGACGACGCCCGGACCAAGGCCGAGGAAGACCTCAAGACGGCGGACATCCCGTTGCTGCGGCAGCCGGGGTACGGGCAGAAGGACACGTCCAAGCCGCTGGCCGAACTGACCACCGGGCTGGGCAATCCGCTCACCGAGGACAACCACAAGAACTGCCCCGGCCACAGCGCCCGGCTCGACGGCGAGCACCAGCCCGTGTGGCACTGCGCCGACCCGGCCGCGCACGGCCACAAGGTCCGCCCCCAGCCGAAGAAGCCCAGGACGGAGGAGGACGAGGCCAGGGCTGAGGAGCGCCGCAAGGTCATCGCCTGCAACCGGGCCTGGAAGGCCGCCGCCGGTCCCCGTCAGGACTTCGTCGCCCGCCTCGTACGCCAGAAGACCCTGCCCGACGCGGCCCGCGTCTTCGCGCAGGAGATCGTGCTCACCCTCCCGTACTTCTACAGCTCCTGGACCGACAAGCACGAGTCCGAGACCGTCGCCCGCTTCCTGGGCATCAAGGAGCCCGAGCACGCGGACCTGACGGAGACAGCGGTGCAGCTGCCCAAGGCACGCATCGTCAACGCGCTGTTCGCGCACGTCGCCGCTGCCTGCGAGTACGACATCCGCGAGCCCAAAACGTGGTCGAACCTCACCCTGCGGCAGGCCCGCTACCTGCTGCTCCTCGAAGCGCTCGGCCAGGACGACAACGGCAGCTACCGGCTGTCCGAGGTCGAGAACCAGGCGGTCGCCCGTCACCGGCCCGACACCGCCTCCTGACCAGCACCTTCCCCAAGCCCCGGCCGGGCACTCCCATGCCCGGCCGGCCCCCCCCACCTGCGTGAGAGAGGCGAAACAGCATGACCGTCACCATGAACGAAGTCCTCGAATTCATCGGCCAGCTGCCAGACGCCATCCAGATCTCGAAGCTCCAGGAGGCGTCCGCACGGCGGCTCCGCGCGATCGACAAGGAAGCGTCCGCGGGCCTCGTGGCCGGACGCCGGGCCCGCATCAACGACTCGCTGCGCCCGGCCCTGCTGCGCGGTCTCACCGGCACCGTGCAGGAGCGCAACCGCACCGGCAGCCGGGCGGGCTTCCTGCTGGACGAGGAGTCCACCCGCATCCTGCGCCGCGACCCGCGCAACGGCGAGCCGGGCAGGCCCAAGTACCGCATCCCCGAGGACACGAAGCGCTTCCGGATTCCGGGCAGCGGCATCCCCGTCTCCTGCCTGGACGAGATCGAGGACGACTGACCTGGCCTGACGGCGCCGCCCCGCCAACGGGGCGGCGCCCGCCCCCATCGATCAACCGGCCGGAAACCTACCCAGCCCGGCCCGCACATGAAAGGCAGTCATGACCGACCAGCAGCAGGCCCCGTCCCCCGACCCGGACGGCGAGGCCCCCGACCGCCCCCTGAACCTCGCCGTCCTGCGCCACCTGGTCCGCAAGGACTGGAAGGACCTGCCCGGAGCCACGCTCGTCGTGCTGTCCCGCGACGCCGAGGGCAACCTCTTCTCACCGTTCTCCACCTACAGCTTCTCCCGGTACGCGCCGACCCACAGCGAGCTCGTCGGCGACGTCTTCCCGCTGCCGGAAGAGCTGAAGGAGGACGAGTCCCTGCGCGAGCTGTACGCGGACGGCATCCCCGACACCGCCGTCCCCGCACTGGTGCTCTTCCCGCTCGGCTGACCAATCGTCCACCGGGGCGGGGCGCCCGCAGCGGCCGACCGCCCCGCCCCGGTGGACGTCAACTCCCCTTCGACCGGCGCGCCTTTTCGGCCCCCGCCCATGAAAGCGATGTGTCACCGCCATGTCCGCTCCAGCACAAGACCCCACGGAAGAACCGCAGGCCCCGGTGCTGGTCATCAGCGACAGCACCGACGACGATCCGGTCGGCCTGCGAACAAGCCCGGTACCCCGCCTGCATCTGCCGTCGCCGTTGTTCAGCGCCGAGGAATACCACTGTGCACCGCTCGTGCTCCTGGACGACCGCAGCTACACCGGCTTCACGCTCCGCCACGTGCCGCACCGCCGGGGCCTGATCATCGTCCTGGTCGACCCCGACGACAGCTCCATCTATCCCCGGGCTGCCGAAATCGGCGCCGAGGCAGTGATCAGCGCCGGAGACAACCTCAGCTGGCTGCACCTGCGCCTGCACGACGCCACCGGCTGCCGCTACGCCCACTGGGAGGCGCTCCTGGCCGGCGGTCCCGCCGACCCTCCACCACCGGCCAGCAACTGACGCCCGGCACCCAGGCCCCCCAGTCGCATCCGCCGCGATCCGAAGGAACTCACCCCATGCACGCGATACCCCAACGCTGTGCCCACCGGCCGCTGGCGGGCGGGCTGGTGGTGCCGTACGTGACCCTGATCCACGACGGCCACGCGGCCTTCGGTGGCCTCGACGCCGACAAGGCCCACGCCGCCTTCCGGCGACGTCTGTGCCAGATCTGCGGATTGCCGCTGGACGAACGGTACTTCCTGCTCGTCCGCCCGGCCGACGTCAGCGAAGGCTGCTCCCCGGAACCGGCGCTGCACCCCGAGTGCCTGCCGTACACCGCCGAGCACTGCCCGATGCTGAACGGCACCTCCACGCACTACCGCCGCAGCCCGGTCCTGGCCAGCCACCCCGCCGGACGGCCCTGCACCGATCCCTCCTGCCTCTGCCTGTCGCGCACCACGGACGAGGGTCACCTCGCCCGCAGCGGCAGCCCTGCCGACCGGTACGAGGCCTGGATGATCCACACCCGGAACTACCAGCTGGTCTCGCTGCCCGAGCGGCCCGATGTGCCCTCCGGCATCAGCCTCAACGTGCCTGTCCTGCGTAAACGCGTGGTGCGCACCGCGACTCTCACCCCCGAACAGCAACACCTGATGGACCTCTTCAACAGCCTCATGAACGAGGCCTGACCACCCCGTTCCGCACGGAAGGAAACCGCCATGCTGATCAAACCGGACCCGGCCACGCTCGCAGGCGAGGCCATCATCGACCTGGCCGACCTGATGGACGGCCTCCAGGAGCACACCGGCGAATGGCCGGGTGCGGACACCGTCGACATCGTCGAAGGACGGCTGAGCCGCTTCACCTTCGCCGTCCCCGACGACCTCACCACACAGGCAGCCGGCCGGGCATGGGCGCTGCGCCAGTGGGACCGGCACAGCGATGACGTGACCCTCTGGTCCGACGAGGACTCCGCCCTGGCCTCGCTCGCGCAGGAGGTACGCAGTTCCTGGGACAACGTGGCGGGCACCGACGGTGTCCCGTACCGGCCTCCCGCCGACGACCAGGCGGTCGTGGATTTCTACTACGGCCCGGAGAAGAGCCGCGGCGACGCGGGCTACACGCTGTACCCCGTCGACATCTCCCGTCTCGTGCGCGCGCCCCTCTGTCTCAGCCTCTCAGACGCCGAGGCCTGCGCGGAAGCGAACAGTTCGGCGGTCTTCCACGCGCAGGAAGGCCCAGACGACGAGGGCCTGCCCTGCATCGAGATCGCGGGCATCCTCGTGTTCGTCTACCTCGACGCCAACTGCGGGGCCGTACGGGTCTCCGTTCATCTGGACACCACCGCCGAACAGCTGGTCCGGGCCGACGGAACAGTCCCGGTGCAGGTGGAGATCGAGGACGCCACGGTGTTCGACAACCTCACCCCGCCGCCGGCCCCGGCGCAGCCGACCGGGTGGAAGGCCCACTTCCGGCGTCTCGCCCGCCGTCCGCGCTCCCCGGCGGCGGAAGTACCGACAGGGGGTTGCCCTCCCGATACACACTATTATTTTATGTAGGAGGTGTTCACATGGCCCCGTCCGTCACGCACGTGACCGGCACCGTCGCCGGTGGCGTGGAAGTCCGCTTCACCCAAGACGGCATTGCTGTCTGCCGGTTCCGCCTCGCCGAGACCCCCACGCAGTGGGATACCACCGTGCAGAAGTGGCGTGACCTGGACCCGATCCCCTACATCTGCACCGCCTGGCGGGACCTGGCCAGCAACGCCGCCGAATCGCTCGTCGACGGGGTCAACGTCCTGGTCAAGGGGCGCATCACCGGAGTCAAGGACGACTCCATCTACCTGAGCGTCGACGACCTCGGCATCAGCCTGCGCAGGCGCATCGCCTACACCGAAACCAGCCTGCCCAGCCCGATCGCCGCCCGCCCGGTCACCGCGCACCCGGCGTCTCAGCCCGCCACCGCCTCCCCGGCCACCGGGCGACCGGGCAGCCCGCCCGCCTGGTGGGAGGAGAAGCGGGCCTCCACCTGGACCTAGCCCGGCTCCTCCACCCGGCCGCCGACGGCACTTCCCTTCCCGTCCTCTGGCCACGTCCGCCTTCGCCCTTCCCGGCGCGGTACCGGTTCGCCTGCCGGTGCCGCGCCCTGCCCGAGCGAGCCGCACGCGCCGCGCTCGCTGCTCACTTCGCCCCCGGGCAACTCGCGGCCGACCTCGACGAGTACACCCCGGACGAGGTGTGGGACCGGCGCGTCGGAAGCGACGTCAGCGGGCGCCTGGCCCACTACCGGCCACACGAGGAACTCGCCCAAGCGGAGCTAACCTGCCCGTTCGTCATTCCCTCGGACGAGGAGTGGCCCACCGCCCTCGCCGACCTAGGGCCGGCCTGCCCGCTGGGCCTGTGGGTCCGCGGCCGCGAGCGACTTGCGCGGCTGGCTGACAATTCCGTCGCCGTGACCGGCAACCGGGTCCCCACCGAGCAGGCCGTCACCCTCGCCACGACTTCGCCTGTGCCCTCGCCGAGGCCGATCACACGGTCACTGCCACGCTCGCCTACGGCGTCGACTCCAGCGCCCACCAGGCCGCCAGCGGGACAGGCCGGGCAACGCTGGCCATCCTGCCGCGCGGCCTGGACGGCGCCCACCCTCACACGCACGCCCCGCTGCTGCGTTCCATCCTCGACGGCGGCGGCGCGGCGGTCAGCCTGTACCACCGGATCAGTCTGCGCCGCATTTTTCCCCAGGTTGGGCGGTTTGAGCCTCATGTAATTCCCCATCCCGAAGAGGCGGTCGCTGGCGGTCCTTCATCCGGACGCGGCGTTTCGGCAATTTCGGCAATCAGTTTGGATGGCTGTGCCTAAAGCGCTCCGCAGTGAACGCGCGCTTGCCGACCGCGGTCCCCATCGTGGCCGATGGGGCGCCGGTGGAGTGGGGACCTGCGTCGGTGCGGCGTGCCGCGAAATCCGGTGGAGTCTCAGCGGCCGGAAGTGGTTGGGTCCTGCTCAATGCTTCGCTGACACGGCCCGGCACAGTGCGAGGCGCAAGGTCCGAATCGCAGGCGCGGTCTAGCCCGCGTGTCGTCGAGTGATGGAGGTTATCGCGGTGGCTGGTTATGGGGCGCTTTCCGACGTATACGAGTGGCTGATCGGGGACGACAGGTTGACCCCCGCCAAGGCAGCCGCGGTTTACTACAGCGATGTCGTGGGCTCTATGCCGCCCAACGCGCGCGTCCTCGACTGCGCGTGTGGAACCGGCCAGCTCGCCGTCGGCCTTGCGAGTCTTGGCCTTGACGTGGTCGCCGCAGACGCCAGCAGTGGGATGGTTCGCCGGACCGAGAAGGCCGCCGACGAGCAGGGTGTCTCGCTTCGAGCCCTCCGCGCGAGCTGGGACGAGCTGCCCGACCACCTGGAGGACTCCACGTTCGATCTGGTGTTCTGTGTCGGCAACTCGCTCGGCCACGCTGAGGGCGCAGCCGGGCGCCTGACCGCACTGGACGCGATGTCGCGGCTGCTGAATCCGGGCGGACGCCTCGTGCTCACGTCACGCAACTGGGAGCTCGTGCGCTCCGCCGGCTCACGGGTAGACGTCCGCGATCGACTCATCCGCCGCAACGACCGCGATGCGGTCGTCAGCTACTACTGGCAGGTCGAGCAGCACTGGGAGCAGGAACACTTCCTCGAGATCGTGGTCGCCCGGATCGAGCCGGATGGGGCAGTGCGAGCCTGCTCGGAGCGGTTGTCCATCTGGCCCTACCGGTACGAGGACCTCGTGGCGCAGTTGCGGAGCGTCGGGCTCACGGTGCAGTCCACCACCTTCGACCCCGAGAGCGATGGATACCTGGTGGTCGCCAGCCGCGACCAGGCGCGAGGCACGTCTGAGCCGACGCGCTGATCCGCCTTTCGTCGTCGTGGTTGCCGACCTGCCAGCTCGCGACCGCCTGCAGCGCTTCGCGAAGTGTTCAGCGCTTGAAGCGGTTGCTGCGGGTGCGGTCCTCACCCTGCATCTGACCTGCTCAAGCTGCGGTTGGAAACAGCTCGCGAACTGCCTTGGCGTCAGCCCACGTCGGTAGCTGGGGAATTACGTGAACTTCCACAACGTGCTGTGCACGCGTGACGCGGCCACGCCGCACGAGGGGCACGCTACCGTCTGCTGCCGGCCATGCAGTCGATCTACACCACGTCCCCGACGACGTCCACCGCGTCGATGACCAGCCCCTCGACGTCATGCCCCAGACATCTTCGTCCCGCACGAACACCATGCTGACGGCGGGGCATTGCCGATCATGACGGATATTTAGAACTGACCTCCACGAAGTATGCGCCGCAGTCGTTTCGATCTTCATCGCCGCTGCCCGCTCGCTGATGCAACCATTTGACTGACCTGCGAGGGGCGACGATTCTCCCTGGAATAGCCGGTACCTAGGGGAGGGAACCCGATGACCGACCAGACGGACGCGCAGCACCCCCACGAGCCCGAGGGCGGCGCGGAGCAGGTCCCGGCGCCGACGCCGGCGCCCGCCCAGAGCGAGAAGAAGGCGCAACGCCCGTCCCAGCGGCCGGACGTGTCCTACACCCCCGTGTCCAACGGCATGGACTACCTGGTGAGCGTCTTCCAGCACCTGACCGAAGGCGAGAAGCCGCCCGGCGCCCGCGACCTCAAGTACACGGTGCTCCACCTCCAGGCGGCCACCGAGGTACTGCTCAAGGCCCGGCTCGCGCGGGAACACTTCAGCCTCATCTTCCAGAACCCGGTCGAGGCCACCCACGAGACCTGGGAGAGCGGCAAGTTCAAGAGCTGCGGCACCCTGGACGCCTTCGACCGCCTGCGCAACATCGCCCGCCTGGGCCTCGATGCGAATGACCGGAAGCGCATCAAGGAGCTCGGGGAGAGCCGCAACGCCCTCCAGCACTACGGCCTGACGTACAACGCGTACGCCATCGAGTCTCGCGCGGCGAGGGTGCTCGAATTCCTGATCACGTTCATCCACCGGCACCTCATCCCAGGACTCGACCCTGCCGAAGCCCGGGGCGTCGAGAGAGACATGGACTCGTTCCGGTTGCAGCTCAAGGGCATTGAGACGCTGGTCAAGCAGCGCATGAACAACCTCCGGAGCAACCTGGCCAAGGTCGCCGACGTGACGGTGAAGTGCCCGGACTGCGAGCAGTGGGCCATGGTCGCCTATGACGGCAAGGACGAGGGTCCTAAGACGACGTTTCCTTTGGCGAGGAGAGTCGTTGTGTTGGTATGACGAGTCTTGCTGAGCATCTGGTCTCGGATGAGTTGTGGGAGTTGTTTCGGCGGGTGGTGCCGGAGACGGTGGTGGTGCGTCCGCAGGGCGGGGGCCGTCGGCGGGCCGGGGACCGTGAATGTCTGACCGCGATCGTGTTCGTGGCCACGTCGGGTTGTTCCTGGCGGCAGTTGCCGCCGGTATTCGGGCCGGCCTGGCCCACCGTCTACCGACGTTTCGCGCGGTGGACTCAGCAGCGTGTCTGGGCTCGACTGCATCGCGTCATCCTCGACGAACTCGGTGCTCAGGGCGGGCTGGACTGGTCACGATTTGCCGTTGACTCCGTGAGTGTCCGCGCCCTCAAAGGGGGCAGCTGACCGGACCGAATCCGACCGACCGCGGCAAGTTGGGATCGAAAATCCATCTCGTCGTCGATCGAGCCGGCCTGCCTGTATCTGTCGCCATCTCGGCCGCCAACACTCACGACAGCCTGGCCCTGCAACCGCTGGTGATGGGGATCCCGCCGGTCCGCAGCCCTCGCGGTCCACGCCGTCGCCGCCCGGCAAAGCTCCATGGCGACAAGGGCTACGACTATCCCTACCTGCGTCGATGGCTCCGCGAGCGGAACATCATTCCTCGCATAGCCCGGCGAGGCGTTGAGAACTCACAACGCCTGGGCCAACACCGCTGGGTGGTTGAACGGACCATGTCCTGGCTCGGCGGATGCCGCCGCCTCCACCGGCGCTACGAACGCAAGCCCGAACACTTCCTCGCCTTCACCGCCATCGCCACCAGCCTCATCAACCACCGCCGACTCACCAAGTGAAACGACGTCTAACTGCCTGTTCTGCCATCAGGTGTGGCCGGACAATCCGGAGCCCTCCGCCGTCAACTACGCATGGATCATCCTGGGCCAGGACGAGCATTCTGTTTTCCAGGACGGCGGCGATCCGCCGGTAGTCGACTGCCCGGAGTGCGGGGTATGCGCCCTCGTGCCGGACGCGGTGACCGCGGCAGGCCAGCCCGGGGCGACGCCCCTGTGCTTCTCGTGCGGCACCGTCTTCAAGCACCTGATCGACTGTGAAGGCGGCTGCGGGTCTGTCCTCGACATAGGACCCGATGACGACTCGATCCCCATGTGCTCCGACTGCATCGACATCCGGTACGCCCGCTTCTGAGCCCGCACTCCGTAACCTGATCCACTTGAGAGGCAGTGCCATGCGTACTGGATACAGCCCGCAAGGCCATAGGCCGGAGCCGACGACGGCCTCCGCCACCGGCTCTCCGATCTCGCCGACCGAGAGCCCTGGCAGCGACGCCTACGCAGACATGAGCACCCGACTCGCGGCACCGAGGTCACTCGTCTGTGCCCTGTCCTCCTGAAGCTGCCGCGAAGTGACCAGTAGCTCACAGGACGGAGACGGCTCCCGGCCGGGAGGCGCCCGATCGGGGGCCGTATGCGCAGCGGCCACTCTCGCCCCCGGAGCGTCCGGGCTACGCGAGCGGGGCGTTGGCGTCGGTGAGGTCTTCGACCACGCCGGGGTCGAGCTCCGCGGCGCGATCCCGCAAGCGCATCTGCTGCGCGGGGGTCAGGCCGAGCTCGTCGTCGAAGGCGAGGCGCTCGAGGGCGGCGGCGATGTAGCCGGGCGCGGCTGCTGCCAGGGCCTGGTCCATGGCCTCGCCGACAACGTCTGCCGCGGGCAGGCCAGCGGAGTAGTGCGCGGCGATGCCGTATGTCTCGGCCGCCCGCGTGTTGATCCGCTCCAGAGCGGCCTGCACGTTGGTGTCACCCTGGTCGGCACGCAGGACGAGGTCCACTTGGTCGCGGCAGTTGAGGGCAGCGGTCACCGGCCAGAGACCAGACGCAGTCGGCCGCTCGGGGGCAGCCTCCTGCACCACCTCGGCGGCCAGGGTGTCCTTGGGCCTGCGTCGCAGCTTCTCCTTGAAGCGACGCGCCCCGTCCTTGAGGTACGGGGTGGCGACCTCCACGGCAGCGACCGTCACGGTTCGAGCGACGTCCATCGCAATGTCGGTGGCGCAGTTGACGAGGAGATTCCTTAGGCCGTCCCTGTAGCCCTCGTCGTACCGGTCGGCGGCGTCGAAGAGTTCGGCCTGGGCAACGAGCGAGTTGTCCCGGTCATCGCGGGCGGTACCCCGCATACCGCCGGAGGAGGCACGGGAACGGTCGAGGTGGGTGCCGGCGGGGAACTCGACCAGCATAAACTTTCGATTCGGCTGCGGCCGTTGATAGTTGGACATGACGGAACTGTAGGGGGCCGCACCGACAGCGCGGCCGTTTTCAGGAATCGCCATCAGTCGTCGCTGAGGAGGTCGTTCACCTCGTCCTCGCTCAGCCCGAGTGCCTCGTCCGTAGCCCCTTATCGTGCCGATCCTCCCGCGTCCGGCTGCGAGGAACGTGCCTGATGTGCCTGCACAAGCTATGGGCCTGTGACCAGCAGTTGCACTTGACAGATGCAGATAAGGCCGCCGGTGACGGTGCAGTTTGGCCTGTACGACGTCGTCGACGGCGAGCGACGGCTGTGTGGTGTGGCTGTGTTCGGGGTGCCGGTGAGCACCGCCGCCCTCACCAAGCCACTGCCCGAGCTCCGGCCGTACACCGAGTCGTTGGTGTGCTCGCGGTTCATCCTGCTGGATGCTTGGCGGGTAGTTTCGGTCGCGGGATGGATCGTCATCGGGGACGTGCTGACGTAGACCATCGAGCGGCGGATGTGCCTGGCCAAGCGGACTGAACTGCTGCGCAAGGGACTGGCGGGGATCGGGGAGAGGTGGCCAACTGGAGGCCCCAAGGTCGTCTTCAGACAGTGGGTCGAGGCGACCGAAGGCGGACTACAGGGTCATGTTTAGGCGTCAACGACCCCCCGTGTGTTGCCGAGTGTCCAACTGCACGGTCCGGGGAGACAATGAACGTGAGACGCAGCGATGAGTCTGCGTGGAGGAAGCAGAGTGTCGGATCGGGCGCCCATGATCGGTTGGGACAGCAGTGGCCGGTGGCTGTACTGGGTTCGACCAGCACCCAGGATGGCGTAACGGCGCTCCACACTGACGGGAAGATCGTCGTTCTTCCGCATGGTGGGCTGTATACGAGGCCCAGTGCCCTCGGAGTCGGGACGGCTCGCCGCTGCGGGGGAACACGCTGTACCAGGCGTTCGTGCGGGCGCGGAATGCAGCCGGAGCACCGGCACGACATGGGGCGGGATCGCGATCAGACGTTCAAGGACGGCGAGGAAGTCGTCACCTTGCAGGAGACGCGGTTCCGCCAGCAAGGCGAGCTGATGAGTGTGGAGACCACTACACAGGGTATCGAGGTCGAGGAAGGCGGCTCCAACGCCGCTTACCTGCGCTGGATACGCGACGAAACGGCAGCGTCCAGCGGCCGGTAGCCCGTCGTTCTCAAGTTGACACCACGGAGGGTGAACAATGATGCCGACACCTCTACCGACCGATCCCAGCCCGGTGCTATATGTGTCCAACAAGAGCTACGGCCTCGACGACAGTGGTAGGTACTGGTTACGCGGCAATGACCATAAAAAGATAGTACTTAAGGGTATCAACATCCCGCTCGTCGATGACTGGGATTTTCCCGCTAGTCGCCCCTACGGTAAACTGGAGGAGTTGGCGAAGACGGGCGCAAATTGCGTCAGGATTCAGTGGTATGCGCAACATCCTGCCGCGTCGCGTCCCCCGTACGCCACGGCCGACCTAGACCGCGTGCTTGAGAAGTGCCGGACCAGCCGCCTCGTGCCCATCGTGGAGTTGCACGACTGCACGTGCAAAGAGGACCCCGAGCTTGTCAACAGTGAGCTGATGAGCTGGTGGACTCGGCCGGACGTGCTTGGGATGTTGAAGAGACATGAGCGATATCTCATCATCAACCTCGCCAACGAGTTGGGCTGGTACCGATGGCAAAATTGGTCACCTGCAGCCCTGGATAAGTTCAAGGTTGCGTACAAGAAGGCGATCACCAGCATTCGCAGCAAAGGGCTTCGAATGCCGATCATGATCGACGCACCGGACTGCGGCTCATCGGTCAACGCTTTTTTTCAGCGCCGGCCAGGAGTTGATCGATCACGACCCGCTGCACAGCATCCTGCTCAGTGCACATGCCTACTGGGGCGATGACTACGACGGGTCCGCCGATGTGAATCTGGCGATTGGGGCGAAACTTCCCATCGTTCTCGGCGAGATCGCCAACAAGCAATTTGCGAACGACAACGAGTGCTTCTACGGGCTAGACGGAACAAATCTCGATAACCCGCCACGCACCGGATTCCGCTACCAGAATCTGCTTATCAACCTTACGCAGCGGGAAGTCGGGTGGCTTGCATGGGCCTGGTACAAAGATAATTGCGAACATCGAAGAATGACACCGGACGGCAATTACACCGGCGCTATCGACGGCAGCCCCACGGGCTTGACGCCCTACGGCTCCGACATCCTGCACCAAGGTACGTACGGTCTTCGACTGGGATACTTCAGGCCGCAGAAACTTGACACCCTGCCTGGGGCACCGCCTGTGTGACAGTAAGGTCACGGCCGACCGCAGGGACTCCAGCGCCTGGTGCAGGTAGGCGATGCGGGGCAGGTCGCGGCCGGTGGCCACCGCGTTGCGGCAGGCGAAGCACAGCAGGAACGACACCGCACACGGCATCCCGGCCTGGCTGTGGTCGGAGTTGAGGAAGTCCGCGCACGAGGCGACCGGGGTGCGCAGCCGGCCGGCCACGATCCGGTGCGCCACCTCCACGTCGATCCCGGCCTCCTTGGCCACGAGCTCGGCACTCACCTCGCCCTCGGCGTCGGCCCTCGCGACCAGGCGCATGGCGACCGTCTGCCGGGCGGAGGCCACAGCCTGGGCCAGCCCGAGCTCCACCGCGCCGCGCGAGGCGGCGCGGACGTCCTCGTCCTGGAGCTGGTAGTCCCGCTCGTGGGTGGCCTGGGTGTTGTTGCGGGCCCGACCGTGGTGCGCCTGCGCGCTGTGGCGCAGTGCCTGGGAGTTCACCCGGGCGGGAAGTCGACGCCGTCGGCGCGGACCTGCTGCTGCCAGCGCCGGATCGCCCCGTCCAGAGCGGCACCGAGCGCGTGGTCGCGCAGATTCTCGCTTCCGGAACCATGTCGCACTCCAACCCCCTGTACGCCGACCCGGTCGAGTTCGCCGCGACCCGGCACCGCATTGTCATCAACCTGTCCGGCGGGAAGGACGGACTTGTGGCCGGCCTGATCGCGATGGACGCTGCCCGCCAGGCCGGTGTCGCCGACCGCGTCTGGACCGCCCACGCCAGTTTGGGACCGATGGAGGGTGAACGCCTGGTACACCATCTTCGTCTTCCACGGGCCCGTGCAGGTGCGGGCCCTACCGAGCCAGGGCCAGTCGCCCCGCTCCGCGATGAAGGTCAGCAGGTCGAACGGCACCCGCTCACCGTCGACTTCACGGCTGCGGCGGATCTCGACATGCCGCTCGGGCGGCACGCCGAGGGCCTGGCTGTGCAGTTCAGCGGGTTCGCTGGCATTCGGCCAGCGAACTCCGTCCATGGTGACGGAGGGCCACCGCAGGTCCGCGCGCTCAGGAAGGAGACGGACGGCCCACTGATGTTCGCAAACGTGCTCAGGATGCGGGCCGAGGAGAGCCCGGACCGCCTGCACCCTGGCCAACCACCGCGATCTGCTGCTGACCGCCGGGCGCCGCCCGCGGCTCGCCGAGCTGTGCGCGCTGGTCGAACGTGTCCGCCAGGTGCCGTTCAACCCGAACATCACCATGGCCGAGCTCATCTCGCTGTCCCGCCGGCCCGGCGCCCCGGACCCTGGCGTCGAGGTTGAGGAGACCGAGGACTTCGAGCGGATGGAGCGCGACGTCCACGGCGCCTTGCGTAAGCCGCCCACATGGGACTCCAAGGCCCGTACCGGGCCGGGCATGCTCCTGCACAGCGCCGCCGGGTGCGATGGCTGCAGCTGACCACCACACCGGCGATCACCCCCATCTGGGAGGGATACTGAGTGACGATGACGACGACCCAGCGCATCCTCGACCTCGCTGCGGCGGCACCGGCCAGCCACGGCGAGGACCTGGTGCTGCTCCTGGCCGAGGCAAACGAGCTGTACCAGCAGGGCCTGCAGGATCTGCACCGGGAAGTAGCAGAGCGCCTCAGCGGCCTGGCCACCTCGGACCTGATGTTCGCGGCGGAGACGGCCGGCATGCCATGTGATTCCTCGCAGGGCCGCGCCGAGGTGATCCTGCTACTGGCCCTGGTCGAGTGGGAGATGACGCCCGCCGCCATGGCATTCATGGAAATGGCCGAGGCCGCCGCGCGCCGCGGGGTCTGCCTGATCCCCGAGGAGTAGGCCGGAAGCCAGCACGGCCGCCGACGGAAAACTATGAGCCGCGGACTGGACCTCCCTCCGCACCTTCTGCCATTATTTGCTTTGTGAGCCGGGCTGGCCGGCGCACGCTGACAGAACGGACGGTTCTGCCATGACCTCGCGCCGTGAGCCTCGCCTGGCCGACGCTGCCGAGATCGCGGCTGAACAGGGTCTGACTCCCGCACGGATCAGCCAGCTCTACACCGAGCACACGGAGAACACAGCCGGCAAGACGTTCCCCGAGCCTGTCGACAAACGCGGCCGCGCCCGCCTGTGGGACCACGCGGAAGTCACCGAGTGGTTTTCCCATCGCTCGTCGCCGCGGCTCACGGAACACAGGCCGCCCTCCATCGACCCGCAGGCGCTGCTGAACGCCTCGGACGCCTCGAGGTACCTCGGCTACAAGAACACCAACCAGGTCAACACCTTCGTGCGCGACCACCCCGGTTACTTCCCCGAACCGGACGTCGTCGAAGAAAAGGGCACAGCCGAGAACCCCTACCGCCGGCAGCTCTGGAAGGTCGCGACCCTGCAGGAGTGGATGGCCAGCCGGCCCGGCCGCGGAAGACGAGCCGGAGCCAAGCAGGCGCCGCCCCTGCCCAAGGTCTCCGCCGACGGTGATCCCGACGAACTGCTGGGGGCAAGCCAGGCAGCCGCCCTGCTCGGGTACAAGAGCGTCGGCTCCTTCTCCAGCGCCCTGTCCCAGGGCAACCTTCCGCTGATGAAGACCACGGACGGGGTCGCCGAGAATGCCGGCCGCCAGAACGGGCGCCGCCGGTGGACGCGCCGGCGCATCCTGGAACAGGCCGCCAAGCGGTCCAAGAGGTAGTACCTGGCGGTGAGCGGACCTCCGCACACCACCCATGAACGCGGCTCCCGGTTTTGGGAGTTGGTCCCTTGCGGACCCGGGGTCGCACGATGGCCGGCATGGCGTGGTTCGCCACCACGCCCCGCAGCAGCAGATGCTGCTGCGGACCGGCCATCGCCTGTCTTCCGACCGCTCGCGCAGACGGCTCCAAAGCCCCTTCCGGCCAGTCGCGTGGTCGCGTCCCGTGGCCCCGACCACGAATTCGTTCCTGGACCGTGACCGTGGTCGGGGTCTCGTGGTCGCAGCCTGGGTCGGGGCATGAGGGTTGTCTCCCTTCCATGACCCGACCCACATCAGGCGTTCCGACCGTCGAACTGGCCCCCAGCCCTTCTGAACCGTTGCGCTTGCAGGTCCTCACCGCGCTCGCCCTACACCGGATGGCCACGACCGGCCAGCTGCTCCAAATGCTGCGGCCGAACGGCTCACGCCAACTGGTCTCCCGAGTACTGAACAAGTTGCGCTCCACAGGCTTCGTCGACCTCACCCCGCTGCCGGACTCGGACCGGTCGCGTACGCACGTCTGGTACCTCACCCCTGAGGGGGCGCGTCTGACCCGCGATCTCCCCGCCCTTCGGGGGCGCCCGCCGTACCCCATCACCTCGACAACCGCAGCGTCGCTGAAAACGCCGCACACACTGACCGTCGTACGGTCCCACCTGCCGTTTGCGGCAGACGCCCGCCGGCTCGGGCACGAGCACGGCCCGTGGGACTGGACTCCTGAGGTGGCTCACTCCATCGGCGAGGGCGACCGACTCGTAGCCGACGCCGTCATGCACTACACCGTCATCGACGGCGAACACCGGCGGAAACTGCGCGCGTTCGTGGAAGTCGACCGCACCACCATGAGCAGCGAGCGACTCGCCGTGAAGCTGATCGAGTACGCCCGGCTGTTCCAGTACGAAGCCCAGCCCGTCGGCCGCCGCAGACCAGCCTCCACAGGCCCGGCCTGGCTCCGCTGGTATCCGGTCTTCCCCCGCGTCCTCTTCATCCTCACCGGCGCCTCCCGAGCCAGACTGGGAGACAGGACCAAAGACCTCCAGGCAATGGTCGCTCAACACCCGCTCGTCGCAGCCCTCTCCCGCGAGGTACAGCTAGGGGCCACAGTCCTGGAAGACATCGAGCACCACGGTCCCAGTGGGCCAGTATGGGTGCCGCTGACGGGAGGCGAGCCCCGCCCATGGACCGCCCTGTGACGCCCTCGCGCAAGCGAGCGGCGACAGTCTCGGCCCACGCCGACGTGCGTGACCGGCTGGCTCCACCCACGCCGGCGCAGTGCCGGACGTCCAGCTTGGGGGCGAGGCATTTCGTTTCCTCCGTGAACATCGTGACCAGCGGACGCCCGAGCGGACCGAGGACGAGAGCTGAGCGCACTGGCTGTCTGGCGCTCCGCCTCAGGACGTAAGGCAACCGGTGCGAGCACCCGCTTCGCCTTGGCCCGGGTAGCCAATTCGGTCCAGGCGACGTCCAGATGGCGGAAGAGCTTCCGGCCCCGGTAGTCGAGTCCCGCGGCAGAGCATCTGGAGGGCCACGTCCAGAGCAAGGGGGCTGGGCTGGAAATGCCCATGTCGTCCGACCGCAGTATTCAGGTGACGGGCTCCCCAGACCCCTCGGACAGAACCCGCCCGAAGCTGGTGCCCTACAGCCAAGCACATCCTGCGACGGGTTCGGGAACGCAAGGCTCCGGAGGAGAGAACGCGGGCGAATGTGGATGCCGGCTGGCGGTGCTGGTGCAGTACCGGATGGCAACCACCGAGCAGATGCATCAAATCACCGCCCCGCAGGTGCTGATCGAGCAGACCAAACGCAGGTTGGCCAAGCTCCGTACCGAGGGCCTGGTCGACCGCATCACCCTGCCGCAGGCGGGGCGTACCCGAGTGTGGTTCGCCACCGGATACGGGGTGCAGGTCGCTGCGGAGTGGCCGGAGGTGCGGGGGCGGCGGCCGCCGAGGCTGGTGTCGGATCCGGTCGCGGCGCGGCTGCGGGTGCGGGTGAACCACACCTTGACGGTCACCGAGATGGGACTGCAGCTCCTGCTGAACGCACGCCGCCGTGGCGAGACCTGCCGGCCGCTGGACTTCCTGCCCGAGGTACACCACCCCATCGGGGGCGGCGAGGCGGTCATCCCGGACGCGCTGCTCTACTACGAGCGCGAAAGCCGAGAAGGTGGCGGGGGTTCGATGCTGCGGGCGTTCCTCAAGGTCGACCGGGCGACCATTGGCCCCGAAGGCCTCGCCGCCAAGCTCCGCGCCTACGCCCGCCTCCACCAGTACGCCCCCACGCCGGTCGGGCGGCGCCGCACGGCGGAGACGGTCCAGGGCAGCGACGAGGGATGGCGGCGGTACTATCCGCGCTTCCCACGGTTGCTGTTCGTCCTGGACGGCACCGGCCCCGCCGGAATCGACAACCGTCTCCGCGCACTCCACGCGGCCCACGTGGGCCTCTCGGTGGCGCTGTTCCTGCGGAAGGTGATGGTGCTCGCCGCGCCCATGACCGACCTCCTCCAGCACGGACCCGCCGCGGCTGTGTGGCGCCCCGTACGCGACCCCGAACGCCGGGTCGGCTGGATGGACCCACAGACGCCGTAGACGTTGCGCAGCGGGCGAATGCGCACCCGTCGTGGTCTGCGCAATGCCTCGACCACAGGCCCGACCAGGAGTTCCGAACCCCGAGCCTGGTCCATCAAGTGGTGCTCGTTCTGGCGACCACCGCGAAGCATCATGGAGGGATGCGGATTCTCGAGGTGCTTCAGCGGGGTCGTTGGGCTTGGCCGACCAGTCCTCCTCCCACCGTTCCCCCTGCCGGACCGCCGTCGTTTCATTGCCCGCAGTGCAAGCGGACGGCACCCAACGGGCATACGGCCTGCGGCTCGTGCGGCTTCCGCTTGGTCGAGGAGGACAGGTGAAGCCTGCCGAAAGCCTCACTTGGTGATTCGGCGGTGGCAGATGAGGACTGCGGCGATGCCGACGAAGCGACGGTGCAGTCGTCGGCACCCGGCGAGCCAGGACACTGTCCGCTCGACAACCCAGCCGTAACGGCCCAGCCGCTGTGAGGACTCGACGCAGCGCTCGGCGATCAAATGGCTCGGCCATGTCGATGAGCGACGACACCTGTGTGGCTCTCCTTGGAGTGGCCGGTTCGGGGCGGGTGTTGATCTGGGTCCCTTAGGGTGCCTGGCCGTGACAGTTTCCTTGGATGGGTCGTCCTTGTGGCGCGACCGGCAGTTCGTCCTGCTCGTATCCGCGCGGGTCGTCTCGGTGTTGGGCAACGGCTTCGCGCGGGTGGCACTGGCGTTCGCGGTGCTTGCGCTGCCCGGGGCGAGTGCGGGTCGGCTGTCGCTGGTGGTGGCCTGTCAGGCGTTGCCGCAGCTGGTGTTCATCCTGGTGGGCGGGGTGATCGCGGATCGCATGTCGCGACCGAAGCTGATGGTGTCGGCTGACGTGCTGGGGGCTGCCGCCTATGCGGGACTGGCCGCGATGGTGCTGACCAGACACGCACCGCTGGTGGCTATGTGTCTGCTGGCAGTGCTCGCCGGAACGGCCACGGCGCTGTTCGCACCGGCGATGGACGGCCTCGTGCCGTCCGTCGTACCCGCGGGCCGCCTGCAACAGGCCAACGCGCTGCTGCGGGTGGGCACCAACAGTTCCCTGCTGCTGGGCCTGGCCCTGTCCGGGGTCACGGTGGCGCTGGTGGGCGCCGGCTGGGCGCTCGCGCTCAACGCGGCATCGTTCGTCGTCAGCGCGGCGCTGACGGTCCGGCTGCGGGTGGAGGTGCGGCCGCGCGGGCGATCGTCGGGCTGGGCCGATCTCCGGGAGGGGTGGAGGGAGTTTGCTTCCCGGCAGTGGCTGTGGGTCGTGGTCGCGCAGTACTCGGTGGTGGTGGCCGCACTCAACGCCAATGTCGGAGTGCTCGGGCCGCTGACGGCCGAGCAGCACTTCGGCGGAGCGCGGGCCTGGTCGGTCATCGTGGGCGCGCAGGCCGTGGGCACCATCGCGGGAGCCGGACTTGCCGCCCGTGTGCGGGTGAGACGTCCCCTTCTCGTGGCGGTGCTCTGTACGTTTCCCGCCGCCGTACCGATCGCCCTACTCAGCGCCGAAGCCCCGCTATGGCTGACTGCCGCAGCCATGTTCGGCGCCGGTATCGCGTCGGATGTCTTCGGCGTCCTGTGGGCGACCACGATCCAGCGGGAGATCCCGCAGGGGGTCCTGTCACGCGTCAGTTCCTACGACTGGTTCGGCTCCCTGGCCCTCGCCCCGCTCGGCCTGCTCATCGCCGGACCCGTCGCCTCCGCCGTGGGCACCAGCCAGGCGCTGGCCGGCTGCGCCGCCCTGATCGTCCTGGCCACGACAGCAACCCTGCTCTCACCACAGGTCCGTACACTGCGCGCTACTGCCGAAACGCCTGACGGGACAGCATCCTCACCGCAGGCCGCGGAACATCCAGTCGGCGAAGAGAGTTCGGGCTCAGACGCGGGACCCGCGGCCGACGTGAAACGCCGAGCTCAGTAACCATGGATTGGTCACTGGCGTGACGATGCTGAACAGGTCAGCCCGCGGCCGGAACCTCGAGCTTGAGGAGTCCGGCCGCTTCGACACCCGTGTGCGTGCCCTGCACGCGGCCGACGTAGACCTCGCGGTGGCTCTCTTCCTGCGGGAGGTGAACGTGCCCGCCGCGCCGATGGCCCACCTGCTCCAGCACGGACCCACCGCGGCCGTCTGGCGCCCTATACGCGACCCGGAACACCGAGTCGGCTGGATGGACCCACAGACGCCATAGGCGATGCGCATCAGGTGATTGCGCACCCGGGTTGGTCTGCGCAGTGCCCCCAACCACAGGCCCGACCAGCACAGGTCACAGGGTTGCGCAAACAAGTGCCCCGCCACCGCCCCGAGCCGAAGGCATGGACGCTAGCACCCGGCATCGGCGACGGCCGTCCAGGTCCACGCTGGCGACTGCCACATGGTGGGCACGCGGCGCCGCTCGGTCGGCCGGGATGAAGCCCGCCACCTCCTTGCCGACGACCTGCGGCCCTGCACCCACCGCCGCCCCGACACACAGCTCGACATCGTCAACCGTTTGCAGGGGTGAGGCACAAGCAGCCTTAGCGGCCGGGAGGATATCGGCATGGTTGATCAAATTCCCACGGTGCCTCTGGGAGTGCTGACTGAGGCGCAGGCCTTTGCGCTGGCCGGTGGCGTTGAGGAAGCTGAGCATTTCGCGTTCGGTGCCGCGATGGCCGTGATCGGTCCTTCGGGAACGGTGATCGTCATCGAAGCGGGTGACGGAGGGTCGGACAAGAGCGGGGTGTGGAACGCGGAGGAGGTCCGTCTGATCGGCCCGGCACCGCGACCCGTCACGGAGCGGCTTGTTGGCCGGAGATGGACATGGGGCGCGGGTGACGAGGTGTTGCCCCTGCACTTTATGGTCCGTATCGAGGACGGCCTGCTGTATTTGGGTGTCAGCCGTACCGTCCAGGCTGCGACGGCTCAGCGGTCCGGCTGCACCGAGTACGAGCTCATCCACTGCGTGGCGCGGCTTGAAGTGCCCTTGAACAGGGCCCTGCTCGACCGGGTTCGTCCGCCGCTGCCTGCGGCGAATCTGCCGGGGCTGGAATGGCTCCAGCACGTGAACGGCGAGCGCGCTGTGGCACTGGAGCAGTTCGTCACGGGCTGGTACCCCGCCACCGACTCCGCCGATGCGTCGTCCACCGGGCTGTCGTTGGCATCCATACCCGACGGCTTGAAACAGCTCTACCGGCTGGCGGTGCAGCGGCCGGCCGCTCTTGGAGTGCACAACAGGATCCATCCCGAGTCGGCCCTTGGCACTGACGACCGTGGCGAAATGCTGGTTTTCGGCGTCGAGAACCAAGGAGGATTCGTCTGGTCACTCTTGTGGACGCTCGGCGGTGAGGAGACCGATCCGACCGTCTGGTTCTGCGACGACAGTGAAAGGCCGATCGCCGAACAGGAGCCGCTCAGTGGCTTCCTCCTTCAGTTCTCGCTCTTCGAGGCTGCTATGGGCGCGGACTACCTGGCGCTGCCCCACAGCCTTGAACTCACAGCACAACACGTCGACCAGCTCACCGCGCGGCTGGACCCGGTTCCGTTGCGAACCTACTGGCCCTGGGCCCCCACTCGCTTCTACGTGGCGCCGGGTCTCATCATGCACGTCTGCCAGGCAGGCGATGACAAATTCGAAGCGTGGGCCGGTGCCACTCACCGCAGCGCCCTCTCCCTGCTGGCTGATGCACCAATCGAATGGTCTCGCTTCGACGGATGACATCGCCTGCACCGCACAACTGCCGCGCAGACAGTGAAGCATCAAAGCTGCGCGCCTACGCCCAGCTCCACCACTACGCCGGTCGGCCAGCGCCGTGCGGTATAGGCAGTCCAGGAGGAATGGCAGCGGCACTATCCGCGGCTGCTGTTCGTCCTGGCCGACACCGGCCCCGCCGGCACCGACAACCGTGTGCGTGCACTGCACGCGGCCGACGTCGACCTCGCGGTAGCGCTGTTCCTGCGGGAGTGCACCGTGCTCGCCGCACCGATGGCCGACCTCCTCCAGCACGGACCCGCCGCAGCCGTGTGGCGCCCCGTACGAGACCCAGAACGCCGAGTCGGCTGGATGGAACAGCTGACGCCGTAGGCGGTGCGCAGCCGGCAGTGCGCCGTAGACGGGTGCGCAGCAGACGATTGCGCAGCGCTTCGTGGTCTGCGCAATGCCCCCGACCACAGGCCCGACCACGAAGGGCCGGGGCCCGACCACAAGCCCGACCACCGCAGGTCACCGCGTTGCGCAGACAGTGCGCAGACGCCCGGAGACAAGGCTTCAGTGGGCGACAACCGGGGTGATCAGCGCGGCCAGGGCCGCCTCTCCCGCGGGCCCGACAAGTAGCGGCTGCACACAGGCCGGGTGTCGACGGGCGAGATAGGCAAGAGCGCCCACGACGAGGAGGCCGACAAGGACGGACACCACGGTCAGCTACGAGCAGGTACCGCAGTGACCGTGGCCGGCGCATGACGCCGGGCGGCGTGCCCGCCCTTGGAGAGGGTGGGCACGCCGCCCGGGTGTCAGGTCTGCCGAGCCGCCGCGCGGCTCCTGCGGGCCGGTGTGCGGGTCAGTGGCGGCCGCCGCGGCGGTGGCCCCAGGACTCGTCGTCGACGAAGCGGCCGTGGTCGTTGCGCAGGGTCGCGGTGTCGTGGTCGTTGTTCCACACATACGCGCGGCGGTCCTGGTAGAGGTCGGCGCGGGTGTCACGCCCCTCACCGGTGTGGATCCGGACCGTGGCACGGCCCGCCAGACGGTAGTGGTCGAAGGTGTACGTGTGACCGGACTCGTCCCTCAGGGTCCAGCCGTCCAGGTTGACCGCGTTGCGGGTGGTATTGGTCAGCTCCACCCACTCCTTGTTCAGCGAGCGGTTGGAGCGGTCGTCGCGTCCCGGGGAGTCGTACTGAACGTCCGAGATCTCCACCTGCGGGTGGTGCGGGCGGGCGTGGTCGGCTGCGGTCGCCGGCAGCGCCGCCACGGAGACGAGGGCTCCGGCGGCGAGTGCGGCGGCGGCCAGACGGCGGGCGGTGACAGAAGTGGTCAAGGAGTCCCCCTGATGGTGCGGGCACCGCTCTCAGGAGCGGCCGTCTCGGCCGCTGCGGAAAGTAGGTGCGGTGTGCGGTGGCGGCCGGGCCGGCCGCGCACCCACACTCTGTCCGCCTCTTGCAGGAGTTGAGGTGGAAACATGGACTGTGTTACCTGTTGCCCGTATTCCTGTGACTCTTGAGTGCATCGTCCATTTATGCCGTGCATGCACGATGTTGACGCCCTACCAGAGCCGGCCCCCTTGCGAGCGCTGGCCGGAGAACCCTTCCGGCCCTGTCACTCCGCTCCGGGCCGGATGGGTCGTCACCCGAAAGTGAGTAACACCGCGACACCGCTGAGCGCTCCGGAAACGGCACCCACCGGGCCGGGTTGACCGCGCCCGCGGTACAGGCAGACCCGCATAGAAGCGGGTACCGGGGATGTCGTGCGACTGGGACAGCCGGCGTTGGCGGAGCGGTCATGTCCCGGCTGCGGGACAGTGGGTGGACGGGTCGACGGCGGGGCCGGGGAGGTGGGTGATGCCGTAATCGCGGGTGAAGCGATTGGCCTCGAGCGCGGAGCGGGACATCCGGTGCAGCCAGAACGCGTACGCCACGCACTTCATCTGCTCAGCCGAGAGGTGCAGCACGTACCGGTTCACCGCCGGATCGCGCCGGGCCGTGTGCACCTGTTCCGCCAGCCCGACGGCCGGCCGTACCCGCAGCTGGTCAGCGAGCGCCACGAACAGGCGCAGCGCCGTCATCTGTGACGGGATCAGCTCGACCCGTTGAAGGGCGGGGCCGGGAGCGCCCTCAGCGGGTTGGAGGCGGAAGCGGCTGTAGAGGAGGAGATCGTGGCCGGGCGCCGTCAGGCGGGCCGCCCAGCGCACAGCCCGGCCCTCCCACGCCGACAGCGCCGCACGGTCGTCCCGGTCCGCGAACTCGACCAGGCCGCGTTCGGCGAGGTTGAACACGCGCTGCTTGACCGGGCGGAGGTCCCAGTCCAGCGCCCAGCCGTACTCAGCCGTCCGCTGCCGGTCGGCCACCGCGGCCAGCGCGGTGACGGCTCTGTCCTCGTACGGCATCCCCACCCCCCGGGACCGCCGGCCCGGATGGCCAGCCCTCGGCGGAGCAACCGGAGGCAGCCCCCTCAGGTCACGCTCGTGCGGAGGCGGAGGGGCTGAGCCGGGGTCACGGAGCGGCTGGAGAGCGTAGATGTGGCGAGCCGGGGGCAGGGCCGCCTTCAACTCGCCGCACCGTAGGGGTGGCTGGAGGCTGAACGGTGTGCGTCGCCACGCGTCGCTCCTGCCGAGCTCGCGGAGCGCACGGGTTGCCGCGGGCCCGTACAGCGCTGGTGTCGCAAAAGGGGCCCGCCTTCCTGAACTCGGCGGGCCCCTGCTGTGCGGCGCTGTCAGCTGTTGCGCAGGGCCTTGATCTTCTTCTGGGTGGCGTTGATGGCTCGCTCGAGTTCCCAGCGGGCCGCTTCCTGCTTCATGGCGCTCACCATCTGGATGTGGTGGTCCACGAGGGAGACCTTCAGGCTGGGCCCCGGGTCCGGCAGGGCCGTACTGACGTAGGTCCCGACGCACTTGACGACCTCGGTCAGCTCGGCGCGGATGTCCTCGGTGTCCTCGGCGATGCCCTTGATCATGTTGCCGATGCGGACCACGTTGTCGAAGTCGCTGGCGCGGCAGGGCTTCTGGGCGAGGCCGCACAGGGCGGTGTAGAGGTCGGTGACCCAGGTGGCGGGTTGGTCGAGCTCGGTGTGGGTGAGGTCCTTCTTGCGGACCTCCTTCCACCAGGCCAGGACCTCCTTGTGGTGCAGGAGGGTGTAGGTGCCGAGAATGCCCACGGCGAGGGCGGAGAGGGCGGTCACCAGAAGGGTGCCGCCGCCGGTGCCGAGCGCCAGGACGGTGGTGCTGCTGATCATGCTGTTGTCCGTTCGCGGGTACGCCTGCACGGGGGTGCGGGTGTACGGGGTGGTGGGTCCGTGGGAAGCGGGGCTGCGCGGTGGTGCGCGCGGTGGTGTCAGGCCCCGGTGGTGAAGTGGCGCAGGCCCTCGAGGTCGAGGACGGTGAACTTGCGGTAGCCGGCGTCCAGGATTCCCTGGTAGCGCAGAGACCGGATGGCGCTCTCCACGCTGGAGATGCCGAGTTGGAGGGCTGCGGCCATGTCTCTTTGGCTCGGGCCGGTGATGGTGGTGCGGCCGGCTGTGTCGGGGTCGGGCACGCCGGCGATGTCGGCGAGGTGCGCGATGAGACGGCTGACCCGCTCGAAGGGGGGCCTGGTCGTCATGGAGTAGACGAGTTCGTCGCTGCGGTTGCGGTCCTCCAGGCTGCGCAGGAGGGCGAGCTGGACCTCGGGCCGGCGGCGGTGCAGGACGTTCATGTAGCGCACGCGCCAGCGGATGACCTCGGTCTCCGACAGGCAGCGGGTGAGGACGTGGGAGGCGGGGGCGATGAGTTTGGCCTCGCCGAGGAACTGGCCGACGCCGCGGAACCGGGTGATCGTGGGGACGCCTTCGCCGGCGCCGAGGGGGAAGCGGTCCTGGCGCACGCATCCCCTGGTGACGATGTAGACGTACCGGTCCTCTGCCGTCATCGGGAGCAGTTCGTCGCGGGCGTAGGTGTGGATGGCGGGCGCGGCCTCGAGCAGCGTCTGCCAGCTCGAGGGGGGAAGGTGGCCCACGAAGCTGTCGTCGGGCACCGTCTCGTAGCTGAGCAGGAGGTCGACCAGGCGGTAGGCGGTGGTCACGGAGGTCATCCGCTGTACCCCCGTCCGGGGCGGGCCGCGGCGCGTGTGCGGGTGTATGCGCCCCTCGGCGCGCGGCAGTGACGGCGTGTCACAGCGGAGCGGGGGTGTGGCGCGCGAAGCGACGGCGGGATGGCGCCGTCGACGGTGGCGGTGCACATGGGGTCTGTTCCTTGTGGAGTTGACGTTCGGGGCCCGTCGTACGACGGGCCCCGTGGGGTGGGTCCAGAGCCTTCTCCGGGAGGTGGTGCGGTGCCTGGCTGGTGGGGCCGGACGGGTGGAGAGGACCTGCGGTGGATAACGCTACCTCTCTGCACGAGCCGAGAGCCAGTCGCCTTTTCGCGAGTCCTTGAAGAGGCGCGAGCGCGTGCGGAAGCCTCGGGCACAAGGTTTTTCGGGTGCTTCCCGCAGGAAGTAAGACCCTCCGAATATCCTGAACTCACGCCCGAAATGAAGAAGGATTCAATTTCGAATACCTATGCGCCGTAGCGAAAGGTTTTTCTTCAGATGAGCGGCAGGAGGCGCAGACGTTAACGCACAACAAAGCAGGGAGGCCCCGGGGCACCACCCCCGAGACCTCCCGGAAAGGGCCTGGACCCACCAGGAACAGACCAGTGTCCAGTAAACACCACTGAGGGCGTTAAGGTCACTCCCGAAACGGACGTAAGGGCTCTCTGCCCCCTCTGTGACCAGCCAAAACCCTCACAGATGAGGGTTTGGCGCAGCGATCCGCGCTGAGCTGAGCACGCCAACAACGCGCCACCCCCTTCCCCTCTTTGCCCCTTTTGTTCCCCAGTGAACACCTCCCCTCCTGAACCGTGGGGCTGTGAGAGCGCTATCAAGCGACAGCTTCCGCTCACGGAGCAACGGAATCGGTCATCCCGATCAAGCCCGCCGCGATCCCCCGCCCGGCGCACGCCTGCCGCCGCCGGAAACGGAAATGATCTTTCACTGCCGGGGGATTCGCGAGCCAAAGCCTCTGCGGATTCCCTCCTGATAGGGCAGCGGATAGAAAGCGAATACCCATTGCGACACCCTACGGAAAGCCGCTCCGAATTCAGCCGGACACCGCCGTCCGAGCCCATCCAATGTCGACCTATGAACAATGCCGCCTCACCCGACGGCCCCGCCCCGCACACGCCGGAGCTCCGCCCGCGCATCGAGCGCGCGCAGAAACTTTCCCTCCGTCAGATTTGCTACAGAACCCGCGAGTTACCCCACCGAAGCGGCCAACTTCGTACCGATCTGCACAAGAAGCGACTACATAGGTACTCTGTGTAACGTTCCTCACCCTCCAGGTAGACCCCAGGACACCCGGCCCGGTAAGCGGACGCACCAGCCGGACCGAGCGGCCACAATCCCGATCATCACACTGTGCGACTGATAGCCGCGTGCGACACCGCACGGCCGCGCATCCGCACAACGCCGCACTGGGAAACAGCGCCCCCAAGGGCACAGCCGAACGGCGCCGGACATCCCGAATGCGCGAAAGGGCACTAGACGGCAAATAGCGCGGCATACAGACGTGGAACCCGCGCATAGCGCGTCCTCCAGGCCACCGCTCCCCCACCACCGAATCCCACGGCACAGACACAGCGGCCGGCCGAACCCCCACTCCCCCGCCATGACCATCTGGTGCGGACCGCGCGCACCCTTCGTAGGCTGTTCCTGCTCGGGGCCTGTCGCGGAGGTCAGTCATGCCCCGAACCATCTGGTCCGGCGCCATCTCGTTCGGCCTGGTCACGGTCCCCATCCACGTCCAGTCCGCCACCGAGAACCACTCGATCCACTTCCACCAGTACCACCTGGATGACGGCGGCCGGATCCGTACCCGCAAGATCTGCGAGCTCGAGGACCGCGAGGTGGCGAACACCGAGATCGGCAAGGGATACGAGTACGCCAAGGACCAGGTCGTCGCCATCAGCGACGAGGAACTGCGCGACCTGCCGCTGCCCACAGCGAAGGCCATCGAAATCGACGCCTTCGTCGCCGCGGACGACATCGACCCGATCCGGATCGGCGAGGGCTACTACCTCTCCCCCGACGGCCAAGTCGCAGCCAAGCCCTACAAGCTGCTCCGCGAGGCCCTGGCCCGCTCGTCGAAGGTGGCCATCGCCAAATACGCGTGGTCCGGACGCGAGCGGCTCGGCATGCTCCGGGTCCGCGGCGACGCCATCGTCCTGCACGCCATGCACTGGCCCGACGAAATCCGCGACCCCACCGAACTCCTCCCGGAGCCCGTGGACGTGTCCGAGGAGGAGATCAAGGGCGCGCTCGCCCTGATGGAGTCGATGTCCCGCGACGACCTCGAAGGCGACGCCTTCAAGGACACCTACACCGAGGCCATGGAAAAGATCATCGAAGCCAAGCGGGAAGAGAAGCCCCTCCCCGAAGCACCCGAGCCGGAGCAGCCGGGCCGCGTCCTCGACCTGATGGCCGCGCTCGAGGAATCCGTATCCAAGGCGAAAGCCTCCCGCGGCGAGAACGCCGACATCCACGAACTGCCGAAGAAGAAAACAGCCGCGAAGAAGACCGCGGCCAAGAAGACCGCGACGAAGAAGCAGCCGGCCAAGAAGACCACCGCGGCGAAGAAGACGACCGGACACGGACAGCGGCCACGCAGCGCCTGAACCCCCGCCCGCCAACCGCTCACAGCCCCCTACCACCGTCGCCGGCAGCCAGGGCATGATCTCGAACATGAGCCACGAACCCGACGGCAAAGGAACGACGGTGCAGTACGAGCAGGACGGCGCATGGATCGTCGTCGCACACGGCGACTACGACGCCCACACCCTCCCCCCGCTCGAGGAAGCACTCGACACCGCCGCCCGCAAGCACTCCCGCGTGGTCCTCGACGTCTCCGGCGTCTCCTTCGCCGACTCCACCTTCCTCAACCTGCTGCTGCGCATCCACCACATGACCTCACTGCGCATCGCAGGCCCCACACCACAGGTACGACGCGTTCTGAAGATCACCGGTGCCGACACCGTGCTCGACACCCGCGCAAGCATCCAGGACGCCCTGACCTAGCCCCGCACCCGCCGACGCGTAGCCCACCGGCCCGCAAGGACGCACCCGGGCGCCCGGGCCTCCGCAACCACGTCCCAGCCCCGGACCCGCCGCCCGGCGATCACTGACGTGCCCCCAGTCGAACCGGCAAGCCCGTACACCTAGAATCAAATATGTGTTCGATGACCTGCCGGAGGACCTGCCCCGCCTGGAGACACTGCGGGTGTGGCACACCCTCTGGCTGGCCCGCATCGATGCGAAGATCGCCGCCGTGCGGCAGCGGCAGGCAGAAACCGAGCACGGCCGGCGCCGCCGTCCCGAGCCGCCGGACTGGACGGTCGAGCTCGGCATCGGCGCCGGACGCCCACCGGTCCAGGTCCACGCCGGTGACTGTCATATGGCAGGCAAGCGACGCCGTCCCGTCGACCGCGACGAAGCACGCCGCCTCCTCGCCGACGGCATGCGGCCCTGCACCCACTGCCGCCCCGACACCCAGCTCGACATCCCCGGCTTACCCCGCGGCACCACCCAAGCCTCCCGACACCGTCCCCTGCCGCAAGGACACCAGCGCCATGAGCACTCCCCAGCCCGCTCCTCCCATCGCAGACCCTGACCCGTCCGCGTTCGTCTGCCTGGGCAGCCAGGTCGGTCCCTGCGCCACCTGCCAGCGCAAGACCCACAAGTACGGCCACGGCGGCAGCCCGCTCTGCCGGTGGTGCATGACGACGGTCCTGGAAGGCTGGGGGCGGAACGCCCGATTCACCAGCACCCGCGCCTGACCGGTCAACGCCCGGCACCGCGTGCCGGACCGTCCCGGAGTACACCCGAACGCCACAGCCGCCCGGTGGAAGAGATCTCCGGTGACGTGGCACCTCCCCCAGCCCATGCTGACCGCCCCGACCGCCGACCCCACCCTGCCGCCCGGCTGGGCGGCTGAACCGAAGTGGGACGGCTACCGCGCCCAGCTCGCCCGCTACGCCGACGGCCGCGTCCTGCTGCGCTCCCGCCGCGGCGACATGACACCGTCGTTCCCCGAGATCCGGGCGGCGGCCGCGCAGTTGCCCGGCGACACCGCCCTGGACGGGGAACTGGTGGCGTGGGAGGAAGGCCGGCTCGCGTTCGAGCGGCTCCAGCAGCGCCTGCCCCGGCGGGGACGTGTCGCAGTGGCGGCCGCGACGCGATGGCCCGCCCACCTCGTGGTCTTCGACGTCCTGCGCCTGGCCGACACCACCACCTGGTCCTACCGGCGACGCCGCGCCGCCCTCGAGGAACTCTTCACCGACCTGCGCCTGCAAGCCCCCTGGACACTCACCCCGTCCACGACCGACCCCGACACCGCCCACGGGTGGCTGGAGTGGACGGCCGCCGGCATGGAAGGGCTGTGCTTCAAACGGCTCACCGAGCCCTACCGCCCCACCGCCAGGACCTGGCGCAAGTACAAAAACAGGATGACGGTCGACTTCCACTGGGACCGCTGGAAGACGTCACGCCGGGGCCGCTGGACAACGTCACAGCCACCCGGCCGAGACCCGGCCTGCCGTGTGAGCATGGTCGGCTCACCGCTGGTGGTGGTCACCGTCCCCGCTCGTCAGGATGGGCTGAAGCTCCGCCGGGTCGAGTGCCTCGACTAATGACACGCACCGGCACGGCCGTTGGGCGGCTCGTATCGGGGCGGGGAACTTCTGCGGTATGCCGGGCTTAGTGACGCGAGAACATGGAGATCGTTAACCAGGCCATGAAGACGCTTACATACACCCTTTGTGCCCTTGCTCTGGCGGGGGCCGCTCTGTCCGTCACCGGAGCCGCGCAGGCAGCCGACGGCCCCTCTGTCGAGTTGACCACCGAGTTCAATGGCGTGACCCTGACCGCACTCCCTCAAGAGGTCGTGGACGACGCGACTTCCACTCCCGGAACCCAAGCCGACATGACGATCACGGCCGCACGCCCGTTCAACACCCAAAACGGGCTCTACACGGCCGCCATGACCGTGCTCTTCGACGCTGTGCCCCGCGCTAACTAAACCCACGACCGAATCACTTGTGAGGTCGCGGAGGTTTCGCCTGCCTGGCAAGACCCGGCAACAACAACCACGCCCTCACAGCTGCGAGGCCCTGCCCGAACCGGGCGGGATGCCACGGCGTCGGCACCGAGTGTGAAGCAGTGCCGACGCCGTGGAGTATGCAGGGTTGGTCTGAACAACCCCGCCGTCGGGTGCAGCGCAGTCGACACGAAGAGCCCTCGCATCAAGACACCGAAGACGAGATCAACAACCTGCTCGACGGCGACCGCGACGCCGGAGGGAAGGCGGACGGCGAGTACGAGTGGCTGCGGTGATCACGGCCAGGCGTCCGGTATCGGCTTTTTGCTGCACCGCGTCCTGGCTGCCCAGTGATGAGTTAGCTGACCTCGGTCACGTCCTGCGCATAGGTCAAACCACTGACGGACATGAGGGTCTCGCCCCGGATTGACCCGAGGTCCACACCGAATGGGGATGGGGGATCTACGACCGCGGCGCTGGCGGTGGAGACCGTGAAACCGAGAGCTGCAACCGCGAGGGTGAGAGCTGCGAAGACGCGCTTTGTCTTGGTCATGCATGACCAACGACGCGGAGCTCCAGTGGCAACGCTCAGTACGGACGGCGGGGGTAGCGGTCAGGTGCTGGCGGCGGCCCTCGCCTCTTCCTGGGCAGCCCTCATGGCCTGGGCGAACTCCGGGTCACGGCGGCGGCGTTGGTAGATGGCAGTGTTGGTGACGCCGGCGGCGGCCGCTGCGGTCCTCACGGTGGTGCGGGGGATGCGGAGCCGTTCGAGGAACCGTCTGGTGACCTGCGGGGTCATGCGTCTTTGGTCGACGCTGGCGTGGGAGGCGGTTGCCTCGCTGGCGGCGGTGCAGGCTCGCGCGTATGCGGGGGCTGAGGAACATCCGTGCCGGATCGTGCGCTAAGCCCTGGCCGGTCTCGGGAGGCCGTTGACCAGGGCGGATCGTACGGCGGAGCCTTCGCGGGTCGATGTTGTCGATCTTCGGAGGGCCGTGATGGCGGTCGAGTTTCTGCAGGGAGAGGACGACCTGGCCGGGTGCTCCGACCGGGGCGAAGTCGACGGGCTGCTGGAGCTGGTACTTCCCTCCCTGCGGCGGGAAGTCGGTGAGCTGGTCACCGACCAGCGCGGCCGTCTTGGTGCTGGCCAGCTCCATCGGCGCGCCCCCGCCGGGGGCCTCTCGACGGTCGTTGTCCAGCCGTCGAGGCGTTCTGCAAGATCAAGTCGGCATGGATCAAGGCTGTGTCCAACGGATACGGCTGCAAGCTCGTCTCACCCTGGATCGCGCCGGGCATGCTCATCCCGATCTCGCTACGGCCCAAGGACGACACCCACCTGGTGGACGGTCATGGACACCTCGCACAGCTGGAGCGACGACGAGAAGTTCACCGACCACCGCTCCAAGTCCAACCCGGCCATGGCCGAGTACGAGGGCAAGCTGTACTGCGTCCACCGCGGCGACGGAGACGGCAAGCTGTGGTGGACCGTCTACGACCCGGACGACAACGGCTGGTCCACGGACACCGCCTTCCCCAACCACTACAGCCAGGACGGTCCCGCCCTGGCCGTCTTCAACGGCCACCTCTACTGCGTGCACCGCGGCGGCAGCGACGACAACCTCTGGTGGACCCGCTTCGACGGCAAAACCAAAACCTGGAGCCCCGACACCAAGCTCGGCAGCCAGAAGACCAGCCGGGGCCCGGCCCTCGCCGTTTTCAACGGCAAGCTGCACTTCGCCTACAAGGGCACCGGCAGCAACAACAACCTGTGGTGGTGCACCACCACCAACGGCACCAGCTGGAGCGACGACCAGACCTTCGGCGCCCACCGCACATACTCCAACCCCGCCCTGGCCGTCTACAAGAACACCCTCTACGCCGTCTACAAGGGCGTCGACACCACCGCCCTCTACTACGCGCGGTTCAACGGCACCAACGGCTGGCACGGCGACGAGAAGCTGCCCAACCACCACAGCAAGGAAGGCCCCGCCCTGGCCGTCTACAACAACTACCTCTACTGCGTGCACCGCGGCGGGGAAAGCCGGGGCAGCCTGTGGTGGACTCGCTTCGATGGCACCTGGCACCCGGACATCCAGCTCGCTGACCACTTCAGCAAGCAGGGACCGGCCATCGTGAACTACCGAGACCGCAACGGGACCGAAAGCCAGCTCTTCTGCGTACACCGCGGCAACTGAACCCTCACGAGACACATCCGCACGGCCGCAGACGGGCGCTGCGACCCCCGACCGTTCGTGGCCGTGCGAAAGCCGGCCGGGTGACGGCGGCGTCGACGCAATCGTCCTGCTTCCTGCGCGAATTGCGCAGGCTCGAGATACTGCATCTTCACCAGTAAGTCCGTGCCACCCACGACGCCATCGTCGGCGCCGTCACCGGACCACTCAACGAACCGAGCTCCCTCCTGCTCGGACGCTACGACACCACCGGCCAGCTGAAATACATCGGCCGCACCACCACCCTGCCCCACACCACCGCCCGCACCCTCGCCGGACACCTCACCCCAGCGGTTGGGCACCCGTGGGAGGGCTGGACGTTCTCCGCCTTCCCTGTTGGATCGACGTGTTGAAGCCGATCGAGCCGGGGTGGATTGGGTGCCGGGCTGGCGTACGTACTGGGTGCCGCAGGATCGTCGCGTGGCGCAGTTCCACGCCGAGGTCCGAGCGCGCGGCGGCACCCCGGACAGCGAACGACGTCTACGCAGACAGGTCCGCCGCCTCAAGGAACTCCGGGCAGCTGACGCCGAGGAGATCGCCCGGCTCAAAGCCGACGTCGAGGCCTTCGCTCGGCGCCCTGGACCAGGCGGCAACCGAGAACCAGCTCCTTCGCCGACAACAGGCCGCATGCCGAACGGTTACCTCGGTGCCTTCGAGCCCGTCATGGTCATGACGGAGTTCCCGCGAGGAAGGTAACGACATGACTGGATCAGGTCCGACCGACGTGCTGGCGGGAGCCTTCGAGCAGCAGCGTGAGCGCCTGGTGGCGGTCGCGCTTCGGATGCTCGGTTCGCGGGCGGAGGCCGAGGACGCGGTGCAGGAGGCGTGGATCCGGCTGGCGCGGCAGGACGCGGCGGCGATCGACAACCTGGCCGGCTGGCTGACCACCGTGGTCGGCCGGGTCTGCCTCGATGCGCTGCGGTCGCGGAAGAGGCGGGCCGTGCTGTCGTACGAGGACCGGCTGCCCGAGCTGGTGGTGACCGTGGACGACGGGGCGGCGCCCGAGGACGACGCGATGCTCGCCGAATCGGTCGGGCTGGCCCTGCTGGTGGTGCTCGACACGCTCACCCCCACGGAGCGGCTGGCGTTCGTCCTGCACGACATGTTCGCGGTGCCCTTCGCCGAGATCGGCGAGATCATCGGCCGGTCCACCGACGCGACCAAGATGCTCACGAGCCGGGCCCGCCGGAAGGTGCGGGGCACACCGCTGCCGCAGGAGGAGCCGAGGCGGCAGCGCGCGGTGGTCGACGCGTTTCTCGCCGCCGCGCGGAACGGGGACTTCGAAGGGCTCGTCCGGCTGCTCGATCCGCAGGTGACCTGGCGCACGTACCACCCACAGGGCGTGATGACCACGGTCGGGGCGGCTGAGGTGGCCGGTCCGGTCCTGCGCGGGGCCCGGTCGATGACCGCGGTGCTCCCGGTGCTGGTCAACGGCGAGCCCGGGTTCGTGTCCTGGGGTGCGAACGGCAAGGTGCTCGGCGTGGCGGCGTGCACCGTGGTCGACGACCGGATCGTCGAGCTCCTGACCGTGAGCGACCGCAAGCGTCTGGACGCCATGGGCCTGCCCGAGCGTCCCGAGTAGAACACGTCGAGCGCATGGGGTTGTTACGTCTTCGCGAAGGGCTTCGTCGTAGGGGTGCAAGCATCCGGAAGACGAAGGAGACCGCAATGGAAACCCGGATCAACCCCATGGCCAACGAGGTCGGGGCGAAGTGGGCCAGGTACATCATCTCGTCGAACACGGTCATCACCGACTCGACGCTGCCGAAGGCGGTGCAGGAACTGGTGAAGATCCGCGCCAGCCAGATCAACGGCTGCGGCGGCTGCCTCGACATGCACACCAAAGATGCGGCGGCCGCTGGCGAGAGCCAGGTGCGGATCAACCTCGTCGGGGCGTGGCGGGAGACGACCGTCTACACCGAGGCGGAGCGGGCGGCGCTGGAACTCACCGAGCAGGGCACCCGCCTCGCCGACTCCAGCGGCGTCACCGACGAGGCGTGGGCGAACGCGGCGAAGCACTTCGACGAGGACCAGATCATGGCCCTGGTGGCCCTGATCTGCGCGATCAACGCCTTCAACCGGCTGAACGTGATCACCCGGACGCCCGGCGGCGAGTACCAGCCCGGCCAGTTCGGCTGACACGGACACCCCCCAGGCGGACCCGGGACCCCGGGACGGCCCCGGGTCCGCCGCCCGCCTCCGCCACCGAAGACATCGCCAAGGACAAGACTCATGAACACCGCACTGTGGATCACCACCGGCCTGCTGACCGCCGTCTTCCTGTTCTCCGGCCTCGGGAAACTGTTCGTCCCCCGGGAGAAGATGGCTGCGATGACCGATGCCGCGCGTTGGGTCCTCGACTTCAAGCCCGGCACCCTCAAGGCCATCGGAGCACTTGAGATCCTCGGCGCAGCGGGCCTCGTCCTGCCCGCCCTACTCGGCATCGCGCCGATCCTGGTGCCGCTGGCGGCCGCCGGCCTGGCCCTGATCATGACCGGTGCCGTGATCCTGCGGGTCCGCCGCGGCGAGCCCAAAGCCGCACTGCTGGACGGGGGCTACCTCGCTCTGACGGCCTTCGTGGCGGTCGGCCGCTTCGCACTGGAACCCTTCACCGGCTGACCGGCCCGCCACGGGGCACCAATGAAACAGGTCAGGGCCTATGCGGCCACCAGCGTAGGTCGCTTCCCGCGCCGATGTTGATCAGTGCACACCACCGCCGCCTCAGAGGTCAGCTCGCGCTCAACACGGTGAACTTGACAGAGAATCCGCCGGCTGGGGCAGCCGCGAGACGCTGAACGTCACGCTGACGGAACCCGGGCTGGCGGTGGAAGTCAGCGCCGACGTCGCCCGGGACGCGGCCGGCCGCTTCCGGCATCCCGTGCGGCTGCTGCGCCTACGCGACGACCTGACACCCGGCAACAGCTGACGGGGTGCCGGAAGACTCACGTCAACGCCGAATCCCGGCCTCGGCTGCGCAAGTTCTGGACAGGCGATCCGGGACCACACCGAATCCCAGCAGTAGACGAACCGGCCCGGACGTCCGCCCTGATGCGGCAGCTAGCTCCTCCGGGATGGCCACACCTCGCCGTCACCGTTCCTGTTCACCGTCCGCTGGATCAGCTTCTTCGGGCTGGCCCTGCTGCTGTGAGAGGGCCTCGGGGATGAAGTGTGAGTAGCTCTCACGTAGGTGCTGGGTGACGCGGTCATCGGTCGCCTCGTAGTTCAGCTGCTCCTGGAAGAACCGCAGCTTCTTCTCTCCAGCGTCGAGGATCTCACCCCAGCTTTTGACCCAGACCTCATAGTTGTCCTGTACGTCGGCGAGGCCAGCGGGGCGGTCCTTCTGCCGGATGTCGCGACGAATCTTGTCCGAGCATTCGTAGGTGACGAGGTAGAAGCGCCACTTGGAGCCCACCCCGCTGTACTGAGGGTCGTCGATGATGGCCCGGGCATAGCCCTTGATCTGATCGAGTTCTTTCGGCCCGACCTTCACTGTGGGTCGCTTGAGCTCGATGACGAGGCGCTCGGTGCTGATGTCGTCCCGGCGGCTGCGGAACATCAGGATGTCGACGCGGCCGCTGCGCCCGTCCGGCTGGGTGACGGCTTCGAGTTCGTGCTCCAGGACCACGTCTTCACCAAGGTGGTCCTCCAGGTGGGCTTGGAGGACGTTGGTGAGTCCCATCTCGCTTCTGGTCATGTGCCAGTCCTCACCGAACAGCCAGAGGTTCTTGGCGACCATGGGGTGGAGCTGGTCGACCTCGCGGAGGTTCTTGCGGAGGTGTTCGTCGGCGAGGATCTTGCGCAGGGCCTGGGTGAAGTTCAGGCGGTTGGTGACAGTGGTGGCTGCGCCGATGACGTGGGTCAGGTCGGTGCTGTCGAGGAGGTTCTTCAGGTGCCGGCGGTCGTCGTCGCTGAGCGCCAGGACCTTCTCGAGAATGGTGTGGAGGTCTCCTGGGCTGCTCTCCAGTGCGGTGCGGATGAGGTTGACGGACAGGCTGCGGGCGGCCCTTTTGTTGGGCAGCGCGTGGCGGGCGGCGGTGACGACGACGTCGAAGGTCTGTCGCTCTATGGCGAACGTGCCGGTCGCCGGTTGGTCGTCGTAGGGGTAGATGCCTTCGGTCTTCAGCTGCCGCACGACCTCTGCCGAGATCTGCGCACCGCGAACTGCCAGGTGCTTCTGGACAGCCTTCACGGCCGCGTCCAGGAGCCCGGAGTGGGACATGGTCAGGCCATGCAGGTCATCGACGGACAGGCCGTTGAACAGGTTGGCGCGCAGGTACGGGGTGAAGCTGATGATGCCGTCGGACCAGTCGCTGCCGTGCTCGCCGAGGGCGATGCCGTCGGCGTTGCAGATGAGCATCCTGCGGTCGCTCATCCGCTTGTTCCACTCGACAAAGGTCACGACCGGGGGCGGGTCCTCGTCGGCGTACTCCTCCGGCAGCTCCAGCTTCAGGTCGACGGGTTCGCCCACCATGATGTCGCTGGGGTCGAGCCGTTTGCCGTCGAACGTGACGCGCACGTGCGGGTAGGCCAGGAGATAGAACGCCAGCTTTGCGGTGAGGTTCGCGGCGGCGTCGTCGCGCTCCAGGCTGCTCAGGGGCTTGCCCTGGGGAACAGAGATACGGACTGTCGTGCCGGGCTTGTCCCGGGTCGGCTCTGTCTCCTCAACCTGCCAGATGGTGGCGTGGTCAGCGTCGCCGCGGATCCGGACCCCGACCAACTCGTCGCCAAAGTCATTGGACTCCCAAGCAGCGGACTCCCAGGTGAGCTGGTCGCCCAGGGCGAAGGCGAAGAGACGGCCTTCACCGTTGCGGCCGTGCAGGATGCGCACCCCGCCCTCGGTATGTGTTCTGGTCGTCTTCCAGGTGGTGCCGTATGCCTGGAAGGCGTTGCGCGCCCGCTCGGGTGTCATGCCATGACCATTGTCGGTCACCACGACGTCGGTGATCGCCGTCATGCTGGAGCGCCGCAGTTCGACATCGACCTCGGAGGCGTTGGCGTCCAGGGCGTTCCACACCAGCTCAGCGATGGCCGTGATCTGGGGCTTCCTTTTGAACTGGAGAATCTTGCGCTCGCCGACCGAGAGCTCGAACTCCGTCAGCGGCGGTCCGCTCTGCGCCGGTAGTTCGGCGCTGACCACGCCCGCGCCAACTCCCGTTCGAGCAGCGCCTTCTGTGTTGTGATCCCCAGACATGCGGTGACCGTACCGGTTGCGCACAGTTCGGTACACAACGCCTTGCGTAAGGCGGGAGGCCGACGCGCAGGCAGAAGGCCTCAGCCGGTATCCACGCGCAGCGCCGCCGCTGTCCGCTCACAGGCCCGGGCGATCTGCTCGCGGAAAGGGTAGATCCAGGGATTGGTCATGTCGGCCCGCAGGGCCGCGAGCGCTTCTAGCCACTCCACTGCATCCTCGGGCAGGGTGTAGGCCTCTCCGCTCAGGCGCTGCGCCGGCCGGAGCCGAGCAGGGTGCTCCTGGAGGACGACCGTACGCACTTCGGTGCGCTCCACGATCTCCCGCACCGGCTCGCTGCTCTGCCCGCCGTCGTCTACGGGGCGCCCGGCACGCGCCTGGGCTGTACGTAGCTCCCAGGCCCGTCGGCGCCGTCACCGGCCCGCTCAGCACACCGAGCTCCCTTCTGCTCGGACGCTACGACACCACCGGCCAGCTGAAATACATCGGCCGCACCACCACCCTGCCCCAGACCACCGCCCGCACCCTCGCCGGACACCTCACCCCAGCGGTTGGGCACCCGTGGGAGGGCTGGATGACTTCATGGGTTGCGGCAGCGGTTGTTCATGGGGCCAGGAGGCGCGCACTGGGGACTTGTTCGATGTTCACAAGAAGCGGCAGCACCCCGCCAGATCGCGTCGGCGAACCTGTGGCGCTCAAGGCGATGCTCCGCCGTCTGCGTACGACGGCGGAGCATGAGGTGGGTCAGCCGGTCCTGCTGCTGGTGCAGGCGCCCGCCTGGAAGCAGGTGGGTCAGGCGTTGCCGAAGAACAGGCTGCCCGGAGCGTCGGCGTTGCCCGAGAGGTAGTACTCGCGGACCGCGCGGACGAACTCCATACGCGAGATGGAACCGTCCCCGTCGCTGTCCAGCTGGGCGAACACGTCCATCGCGTCGGGCGCGTCGCTGTGCCATACGTCCTTCAGGAAGCGCACGAACTCGTCCTTGTTGATCTCGTTGTCCTGGTTCACGTCGATGACGTCGAAGATGACGTGGCCGGCGCCATCGGCGAGGTTGAGCCGGCTGGTGTCGATGGACGCGAGGCGGCCGGCCGTGACGTACTCGGCCTTGGTCAGCTTGTCCCCCTGCACGCCTGCATGCCGCAGCAGCTCCAGCCACTGCGTCTGCAAGAACGCCTGGAGCGCCCTGGCCCGGCGGTCGTTCTTCTGGAGCTTGTATGCCGTGATGTACCGCTCGGCGAGCTTCTGGTGGTCCGCCCAGTCCAGGTAGCCGTCCTGGTCGGCATCCAGGATGTCGAACGTGCGCTCAAGCTTGGCGGTGATGGCGTCCTGCACCGTGGTGGTCATGGGGCGAGTCCTTCCGTGATCTTGTCTCGGGACCGCCAGCATGGCGCAAACCGTCCGAAAGATGCGTCGAACACCGCATATAGCACCCGATTTGGTGATCGCTTTCGAGCCGCTGCACAGTGCGTGCCACAAGCGGCTGAGGCGAGTCGGTCCGACACCCCGCTCTCGCAACCCGCACCGAACCAAGGCGGCACGCGCGCGGGCTCAGCGCCCGGCCCTGCTGTCCGCTCCCATGAACTTTTCGAATTCCTTGCCGGCGCCGACCGCCTCCCGAAGAGACGTACAACTGCTGCTCGTTCTCGTGAACCGAGCCACCCGGCCGAACGCGACGCCCTGACCCACCTCGCGGAAGTCTGCCCAGACGCCACCGTCACCTACGAGCAGGTACCGCAGTGACCGCGGCCAGCGCATGACGCCGGGCGGGGTGCCCTCCCTTGGAAAGGAGGGCACCCCGCCCGGGTGCCAGGTCTGCCGCAGCCGCCGTACGGCATCCACCCACAGGAGGGTGGATCAGTGGTGGCCTCCGCGGCGGTGGCCCCAGGACTGGTCGTCGACGAAGCGGCCGTGGTCGTTGCGCAGGGTGGCGGTGTCGTGGTCGTTGTTCCACACGTAGGCGCGGCGGTCCTGGTAGAGGTCGGTGCGGGTGTCGCGGCCTTCACCGGTGTGGATGCGGACCGTGGCGCGGCCGGCCAGGCGGTAGTGAGCAAAGGTGTACTTGTGGCCGGACTCGTCCCTCAGGGTCCAGCCGTCCAGGTTGACCGCGTTGCGGGTGGTGTTGGTCAGTTCCACCCACTCGCTGTTCAGCGACCGGTTGGAGCGGTTGTCGCGTCCCGGGGAGTCGTACTGCACCTTCGAGATCTCCACCGCCGGGCGGCTGGGACGGGCGTGGTCGGCCGCGGTGGCCGGCAGCGCCGCCACCGAGACCAGAGCACCAGCGGCAAGTGCTGCGGCGGCCAGACGGCGGGCGGTGACAGAAGCGGAAGCGGACAAGGGAGTCCCCCAGATGGTGCGGGCACCCCTTCCGGCAGCGGCCTCGGCCGCCGTGGAAGTCGGTGCGGTGTGCGGGTGGCGGCCGGACCGGCCGCGCACCCACACTCTGTCCGCCCCGTGCAGGAGTTTGGGCAGAAACATGGGCTGTGTTACCCATTGCCCATGTTTCTGTGACTCTCAGATGCATCGCCCATTTATGCCATCGGCGTCATGTTGACGGCTGAAGGGATCTCACAGCCCTTGCAGCAGCTGGTTTTCCCCGGAGTTTGCCAGCCTGGCCCGGGGCGGGCCGTCACCCGAAAGTGAGTAACAGCGTGCGGCCTCACGACAGCCGGGCATGGGGTCAGAATCTGTGCCGGCCGCGACCAGCACCTCGTCAGCTCTTCGACGGGATGCGCGCGCCGATCTCGCGCGCCAGGCGGTCCGCGTCCTGCGCGGCCGCCCCGCCCTCCTCGGCGGCTGTGCGCAGCACCCTGATCAGCTCGTACGTCTCATCCAGCGTCAGCAGGCGCAACCGCTCGATGTCGTGCTCCATGGGCGCGAAGTCGATCTCATCGAGGTCAAGGTGTTCGTAGCCGTCCATGATCAGGGCAACGTCACAGACCGTCGGCAGGACACGGCAGGACAACCCCCTGCAGCCCCGGCCTGCAGTAGCCCGCCAATTCCCGGGCCGCTCGGTGCGGCGCCGCGCCTGGACGACCGCCGTTCCGGAGCATGTGCAGCACCGCCCGTTCGACGGGTTCGTGAGTGGCGGGGACGCCGCACGAGCCCTCGTCGCCGAGGCGGGGCAGCGCGTCGGCTACCGTCACGCCCTCCTCGTACAACTCAATCATCCGCGGGTTGATGTAGGAGGCGCGGCAGACTGCGGGCGTGAGGCCCGCGGCGAGGACCAGGAGGAGTTCGAACGTCACCGGCCCACTCCCCCACCGGCTTCTTGTCGACCCGGAGCGCGCGGGCGAGCGGATGACGGGCCATGGTGCGGACGAGGTCCTCTCGCCCCAGGACGAGTCCGCACTGGGGTCCGCCCAGCAGCTTGTCCCCGCTGGCGGTGACGAGCGCGGCGCCGGCTTCCAGCTGGGTCCGCGCGTCCGGTTCCTCGGGCAGCCTGGGGTGGGGGGTCGGCAGACCCGACCCGATGTCGACGACCACCGGGACACCGAGCGGCGCCAGTTCAGCGACCTCGGCGGCGCGGGTGAATCCCGTGATGCGGAAGTTGGAGGGGTGCACCTTGAGGACGAAGGCCGTCTCGGGACCGATGGCCCTGGCGTAGTCCTCCGCGGTCGTGCGGTTGGTCGTGCCCACCTCGCGCAGCCGGGCCCCGGTGCAGACCAGAAGGTCCGGCAGCCGGAAGCCGTCCCCGATCTCCACCATCTCCCCACGGCTGACCACGATCTCCCTGCCGGCGGCCAGCGCGGTCGCGGCCAGGACCAGCGCGGCCGCTCCGTTGTTGACGACGTGCACCGCGGCAGCGGCCGGCACCCGGGCTCGGAGCGCCGCCAGCGCGGTACGGCCACGGCGGGCCCGTACCCCGGTCTCCAGATCGAGTTCGACGTCGGTGGGACCGGCGGCGTCCTGTACCGCCCGTCGCGCGGCGGCGGACAGCGGCGCCCGGCCGAGATTGGTGTGGAGGAGCACCCCTGTCGCGTTGATCACCGGTTGCAGGCCGCTCGCCGAGCGCGGCAGAAGCGCGATCGCCGCATCCATCACCTCTTCCGGCTGCACGCCTCCCTCCCTCGCCTGTCGTTGCGCACGGCGGACAGCCGACTTGACCTGCTCCGACCCGAGCAGGGCCGCCGCGTCCAGGAGACGGGGGTCACGCAACAGCGCGTCGGTACGGGGAATCCGTCGACGCACGTCCGGCACGGCGCTCACCTCTTCACGGGCCCCGGCAGCACCGCCGACACCCCCGCCCGCGCTCCCGCCGCTCCGCTCGGTCGTACCCCGCTGTCCCACGCGTTCCCTCCGCTCCGACCCCGGCTCGTCGCTGTCCGGGAACATGCATCGTTCCCCCAGTGCCCCCGCCGGGTTCCGAGACACGCCGGGCGGACGCCGGAGGTACGAGACCGCATCGGCGACCCCGGAGCGTGGCGATCTCGAACCGGTCGGTACGTCCTCGGGCCCGGGCCTCTGCCGCGGGAGTGCCGGCAGGCAGTTCTCTCCCGCCGAACACTGGTAGGGACAGCCCGGTCCGCGGACGGCCATGGGGGGCGTCGGCGCACTGACGGGCGGACGAGCTCAGGCAGGCGCGGCCGGCATCGAGCAACGAGGGCACCTCATCAGCCGTCGTCGCCCGCACGCGTGCACGCGGCTGCGGCATGTCCTGCCACAGCCGCTCCAGTGCCGACCGCAGCCGCGAGCAGTCAGGACCCGCGACGACCATCAAGTCGGCCCCGGCAGGCGTGGAGGCCAGCGGCCAGCCCCGCGACCGCAACTCGGTCTCGGCGGCCAGCCGCACCGCCGTCCCGCCCGGTGAGGTCACCAGCAGCACGCGCGGCCGGGCCGCAGCAGCACGCGTCAAGACGGCTGTCAGGCCCATCGCAGCGCCCCCTCCCGCCACGCGTGGACGACGCCGGTGAGCAGGACGGCGAGGAAGACAAACATCTCGATCACCGCACTGGGGCCCATCACGGAGATCACCAGCGTCCACGGATACATGAAGACCATTTCCATGTCGAAAGCGAGGAAGAGCATCGTCACCGTGTACCAGCGCACATGGAACCGACTCACCGCGTGCTCGACGGGCTCCAGACCGCAATGGAACGGCTGCGCGGCCAGGGGGGCTTGCGAGATCCGGAGCGCCCAGGCAGCCCCGTATACGCCGGCGACAGCCAACACGGCCACGCCCAGCAGGGACAGCACAGCGGTGAAACCACTCACCGGCTCTCACCAGCCATGACGGCACTTGCCACGTGTGACGTAGCGGACCCCGCCGAAGTGCCGCTCTGCGCGTCCGACCGGGCCGCCCATCGGCCGCCGCCACCCGGCTCCTCCCCACATGCCATCTTCGGCCGCTCCCTTCGCTCCACACCGATCCGCCGCGTACCCCCAGGGGGCATGAGCAATCCACAGGACCACGCGGCAGCAGTAGTCGGCACCCATCTGGCCGCCTCCCCTGCGATCCGTCCGAGCATCACGGCTGCGGCGTACGATGCGGGTCCGCCGCGCAGGAGGGCTGATGGACCACCCCCCGAAGGGTGAGGCCGGTCTGCTCCCGGGGCGCCGGACCACCGCCCCGAGAGCGCAGCCGGAACTCAGGTCCCGGAACGCTGGTTTTCCTGCCGGATGACCTTGAGGCGACGCCGCCCGGTACCGGGCACCCGAACAGCGAAGAAGTGCAGTGCCCGGCGAAGGCCACGCCCTACGTCCGCGACCGTGTCGGAGGCGGAGTACACCGCGAGTGCGATCAGGACACGGCTAGGGACGGCGTCTGGGGAACTCGTCCGGTCAGGGTCCGGGGACGGACGCCGGCCCCTCACGTGCGGCCTGTCAAGATCCTTAACAGCCGCTCCACCCCGAAACGCCAGTGGGGCTCCCCGCCCACAAGAACGGGGAGCCCCACCTGTCTGCGCCGGTCAACCGGCCATGGCCGCCATGACCAGCGCAATAGCCGCACCGCACAGCAGCACCGCAAGCGGCCATGCCAGTCGGCCGCGCCCGGTACGCCTGCGCCATAGCACCAGCCACAGCGCACACGCCGCTACGAACACGACCGTGACACCGCTCAGCTCGCCCTCCCTCCACGCCACCCGCACAGCGTCCGGGTCAGCGCCCCATACAAGGAGCGCAACGAGGACGCCCACGGTCAGCGCACACACCGCTTCCAGCAGCCTGCTCATGCGGCCCTTCTTCTCCGGAATGTCCCTCAGGTTACTGCGCGGGCGGAACGGACGGCTCGACCTCGATGGTCTCCGTCTTGCGGCCTTCTGCGTCCGTGCTCGTGGACCGCTTCTCCCCGGCCCGGGGGCCAGCCAGGGGCGCCTGGGGCGCTCCGGGCTCCGCTAACTTGACGCGCGTCTCGACCATGAGGGGGTTGCCGTTTTCGTCCTTGACGACCTTGCCGTCCGGCCCCATCAGCGGCATCTCTTCGGGCATCTTGGACTCGTCCACCGTGCCGTCAGGGTTGACCCACTCCGGGGTCGGCGGAGCCGGCGGCACCGCGGCCTTCTCGCTCTGCCCGCTGTCGGCGGAGCGGGGCGACTCGTCGGCGGAGGCGTTCACTGCCAGGGTGCCCAGCAGCAGCACGCCGGCCGCCGCTGTCACAGCGAGGGATACACGGGTCTTCTTCATGTGCGGTGTCTCCAGTTTCTTGCAGGTTAGTTCTCGATGATGTGCTGTCCGGACCAGATGGGGACGTTGCCCCCGTACCAGGTGCCGCCGTAGTAGACGTTGCTCCCGGCCTTGGTCGCGTAGTAGCCCCAACCGCAGGGCGACACGACCCCGAAGTCGTAGTTGAGTTCCATCCTGGAGGTCTCGGTGGTGTTGGCGTAGCCGCTCCAGGTGCCATCGGGGTTCTGGGTGCCCATGAGCTGCCGGCACACGCCCCACTGGGTGCCGTCCCAGTAGAAGTACTGAAAAGCGGCCTTAAGGTTGCCCGGGGGCCGGTTCCAGACCAGGATGCACGCCTGGGAGAAGGGAATGCCGGAGGAGGCCAGCCCGTAGGCCCTGGCGTAGCCGCCTCCGCTGCCGTGGGAGACCTCCGAGTAGGTGTACTCGCACTTGGAGGAGTCGCTGTTGGACCAGACCTCGTCGGACTGGTACACGTAGTGCGCCTGGGCGGCGGTGGCGGTGGTGAACACCAGCATCAGGGATGCGCCGAAGGCGAGCAGGGCGCCGAGCGGCCGGGTTAATCGGCGTCTTGCCCGTGGCGCGGGGTGTCGGGTGGATTTCACATGGATCCTTTTCTCTAGTTCGTGCACGGCTAGTGCGGGCCGCTAGTGCAGGCCCGCACACGCGTCTGACCCTATGTCATGCCCACGCCCGACTGGGATATTTGTTTGATTTCGGGGGTGTGGACGGGGGAGACGACCGTGCTATCCAGCCGGGCGTTGTGGTGGTCCCGCAGGGCGGTTTGATCTGGCCCCACTGGGGCTCAGTGAGGAACAGGGCCGGCGCGGTGGGGGTGGGCAGCGTGGATGTACTTCATGGCGGTGGTGATGGAGATTCCGAAGACACGGACGAGATGGACGGGATCTTCGGTCTCGCGGGCCTCATCAAGGATTCTGTCGGCGCGAACTGCGCGCAGAGTCAGACCGGCGGGATCGAAGCGCCTGTAGACGTAGTCCGCGGAGACAGGATCGGTCGCGTTGGCGGTCTGTTGAGTGACCAGAAGGTGCGCGTTGACGGTGCGTGGCCAGCGCTGATGGCGGTAGCGGAGCCAAGCGTGCAGTAGGTCAGCTGTGGTGTTGTCGAGGTGGACGACGTGACGGCCGTGGGGGCGGCGGATCAGAAGTTGCCGGCGGGTGAGCAGCACGTCGGAGAGGACGAGGTTGCGCAGGTCGGTGCCGCTGGTTGCGTGGAGGGCGACCAAGGCGAGAACCAGACGGGTAGCCGCGTTGGTGCTGGTCTCCAAGAGCCCGGCCAGCCGGTCAGGGGCCAGAGTTGTGGGCAACAGTTCCTGCCGGGTTATGCGAACGCCGCGGGTGGGGTCGGCGAAGACGAGCTTGGTGTGTTTCAGGGCTCGAAAGAGCGACCGGATCGCCACAGCGCGCTCGTGGGCGCGTGGGCCTTTGACCGCGGTGACAGCGGCTGTGACGTCAGCCTCCGTCACCTGGCGCAAGGTGGTGTAGCGGGTGGTCCAGTCAGCGAGTGGCGCGGCCAGGTAGATGAGGTAGCGGCGCATAGTGGCGTAGTCGGTAACGCGGTGGTGGGGCCTGCTGGTGCCACGCAAGACCCCGACCCACGTGCCGAGTTCGTCGCTGATTCGTGGAGGGAAGGCAGCGATGGTGCGCTGGACGAAAGCCTCGTGGCGGTTGCGCCGCGGCGGCGAGGTGACGAGCTGTTCGCGTTGGTCCAGGAAGGCGAGAAGCCCGCGAATGCGCCCCGTGCCACCGAACACGCGGTGCATTGCCCGGAGCTCATCCTCGCGGAAGACGGTGTCGGCGCCCAACCAGGTGGCGGCCACTCGTAGGACCCGAGCCATCGGCTCGTGGACTTTCTGGTGCCAGTGGTTCTCGGAGGTGTATTGGGCGAAGTCCGCCAGCAGGGCCTTCACCGGCGGTAGCGGGGCCGGCAGCAGGGCTCCGGCCAGCGGGCGCCAGTCCCGCTCGATCTCGAAGATCGTCGCCTGACCTACAAGTACGGCTGGCGGACTGAGCTCTGGGCGATTCGCGCGGAGCTCGCGACGGGCCGCGCTGCCGTTCGCCAAGGACGCCAAGGACGGTCCGGCGAATCGTAGTTGTCGCCAGGTAGAGGCGTCGGTGTCAGGACCCAGGCGAAGGCGCTGTCGAGTGCAGTCGCGGCATCGACCGTTCCGAAGAGGAAGCGGCCCGGCGCCACACCGACCACAGCATCCTCGCTGGTCAGCGTAGACACGACGCCAGCTTCTACAGGCGTCGCACACTTGGTTTCGGCCCCACGAAAGGCAGTGATCACAACTTCGTGGTTGAGATTGGGGGAGGGCCCGTTGGGCGTGCGGCAGCAGGACGACCTCGCGGTCCAGGTCAGGGGCGAGCCAGCCAGCCTTGTTCAGGACCCGGGTGACTCCGACGGGCCGGTGAGGCAGGGCGTCAAGGATCGCGGCGTCAACCACGTCCTGGCCGGCCGCGTCGCGCGCCGCCAGCGCAAGGGCCAACATGTTCATGGCACTGACGCGCCAGGCACGCCCGAGGCAGTGCTCGGCCTGCACCTGACCGACCAGCGGTTTGAGTTGGATCAGATCGTCTTGGAATCGGCTGCGAATCGCGACGGCATGGCGCTCCAGCAGCCGGTACGGCGCAGGGAACAGGGCCACCTGTCCACGCACTGCCGGCGGACAGATCCGCTCGTCGTCCACGACGAGGGCGGGGCGCTTGAGGACTCTGTCATGACCGCCCGGACATTCCTCTACCGCCACCGTGATCTGCTCGACACGCTCCACGCCGCCGCCCGCGAACCGTCTGCGTCCCATACGGGGCGGGCCCCGCAGTAACCCGGGCATCCCTCATGGCCGACCTCGCCAATGCCAACGCACGCAACATCCGCCTGGCCGCCCGAGTCGGTCAGCTCGAAGCTCGCCTGTCCAAGGCCCTGGGACAGGCGGCCTGGCATGCCTCCGGCATGGCGGCGCCGACAGATGTTACTGAACTACAGGAGCGCCTCACGTATCTCGAGCAGCACGCCGTTGACCTGGCTCGGGCCTTGGAGGAACGCCAGGACGAGTTGGAGGCCGCACGGGCAGCCAACCGGGATCTGACCCGTGCCCTCAACCACCGGGGCTGACCGTCGTCCAATGACATGCCGTGCTTGCCGGGTGGAGCAGGAGCGCGAGGTCTTGAACGCACGGGTAGAACTCACCGGCCTCGGCTGCGTTACGCGAACCTCGACCCATGAGTCGCTGGAGCTTCGGCCTATGGAGCTCGGCCGGCTGGCGGACCTGCGCCTGCCGTGTCGCCCGGCGGCTAGCGACGCGGACTCGGCCGGCTCTGGCGTGCTCGGTGAGAGCGGTCACCGGGTGGACAACCCGGCGCGTCGCAGCCACGCCTTGATGTTGATGTCAGCGTCTTCGACTTCCTCGCCGCGTATCGCGAGCCCTTCGGCGATGCTCGCTCCGGCGCAGGAGGCGGCGTAGTCGCGTTCGGTGGTGCCCAGGCCGCTCATGGCGTAGGTGGTGACCGGATGGATGGTCTTGCCGCGGAAATCGAGGGCTTCGGTGAACGTCGTCATGATCATAGGTGCCCGGACGTTCCAGATAGGGCTGGCCAGGAGGATCGTGTCGTAGCCGTCGAGGAAGGGCAGGCGGCCTTCGACGGCCGGTCGGGCGTCGGTCTCCTGCTCCCGGACGTTGCGCTCAACGGTCGCGTCGTAGTCGTGCGGGTAGGGGTCGGCGGCCTGGATGCGGTAGGTGTCGCAGGCGATGCGGTCGGCGAGCTTGTTGGCGAGTACTTCGGTGTTGCCGACCTTCAGGTCGGTGCGGCCGCCGAAGTAGTAGTTCTCGCCCGCGCGGGAGAAGTAGGCCAGCAGGACTCGTTTCACGTTGCTTCCGCTCGTCGTGGCGCACTGGGAGGCGGTGGGGGTACCGGACCGCGGTGAGGACGGTGAGCAGCCCGCGAGGTGGGTCGCGCTCAAAGCGGCGGTTGCGGTCAGCAGCGCGCCGCGCAGAACGGTGCGCCGGCCCGGCAGGGCTCCGTGGTGCTGCGGCGGGATCATGGTGGGTGGCTCCCGGTGAACCGTGGAAGCCGGGCGGGCGCCCCGGGCATTCGCCTTGAGGGCACCCGCGGCGGCTGGGGGCAGTGGGTGAGGCGTTCAGCTGTCCAGACGACGCCCCGCGAGCCACTTGACCATCTCGGGGTCGTGGTGGTCGAAGAACAGGGAGCTGCCGGTGTCGAGGGTGGCGATCTGGGCCATCTGCTCGTCGGTGAGCTCGAAGTCGAAGACGTCGATGTTCTCGGCCATGCGCTCGGCGCGGACGGACTTGGGGATAGCGATCACGCCGCGCTGGGTGAGCCAGCGCAGCACGACCTGGGCGACCGACTTGCCGTACTCCTTGCCGATCTCGGCGAGCAGCGGGTTGGTGAACAGGTCGTTCTTGCCTTCGGCGAAGCCGCCCCAGGACTGGATCTGCACGCCATGCTCGCGCATGAGGCCCTGGTAGTCGGCGCGCTGGAAGAAGGGGTGGGTCTCGATCTGGTTGACCTGCGGGGTGATCTCGTTGTTGATGATCAGGTCGATCAACCGGTCGGGGTAGAAGTTGGCGACACCGATCGCCTTCGCGAGGCCCTCGCGGTTGAGGGCCTCCATGGCGCGCCACTGGCCGTAGACGTCGCCGAAGGGCTGGTGCATCAGGTACAGGTCGAGGTGGTCCAGGCCCAGCTTGGTCAGGGACGTCTCGAACGCGCGCCGAGTGTTGTCCTGGGCGGGGGCGTCCTGGACCCACAGCTTGGTGGTGACGAACAGCTCCTCGCGCGGGATGCCGCTGGACTTGATGGCGCGGCCGACGGCTTCCTCGTTGCCGTAGGCGGCGGCGGTGTCCAGCAGGCGGTAGCCGGCGGCCAGGGCCTCGGAGACGGCGCGCTCGGTGTCCTGGGCGGGGATCTGGTAGACGCCGAAGCCGAGGAGCGGCATGTCGACGCCGTTGTTCAAGGTCACGTGCTGCATGGGGGAAGTCCTTCGCTGTTCGTTGGGACGGCGGGTGGTCAGGGGCGGATGAGGGCCTTGAGGACCTGGCGGTCGGCCATGGCCCGGTAGGCGTCCGGGGCCTGGTCGAGGGTGAATTCCTGGTCGAAGACGCGGCCGGGGGTGATGGTGCCGTCCAGGACGTCGGGCAGCAGCTGTTCGATGTAGGCGCGGGCGGGGCTGGCGCCGCCGGTCAGGGTGATGTTGCGCATGAACTCGGCCGGGCCGATCGGTCCCTGCTCGTACTGGGGGACGCCCAGGCGGCTGATGGTGCCGCCGTCCAGGACCGCCCCGAGCGCGGTGTCGAGGGCCTGGCGGGTGCCCACGGCCTCGATGGCCTTGTCCACGCCACCGGTCAGCTCGCGGATGCGGGCGATGCCCTCCTCGCCGCGCTCGGCGACCACGTCCGTGGCACCGAACTCACGGCCCAGGCCGGTGCGGGCCTCGTGGCGGCCGGCGAGCACGATCTGCTCGGCACCCAGCCGCTTGGCGGCGATCACCGCGCACAGGCCGACCGCGCCGTCCCCGACCACCAGCACCGCATCACCGCGGCCGACGCCTGCGGTGACGGCGCCGTGGTGGCCGGTGGTCATTACATCGGAGAGCGCGAGCAGCGACGGCAGCATCGCGGAGTCGGCGGCCACCGGCAGCTTCACCAGGGTGCCGTCCGCGTACGGGACACGGACGGCTTCGCCCTGCCCGCCGTCCACGCCGTCGAAGCCATACCGGCCGCCGTGGCGGCACGAGATGTGCAGGCCCTTGGCGCAGTAGTCGCAGGTGTTGTCGCTGTAGGTGAACGGGGCGACGACCAGATCACCGGCATTCAGGCCGGTCACGTGCGCGCCGGTCTCCTCGATGACGCCGAGGAACTCGTGGCCCATGGGGCGGCCGGTGCCGGTGGCGGGCATCGACGCATAAGGCCACAGGTCGCTGCCGCACACACAGGACGCGACGACGCGAACCACGGCGTCGGCCGGCTGGGCGATCTTCGGGTCGGGCCGGTCCTCGACGCGGACGTCTCCGGCTCCGTACATCACTGCTGCACGCATGAAAGGTGTTACTCCAAACGAGGGGCGGGGAGGGCGCCAGGCGCGGCGTGCCGGGGCGGGTCAGCGTTCGAGCATCCGGGCCTGGGCCTCGGTGTGGGTGTCGCCGGCGGCGGGCGGCAGGCTGGAGAGCTTGTCGAGCTGCTCGGCGGTCAACGTGACGGCATCGGCGGCGGCGTTCTCCTCGACCCGGGACACGCGCTTGGTGCCGGGGATCGGGGCGACGTCGTCGCCCCGGGCGAGCAGCCAGGCCAGCGCCACCTGACCGGGCGTGGCACCGGCCTCGTCGGCCAGGACCTTGACCTCGTCGGCCAGCGCCAGGTTGCGCTGGAAGTTCTCGCCCGTGAAGCGGGGGTTGTCGCGGCGGAAGTCGTTCTCGTCGAACTGGTCGCTGGAGCGCACGGTGCCGGTCAGGAAACCGCGGCCCAGCGGGGAGAACGGCACCAGGCCGATGTTCAGCTCCCGCAGGACGGGCAGCACGCGCTCCTCGATTCCCCGGGTGAACAGCGAGTACTCGGACTGGACCGCGGTGACGGGCTGGACGGCGTGGGCCCGGCGGATCGTGTCCGGACCGGCCTCGGAGAGCCCGAAGGCGCGCACCTTGCCCGCCTCGATCAGCTCCTTCACCGCGCCGGCGGTCTCCTCGATCGGCGTGTTCGGATCGACGCGGTGCTGGTAGTACAGGTCGATGTGGTCCGTGCCCAGGCGCTTGAGGGAGCCCTCGACGGCGGTGCGGATGTTAGCCGGGCGGGAATCCAGGTTCCAGGCGCCGTCGCCGCTGTGCGAGACCAGGCCGAACTTGGTGGCCAGTACCACCTTCTCCCGGCGTCCCTTCAGCGCCCGCCCGAGCAGCTCCTCGTTGGTGTAGGGGCCGTAGATCTCGGCGGTGTCGATGAGCGTGACGCCCAGCTCCAGAGCTCGGTGCACAGTCCTGACCGACTCCGCGTCATCGGTGCCGGAACCGGTGTAGCCGTGGGACATGCCCATCGCGCCCAGCCCGATCCGGGAAACCTCCAGATCACGCAGCTTGATGTACCGCATCTCGCCCTCTTCCGATCAAGGTGTTACCTGGTCCCCCCACTGTCGCCAGACCCGGCAGGTCGTGCCGGTTGAAGTCTGGACGGCGCCAGGGGCCGGGTCTTCCTCATTCACCCTCGCCCGAATTGCTCGGGTGTGGCAGGGCGGGCTCTTCGGGGGTAACGACAGGACCCCCCTCCCGCCCGCGTAGCGGGGGCACGGCGGGTGAGACTGGAGTCATGGCATCGACGAGCGCGCACAGCAAGGGCGCCGAGCTGGGCCGCTTCCTGCGCGCCCGCCGAACCCAGACCAGCCCCGAACACGTCGGCCTCACCGTCGGCGCCGGCATCCGCCGCACCCCCGGCCTGCGCCGCGAGGAGCTGGCCACCCTCGCCGGCATCAGCATCGACTACTACGTGCGTCTGGAACGCGGCAAGGAGACCCGCCCCAGCCCCGCCGTCCTCGACTCCCTCGCCCGCGCCCTGCACATGGACGACCAGGAGCACCAGCACCTGCGCGAGCTCGCCGCCCGCGCCGCCCGCTACGCCCCCGAACCGCCTCCGGCCCCCAGCCGCACCGTGCGCCCCCACCTGAAGCTGCTGCTGGAGTCGCTGCGGCCGAACCCGGCTTACGTCATCAGCCGCAGCATGGACATGCTGGCCTGGAACCCTGGCGGTCTCGCCCTGTATGCGGGCCTGGAGGACTGGCCAACCAAACACCGCAATCTGGCCCGCTACCTGTTCCTCCACCCGGCCGCGCGGGATCTCTTCACCGACTGGGACCGCCAGATCACCGCCTGCGTCGCCCGCCTGCGTGCCGTTGCCGGCACCGCTCCCGACGCCCCGGACCTGACCAACCTCGTCGGCGAACTCCTCCTCAAGAGCCCCGACTTCGCCCGGCTGTGGGAACGCTACGAGGTCACCGGCCGCAAGCCCGCGCAAAAGACCTTCCAGCACCCCCGCGTCGGCACCATCACGCTCACCTCCCAGTCCATGCACCTGGAAGGCACCCCCGGCCAGCGCATCGGCGTCTACACCGCCGAACCCGGCACCCCCGACCACGACGCCATCGTGCTGCTCGACATGACCGCGCCCGCGACGAGGCCGAGCCAGGGAGTGGAGACACGCTAAAGGGCCGAGGCGTCGTCAATGGGTCGCTCTACCGCCGGCAGAAGGCGACGCTCGGCCCGGGCACCGACTCCGCGGGGTTACACCGCGCGCGGGCGTCGCCGAAGACGCGAACGCCCGCAGGGCGGCAGCCGCTGCGAAGTGGCTGCACCTGCGAGGCCGGGCCCCGTGCGGGCCGTCGGCCCGTCCGGATGGCGGGTTGTTGTAGAAGCCAGCGCCAATGCTGCTTCAATTGGGGGGACCAGCCTCGGGCCACGACGTTCCGTTCCCTAACCTCTGCTGCAGCCCCCTCCAGAGCTCCCCCGGAGTGTAGGTCGCAAACGCCCACAGGACGGTGGCGGCACCGATGCTGAGGATGACTTGGGCCGCCGCGATGCCGACCTGCACCCCCATGCCGGCGGCCGGGATGATGCTCCGCGCGCCGAACATCAGGTTCCCGGCTGCCCATGCGACCAGTGCCACGCCCAGACCGACGAGACTCACGCGCAGCGCGCGGACCGCTCGGTGCGCGTGGACGCCCACTGTCCCCGGTGCGGCCCCCATCACCCGGGCCGCCTCCGCCTGGGTCATCCCCAGCTCCTGCGTCAGCAGCATCACCTTCCGCTGCTGCGGTGGAAGGGCGCTCACGGCCTCGTCGACGATGTGCCCTAGTTCGGCCTCGTCGACCGGATGGACCGACGGCTCTTCCTCCAGCCGAAGGTCCACGTCGAGGAACGCGTAACCCCTGCCTGTGCAGTGGTGCCGCGCCGCACGATTGATCTCGTTGTCCATGACCTTGTAGATGTACGCGCGCACGTTGTCGATCGGCTCCGTGCGGGCCAGCACGCTCTTGAGGGCGTTCTGCACGATGTCCTCGGGGTCCGCCGAAGACCGCGGCACCCCGCGGGTGCGCAGCCGCTTGCCGGCGTAACCGACCATCCGCCCGTACTGCTCCGCGACCAGTTCCGCCAGCGCCTCGGCATGCCGCGACCGCAGCCTCTCCTGATCAGCCACGCCGCCCCCGCTTCCCCGTGCGCGCCCGCTCATCCGATTCGCCCCTCGCACGGATCATCTCGGCCTTGCCCGCCGCGCGGTTGCGGAACGCGATGCTCTTCAGCACGCTGCTCAGCGCCGGCGCGAAGAGCAGTACCAGGAACACCGCAACTCCCACACCCGTCAACTCCACCGGACCTCCTCCAGTCTGCGGCCCAGCGCCTCACGGTGAAGCAGCGGCCGTACGCACTCTGAGAGACCCACGGGCAGCCGATTCTTTACACAGCGCCGGAAATTCTTCAGCAGACATCGCGGGCCTGGAGTTGCGGGACGCAACAGACCACGCACCGCGCCGACGCGATCCCGGCGGGACGCCCACAACTGCAACGCGGATCCAGCCGCTGTCCGTTGGGCCCGCCTTGCGGACACCGAGGTGGGACTGCCTTGCGTCTCTGCTGTGGCGTTTCTCCAGGTGAACTCCTGCACCTGCCCGGGTGAAACGGTCTCCACTACCCTCCCGGCTCCACGGGGCTGGCCGCTACAACCCGGGTGTGATCAAGAAACTGCCCCAAGTCGCCGCCCTGCTCGCCCTCTCGATGCTTTCCTTCACCGCCCCGGCGTCCGCTGCAACGCGCCATCACTTGCTGCCGCGGGCCAGGCCACCGTGGCATCGGCGCCCGCGGCCGCGCAGGATGTGGCGCTGTTCCAGGCCCTGGAGTGGGTCGGTGAGGCTCCCGAGAGCCGGGACGGCTACAGCCGGGACCTGTTCAAGCACTGGAACAAGGGCCTCAACCCCACCGATGGGTGCGACACCCGCAAAGAGGTCATCCTGTCCGAGGCCAAGCTCGCCCCGGAGACCGGGGCGCGGTGCGCGCTGTCGGGCGGGCGCTGGTTCTCGGAGTACGACCAGGTGTGGGTGACTGCGGCGTCCTCGCTCGATGTCGACCACATGGTGCCGCTGGCCGAGGCGTGGGACTCCGGGGCATCCGTCTGGACGGCCGTCCGGCGTGAGGCGTATGCGAACGATCAGGGGGCCTCGGCGTCGTTGATCGCGGTCTCGGGCAGTTCCAACCGTTCCAAGAGCGGCAAGGATCCCACGGACTGGCTGCCCGTCGAGGGCTTCCGCTGCGAGTACGCGAGCGCATGGGTGGCGACCAAGCTGCGCTGGCAGCTGCCCGCCGACCCTGCCGAGCGCGACGCCCTGACCCGCCTGGCGGAGGCCTGCCCTGACACCACGGTCAGCTACGAGCAGGTGCCGCAGTGACCGTGGCCGACGCATGACGCCGGGCGGCGTGCCCTCCCTTGGAAAGGAGGGCACCCCGCCCGGGTGCCAGGTCTGCCGCAGCCGCCGTACGGCATCCACCCACAGGAGGGTGGATCAGTGGTGGCCTCCGCGGCGGTGGCCCCAGGACTGGTCGTCGACGAAGCGGCCGTGGTCGTTGCGCAGGGTGGCGGTGTCGTGGTCGTTGTTCCACACGTAGGCGCGGCGGTCCTGGTAGAGGTCGGTGCGGGTGTCGCGGCCTTCACCGGTGTGGATGCGGACCGTGGCGCGGCCGGCCAGGCGGTAGTGAGCAAAGGTGTACTTGTGGCCGGACTCGTCCCTCAGGGTCCAGCCGTCCAGGTTGACCGCGTTGCGGGTGGTGTTGGTCAGTTCCACCCACTCGCTGTTCAGCGACCGGTTGGAGCGGTTGTCGCGTCCCGGGGAGTCGTACTGCACCTTCGAGATCTCCACCGCCGGGCGGCTGGGACGGGCGTGGTCGGCCGCGGTGGCCGGCAGCGCCGCCACCGAGACCAGAGCACCAGCGGCAAGTGCTGCGGCGGCCAGACGGCGGGCGGTGACAGAAGCGGAAGCGGACAAGGGAGTCCCCCAGATGGTGCGGGCACCCCTTCCGGCAGCGGCCTCGGCCGCCGTGGAAGTCGGTGCGGTGTGCGGGTGGCGGCCGGACCGGCCGCGCACCCACACTCTGTCCGCCCCGTGCAGGAGTTTGGGCAGAAACATGGGCTGTGTTACCCATTGCCCATGTTTCTGTGACTCTCAGATGCATCGCCCATTTATGCCATCGGCGTCATGTTGACGGCTGAAGGGATCTCACAGCCCTTGCAGCAGCTGGTTTTCCCCGGAGTTTGCCAGCCTGGCCCGGGGCGGGCCGTCACCCGAAAGTGAGTAACAGCGTGCGGCCTCACGACAGCCGGGCATGGGGTCAGAATCTGTGCCGGCCGCGACCAGCACCTCGTCAGCTCTTCGACGGGATGCGCGCGCCGATCTCGCGCGCCAGGCGGTCCGCGTCCTGCGCGGCCGCCCCGCCCTCCTCGGCGGCTGTGCGCAGCACCCTGATCAGCTCGTACGTCTCATCCAGCGTCAGCAGGCGCAACCGCTCGATGTCGTGCTCCATGGGCGCGAAGTCGATCTCATCGAGGTCAAGGTGTTCGTAGCCGTCCATGATCAGGGCAACGTCACAGACCGTCGGCAGGACACGGCAGGACAACCCCCTGCAGCCCCGGCCTGCAGTAGCCCGCCAATTCCCGGGCCGGGTAGGCGGCCTCTACTGGTAGGCCTGGTTCAGCGCCCAGATCGCCCAGACGATCACGGCCAGCGACAGCACAACGGCCGTCGTGCCGAGTGCGACTCCCACCCGCGCCCGGGAGGGAGTCGCCCCCTCCTGGCGCCGCGCCCTGCGCAGCGCGACAAGGCCGGAGACGACCGCACCGATCCCTGCAGGCAGGATGAAGTACACGGGAAGGAACCGGATCCCGTTCGGGACCCAGGCAGGCAGAAACGGGCACATCAACATGGCGACGGCGGCAGCGCCAAGCACAAACGATGTCGTGCCCCTGTGCTTACGTGCCGTCAGCTGTTCGCTCGACCCGACTGTCTGCTCAACGGAACTCATGCTCCGGATGCTAGGCAGCGGGCACCGTGCTCCGCTTGGGCGCGAGTACCTAGATCGTTCTGAGTAGTCCGCAGTCGACGATGCTCGGTCAGCATCTGGCGCACCGACATGCGGCGGGCGGGGTTGAGGCTCTGTTCCATGTGGCCGACCGCCCGCAGCATCGCCAGCGTCGGCGTCGGTCGGGGCGTGCTCGCGAACGGCTACCCGAGCCAGACGACATCCAGGACAGACAGGCGCCGGGTCAGCCGGTTGATCACGTAGACGACGGACAGCTGTCCGATGGAGGCGGCGCGGACGTCCTCGCCTTCGGGGTCGCGGGCGTTCCACTGGGGCCATCCCCACGGGGAACGTACGGCGATGTCGAGGATGTCGCGGACCATCTCCTTGGCGGGCGCGGGGAGCTCGGTGAGCACCTTTGCCGCCTGCGGGGACAGGCGCACCGTCCACGGCTGAGCGGTCACCGGCTGGTGCCGAGGACGTCGTCCAGGTCCACGAATCCGGACTCGTCGCGGCCGGAGTCCATGTAGGCGTCGACGGCCGGGGCCGCGGCGACCCGCAGCTGCCAGGTCCGCACGACGTCGTGCAGCGGGGTGAGGCTGTAGCTGTGGCGGGAGTCCTCCAGGGCCTTCGCCCAGTCCCGCTCGAAGGCCGGCACCCACGTGTCGGCGCGGCGGTCGGCGCGCAGCTGCGCGAGCAGCTTCGCGGCGGCGGCCGGGGCCGGCGGGGCGGGGGCTTGTTCGGGCTGCGCGCTCATCGGCACCTCCTGGCAGGTCCTCCCGCCACGGTACGCGCGACGCGAAGTCGCGGAAGCGGGGATGGGCAGATCGCTTTCCGTCTGCGTCATCAGTAGTCGAGGTCGAGGTAGTCGATGTCGTTGATCTCGACGTCGCTGAGGCCCTGCGCGCGCCTGCCGCCGTCCTGGAAGTAGATGTCCTTGAACCCTTCGGCGATGATCGCGCGCATCTCCTGATCGCCGGCGCCCTGGTCGCGGGCGTCGAAGAGGCGCTGTGCGTAGGCCGGGGGGAGGTGGACGGTGAGGCGGCGGAAGCGGCCGTCGTCGGTCGTTCCGACGGGTGCGGTGTAGCCGAAGCGGGCCCGTGTCTCCACCGTGACCCCGGTGGCGGTGGCGGCCTGCCGGCGCCGGCGCTTGCGCACCCGGGGCTGCCAGCGCTGCCGCACCGCCTCGTCGACCTTCGCCGCGATCTCGGGTGGCGGGTTCTTGCGGGCACCGCGCCGGTAGCGGTTGACCGAGTCGGCGGTGACACCGATCTCCGCCGCCACCGCTTTCGCACTGCCCAACTGCCGGATCAGGAAGCCGATCCGGCCCTTCAGCGTCCTGGGCGGCTCCTGGGTGAACGCCTCGCGGTCGGCGCGCTCGACGGCGTCCCCGATCTCCCCCACGGCCTACTCTCCTTCGTCCAGGACGGCGTCGCCGCCCTTGATGTAACGGGCCGGGTTGAGGCCCTGCTCCATCAGGTCGACCGCCCACAGCATCGTCTGGACGCCCTCCAGCTTCGCCAGCCCCGGCGTCGGGCCGAGGCGGAACCCGCCGGGCTGCGGCTTGCCGGATGCGGCGTAGGGGAGGAAGTCGAGCGGACTCTCCCCCGGGCTGGGGTAGACGACGCAGTCGGACAGCACCGCGAGCGGGAACATGCCCGTCATCCTCGCCATGTTGGAAAGCTTGCGGTGCATGTTCACCCGCGCCTTGGAGATGACGGCGGCTCGGATGTCTGGGCGCCAGGTCGGGCGTTCCAGCGCCGGCCACCGCTCCCCCTGCTTGTAGGACTTGCCCTGCGGACGCTCGCGCAGCTTCCCGACGCCGCCCTTCACTGTCGCCTTGATGGCGGCCAACACGGCGGCCATCGCCGGGTCGGCCTGCTTGTGCCGCTCCATCGCCGCGAGGAACTGACGGTCGTCCAGGTCCTTGGTGACGCCGAGGTCGGCGAGGGTGTCGACGTAGGCGGTCTTGAGGCGGTCGTGCCACGGGTCCAGGTATGCGCCGCTCTCGCGCCGCAGGTACGCCTCGATCGGGTGGACGTTGTAGCCGAGTTCCTGGGCGTAGGCGACGGTGTGCGTCTGGTACCAGGCCGGCCCCGTCGGGCGGGAGCCGTCCGGGGTGAACGGGCTGGGCAGGCGCGGGTCGAGCTCGATGTGCGAGAGGTCGACCAGCCAGGAGCCGGGGATCTTCGGGTTCCGGGAGAAGACCCTCGAAGGCCAGGTCGCCGCGGCGGCCAAGGGCAACCACGGCGGAGCCCGGCGACGGCGAGGACGGCGAAGACGCTCCGCCGAAGATGTTCGCACCGGTGGTGATGCGTTCCAGCTTGCCGTCGTCGATGGATTCGCAGGCGATGAGGTTGAGTCCGTGGCCGAAGATCCACTGGTTCGCCTCGAAGAAGGCCTGCCAGACTGCCTCCGCCCCGCGCGCAGGCGGGAGCGTACCCGTGGCCGCTCACCCTGTCAGAGGGCACACCTTGCCGTCGTCCGTCACTTCGTACACGTCGACGCGCAGCAACTCGCGGACATGGACCGGGACGCGTGCGGCGGCCGTCACCGATAACGATGGCACAACGAGCGCATAGCGTATGTGAAGGTCCTGGCTCACCATGCGGCGCAGCAGCTGGCCGTAGGCAATGTCAGCGTCGATGCCCTTCTCGCTGGTGCGGCCCTTGACCTCGCAGATCAGCCGCTCCTGGCCGCAGACGGCCTCCAGGTCGGTCCAACGGTCCGTAGGCTCGACCGGTGTCCAACCTTCGGCCAGCAGCCAGGTTCGGAAGGCGTCGGTGACGCGGTCCTCGTCGCTGTCGCGGGCCAGGATCTTCTGCAGCGCGGCCAGGTCGGCCTCCTCGTTGCGGCGCAGCCGTCCGCGGCCGTCGGCGTCAAGGTCGGCGGGGCGGATGACGACCAGCCGTAGCCCGTGCGCGGGAATCTCCGTGTCGCGCCGGGCGTCGTACAGAGCCCGTTGCTCACCCCGGTGAACGCCGCTCACGGTCAGCCGGTCCGGCTTGTCGAAGTGGGGCATCGGCTGGTCGTGCTGCAGTTCGCGATACTCGACCACGAGTTGGTGACCTGGCCAGTAGGCGTCGACCGGCAGCTTGGCGCGACGACCGCTCGTTCCGGGATCGCCCTGCAGCCAGTCGAACTTGTGCTGCGTCGAGGCGTTCTCGCGGAGGATCCGGTCACACAGACCGATGACGTACGCCTCATCACAGTCATCTCTCGTTCCCATGACTGGGCATCCTTCCACCCCGGCTGACGGCCGGCAGAGAAACCGGAGCGTGGCCGAGGGCAGCCTCTGCGGTCGTCGGCCCGCTACGGGGCGATCCTCCAGCCGGACGAGCAGACCTGCGCTCGGCGCGGGTTCAGCGGACGCCACAGCTTGAGCTAAAACACCAAACGAAGGGGTCTATTTCTCTAAAGCAATCCAATGCGAAGACAGCTTTGGCTAACGTATCGAGAGATAGTGAGAGCTACTCGCCGACTGACGACTAGAGGGCTGCCAGCATGCGCATCATCGAGGGATCACCGCAGGAGATCGTGGAGTACGAGCGAGCAACCAGTTCTGCATTCCACACAGCGCCAACCGTGGACGCCGCCCCCTCCCGCGAAGAGACTGCGGACACGGAGCCCGACGGCGAAGCGGCAACGCTCAGCGCCTCGACCTCTCTGACACCCGAAGACCACGTCGCCCTGATGAAGTTCATCTACGGACGCGCCGGCAAGAACCACGAACGGACCGTCCAGACCGAGAAGTTCGTCAAGCAGCTCCTGGAGAAGGAGAACATCATCGTGGCCTTCGGTCGCTCCTCTAAGACCTTCGACGGCCTTGCCGACTACCTGATGATCCGCGACAACGGCCCCCAGCGCTACGGAGCGGTCGCCTACCTGCGCCCAAGCAACGGAGGCGTAACCCTACGCCTCAGCCCGGACGACCTCGACGGTCTCGGCCTGGACGAGAAAGACAAGGGCCATATCCAGCCCCGCAACGTCGCCCCCTCCGACCCCTACAAGATCAACTGCCCCCTCGCCGACGACAAAGGCGCCGCACTCGCCTTCAGGCTCGTGCGCGCCGCTCTGGAAACCGTACGCAGCGAATGACCCCATCAGACAGATCTCCGACGCCGAAGGACCCCCGATGAACGGCCAGCTCAGCCTCCGCACCACCATTCTGTTACTGGCAGGGGCGGGCGCCACCTACCTCACTTTGACCAGCCCTTCAGCGGGTGCGGCCCTCCTCGTGGGCATCGCGGTCACCACCCTGCTGCATTCTTTGCTCGACCACACCTGAACGACGCCATGCGCTGTAGATGAGTAGTTGCGGAGCCGCCGACGATAATCAGCGTTCGCGGAGCATGCCGAGCAGTCGGTTCGCGTACGCCCGCACTTCCGATTCGCCGTCCCCAGTGGCGCAGTCAGAGAGCAGTCCGGTGGTCCGACGGTCCGGCCAGTGAAGCGCGATCATGGCGAGGACCCTCCGCCGGATCTCGGGGTCAGGATCGTAGGCGGCACTGCGTTCGGCGACCAGCCGGCCGTCGTCCGCGGCCGTGAGGAGTCGGGACTGGAGCGCGAGCAGCCGCTCGTCCATGCTGCTGCCGAAGGCCGCGAGCGGGCCGCCTGGCGGGAGGGCGCCGATGCACACGTCGAAGGCCGCGTGACGAATCGACGAATCGGAATCACTCTCGGCCCGGACAGCAAGCAGCGGCGCTTCCTCCGCAGCGCCGGGCATCTCCACCAGGGCAGCCAGTGCGAGCCAGCGAGACTCGGCGTCCGGGGCGGAGCACGCCTGTGCACGCAGCCGCGCCACGGCCACTGCGCTGCGGTCGGGCCACCGGTTCACTATGACCACGGCCGCCGCCCAGCGCAGGTCGGCATCCGGGTCCTCGGCAGAATGGGCGGCGAACCGGGCGCACACCTCGTCGTCGTTCCAAAGATCGGCCAGCATCTTCAGGGCCGCCCAGCGGACGTCCCTGTCGGGGTCGTGCTCGGCACGTTCGGTAAGCACGGCACGAAGGTCCGGGTCCGCCGGCCTGTGCACGATCAACAAGGCGAGAGCCTGCCAGCGCATGGTCGGATGCTCATCCCCCGACGCCAGCCGAATCAGCAACTCCCGCCCCTCATCGTCGACGGGCACCTCCTGCACGAGCTTGCTCAGGGCCGCCCAGCGGACGTCCCTGTCGGAGTCGTGCTCGGCACGTTCGGTAAGCACGGCACGAAGGTCCGGGTCCGCCGGCCTGTGCACGATCAACAAGGCGAGAGCCTGCCAGCGCATGGTCGGATGCTCATCCCCCGACGCCAGCCGAATCAGCAACTCCCGCCCCTCATCGTCGACGGGCACCTCCTGCACGAGCTTGCTCAGGGCCGCCCAGCGGACGTCCCTGTCGGAGTCGTGCTCGGCACGTTCGGTAAGCACGGCACGAAGGTCCGGGTCCGCCGGCCTGTGCACGATCAACAAGGCGAGAGCCTGCCAGCGCATGGTCGGATGCTCATCCCCCGACGCCAGCCGAATCAGCAACTCCCGCCCCTCATCGTCGACGGGCACCTCCTGCACGAGCTTGCTCAGGGCCGCCCAGCGGACGTCCCTGTCGGGGTCGTGCTCGGCACGTTCCGCCAGGGTGCGGCCTGCCTGCTCGACTGGCAGCCGCTGGGCCAAGGCAAGCGCCGCCGCCCAGCGGAGGCGGGGAGAGCTGTCGTGAGCCGCTCGGTCGGCCAGCAGTGCCTGAACCCACTCCTCGTCCGGCCGGCGGCGGACCACGGCGCCGACCGCCGCCCAGCGGTTGAATTCCGACGGATCGTTGGCAGCGACCAATGCCAGTACGGACAGTTCCTCGTCCGGAGCGGGGCCGTCTCCGTCCCAGAGACAGAGCAGCGTACGTATGACATTGGAGGCGGAGTCCTCCTGGATGCGGGCGAGGAGGAAGGTTCGCACCTGGTGGTCGTCGGCGTGGTGGTCGATGAGATGAGTGAGGGCCACCAACCTGAGAGCAGGTTCAGTGTCCTCAGCAGCAACGGCAACGAACACGGACGCGGGTACCGGCGGAAAGCCAGCACCCTTTGTCCAGGCTTCAAGGATCGCGCGCCGGACCGCAGGGTCCAGGTCCTCCTGGATGCGGGCGAGGAGGAAGGTTCGCACCTGGTGGTCGTCGGCGTGGTGGTCGATGAGATGAGTGAGGGCCACCAACCTGAGAGCAGGTTCAGTGTCCTCAGCAGCAACGGCAACGAACACGGACGCGGGTACCGGCGGAAAGCCAGCACCCTTTGTCCAGGCTTCAAGGATCGCGCGCCGGACCGCAGGGTCCAGGTCCTCCCGGACCCGCTCGGCGAGGAATGACGCCAGCTCTTCGTCGTTGCCCATCCGTCCTTCGGACAAGTGCGAGACCGCCAGTAGCCGGACATCGGCTTCCGTGTCCCGGCGGCCGAGTGCCAGCAGCGCGTTGCGAACCTCTGGCGCGTCCCCGCACTGGGTGAGCACGGTTGCTGCCGCCCAACGGACGGCTGGTACTGGGTCACCCACGGCGGTCTCGACGAGTACCGCGCGGACGTCTGTGCGTCCCAGGTCTGCCTCGCCAAGCATCAACACCGCGCTCCGGCGTACCGCGCCGTTCTCCTCCCGGCGAATGCACTCAGCCCACCACGCCCAAACCTCATCCTCCTGGGGTCGGTAATCGATGAGCCGTCTCAACGCAGCCGCCCGCATATCGGGGTCGGCGTCGTGCGCTGCCCGCTGGGTCAGTAGGGAGCGAGCCTGTTCCGCGTCGGGCTGCCGGTCCACCAGCGCCGTCAGCGCGTCCAAGCGCAGGTCCAGGCTCTCCTCTCCGACTATGCGTTCAGTCAGCACCGCCCGGACCTCCTCGTGGTCTTTGCACTGGGCGGCCCAGGCTGTCAGCGCAGCACAGCGGACCAGGGGAGCGGGGTCCTCCGTGGCACGCGTGCGCAGGAAGGAGTGGGCGTCGTCGTCCTGCGACCACATCCGTTCCAGGGTTCGTACCGCCGCCAAGCGCAGGTCCGGGTCCTCGTCGCGTACGGCGCGCCTGGACAGTAGCCGCCGTGCCTCGTCCTGGTTCCCGCGGTCCAGCACCAGAGGCAGCACTGTTCCGCGAACGAGGGGGGAAGTGTGCTCTTCGGCCAGATGCGCCAGAACAGGGTGGAGTGTCTCGTCATAGGGTGCTCTCGCCACAAGCGCCTCGGTGGCTGCCTGAGCCGCTTCGGTGTCACTGCCCTCGGTGGCCACAGCGACAAGCAGATCCCGTACATCTGCACGGTCGGGCCAGCGCAGCAATAGGCTCTTGACCACCAGGTGACGGACCTCGCTGTCGGGGTCGCTCGTCGCGCAGTGCCCCAGGCGGGCGCGGACATCGGGGCTGTGAGGCCACTGACCGATCAGCAGATCGACGAGCTTGCGGCGGATTTCGGGACTGGGGTCCGAAGCCGACCGACTGGCCAAGAACTCTCGTGTGTCATCCTGCGATATCCACCTGTCCGCCAAGGCCTTGAGGAAGATCTCGCGATCCGGACCGTAGAACGAACCTGTTGCGAGACGGCGCAGTTCGGCGGGGTCAGGACGCAAGGCGACCGCCAGCTCGGCCGGTTCGGTACTGGCGTCGGCGAACTGTCCACGTAGGTGGTACCAGCGCAGATAGCGATCGCGGCCGATCCAGTAAGGTCCGAAGGTTTGGAAGGCTGTGGCAGCGGCGGGTACCTGCGGCCGGGAATAGCTGTCGTTCTCGTCCAGCAGCACGGTGGGCCCGTCTCGCGGCCCAGAGTCGCCAATGCTCGCATCCAGCAAGGCAGTGACGGCGTCGATGACGGCGATGCTCTGTCTGGCCAGACCACCCACCGCGCCGACCTCTGCCAGGGCCCGAAGGGCGAGGACGACATGGCCCGCGTCCGCGGGGTCCTTCCGGGCTGCGTGGAGCTCAAGGATGCGGTCGACGGCGGCGGCCGCGGCGCGCTCGCCGAGTTCGCCGATCAGCAGCAGGAGCACCTCGTGCCAGGCGGGGTCGGCAGCGTGGGCAGTGACAATTTCCTCGACGTACTGCTTGGGTGTTCGGTCCCAGTCGTCCTTGATGCGCTGAATGATGTCGGTGGCCGCGAGGTATTCCAGGAAGGCACGGTGCACAAACCCGTACACCTCGCCTCCGTAGCGGGACAGGATAAAGTTGCGTTCCCGTAATTGCGCGATCATGGCGCGTGAGCACGTGGCGGCGAGGGGCCGCGGTATCTCGTACCGCGCGCGCAGATGATCGCCGATTAGGCGCTCCAGATCACTACCGTGGATGTGGTTGCCAGCGATCCCGCCTGTCCCCTCCTGCATCGCTCTGGCCAGGAGTTGGAGCAACCGAGTGCGCTCCCGTTCGCCCAGTGCGTCGAGCGTGTTCGCCACGGCCTCGGGGAGCTGGGCCTCCAGGTGCTTCGCCTGCTGGTCCCAGTGGGCGACCAAGACGGTAACGGCGTGCTCGTAGGCTCCGCGGCGGTCGCGCGGCAACACCTTGCGGCGGCCGATGATGGCCAGGATCGTCAGCAGCAGGGGGTTTCCAGCGAGCTCACGGACCGGCCGGGAGTCCGTGACAGCCGCGACCAGCTGCCCGGCCAAGCGGTCGCCGAGATCCGGGTCCTGCCGGCCGGAGGGCGCGTACCAGCGGTGCGCGAAGTCGCTGATTCGGGGCCCGTCGAGATCCTGGAGCATATGGTGGCTGAAGCCGGCCCCGTCGAGAACAGCCCGCTGGTAACCGATCGTCCGGGACGTCACGATGACACGGGCCTCGGGATAGCGGGCGGCGAAGGCGGCGATGCGGTAGTGGGTGTCACGGCGAATGCGCGGGTCGAAGAGTTCGTCCAGCCCGTCAAAGACGACCAGCGCCTGTCCGCAGAGCAGGAGTTGCTGGGTCAGGGACGGCGGAGGGGCCATCCCCCGGTTGACGTGCAAATGTGCGATGAAGTCCTCGAAGGTGCGCTGGCGCCATTCTGCGGCAGCGTACTCCCGCAGTTCCACGAGGAGCGGGACATGACTTGCCAGCGCGGCCAGTGACCCCTCCGGCGGTCCAGGACGGGTCAGTGTTAGCGCCAGGTACCGGGCGAGCGTGGACTTGCCCGCACCAGGGTCGCCCAGAAGCACGGTTCTGCGCGCCTCGTCGCTCGTCAGGACTGTGAGTGCGTCGACCACCGGTTTACGCCGGTAGGAGTCCTTCAGGCGGTCGGCTGCCACTCTCACCGCTGCCCAGAACCTCGTGTACTCGGAAGGCTCTCCTTCCTCCGCCGGGGACTCCCTCTCCTCTGTCGGCTCGAGTTCCTCCGCCAGGTCCCCGGACTCCATGAGGCGGTACACCAGTTCACGGGGGAGCTCGACCGGCCGCGCGTCGGCCTTCAGACCAGGGACCGCAAACACCTCGCGAGCCGTCTCCTCTGGGGGCTCCGTTTCCTCCGCCAGGTCCCCGGACTCCATGAGGCGGTAGACCAGTTCACGGGGGAGCTCGACCGGTGGCGGGTCAGCCCTCAGACCGGGGACCACAAACACCTCGCGCAGGGCGACCGGCGGATGGTCACTCTGGTCGGACAGCGGGGTGAGTACGTCGAGTTCGAGATTCGCGTACGTCTGCCTGACCCGGTGCGCGTAAGCCATCAGGGCGGCGCGGAGGTTCTCGCTCGAGGACGGGGCGAGGTCCCCTCCCAGCGGCCGGTCGACGCCACGATGGGAAGGCGCGGAGTCTTCCGAGCCGTGCAGGCGTTCGTCAGACCGATGTGGCAGGCGCTCCCGTGCTTCCGAGTTCTCCCGCACAGCACCAGACACAGCGACCGCTCGCAGCTTTAGCAGCGGGCCGGGGTCGAGCCCGAGGGCCGCCGCCACGCTGCTCACCGTCTGCGCGGACGGCGCGGGCGCGGACACGGAGAAGGCCCGGCTCACCGAGGTACGCCCGAGCTTCGCCCGCCGCGTAAGAGCCGCCTTGGTCATCCGCTTGGCGACCAAGGCGGCCTGCAGACGTGCACGTAACTCCGCGAGCGCGGCTACAGGGTTGGACGGCTCGCCGCTCACCATACGCATACCCCCGGTATCCCTACGCGTTCACCTTCTACCGCTTTATACCGCCGCGAACCTCTGTGAACGGTTTTTCCGCCACCTTCGGTGCCACACACCCCTCGTGGACCGAAGGAGTCACGACATGTCCGTTCAGTTCCGTGGTGTTCTCGTGCGCACTCGCGGTGCTGACCGCCGCACTGCTGGCCATGGCCGCAGGCTGCCTGACGCGCCGCTACGGACCCACCCGCCCGGCCGCGGCGGTCCGTGCGGGTTCGCGCGGGCAGGAAGTTGCAGCTCACAGGCCTCGAATACGCCCGGACGACTGACGAGAATGCTGCCCGTCCAGCAGGGGTTGCGCGGCTAACCGCCGCCCCCGCCACCCTGCCTGCCACACCAGCTGCCGTATCCGGTGCTGTCCCCCGCCCCCGCCACCACAAGCAGTGGCACACCCACGCCCTGCTCACCGCACCCGCCAGGAGCCGACCATGAACGCCCCGACACTGCCCAGCCTTCTCTTCGGCCTCGCCGCCGGAAGTACGGCCCTCACGGGCGCCCCGTGGTGGATCGCGATCCCGCTCCTGCTCCCCGCCTTCCCTGCCCTGGCTTCGGGCATCGCCACCCTCGCCACCGCCTACTCCGACAACCGTGCCGCCGCCATGCGGCTGCGGCACGAAGACCGCTTCCTCGAGGACCCCGACCGCCACCAGGCAGGCCTGGACCACATCACCCGCATGCGCCAGACCATCGCCCTCCCGCCACCCCCGGACCCCGCGGCACCCCCACAGCAGCCCGCCGAACCACCAGTCCCTCCCCCGTGACGTCCTCCCTGATGGAGACGGCAGGCGGGTACACCGTGTTCGATGACCTTCCGGAGGACCTGCCCCACCTCGAGACACTGCGGGTGTGGCACACCCTGTGGCTAACCCCGCATCGATGCGAAAATTGCCGCCGTACAGCAGCGGAGGGCAGAAACCGAGCACGGCCGGCGCCGCCGCCGCCCCGCGCCCCCGGACTTGACGTTCGAGCTCGGCATCAGCGCCGGACGCCCGCCGATCCAGCCGCGGTCCTGGAACCGGCGGGCGAGGTCGTTCCACCTGTCCTGCAGCGCGCGTAGCGCAGTTGTGAAGGCCTAGGTCAGCACCAACGGGTGCGGGGGCAGTTCCAGCCGTCTCCATCACCCCCGCCGCCTCCGCCGGACGAGTTTCCGGAGCTGTCCGGGAAACCGTTGGGGAACGTGCTGTTGCGACTGCGGTCGCCGGGGAACGGATCGCGGTAGTCGGGGTCGCCGTCGTCGTCTCGATCGGGCAGGTCCGCCCTGTCTTCCGTGCTTTCGCCGGGCTCCGGGCAGCCGTTGTCCGGGTGCGTCAGCTCAAGGGTCACCCACGTGTCGATGGTGACATCTGCGCCCTCGACCGGGTCAGTCGCGCATACCCGCCAGTTGTCGTGCTTTCCTTCGTCGGGCAGCGTGTCGTTGAGGTAGGCCGTGTCGGCCCGTACATGATCCGCGGGGACGACGCCGAGTGCTACGACTTCCTTTCGTGCCGTCTTCCAGGTCTTCCAGGTCAGCTCCGGCATGCTCGGCCATGGGATGGCACCGCCGTCCGTGCCGGGGCATGGAGCGCCGGTCTGCACGGCTCCGAAGTCGATCGTTTTCGTCTCTGACCTGGTCCAGCCGGTCTTCTGGAAGCAGACGGTCCAGTTGGATCGCATCCAGATGCTCTTGTCCTCGTCGGACGCATTGTGGTCACTCGCGCCGAACCCTGCGGCTTCGGCCTTGTCACGAGCCTCGTCCAGGCGCATGCCGCGGTAGTCCGCGGCTTCCGGCCGCAGCTTGAGGGTCGGTGACGGGTTGTCTTGAGGGGCGGAGGGCGATGGCGAGGTCAGCGTGCGGTCCACCGCGCCCTTGGCGTCTTTTTGGGCCACGGCGGCGCCTTCCTCGGGCGGGTCGGGGAGTACCGCACCGAGCAGCGCCAGGGCCGCGATGGTGGCAGCCACTTTCGCGCCTTTCTGCCAGAGGCTGTCCTTCCACACCAGGACGATCGCTGCGATCATCGCCAGGAAACCCAGGTACTGGTTGACCAGACCGAACAAGGGGACGGCGAGTACGAAGCCGATGCGGGCCGGCGTGGTCAACCACCAGCGGGTGGCGGGGGACGGAGGTGACGGGAAAGCGGGCGGGTGGTTCAAGGGTGAGGTCTTCTCTGGATGCGGAGCAGGTGATTGACGGGCCTGCAGAAGCCGTTCACCGGACATCTGCCGAGCATGCGGCATCGTACAGACCACGAGATATACCTACACGTCGGGCGGAGGCCGTCCTGCTCCGTCAAGCGGCCCGCAAACAGTGATCAATCCGCCGATCGGCAGCGGCAGATGGACCCGTTCAGAAAGGGGACTGGGAGCAGACGCCGGGCGGAGGGACAGTGTCTCGGCACTGCCAGGGAGCCGCATACTCAACAGGTGCCGACCACCACAACGGGGGCACGGGTGGCGTCGGCGAGCAGCAGGCGCAGTCCGGCGACGATCGGTTCACCGTGTACGTCGTGCAGAGAGTAGGTGGGCATCGTCCTTGCCTGCCTCGATGGGGGCGTAGCGCCGCCGTTGCAGCTCGTCGCGTTCAGTGTCCGGGATCGTCATCGACTCGGCGAGCACGGCGGCAAGCGCGTCTACTTGAGCGTTGTCGATGTCGGCGTGGAAGAGCCAGCGGATGTTTGCTCCAGTCGGAGACCGGCTTGCCGCGGGGAGAAGGTAGTCCGGTGGCGAGGAGGCACGAGACGAACGGGTCGTCACGCAAGGCTTGGGCAGCGGTAAGGGCGCCGACCTCCGCGACGAGCAAACGCGCTTGGCCCGTCTGGCCGGATTCGCCGCTCTGGCTGGCCGCCGCAGGATCTACTGCTCCGATGAATGAGCTTCTTCAGCGTTGCCGCTCCAGGGTGAGGACGGCTTTGGCGATTGACGTCATGCGGTTTGGGCTGCATCGGGATCTGCGGAAGATCCGCCAGGACTTCAGGCGCGCGACGCCGCGCTCGACCGGTGCCCGTGTTGCGGCCAGAGCCCGGTTGACGGTCTTCTCGGTGAGGCTGAGTTCCTGCAAGGGCCTGCGTTTGATGCCGGTGCTCGCCCAGGGGCCGCCGCCCTGGTAGGCGAGGTCGGCCAGGATGGGGACGCCCTGGCGCTCACAGATACGGATCATCCGGTGGGTGCGGGCAGCGGTCAGGTCGTGAGCCCGGCCCGGCAATGCCGGTGAGAGCCACAGCGGCTGGCCGCCCGGATCGGTGACCACCTGCACGTTCACCCCATGCCGGCGGTGCTTGTGGGAGTAGTCGGCCCGCCCGTCGCCCACCCGGTCGCACTCGGTGAGAGTGCCGTCCAGCAGGACGAAGTCCGCATCGGCCTCGCGCAGGACCTTCAGCAGACCCGGCGCACGGTCGGCGAGCAGATGGATGACCGCGCCGATGTAGGTGTGGGCGGTGGACTCGCTGATCCCGAACCCGGCAGCGATCTTCGCCAGGGTCGTGTGTTCGCGCAGGTACACCAGTGCCACCATCGCGCGCTGGGACGGGCGGAGCTTGCCGCGCGCCGGTCACCCTCACGGGTGACGATGAGCATGGTGACCCACTCCACGAGCGCATGGGGCAGGTCGAGTGCGGCAGGATAGATGACCAACGAGGCCCCCGAGCAGCGTGGTTGAGACGTCAGACATCTCGATCAACAGCTCGGGGGCCTCGTTCGTTGCACTTCATGGACCGTCACCTGATCGGTGGCCAACTCGAAGAAGCTCAATGCGCGCGGGCAAGATCGCTGACCGTCTGAAGGGAAACTACGCGCTGCTGACGAATCGCAGCTGCGCCGCTACGGTGCGGTCATGGCCTCGTCTCCGCCCGACGTGCCGGGTGACACCGTCTGGGAAGACGCACGAAATCTTGTCAGGTCTATCGCGTTTCTCAACAGAGCGCATCACTGGCTGGTGACGCGGGCCTCGGTCTGGTTTGCGGGGTTCGTTGTGCTGTACGTGCTGGGAGGCATGCTGCTGGGGTGGTCCATCGCTTACGAGCTTTTGGTGGGATTGACCGCGCCGGCTGAGTGCCGACATCCTTGGTACGGATATGCGCTCTCCCTCGCGGGCTGGCTTCTGGTGCCCAGCGTGACAGGCGCGGCGGCGGGGTATCTCGTCACTCGGCAGATAGAGCGCCGACGTTCGATTGCCCTTGACGAGCTCTTGGAGCGGATGCGAACCCAATCGGGAGGGCCACCGTCAACCGGGGGGAGTGGATGAGATCGCTTGATGAGTTGGCTGCTGAGGGCGGTGAGGGACTGGAGTTTGTTACGGAGTTCGTCAACAATCCACACAGTGGGAATGTCCGTGTGGCGAAAGACCACTGGACACGTACGGTGCAACACATAGCTGATCATGCACAGGAGATGGAATCATTGGAACCCGAGCAAGCGGAGCGCCGTGCGGAGAATATCGCGCGTATGCTCGCCCATAGTCTGGCTCGGGTACACAAATGCTGGGCTTGCGGCGTCTACGGCCCCTCAACATCCTGGTGGCGATCGCGACATGACTGAGAAGGCAGGCGCAGAGCAGGTCGTACGACGCATGCTCACAGAGATGTTCAGCGACGCCGGACCCGAGACTGTGGAGGCGGCCGCCGAACACATTGCGCGCGTGGGGCTTGCGCATGCTCCGACCGCCGCGGACGTGGATGAGTTTGTCCGCTCTCACGCCCTGCTATTAAACGCATCCAATACGCCTCAGCACCAGACCAGTTCAAATACCTCCGAACGCCGGAGGACGGACGGACCAACGTCCTCGCAGCAGAAGTCGAGCGTCGGGATCCTCGACCGAGGCCGGAAGTTCCTCACGGCACGGTTGCGACGGGCCGCGCACCGGTCTCTTCCTCAAGCAAGAAAACAGGCTGATCAGCGACGTACGGCACTGGAGGCGAGCCATCGCCTGCATTTTGAGCTGCTGATGAAGGCACTTGACGATCCAACCCTCTCTGAAGTCCTTGATATCTACGATACGCAAGTGTCGGAAGATCGGCGTCGGCAGTTCCTGTTCAGCAACGCCTTGCACGCGAACTTCATCTTTTCTTATCGTGCAGGTTTGCTCAACTGGGAGGAATTGCACGGATACGCCAGAACTCTGCTACGCAATAGCATCTTCAGGAAGTACTGGGAGGCCACCCGGCATTATCGGGCCAGCCTTCCGGCCGAATCTGAGGAGGCACGTATCAACCAGATGATCGACCAACTGGCTCAGGATCTTGACGAATCAGATGCAGAAGAATGGTGGATTGTCGGTTCTCCGTTCAGAGATGAGGGCTGAGCTGGGTTGTCCTGTCTGCTCATTCGGTTCAACCCTCCCCCGAAGTTGCGGACATCGCGCCAGGGCTGCGCTGTCACTCGGGCGAAAGCGATCTGCACTCCCCATGGGAGCGGGAGGGCACCGGAGAGAGGGCCGACACGGTGCACTCGCTTCCTGGTGTGACCTTTCTTCACTAGCGTCGTTGCGTACGTGGGCGCGTACCTCTCCCCCTGGACGCGTGCGGCAGACGAGGGGCCCGAAACCTGCCCAGTCCGGGCCCCTCTGGGAGTCGTAGCCGGCATTACAGAACACCTCTGGGGTCCCACGCTCAGGCCTGGGGGGACCTCGCCGGCTCGGTGGCCGAGCAATCGATCTACGGCAGCGGCGCTGCACTGCCGGGCTTACGCACCGTGCGGACCTGTCGGCGGCCTGCTTCGCTTCCTTGGTCAGGTGGCGGAGGTCGTCTTGAGTGCGAGGGCGCGCAGTGGAGCGATCCGGGTGCGGGCGTTGCCGTGGTACACGGCGTTCGTGCAGATCGCCAGGTAGCGGCCGGTGTGGGGGCGAGGTAGAGGCTGGTCCCGGTGAACCCGTGGTGGTAGGCGACGCGTCCACCGGCGGCGAGGATCCAGGACAGGCCGCGGTCCAGGCCGGGTTCGATGGCGATCTGGGGAACGAGACTGGCTCGCATCCACTCGCCCAGGTCGGCGTCGGTCTCGTCTGCACACGCGGTCAGCAGCCGCTGGGCGTACTGGGCGAGGCTGTGCGGGGTGGCGAAGACGCCGGCATGGCCGGCGACGCCGCCGAGCAGGGCGGCGTTGTCGTCGTGCGCGGCGCCCCTGATGCGCGGGGCGCCGGGGATGCGCCGCTCGGTCGGGGCGACCCGGCTGGAGCGATTCAGGGGCCCGTACATCACTTCGGGCATGCCGAGGCTCTTCCACATGGCTGCGGCCAGCTGGTCGAGGGGCTGGTCGTTGATGTGCGCGAGCGCCAAGCCCAGCAGGATGTACCCGCAGTTGATGTAGGTGGGTGCCGGGGGCGTCGTCCAGCGGTTCGCGACACATCAGTTCGTGCAGGGGCAACTCGGCGCCGCGGTAGTGGTCCAGGCGGGTGGAGGCGCGAAGTCCCGAGGTGTGCGCCAGGAGCTGGCGCACGGTCGCCTCGGCGGTGGGCGTCTCGCCGTTCATCGCGGGCAGGAAGTCGCGGACGGGCTCGTCCAGGTCGAGCAGGCCGTCATGATGGGCGCGGCCGACCAGGGGCCAGGTCGCGACGACCTTGGTCAGCGAGGCGATGTCGTACGCCGTGTGCCGGGTGGGTGCCTCGTCGCCGCACTCCGGGGCGACGACACCGGCGCTGAGAAATTCCGGGGTGCCGTCCGCGGTGCCGTAGACGATCACGCCGCCGGGGGTGGCGCCGTCGGCGACGACGGACTCGAGGGTCTCCTTGAGGCGGGCGGCGTCAGCGGCGGTGAACGGGACGGGCATCAGGGGCCTCCGGGGATGATGGTGGTGTCGGCTCCCAGCGTGGCGAGGTTGGACAGCAGGTGTCCGTAGTCGCGCCGGAGGTGGTACATGCCCCGGGTCGTAGAGGGGCCCTCGGCAGCGAGGGCGGCGATCAACAGGGCGGTGACCGCACGGATGTCTGACGCTTCCACTTCTGCGCCACTTAGTCGGAGGGGCCCGCGGATGCGGTTCACCGAGCCGGTGGTGGTGATGTCGGCGCCGAAGGCGCGCAAGCCCTCAACGTGGGTGTCGCGGCGGGGGTAAACGCGCTCGCCAACCAGCGAGGTGCCGTCTGCCTGGGTGAGCATGGCGGCGAGCTGTGGTGCGGTATCGGTGGGATGGCCTGGGTGGGGGCCTGTCTCGGCTCTGACGGCCCTCAACGGTCCCTTCAGTTGGCTGTGCACGCCGCCGTCCGTCGCGTCGCTCAGACAGATCCCGGCCGCGGTGAGGACATGGACGAGGTCGCTGCGGAAGCCGGCGGCGGTGATGTTGTCGAGGTGCTACCGCCAGCCGCAGCGATGGTCATGACCATGGTGGCCGCCTCGATCCGGTCCCCGGCCACCGCGAACTCGCCCCCAGCGATCCAGTCGCTGCCGACCACGTGCAGGCCCTGGTCGTCGAAGTGGATGAGGACGCCGCGCTCGGCGAGGAAGCGCGCAGTCTCGGTGACTTCCGGCTCGATGGAAGGGTGGGTGATCAGGCTCGTGCCGGTGGCCCGGGCGGCCAGCAGCATCGCTGTGACGGTAGCGCCCAGGCTCGGCCCGTAGGGTGTGTCCACGTCGACGGTGAAAGCCTTCACCCCTCGCGGCCCGCACACCGCGCGCAGGCCGGTGCCGCTCGCGATGACTTCGGCGCCCGCCGCGTGCATGGCGGCAAGGTGCCGGTCGATGAGGCGAGGGCAGAAGGCGTCGCCTCCGGGATAGGGGAAGGCGACCTGGCCGGTGCGGGCGAGCACGGCGGCGGCCAGCACCACTGTCGTCCTCACCTGGCGCCCGAGTTCGGGATGGATGACCGGGCGCACCGTCTGGGCCGGGGAGCTCGTGAACCGGGTGTCGATCACGTCGGCGTGGGCTCCGGTGTGCCGCAGGATTCGCGCGCAGACCCCGGTGTCGGTGATCTCCGGGGCCGCGGTGAGGACGACGGGGGCGTCGGCCAGGAGCGTGGCCGCGTACAGGTGCAGAGCGATGTTCTTGCTGCCCTGCACGGGGATCCGGCCGGACAGCGGACGTCCGCCGGTGACGTGGACGACGGTGGGGGTGGTGGTCATGGCCGTCACCGGATCCGGGAGCCGGAGGGCAGGAAGCCGCCGATGTGGTCGCGAGGGTAGATGACGGTGCGGGGGCCGATCAGAGTTCCCGGGGAGAGCACGGTGCCCGCTGGCAAAGCGACCTCGTCGCCGATGACGGCGCCGAACTTGGTCTGCCCTGTGGTGATCCGCTGCCCGTCGAGGTTGACGGTGATTTCCTCGATGGCCGGTTCGGCGACGGGGCCCCGGTCGCAACGCAGTCCGGTGGTGGAGCAGAAGGAGCCGATGTTGACACCTCGTCCGATCACCGAGTCGCCGATGAAGCCGGGGTGCTTCATGAAGACGTGCGCGGCCAGCAGGCTGCGGGTGATCTCGGCACCGAATCCGATCCGGCAGCCGGGCCCGATCACGCTGTGGTCGCGTACGAGTGCTCCGGCCGAAATGACGGAGCCAGTGCAGACCAGGACCGGCCCGATGATCTGGGCGCCGGCCTCGATCCGGGCCCCGGCCTGGACGATGACCTCGCCCTTGAGCTTGGCGCCGTCCTCAATGACGCCGTGCCCGGAGCGCAGGCGCGTGATCTCGCGGTCGAGGTCGGCAGTCATCGCCTCCTTGAGGTCGAACACGCTGGGGCACCGCTCCAGCAGGGCGGTGACGTACGAGCCGAGACCCTCGGTCCCGAAGTAGTAGGCGGACATCAGACGGGTGTCTACGGCTGGCATCGTGGACGGGGCAGCGTTCGCGGAGTGCATCGGAGCCTCCCGGAGTTGGGGCTGCCCGTGGCTGCGGGCCGCCTGCCCCCGAAGGTCGCCGCTGCCAGCCCTTCGGCGGGAGGGGCGCTGTCCTGGCCCGCAAAGCCGTTTGCATCTCATGCAAACCGTCTGTTGGCCGTGCAGTCCCAGGACTACGGTTGATGCGGCGCAACCTCGGCTACCGGCGGGAACGAGGTACGGATGCGGTCAACACGGCACAAGCGACGACTCTCGGGGCCGACGTGAAACCCGGGGAGCTGATACGGCAGACCCGGCAGGCCAAGGGCCAAACGCTCGCCGGACTCGGCAAGCAGACCGGCTACTCCGCGGCCCAGGTCTCCCGGTATGAGCGGGGCATCTCGCCGATGACGGACGTCGACGTACTGCGCTGCTTCGCCGACGCGCTGGAGCTGCCGCACCAGGCATTCGGTCTGGCGCCGCCCGCGCCCCGGCCGGAAGTTCGACACGGTCAGCCGATCGGCGCAACCAGCGCCTTCCCCCGCCTGCCCACCTCTAGGGTGGGCAGATCCGGCAGGGAGGACGGTGAAGAGCAGGTGCGACGAAGGAAGTTGCTTACGGTCCTGGCAGCCACGGCCGCCTCAGCGGCCGGCACCCCGCTCCTCGGGAGCAAAACCGCACAGGCCGATGAGGCCCCGCCCGGTGAGCTGCTGGTAGCCCGCCTGAGGGACGCGATGCTCGGCCTGGGCCCGGACCCCGCGAACCCTCCGACAGAGAAGCTCTCCGCCGACTTCACCGGCGCTCTCGCCGACTTCGACGCCTGCCGGTACGCCTCTCTCGCCGTTCGCCTGCCGCGCCTGATCCGCGCCGGCCACGCACTGACCGCCAACGGCGACGGCACCGCCCAGTACGCCCTTCTCGCCAAGAGCTACCTGCTGGCCACCCGCATGCTCGTGAAGATGGACGAGCAGCAGCTCGGCTGGATGGCGGCCGACCGCGCACGGCAGCTCGGCGAGGCCGCACAAGACGTCCTCGCCATCGCCGAATCCGCCCGCCAGCTGGCCGTTTTGGCCAGGAAAGCAGGGTGGCACTCCGAGGCACTGTCGATCGCACTGTCCGCCGCCGACCACCCAGATCTGCGCCGCGCCGGACGGCCCGGCGCCGCAGTACGCGGCCTTCTCGTGCAGAGCGCCAGCTACACCCTCGCACGCAGGGGCGCCCGGGACGGGATGCGGGAGCTGACCGACGAAGCCGCAGCCATCGCCAGGGAACTCGGCGGCGTCACCCTCCTGCGCGACCACGGCGGCGGCTTCAGCTCCCTCACCGTGACACTTCACAAAATCAGCGCCGAGAACCACGCCGGGGACCCCCTGGCCGCGCTCGCCGCAGCCCACTCAATCTCCCTCAAGGCCCTCCCCAGCATCGAGCGCCGCTCCCGTGCCCTGAGCGACATCGCCGTCACCTACGACCGTCTTGGCCGCCGCACCGACTGTGTCCGCACCCTCCTGGCCGCCGAACAGTGCGCCCCCAAGAAACGCACGCCCGCCCAGCGACCAAATTACTTGTCTCTAAGCTTGGCGTTTAACGTCCGTGGTCGAACATGGCCTCGAACTTGCTGACGCTTTTGACCGAGCGCCTGACGTGAGAGCGGCCTTCGTCTGATCCTGTGCTCCGTCACAGAGGCACTTGACCAGCACGAAGGCCGTAGCAATGAGTCTGCTGCAGCGGGATGTCCCGCGGGATGCGTTTGCCGAACTGTCATGCTTTCGGACGGAGTTATATGCCTGCCTGACCCGCAGACCCGACGCATTGTTCGAGCTGAGCGACGCCCTGCTGTGTGCGGACGGCCCGGTGAGGACGTTGGTCGAGTTGTCCCTCGCACCTGAGCATCAGCGTGGGCATGGTGCACTGTATGGCGGGTTGAACTGTGGGCATCTGGACGTGTCTCGGCTGCGCATGGCGCTGGCCGAGCTGCCGCTTCCCCGGACGGCGGAAGGGCGGCTGGTGCTGGCGGTCGATGTGAGCAACTGGCTGCCGCCGGATGCGAATACCAGCCCGTACCGGCTGTTCTGCCACACGTATGGCCGGGGCAGGGGCTCGGCACAGATGATCCCTGGGTGGCCCTATTCCTTCGTCGCCGCTCTGGAGCCGGGGCGGACGTCGTGGACTGCCATGCTGGACGTGGTCCGGCTGTGTCCGTGGGACGACGCGGTCGCGGTCACCGCAACCCAGCTCCGGGAGGTGTTCCAGCGGCTATATGTGGCAGGTCAGTGGCAGATCGGCGATCCGTCTGTTCTGGTCGTCGTCGATGCCGGCTATGACGTGACTCGCCTGGCCTTTTTGCTCGCGGACCTGCCCCTTGAGCTGCTGGGCCGGATGCGTTCGGACCGAGTCCTGTACTTCCCGCCCCCACCGCAGCCGTCGGGGAAACGGGGGCGTAAGCCCAAGCGCGGTGCGCAGTTCGCGTTCGAGGCTGCGGCAACTCAGCCCGCCCCTTCCGTCACCACGGTGACTGACACCACCCACTACGGGAAGGCCGTCGCCACTGCCTGGGACCGCCTGCACCCGCTGCTGGTGCGGCGCTCGCCGACCACCCCGAAGGAGAGCTGCCGGTCATCGAAGGCACCGTCATCCGTCTGCAGGTCGACCACCTTCGAGGGGACCGGAACCCCAAGCCTGTCTGGCTGTGGTGGTCGTCCACCGCCGCCACTGCTGGGGATGTGGACCGGCTCTGGCAGGCATTCCTGCGAAGATTCGATCTGGAGCACACCTTCAGGATGTTCAAGCAAACACTCGGGTGGACCACTCCCAGGCTCCGGGAGCCAGCCGCCGCTGATCGCTGGACCTGGCTCGTCATCGCAGCCCACACACAACTCCGCCTTGCACGGCCCCTCGCAGAAGACCTCCGCAAGCCCTGGGAGCGTCCCGCACGCCAGGGGCGCCTCACACCCGCACGTGTCCGCCGAGGATTTCGCCGCCTCCACGGGAAAACCCCTCAGCCGGCCAGCGCACCGAAACTCAGCACCGCTGGCCCCGGCCGGCCAACCGGCATGAAGAACAAGCACCGTGCATGTGAGCACCCCGTCGGGAAACAGGACAAACCAAACCTCATGGCAGCCACCACAGTCACTGGAGCTGCATAGACGCCAAGCTTAGCCAGCGTTCTGCGCCGGTAACCTCCTGCACCCTCGCCCTCGACAGCTTCGCCGACATCGACGGGACGGCGACGCGCTCTCGTGCCCCTTTCGGAATTCGGTCGTCAGCGGGCAGGTGGTCATGGCGTGCGTCCTTCCAGCAAGTGGCTCGATGCAGTGGCGCAGGTGGGGCAGCGGCCATCGCCCTCCGGGTGGGCTCGCCGAGGCGTCGTCCCGGGGCAGGTTCGGCACGGCGGCCAGCCAGGCAGGCCGGGCAGGAACCTTCGCAGGGAGCGGTTGCAGGAGCGCCGCAGCCGGCGCATTCGACGAGCGCCCGGTAGGTCAAGGCCTCGGTCACCGTGTATGCGGCAGACGCCGCAGGGACTGCTCGGGCTACGGCCTTGCCCGCGACGCGCCCTCGATGGCGTCGCCGCTGCGGTGTTGGCTGCCGAGGGTAGCGGGCGTCGGCGACATGAGCACCAGGCGCCCCGAATGTGCCCGTTGTCAGCATGAACGACATTCCGGAGCCCTTCCGACTCAACGCAGCCCTGACGAGGTGGTGGCGATCCGCGAAAGAGCGCCAGGCCAACGTGACGTCACGCGCTCGACCTTGCACCTTCTCGGGTTGACGCAGGAGGGCGAGGCTGTCGGTACCTGCCCGTCGGGCAGCGTGTATTGAGTGTGCATAGCTGCATATTTCCGGGTGCCTCCGAGTTGGGTGGTGGTTGCATTCCTTTTGCTGCACCTGCGGGCTTATGCGCACCGTGATTCCCCCTTGACGGAAGGTAGCCATGAGGTTTGAATGTGGTCTCATTTTGAAGATCATGTGACTCTGGGGGCGGGGTTCTGTGCCGATAGGTCGGCGTGGCAGAGATATGGCGGGGCATCGCCGACGCGGCGGGGGCAGGACGGCTGGTGCAACGACGGCTGCGCTTGGCGTGCTGTTGGGAATGATGGTGCTGCCGACCCAGCATGGGGTTGCCTCTGCAGCAGAACCGGAGCCCGCGTCCTTGACCCAGGCCCAACAGGCCTTGGTGCAAGCCCAGGAGTCCGGTCAACGAGTGGAAGTCACTGGGGAGCGGTCGGAACGGACGACCGTTTACGCCAATCCTGACGGTTTCACGTTCACCTTGGAGGAGTCGGCTGTCCCCGTACGTGTGGCCACTGCAGACGGCGGCTGGCAGACGCCGGATGCAACTTTGGTGAAACGTTCGGACGGGTCTGTGGGTCCGAAGGCCGCTGCCGTGGAGGTGGAATTCACTGCAGGGGGTGACAAGGCGCCGCTTGCACGGATCGCTCATCGCGGCAGATCACTGGAGCTTGACTGGCCGGGGATGTTGCCAGCCCCGCAGCTGAACGGCTCCAGCGCCGTGTACGGCGACGTGCTGCCGGGTGTCGATCTGAAGGTGACGGCGACACCGGAGAGCTTCCAGCCCGTATTCGTGGTCAAAACGCCTGAGGCCGCGGCGAACGACAAGCTGCAAAAGCTCACCTTCGGACTCAAGGCCCACGGCCTGAACGTGCGTGAGGGGTCGTCCGGCAACCTTGCGGCTGTCGACGACAGCGGCCAGACCGTGTTCAGATCGCCACCCGCGCGGATGTGGGACTCCGCCGGCGAAGGCTCCGCGGCCCAGACACAGCTGGTGACGGCGGATACGCCAGGCGCCGCCGCTGCCGAGCCTTCCGATCCGTCGGAGAGTGCGCCGTCGGGGTCGGGGCTGGAGCCCGGGCAGGGGGACACCGTGGCTCGCATGAATGTGACTGTCAGCAAGGACTCGCTGTCGGTGGTGCCGGACGCGAAGATGCTTTCCTCGACCGAGGAGTCGGCGTTTCCGCTCTTCATCGACCCGACCGTGTCGTGGGGTGAGTCGGAGCGCACGCTCCTGCGCAGCGACGGCTATGAGTCCTACGGCTGGTCCAACGGTGATGACGACCAAGGCAAGGGCGCCGGCAAATGCGGTACCTGGAACGGCTACTACTGCGGCCCGGGCTATGTACAGAAGTTGTACTTCGAGTTCTCCCCGGCGAGCCTGAAAGGCAAGAACATCCTGGACGCCACGTTCCGGGTGACCGAGCCGTGGGCGTTCCAGTGTGATCCGCGCTGGGTGGACCTCGTCCGCACGAACAACATCTCCTCTGCCACCACCTGGTCGTCCCGGCCGACGGAGCTGGACCTGATGGTGGACGTCAATGTTTCGGCTGGGCGAGGGTCGCTGTGTGACCCCGATTCACCGAACGCACCAATTGAGTTCAACGACAGCGCCACGGAGACGAACGAAAACCTGACGCCGACGGTGCGTAACTTCGCGGCAGGCAAGTTCTCGAGGCTGACCCTCGAGGTCAAGGCGCACGACGAGGGCGACACCGCCGCATGGAAGCGGTTCAGGAACGATGCCACGCTCGCCGTGAAGTACGTGGGCCTGCCGGACACCCCCATCGAAGTGGGATTGATCTCCGGAAATTCTTACGTATGCGCATCCAACTCCACTGCGCCAAACATCGTCTCCGACCCGATGCCTTACGTTCAGGGCAAACCGCGTACTGCGTCCGGAGGGTCGGTGGGTGCCAGCCTGAGGATCCGTTGGCGATTGGAGAAGTCTGACGGTTCCGTCTGGAGCCTCGTCAGCGACCTCGACAGCCCGACCAGCGGATACATCGGCAACATGGTGAGGCAGACCAAGCGCTTTCCCGCCGTCCAGGAAGGAGTTTTGTACCGGCTCAAGGCACTGACTCTCTCGTACTACGAGGACGGCACCAACCGGCTGAACTCTGGCTACTCAGCCCCCTGCTACTTCAAGGTCGACCCCACGGCACCGAAGGCGCCGCAGGTGACCTTCGGCACGCCGTACACAGAATGCCTCAGCAACGATTGTGTGTCGCACGGTGGGCCGGGTGTCCCAGGCACCTTCATGTTCAAGCCGGCGGCCGTGGACACGAATGTCGTCGCTTACCAGTACAAGCTCTCTACGGGCACGACTGACAACGCCGCATGGTCGGCTGACCGGCCGGCGTCGTCGCCGACGTTCACCGTCACACCTGCGCAAGCAGGTAAATACACCTTGTCCGTGCGAGCCAAGGACAATGTCGGTACTGGCCGCTACGGTGAGGAGACACCTGTCGAGTTCATGGTCGACGAAGGCCAGGATCCGGTCGGCCGCTGGCACTTCGACGAGGCTGATGGTTCGGCTGTGGACTCCGGGACCTGGGACGGGGCGGACGATGCGACGCTGAACGGCGGCGCGGTCCGTGACGACCGAGGGCGTCGCGGTCTCGTGACATACGACGATTCGGGGACAGCCCTTGCGACTCCGGTGACGGACAAGGGACTGAGTCTCAACGGCACCACCGCGTACGCAGCGAGCGCAGGTACGGTGCTGGACACCTCAGCGTCTTACACCGTCTCTGCCTGGGTGCGGGTCGACGCCGGCGCCACACGCACGATGACGGTGCTCACTCAGACGCCTGAGAGCGGGAGCCCCTTCAGCCAGAAGTACATCCCGTTCGGGCTGTCATACGCCGGCGGAGGTGACAACACGTGGAGCATGAGCGTGTTGGCCAGTGACGGCGCAATCCACAAGGCGAGCGCTCAACAGGCCACAGCGCGCAATGTATGGACCCATGTGGTTGGGGTGCACGACGCGGCAACGAAGAAGATCAGCCTCTATCTCAACGGGAAACTGCAGAGCTCCGTCGATGCCGGCACCGCGTGGAAAGCGACCGGTCCCCTGCAGATCGGACGCGGTATCTGGGCCGATGCCTATACCGACTACCTGCAGGGCTCGGCCGACGAAGTGTCGGTGTGGCAGCGGGACCTTTCTGCGATCGAGATCTCAGACGAGGCAAAACTGGCGCAGTTCGACAAGTACAACCATGTAGAACTGGTCGCCGACTGGTCGGCGGATCGGGGCAGTGGCACCAGCGTCCCGGACACCACCTCGGGCTACGGGAAGTCGCTGGCCCTGACCGGTGGAGCATCGCTGGACGGGGAATCGATCGTGCTGGACGGCGTGGACGATGCGTCCACCGTCGGGGGACCGATCGTCGACGACAACGGGTCGTTCACCGTGACGGCGCTGGTGTCCGTCGATGGAGACAAACTCGCCGGCAAGAGCGTCGGGTACACCGGCCAGATAGTGGGTCAGCGGACGGCAGACGGGTCTGCCTGGGGACTCTGGTACAAGCTGACCGGCGAGGACATCGTGCTCGACGACGACGGAATGGAGCACACGCTACCGGTCGGCAAGTGGCACTTTGGACGCTTGAACGCTGACGGCACTTTCTCGTCCGTCGTCTCCCGGGACAGTGCCCTGACGGACGGGATGGTCCGGCTGACGGGAGTCTTCGACGCCCAGGACCGGGGTGGCACGATCAGCCTCTATGTGGGAGGCATCCCCAATGGGGACGCCGAGGTGTTCACAGCGAAGGCAGGCTCGGGCGACTTCGCCCTCGGAAAGGGTTTCACCAGCGGCGCCTGGCAGCACTACCTGCCCGGCAACGTCGCGGAAGTGCGCTTGTGGGCCGGTGCGATGGGCGGCTTCGCACAGGTCGGAGACATCGTGGGTGACTGACGGGTGCAGAGGGTGGGGCAGCCGCAGGCGCGGCCGCCTCACCCCCAGCCGCTGTGGAAGCGGCGGTTTGCGGCGTTGGGCGGGCTCTTCTTACGGGACTGGGTGGGGACGAAAACGATGGTCTTTGGCATAGGCACCTCAAAGCGGCGTCGTGGCGGCGAACGGCACCGTGCTCGACTGCTGGTGCAGTCGTTGGCCCTGGCGCTGGTTGTGCCGGTCGGCGTGGCCCAAGTGGCCGAGGCCGCAGGAGCCAAGGGCCTGGGTCGGCCCGGTGTACCTGAATCCCGGGTGAGCAAGGTGGAGGAGTTCAGCGGCCCGGGTGCGGGGAAGGCTCGCAGGCAGGTTGCCCAGGACAAGAAGGCAAACGCTGGTCAGGCTGCACGGGCCCAGACGGAACGAGAGGCAGTCTGGCCTGGACACGGCACGGCGACACTGACCCTCACTGGGGGCAGGCCGAAGACCGTGGATCCGGGTGGCGTCGCAGTCACAATATCGCCGGCGCCGGGCGTCGAGGCGGCAGCGGGCGGCACCGTCCGGGTGAGCACTCTGGACCAAACGGCAACCCGCAAGGCCGGCGTTACGGGTGTGCTGCTGACCGCCGAGGCGGACTCCGCGAGCGCCGTAGAGATGCGCGTTGACTATGGCGGCTTCGCCTCAGCCATCGGCGGAGGATGGTCCCAGCGCCTGCACGTGGTGAAATTGCCAGCTTGCGCCCTGACGACACCGCAGAAGGTCGAGTGCCGCACTCAGGAACCGCTCTCTTCCGACAATGACATCGCCAGTGAGTCGGTATCGGCCACGGTCAGTTTGGGCAGCTCTACGGCTGGCAAGACTGCTCAACTGATACGTACCGCCGACGGCGCCGCGTCCGCCACAGTGCTCGCTGTCACGGCCTCCAGCGCCGGCTCCGGGCAGTCGCCCAACGGCGCCGGTGACTACTCATCGACACCGCTCTCGGAGTCCTCGTCGTGGCAGGCAGGCGGCAGTTCGGGGTCCTTCACCTGGTCGTACGGCTTCTCGATGCCGCCCGCGGCGGCAGGCCCGGCGCCCGCACCGTCGCTGTCGTACGACTCAGGCAGCGTCGATGGCCGTACCGCCACGACCAACAACCAGGGCTCGGCGGTCGGTGAGGGTTTCACGCTCACCGAGTCCTACATTGAGCGCTCCTACGGCTCCTGTGACGACGACGGTCACACCGACATGTTCGACCGCTGCTGGAAGTACGACAATGCGAGCCTTGTTCTGAACGGCAAGGCAAGCCGACTGGTCAAAGACGACGGCAGCGGCCAGTGGCGACTGGAGGACGATGACGCCTCGAAGGTGACTCGGTCCTCGGGCGCGGACAACGGGGACGACAACGGTGAGTACTGGACTGTCACAACGGGCGACGGCACCAGGTACGTGTTCGGCCTGGACAAACTTGCGGGCTCGGACGCGCAACGCACCAACTCGGTATGGACCGTACCGGTCTTCGGTGACGACTCGGGCGAGCCAGGCTACTCGGCCGGAGACACCTTCGGTGACCGGGCGCTGACCCAGGCGTGGCGATGGAACCTCGACTACGTCGAGGACACCCGTGGCAACGCGACCACCTACTGGTACACGAAAGAGTCGAACTACTACAAGAAGAACAAGGCGACGACCGCGAACGCCTCCTACACGCGCGGTGGCTATCTCACCCAGATCGAGTACGGTCTGCGCGCAGGGGCACTGTTCACCGACAAGGCGGACGCGAAGGTCACGTTCTCCCACGCCGAGCGCTGCACTGCCTCGGACTGCTCCAGCCTGACCAAGGACACGGCCGACAACTGGCCGGACGTACCATTCGACGCGATCTGCTCCAGCGGCGACGACGAATGCAACGCAGCCGGCCCCAGCTTCTTCTCCCGCAAGCGCCTGACCGGGATCGATACCTTTTCCTACAACGCCACCGCGGCTACCTATGACGCGGTGGACTCCTGGGATCTGGTGCAGGCCTACCTGGACGGCGGAGACATCGGCGACAGCTCCGACCAGGTGCTGACCCTGAAGTCGCTGAAGCCGACCGGCAAGGCAGGCGACACGAGCATCGCCGTGAACCCGATCTTGTTCACCTATCAGATGCGCCCTAACAGGGTGGATGCTACTGACAACATCCTGCCCCTCACCCGCCCTCGCGTATCGACGATCACCTCGGAGACGGGCGCGATCACGAGAGTGACGCTGTCGGGTGAGGAATGTGTACGCAGCGAGGTCCTGGGCGCGGCACCGGACAGCAACACCCGCTCGTGTCACCCGCAGTTCTGGAACATCAACGGGGCCTCGGACGCCTCGATCGACTGGTTCCACAAGTACCGGGTGCTGGCCGTCACCGTCTCCGACCCGGCCGCGGCCAGTGAGACCGTCGAGCATGCGTATGCCTACAGCGGTGCGGCCTGGCACTACAGCGACGAGCCGTTCACTCCGGCTGATGAGCGGACCTGGTCCGATTGGCGCGGATACCGCCAGGTCACGACGTGGGCCGGCGCAACGGATGCCACCCGCTCTCGAACGGTCTCCCTGTACTTCCAGGGCATGCACGGGGACAAGAACAAAGACGGCACCACCAAGTCCGTCTCCATATCCCCTCTGGCATCTCCGGCCCTCGGGGCCGCCCAGCTCACTGATAGTGACCCGTACGCGGGTCAGTTGCGTGAACAGGTCACCTACGACGGCTCCACGGCAATCTCGGGCACGATAAACGACCCGTGGTCCAAGGAGACCGGTCGCCAGACCGTGCCAGGCGCCGGTGATCACGTCGCCCGCTATGTGCGCACGTCGAAGACCCATTCCTACACCTTCTTGACGGCGTCCCAGGCATGGCGTGAGCGTCAGACAGCCACGACCTTCGACAGTTACGGCATGCCAGTGACCGTCGAGGACTCTGGCCAGGTCGGCAAAGCGGACGACGAGACGTGCACGCGTACGTGGTACGCCCGCAATACTGATGTCAACCTGACCAGCCTGGTCTCCCGCACTCGCACGGTCGCCCGCACCTGTGCGACAGCGGACACCTTGCTGTCCATGCCCGCGACCATGGACCCTGCCAACCCTCAGCGAGGCGACATACTGGCAGACGACGCCAGGGTCTACGACACCGCTAACGCCACGACATGGTCGGCCGCCCAGACGCCCACCAAAGGCCAGGTGACCTGGACCGGCCGCGCCACCGGCTACGCCGTCACTGCAGACCCCAACGGCGAACGGCTTCCGGCCGCCTGGCAGATGGTGTCCAGGATGACGTACGACACGCTAGGCCGCCCCCTCGCCGTCACCAACTCGAAGGGGGAAACCTCATCCACGGCCTACGTCCCCGTTGATGCGGGCCCGCTGACAAGGGTCGCTGTGACCGGCCCCGCTCCCAAGCAGTACAAGACGTACAAGTACTTCGATCCGCGGCGCGGTCTGCCGACACGGATTTTCGACGTCAATTCGAAAAAGACCGAAAGTACCTATGACTCTCTGGGCCGCCTGACCGCCGTCTGGCAACCCAATCGGAACCGAGCCAACGCCGACGCCGCAAATGTGACCTTCGCCTACCACCTGGACGACACCAAGGCCTCGTGGGTGTCGACCTCTGCGCTGAAGAACGACGGCAAGAGCTACAACACCGGCTATGCCCTCTACGACTCGCTGCTCCGCCCACTGCAGACCCAGTCGCCAACCCCACAGGGTGGCCGTCTGCTGACGGACACGCGCTACGACACCCGCGGCCTGGCCCATGAGACATCCGCGGACATCTTCGATGACACCAGCACCCCCAACGGAACCTACACGCGTGCCGAATTTGGCGAGTCCCCCACCCAGACGCAGACGGTGTTTGACGGGACCGGACGTGCCACGGCCAAGACCCTGTACATCTACGGGGTCAAGAAGTGGTCCACGGAGACGAGTTACACCGGCGACTCCGTCGCGACGACTGCGCTTGAAGGCGCTTCGGCCACGCGCACAATCACCGACGTACGCGGCCGGACGGTAGAGAGCCGCGAGTACACCGGCACGAGTCCGGCCGACACCTCCTTCGGCACCGGTCCGGGAGGCCCGTACACGTCGACGAAGTTCGCCTACGAACTGGATGGCCAGCAGAAGTCGATCACTGGCCCAGACGGAGCCGTTTGGTCGTACAGCTACGATCTGTTCGGCCGCCAAGCCAAAGCCGCTGACCCCGACAGAGGCACCACCACCACCGCGTACGACGACCTCGACCGGGCCGTCAAGACCACGGACGCACGGGGCATCTCCATCCTGACCAAGTACGACGAACTGAGTCGTGCAACCGGCACGTGGAAAAACTCCGAAACGGACGCCAACCAGCTCACCGGTTACACCTACGACACCCTTCTTAAGGGCCAGCCCACCTCGTCCACCCGGTACGTCGGCGGGAAGGCGGGCGACGCCTACACGCAGACCGTCACTGCGTACGACAGTCTCAGCCGGCCCATCGGCCTCGAGCTGCAACTGCCTGCGACTGATGCCTTCGTAACGGCAGGGCAGCCCTCCAAGCTGGCATTCGAGACGTCCTACAACATCGACGGAACACTGCAGACCGCCACGGAGCCGGCACTCGGCGGGCTTCCGTCCGAACCCCTGCAGTACAGCTACGACGACCTGGGAAATCCCACGGGACTCAACGGCGGCACCGGGGTGGGCTACATACGCGGCATCTCCTACTCGGCGCTCGCTCAGCCACAGCAAGTGACCCTGGGCCTGGGCGGGGCCAGCAACAAGGACTTCTACATCAACAACACCTACGAGCCAGGCACCGGCCGCCTCAAGCGCAGCAATATCACTGACCAGACCCACCCATACAACCTTCAGGACCTCAACTACACCTACGATCAGGCAGGCAAAGTCACCGCTATCAGCGACCCGACCAACTTGGGCGGCTCCAGCTCCACGGACACCCAATGCTTCGCCTATGACGACCACCAGCGCTTGAGCGAGGCCTGGACCCCCGCATCCCAGAACTGCAGCGACACGCGCAGCGCGTCCGCCCTGTCGGGCCCAGCCCCCTACTGGACGAGCTACACCTACAACGAAGCAGGCCAGCGGACCAGCGAGACCAACCACACGGGCGTCAGCGACACGAAGACGACCTATTGCTACGCCAAGACTGGCCAGCCCCACACTCTGACAGGCACCACCACAGGTACCGACTGCACCACCCCGCAGCGCACCTACGACTACGACGCCACCGGCAACACGCGGCACCGCCCCGGCACAACGGTGTCGGCCACTCAGGAACTGGACTGGTCACCCGACGGCAAGCTGTCCAAGCTCACCGAGAACGAGACGTCGACCGACTACACATACGACGCGGCCGGCACACTACTGATCCGCAGCACCGAGAACGGCGAGCGCATCCTGTACGCCGGCGCCACGGAACTCCACCTGCGCGCCAATGGCACCACCTGGGCCCAGCGCTACTACACCGCGGGCGACATCACGGCCGCCTTCCGCTCCAACCAGTCCGGCATCAACAAGCTCACATACCTCGCCGGTGACCACCACGGCACCTCCAGCCTGGCGCTCAATCCGGACACGGGCCAGACCTTCACCAAGCGCTTCACCACACCCTTCGGCAAAGACCGCGGCACGCCCACCTATGGCCCCTGGCCCGACGACAAGGGCTTCCTCGGCAAAACGCGGGACGCCGGCACCGGACTAACCCACATAGGCGCCCGCGAATACGACACAGAAATCGGCCAGTTCATCAGCGTCGACCCCATCTTGGCCGCCGACCAGCCACAGTCCCTCAACGGCTACAGCTACGCCAACAACAACCCTGTCACCGGCAGCGATCCGACCGGACTCTGGTGCGACAGCTGCAACGACGGTGCCGGCTGGACCCGCCCCGACGGTGGCACGAAGGGCGATACGAACGGAGGGAAAAACGCAGACGGCACCGTACGCGGTACACCCAACGGCGGCAGTGGTGGCAGCGGCGGGACAGCTTCCACAAGCGGTAGCACGAGCACCACGACCACAGCTGCGGAACAGTATCGCTGTGGCGTGATCGGATGCGAGGCCTCCGAAAATCCGGGTAGATATTGCCAGCACAATCCGATATTTTGCAAGATCATTTCTTATGGCCCAACCTTTGAGGAAGTGGCCAAACAGGCATGGGAAGTAGAGAAAGACCTGATCGGGATCGGCGCCTTTGAGGACTGCAAGAATGGCGATGCCATGGCTTGCGTTGAACTCTCGAAGAACGCAATCTTCGTCGCCAAACTGAAAATCTTCGAGCAAGCGCTAGAGAAGGGGGTAATGCAGCTCACGTCCTGCAATTGCTTCCTTGCCGGCACCAATGTTCTCATGGCTGACGGAGCAACGAAGGATATCGAAGATGTTGAGGTTGGCGACAAGGTCCTAGCGACCGACCCCGAGACCGGGAAGACTGCCCCGAAAAAGGTCACCGCTCTCATCAGAACGGACGGCGATAAATATTTCAACGAACTCTCTCTAACCACCAACGACGGTTCCGAAAAGCTAACCGCAACGCACGAACACCCGTTCTGGTCACCATCCGAGCGGACCTGGATCGCAGCCGGAGACCTCACACCCGGCATGACCCTGCTCACTGACGACGGCACAACCGTCACGGTTACAGCCAACCGCCCGTTCATTCGCCACGCTCGTACATACAACCTCACGGTCGGCGGCCTGCACACGTACTATGTACTCGCGGGCGATACGCCGGTTCTCGTTCACAACAGCAACGGCTGTCCCACTGGGAGGTTGTCGGATCCCCTGCCCAGGGGGATGAATAATAAGATCGCTTCGGCCTACGACGACGTGAGGGCAGGGCGGATTCCTTCGCACGATACGTACGGGGGACGTGAACACCCGTGGTGGGCAGGTTCTAAGGAGTACCGCGTGCCGGGCAGGCCTGAAACTGACAGAATCCTGGAAAAGGAACTGCCGAACGGCGTCAAGGTATACGGCTGGACGTCCACGCATTACACGAAGATTCAACGCTTCAGTGCACCCCATTTCCCTGACTCGGGGTGGAATTAGTAGCTCTATTGGTTAACTGGTGCAGCGACTTGATTGTCGCTGCACCAGTTCCGGTTTGGGGATTAGGCGTGGCTGGCGAACTGCCCGTAGTGGGCAAGGCGGATTTCCCGCTGTACGTGGTATCGGATGAAGAGTCCGGGGGGGTGCTTGTTGCCGCTGAGGGAGTAGAGGGGTTTTTTGTCGACCCGGAAGCGGAATCGCCGGAAGTGGCCTTCCTGAGGGCTCATGAGGTCGAGAAGGGTGGGCGGAGGGTCGAAGATGCAGTGATGGCGGTCATGAATCGTCAACGGGAGAAGATTGGCGAGTACTTCATTGGTCGGGCTGTGCTCGGAGACCCTGGCGTAGGGGAGCCAGGCGGAAATATTCCAAGAGTCGCTTTCCGGTTCTTTGGTAATCGTTGCGAGTATCCCGAAGCTGAGAGAATTTGGCCGCGTTGGGCATCAGGGGTCGCCCTGGAGAAGGGGGAATGGGTTCGGTGGCCGGCGAACTATCAGGGCGCATGGCTGCACGTTGTTCAAAATTCCTGGTTCGCTTCGAACCGTAGGGCTGCTCGCTATGGAGTGGAGGACGTTGTCCACTTGGACGGTGGGCAAATTTCCACGAAGTCGGGGTTCTACTGTGCATTGGGTGAGGCGGTCAATGGTCCGGGCGGTTACTTTGGATCAAATCTTGACGCTCTCGCGGACTGTATTTCTTCGAGTTTCGGCGAAGGGCCCCCGGCGAGGATTATTTGGCGGAACTTTCAGACGTCTCAAGAATCCCTTGATAATGCCTTCCTGGATTCGATTGTGGGACTAATGCGAGAACTTCGCGTAGATCTCGCCACTTGCTGACTTTAGGGCGCGTGCGCGAGCAAATATGACGCCCCGCCAGTTGGCATCTGGCGGGGCGTCTGGGTGGGGTGACGGCAGTAGTTGACGGCAACGTCAGCGGACGGCGGCTCCGACGAGGGGTGGTTCGTTGCCGTCGTCGGGCTTGCCGGTGGTCTCGGTGGGGTTGCGGAGGGCGTGTCCGAGGAGGTCGATGGCGTCGCGTTGGAGGCGGAGCCGGACGTGGGCGTAGACGGTGGCGGTGACGCCGATGTGGGCGTGCCCCAGCAGCTCCTTGATCACGACGAGTTCCACTCCTTGTTCCAGGAGGAGGGTCGCGGTCGAGTGGCGGAGGTCGTGGAACCGGATGCGCCGGAGCCCGGCCCGGCGGAGCAGGGTGTTGAAGTGCCGGGTGAGGGTTGATCCTTCGATCGGGGCGCCGTTGGGACGGGTGAAAACGTAGCCGCTGTCCTGCCAGCCCGTTCCCGCCGCCTCGCGTTCCTGGAGTTGCCGGTTGCGGTGCTGTTCGAGGGAGCGCAGGCATGGCGCGGGCAGGGCGATGCGCCGTTCAGAGCTCTTGGTCTTGGTCGGGAGGGCAGTCAGGCCGCTGGAGTTGATGCGTTGGAGGGTGCGGCGGATGCTGGCGGTTCCGCTGGCCAGGTCGAGGTCTTCCCAGCGCAGGCCGAGGAGTTCGCCCTTGCGGAGCCCGGTATGCAGAGCGAGTTCGAACAGCGGCTGCAACCGGTGACCGCTGGTGGCGGCCAGGAAGTTGCGCGCTTCGTCGCCGGTGAGGGGTTCGAAGCGGCGGGGCCGGGGCGTGCCGGTGCGGACGTTATGGGCGACGTTGCGCGGGATCTCCTCCTCACGCACGGCGTGCTCCAGGGCGGACTTGAGCACGGAGTGTACGTAGGCCAGGGTCAGGGGCGAGAGCTGCTTGGAGCAGCACTTTCCGGCGGCGCAGCAGAGGGGTTGGTCACGGGCGGCATCGAGGCCGCGGGTGCAGCACTGGCAGGTGGTGCGGAGCTGGTTGAGCCAGGTGCGGACGTCCTTGGCGGTGAGCTTGGCGAGCTTCTTCCGTCCGAGGCCGGGGATGAGGTAGAGCCGGGCGACGGCGGTGTAGCGGGTGTGGGTGTTCTCGCGGAGCTGGTGGACGGCGACAGCGTCGAGCCAGTACGTCAGGTACGCGGCCACGCTACCCTGCGCGGACGGAATGGGGAGGCCGCGGTTACTGTTGGCGATCTTCTCGGTGAGCTTGGCCAGGGCCTCCTTGCGGGTGGCGCCGTAGACGCGGATGCGCTTGCGCGTGTTGCCGGGTGCGAGGACGTATCCGGCAGCCTCCCACCGGCTGTCCTTGCGCTGATAGACGGTTCCGTCGCCGTTGGCGCGCACGCGGCGGGAGGGGCTGCTGTCTCGGGGAGTGGTCATTACGCGGCTTCCTGGTCGAGGCGGGTGCGGATGAAGTCGGTGAGCGCGCGGGCGGGGATGCGGCGGGCGCGGCCGAGGGTGATCGAGGCGAGCTGGCTGGTGCGGAGCAGGTCGTAGACGGCGGAGCGGCCGAGCTGGAGGCGGGCCATGACCTGTGGCACCGTCAGCAGTTCCTCCGGCGTGCTCACCGGCTGGCGGGGAGGGACCGGGTCATGTGCGGTCATCAGCAGCCGCCTTCCGCGATGAACCGCCGTGCGAGTTCTCTGCGGTGCCAGACGGCGGCGGCGAGGAGCCTGGCGCCGGGGCTGTAGCCGGTGCCGAGGTATGCCCAGTGCCCGACGACGAGGGTGGTGTCCGGGGCGCGCTCGGGCAGGCCGGCGTGGGTGCGGGCCTGTTCGGTGCGCCAGGTGCGGCGGGCAGCGCGCAGCGCGCCGAGGGTGGTCGAGTAGGCGCGGGATTTGGTGGAGAAGTGGCCGCGGAAGCCGAGCATGTGCGCCCACTTCCAGAGCTTGAGGTCGGCGAACTCGGGCAGCCTGCCGAGCTCCCAGCAGGTGCGGATCATCTGCCGCACATGCCGGGCGACCGCGAGGCGGGGTAGAGGCCGGGCCTGTCCGGTGCCGTCGCACGCGGTGCAGGGGAGCGGGGTGCCGTGGGGCAGGAGGGTGGCGCCGCGTCCCTGGCAGGGGCGGCAGTACAGGGCGTGGTCGAGGGTGCCGGAGGCGTCGGCGGACTTGGTGGCGTACTTGGCCACATAGGCGGCCACCGCCTGGTCGGTGAGTTCGCTATCGGTGTCGAAGGCGGCGATCTCGCGTACGTCGAGCTGCTGGCCCCAGGTGAGTTCGCGTTCCCCGATCGCGTCCGAGGTGACGGAGATGCGGGCGCGTGGTGCGGCGGCGCGGATGGCGTTCGGTGAGCACGGCGACGGTGGCGTACGAGGGCGGGGGCTGGGTGCTGCCGTCGGGGCCGTCGAGGCGGATCACGGCGTGGAAGTGGACCAGGCCGCGCTTCTGGTACTCGGCGACCTTGGCGAAGGACATCCGTAGAACCGTGCGGGCGGCCTTCTGGGTGAGGCCGAGCCGGACGGCGAGCTCGCGGCGCAGGTAAGTGGTGAAGCGGGCCCACAAGGCTCCGGCGTGGGCGTTGAAGAGGACTGCACCCGCGTAGTCGTACGTCGCCGGATTGAGCGGTGTGCCGAGCAGTGGGTCCGTGGGCTCGTGGCGGGTTCCGCAGCGGCAGGGCCGGGCGTCGGGGCGGTTGTGGACGGGGCCGAAGGAGGGGGCGGTGAGGGTGGCGAAGACGCGGGGGTGGGTGCGGACGGTGTCGGGGACGGTCTTGCCGCCGGAGAGGCCGGCGCGGATGAGGTGGTAGGTATCGGCGGCGTAGAGACGGGAGCAGGCCGGGCAGCGGGAGGCACGGCGGTTGCCGCACGTGGTCAGCAGGCTGCCGGTGGGCTCGTCGGAGGCGGTATAGGAGCGCAGCACCTCACCGGTCATGGTGTCGACGGTCGTGCTCTGGCCGGTCAGGCGTACGGGTTCGGTGCAGCCGCCGAGTCGTTCGATCTGCCGCTGTGCGCGGTCGAAGTCGGGGTGATTGACCAGGTGGAGCAAGTCCCGCACGGCGGGGCTTGCCACGTGGCGCAGGTCCAGGGTGACCATTCGGGGCGTGTCCCTTCTGTCGGGTGGGTGGCCCCGAGCAGCAACCAGCCAGGCAGGAAGGCGTGTTGGTACTACTCGGGGCATGACGAACCAGGCCCATGGGCGGGCGTGGTGCGGCGAGGGGGAGGTGGCCGGTGAGGGCTGGGACTCAGAGCTGAGCGAGCGCTGCGGTGGCCACCGGAAGGGCGACGCCCATGCGCGTCCCCAGGTGAGCGGCGGTGATCGGTGTCCCGTGCTCGGCACGGTGGGTATCCGCGACGCGCCGGGCCGCGTCCAGCAAGGCGGGCGGCAGGGCAGGACCGGATGCGGGCCGGGCCGTCTTGGCTACGACGGGCGCAGCGGCGGTCGGAGCCGGAGCGGGCTGCGGTTCCTCGGTGGGGGACTCGGCGACGACCGGGGCGGGCGTCGGGGGCTCGGATACGGGTGCTTCGTTGGGGACCTGTTCGGCGGCAGGGGTGGTGGTCTCCCGGTTCTCGGTGGGGTGGGTGAGGGTGTGGAACTGGGCGAGGAAGGCAGGGCCGATGTGGCCCCAGCCCAAGAGCAGGAGCGGGGCGACGGTGTCCAGGCAGGCCCGTCCGTAGCGTCCGGTGAGCAGGGGGTCAGCGGTGTTCAGCGCGAGGGTGAGCAGGCCGCACAGGTGCAGCAGCCGGGTACCGGCTCGCAGCTCCGCCTGCGGCACGCCGCGCAGGGCGAGGAAGCGCAGGGCGAGGAAGCGCAGGGCGACCAAGAGTCCGACCACCGACAGGTCCACCATGGGCGCAATCAGCGGGGCGATCGGATGCGGGACGCCGAGGCGCAGGGCGAGCGCCCAGACGTTGCCGAAGGAGAAGACGAAGGCCAGGGCCGCGATGACCGCCATGACCACGGTCACAGTGCGCCGGGTGAACCGCTCCTCCGCCATGGGTTCAACCTCCCTCCCGGGTCCGGGTGTTCAGGGCTGCTTGGTGAGCCGGGGCAGAGGCGTAGCCGCCTGGCCGGTCGAGTGAAGCAGGGCGTCCAGAAGGAGCTCCGGGTCGGCGGTCAGGTGCGAGGTGTCCTCCGCGATGCGGGCGGCGTCGGCGTCGGAGACGTAGGGGGTGCGGATGCGGGTGTAGCCGGGGCGGCCCTGCATGGCCATCACCGCGACGCCGACGTAGGCGGGGTCCTGCAAGGTGACCGGGCTGGCGTCGGGCCAGTTGCGGATGTCGTCGCCGAGTGCGGCCACCGCGGCTTCCACGGTCTTCTGTGCGAACGACAGCCCGACCGGGCACACGTCGCGGATGAAGGTCGGGATGGCGTCGCCCGTGGTCTTCTGGCTAATCAGGATGGTCAGGATGCCGACGCTGCGGCCCTTCTTGACCAGGTCTTCCACCAGCCGGGTGTTCTCCGCCGTCAGCGCGGCCAAACGTTTCGTCTCGGCGTCGCTGCCCTTGTACTCGCGGAAGAACGTGTGCGCCTCGTCGATGAGCACCACGGTGAGTGGCCACAGCCGGGAGGGGCCAACGTGCCACATGTTCTTCACGTCCATCACGTCCCGGATCACCGAGGATCGCCGCCGACGCAGCGCCACCAGGCGCTTGAACAGCGCATTCGCTTCATCCAGGTCGTCCCCGCAGAAAGCGAACATCCGCTTGACCAGGTCCGCGTAGTCGCCCTCTTCGGCCCGCGACACCTTCCCGTCGAAGCCCACGAACTGCACGGCCGCCGACGGCGCGAGGTCACACACGAACTTGTTGATTCCCGAGGTCTTGCCCGCGCCGGGGGTGCCGGCCACGGTCACCCCGGGCACGTTCGCCAGGGACACGCATACCGGTGCGGCGTACTCGTCCACCCCCAGTTCCCAGCGCGCCACGTCCTCCGGCGGGCGGCCGGTGGGTCGGTGCTCGGTCGGTGTGGTCAACGGGTCGGAGCGCACGCCCCGGATCACCACCCGGCCGGGCCCGTCCGGCAGGACGGAGACCCGCGTGCACCGCCAGGCGTCGGCCAGGAACCGCGCCGCCTTCTGGTACTCCTCCAGTCCGACCTGCGGCAGGGTCCTGGCCTGCACGATCACCCCGAACCGGTCCGGCTTGACCTTGATCCGGGGAGTCAGTACCCGGGGCGCGGGGGCGGGGCTGTCCTTCTGAGCGGTGAGCTGCGCGAGCAGGCCCGGCGTCTTGTCGGTGACCGTCAGTCCGGCCATCCGCGCCAGGCGCACCCAGCCCCATCGAACCCGAACGGCCTGCCGCATGCTGACCCGCGTGCCCCGGTCGGCACGGACGTAGCGCACCATTGCCCACAACAGCCACGCGCCCGCCAGCACGGCGACGACCAGCAGCACCTGCGGCGCGCGATCGGTCAGGTTCTCCACGTCAGTCCCCCTTGGTCGCGCGTATCAGGTGCAGCACGTCGGCCAGGTCCAGCCCGGCCGCGTCCGCCGGGGTCAGGCCGAGCAGGTCGAGGACCGCCCCGGATGCGGAGAACGTCGCCTTGCTCTCGGTGCCCGGCAGGGGCCGCAGCACATGCAGCTCACGCTGCGGCCCCCGGTTGTCGAGCCCGGTCACTGCGCGGCCTCCGCCGCGACCAGCTCCAGGCGGGCGGCGCGGTAGGCGACGCCGTCGGAGAGCTGTCCGTTGAAGATCCGCGCCCACGGGGTGGCGAACAGTTCCACCGGCCGCACCATCGCGCCCGGCTTGAGCCCGGCGGCCAGGCCCGTCTCCGGAACCGTGATCTTCAGGACCTCGGCCCGGCCGTCCTCCATGAGCATCACGGTCACCGTGTACAGCGACGCGCCGGTCTCCCGGTCGGTGGCGACCTCCCCGGTCTGCTGGTCCTTGATCTTCAGCACCGGGTCGGTGCCCGCGATGCACACCGCCGACGGCAGCAGGGCAACCCGGATTCGAGACATGGCCATGCCATCACATCCTCATCGTTCGAGATGGAGCCGCTTGATCGACTCGATGATGACCATAGCGCTACGGCGATATGGATGCAACGCACGCATAGGTGGGACGGTCGATAAGGGTGGTGATGCAGGCGTGTGCGGCGGGCGCTACGGACGCTACGGTTGGCCCATGACCCTGCCCTTGGACGACGACCCGCGGCCCCCCTACCTCCAGGCCGCCGAAGTGCTGCGGGCCGCCATCCTCAACGGCGAGCTTCAGCCCGGTGAGCGCCTGCCGTCGGCACGCGATCTCCAAGAGCGGTTCGGTGTCGCCAGCTCCACCGTCCAAAACGCCCTGCGCGTCCTGAGGCAGGAAGGGCTCGTCTACTCCGTCCTCGGCCGGGGCAGCTACGTCAGCCTGCCCCTCGACCAACAGGACACCGAAGAAAAGGACGGCGACGAAGGCGCGACAGGGGACGGCCCCTTTCCTCCTGGGTGGCGTTCGGCCCGCGCCGAGGACAACCGTCCTCCCTTCGTCCGGACCGCAGACACCCTGCGCGAAGAGATCAAGGAAGGACTCTTTCCCCCGGGTAGCAAGCTGCCTTCCGCACGTGAGCTGCAAGAGCGGTTCACCATCGCCAACTCCACCGCGCAGAACGCCCTTCGCCTCCTGAAGAGCGAGGGACTGATCTACGCGGTCAAGGGGCGCGGCGTCTTCGTCCGCACCGCCCCCACACCCGGCAAGAACTACAGTTCCAAGGTCGTCCAGCACCTCCAGCGCGAGGAGATCGAACGCCAGGCCCGTAGGACCGCCGGCGAATTCGCGCACCTCTCCGACGCCGAGCTCAAAGCGCTTGCCGACCAAATCCATAACGAGCTCAACCAGGCCCGCACGGCGTACCAAGCAGCGGTTGAGAAAGGCCGGAAGATCACCCGCGAACTGGCCCGCCGTGGCCAACTCGCGCCACCGCTCCACGAAGATCCCGCAGCCGCCCGCAAGGAACTCGAAGACAGACTCGCCGACGCGAAGAGGCGCCGCCAGCAGGGCCCCTGACGACCAGGCTGACAGGTCGGCCAGTGGGTGAGCTGTTCAGAGTTTCTTTACTTGATCAAGGGCGTCCCGCTGACGCGGGCCGCCGCGCGTCGGCGGTCGGTGACCGCCGCCCGCTCCTGTCTGCCGCCCCGCTGGCGACGGCCGCCGACCACTCGGCGCGCAGAGCCCGGGAGCGTAGGCCGGACTACCAATCGGAAGCCCCCGGTCCGACCGCTCACCAGCAGACCGGCCGGGGCACTCGAGAGGCCGCCCGACGGGTTCGCGCCGTCCCGGACGCCCATGTTTGCTGCCTGGCTGGGGGCCGTGACGATGGAGATAACTGGGCTGATGCCGGTGCGGGGTTGAGCGAGACACACGTGGCGGGTAATCGGTCGGCACGCCCGCCGTGGTGGCTGACTTTCTGTGGCTGAGGCCAGAACCTCATGACCCATGGGCCCGGCACGTACGTGAGGGCCCGTCCCTGCCGGGGCTGACGAGGACGGGGGAGCCTCGATCGGCCACGCCCGGCAAGGACGGGAGTCGGGTAGGTCAGCGCGGTGCGGTGCTTGGGCCAGCGGGGCTGGTCACGTCTGCCGCCAGGCCCGCCAGGGCCGGGTGATGATCTCCCGGTAGGTATGGTGGGACGGGTTCTGGCCGCAGTGCCGCAGCACCCAGTTCTGCGGTTCGGTGAAGTCCACGCTCGTCGGTGAGGTTTCTCCGTCCACGGCGCACTGCATCGCGTAAAGGACCGGCTCCGCGTCCGGCTCGCGGTCGGGCTGGAGCGTCCAGGTCTCGTAGCGCAGGACCGAGCGCGGGGTCACCGTCCCCACCTCCGGTTGGCCACGGCCACCTTCGCGCTCAACTCCTCCGTCGGAGTCGGCGGGCGAACGTCCTCAGGCGGCACGTCCCACTCTCTGCCACCGCGCGGTGGCCGAAGCTGCACGTACGTCCCCACATGCCCCATCACCACGCCCACCTTGCCGCTCCGCCGGTCGACCACCAGGGCGCCGGCATCGGGCGAGACGGTGTGCCCGTCGGCACCAGGGGTGGGGGCCGTCATCGTGACCACCCCGGCGAGGCGGCGCGCGACCGGGCGTCCAGTCGCAGGGCGGGAACACATGGGGCGGCGCTCATTCGCACGGTGACGCTCCTCGGCGGCGTTGATGCGTGCCCCTGGACCTATTCGTGCCGCAGGGTCGGCACCGATCCTCACGCCGGTCACCGGGACGAAGGAACCTCCACCAAACCCCACTTCGGGACGTCCTGCACCGTGTAGAACGTCCCTAGTGCCGTCCTGAGACGAAGGGGGAGACTCGTGCCGAACGAGAGACTACGAGCCGTCATGGCGGCGGGAGGCTGGACGTACGCCGCACTCGCTCAGCAGGTCGAGGTCGACCCCAAGTCGGTCGAGCGCTGGGTGAACCTCGGGCGTATCCCACGTCGTGCCACAGCCCTCCAGGCGGCCAAGGCCCTGGGAGAAGACGTGCACGCACTCTGGCCGGCGCTCCGCCAGGCCCGCCCCGCCCGCGCCATCAGCCCCGAACTGGTCGCGCTTTACGAACAGCGGGCCGACATCCCCGTCTCGGCGTTCACCGACCTGATGGCCCAGGCCCGGGAACGTATCGACATCCTCGTCTACGCGGCAGTCTTCCTCCACGAGGCGTACCCGCGGCTGAACGAACTCCTCACCGAACGCGCCGCCGAAGGCTGCACCGTCCGCATCGCGATCGGGGACCCCGACAGCGACAACGTCCAAGCCCGCGGCCAGGAAGAGCGGTTCGGCCACGGCATCGAATCCCGCTGCCGCCTCGCGCTCATGCACTACAAGCCGCTCGCCGACACCCCCGGCATCGAAGTCCGCACCCACGAAACCACGCTCTACAACTCCCTCTACCGCGCCGACGACCAGCAACTCGTCAACGCACACGTCTGGGGCGTCAACGCCTACGCAGCCCCCGTGTGGCACCTTCGCCGACACCAGGAGAGCGGCATGTTCGACACCTACGCCGACAGCTTCGACGCCGTGTGGGCGACCGCAACCCCCGTACGAGAGGAAGACTGACCGTGGCCCGCACCGAGTACTACGACGACCCCAACGCACCCAAGCCGAACAGCATGGTCGTCGCCGCTTCCGCCGTCGTCACCGACGACCACGGGCGCATCCTCCTCCAGCGCCGCCGCGACAACGACCTGTGGGCCCTGCCCGGAGGCGGCATGGACCTCACCGACTCCCTGCCAGGCACAGCCGTCCGCGAGGTCAAAGAGGAGACCGGCCTCGACGTCGAGATCACCGGCCTGGTCGGCACCTACACCGACCCGAAACACATCATCGCCTACACCGACGGCGAGGTCCGCCGTCAGTTCAACGTCTGCTTCACCGCCCGCATCACCGGCGGCCAACTGGAGATCTCCGACGAGTCCACCGAACTCCGGTTCGTACCGCCGGAAGAGATCGAACAGCTGCCGATGCACCACACCCAACGACTCAGGCTCCAACACTTCCTGGAACAGCGCGAAAAGCCGCACCTGGGCTGAACCGTCTGACGGCAGTGGCGACGGCAACAACCCCGCACAACCACGGACATCCACGCACCTCACCGGACCAACAAACCGTACTTGACCTGGGAAAAAGCAGGTCGAAGGCTTCGCGTAGCACACGTACTATGTGCTGGCGGGCGAGACGCCGGTTCTCGTTCACAACAGCAGCGGTTGTCCGACTATTGACGACAGTCACATCGTGAACAACCACACGCCCGAGGGAATGTTCTCAAGTGACCGCTCCAAGACGGAATGGCTGCCTGAGACTTCACAGGCCTCACGTGCGGCTCTGATCAATGATGTGCTGAAGCGTGGACGGGTAGTAAAGGACACACAGAACCGCGATGGAATCGTAAAGGAATTCACGTATGAGGAGCCGGTCGGATACGCGCGAGATCGTAATAGGACACCGCTCTACACGCTGCGTGTCTACTTCGACCCCGACCTCAACCATGTACGCAACGCCTTCCCGGTGAAGTGAGCTCCCAGTGAAGATCTCTTTCTCGTCGAGCCCCGACTACGCCGATCACGGCCGAGAGCGTACGCAAGACGGCGACCTGGCTACCGTATCGAGGGCTGAGCTGAGGTGGTACTACTTCCTCGGCCGCCTTTCGATCTCCCGCTCGGGCGTCGACGTTGGACCCCCGTGGGGTTGGGTGCCGCTGTTCGATGCGATGTACTGCGTGCAGCAGGTGATGATCTTCGCCCAAGGAGGAAACGCGCTTGGGAAGATCGACTTCACCGAGAATGACGAATTCATCAGATTCGACCTGGACCGGGATGGCCTCCGCATAGTTCCGACCTACCTGGAATCCGAACTTCATTGCTCCGTCGATGAATTCGTGGCAGCTGGCATCAATTTCATTCGGGAGGAGCTGGAGCGGGTGGTAACGGAATATCCCTCGCTCGCTCGTAACCAGCATGTGCATGCGCTTGCACGGAAAGCAGGTCTGGAGATTCCAGAGATGTAGAGGATCCCCTTCACCCGCAAAAATTTGAAGCTCCGTCAGGTACGCCTTGGCGGGGCTTCTGCGTGGGGTGACGGCAGTACTGAACTTGATCGGGTGAAGTCGAGTTGGTTCGCCGGACAGCAGGCAGGTGGCGACGGCGGCGGCGGAGAACCGCAGGGATCCGGGGACGGGGCCCAGGACAAGGCGCCTGGCAGGTCGCCGGGTCAGCCAGCGCAGGGCCAGGCGCTGCCTGCGGGTCGCACCCGGGGTGAGCACCCCGATCTGATGGGGGATCTCGGGCTGGCTGCCGTCGCCAGGGACGGTCCAGGCGAGCCACCCCCAAGGAGTGCGTTCGTGGACGAGTACGAGTTCGCAGGCTGCTGAGCAGGTGTGGTCGCGGACGTGGCCGGTGAGCAGGGCGCGGGAGCGTTCCCTGTCCCACCGCCCCGGGTCGCGGGCGAAGGGTCGCTTGTGATGCGTGACTGCGGTCGGCGGCGGGGTATGGAGGGTGTCCGTCACAGGGTGCTTCCTTCCATCGGGTCGCTCAGGGCGGAGGCGCACGTCATGCAGCGGCCGTCGCCGTCGGGGTGGGCGCGCCGGGGAGTGGGCCCCGGACAGGTACGGCACGGCGGCCAGCCGAGGCAGGCCGGGCAGAGGTCCTCGTCGGGGGCGGCGCCGGGCAGGCCGCAGCCGGCGCATTCGACGAGGGCGCGGTAGGTGAGCGCCTCGCTCACCGTGCGCGCGGCAGCGGCGGGGCTAGTCGGACGCGGCCGCAGGTCTTCCCACGCGGACTCGTCGTGGTGGTCGGCAGGGTTGGCGGGCGGGGGGTAGGCCTGGGCGGCTCGAAGGCGGGCGGCGATGATCGCGCCGACCGTGGTCCTCACCGGGTGGGCAGGGGCCGGGCGGCGATGACGTGAAGCAGTTGCTCGCGGCTCCAGCCGGACTCCAGCATCACCGTCACGACGCGACCTTGATCGGTCAGCGCCTGCCCGGTCAGCAGCAGCTCAGGCCGAGCCGCCGCGAGTTCGAGCAGCAGCCGGATCCCCGGGTGCATCTCATCCACCACGGGCACGGCCGGCGGGGATGTCGGCGCGTGCGCCTGGTCCGACCGTCCGTGCCGGCGGCGCTTCGCCGCACGGACGGAGGGGTCTGGTGTTCTGCTTGTTGGTCTTCTTACTGATGGTGTTCTTAGACGTCGTTTCCTTTGGCGAGGAGAGTCGTTGTGTTGGTATGACGAGTCTTGCTGAGCATCTGGTCTCGGATGAGTTGTGGGAGTTGTTTCGGCGGGTGGTGCCGGAGACGGTGGTGGTGCGTCCGCAGGGCGGGGGCCGTCGGCGGGCCGGGGACCGTGAATGTCTGACCGCGATCGTGTTCGTGGCCACGTCGGGTTGTTCCTGGCGGCAGTTGCCGCCGGTATTCGGGCCGGCCTGGCCCACCGTCTACCGACGTTTCGCGCGGTGGACTCAGCAGCGTGTCTGGGCTCGACTGCATCGCGTCATCCTCGACGAACTCGGTGCTCAGGGCGGGCTGGACTGGTCACGATTTGCCGTTGACTCCGTGAGTGTCCGCGCCCTCAAAGGGGGCAGCTGACCGGACCGAATCCGACCGACCGCGGCAAGTTGGGATCGAAAATCCATCTCGTCGTCGATCGTGCCGGCCTGCCTGTATCTGTCGCCATCTCGGCCGCCAACACTCACGACAGCCTGGCCCTGCAACCGCTGGTGATGGGGATCCCGCCGGTCCGCAGCCCTCGCGGTCCACGCCGTCGCCGCCCGGCAAAGCTCCATGGCGACAAGGGCTACGACTATCCCTACCTGCGTCGATGGCTCCGCGAGCGGAACATCATTCCTCGCATAGCCCGGCGAGGCGTTGAGAACTCACAACGCCTGGGCCAACACCGCTGGGTGGTTGAACGGACCATGTCCTGGCTCGGCGGATGCCGCCGCCTCCACCGGCGCTACGAACGCAAGCCCGAACACTTCCTCGCCTTCCTCGCCTTCACCGCCATCGCCACCAGCCTCATCAACCACCGCCGACTCACCAAGTGAAACGACGTCTAAGGCACGTTTCAGCCTGGTCGACCAAGTCGTCATCGTCATTCCCGGAATGTGGGCATATTGCTGGAACACCGGCCTGCGGCCTGGCGCGGTATCCGTCCGACTGCGAGGACACCGAATTCCCTAAAAGCTCGTAACGCGATCTTCTGCGTGACTCAGGTGCAGTCAAAGTGGAGCGGTCGAGAGATCTTCGAGCCGTGGAAATCGGCGGAGTGGCCCTCAGTGCTACTCGCTCGGTAGTTTTCCGTAATAGGGACTGACGGTCCGGGCCAGCTTGCGCTGGATCACCCGCAGCATCCTGATCGTCGCCGCATCGTCGTACCCCGTGGTCGTTGACCATTCGACGCCCGAGCCGGCGAGGTCGCTGACGAAGACGATCTCTGTAGCTAGAAGTGTCCGTGCCCAGTCCCCTGCGCCGAGTGGGGCGTTTTCGCCAAGAGCCTTCCGGAGCCTTTGGCACTGGTCGAGCAGATCCTGCGCACTGGCGAACCCCATGCCGACGGCGAGTTCATCGCTGCAGTGTGCAGGGCCGCCCCACTCCAGGAGAGCACGAGTCAGCAGTTTGACCTCCGGCTCGGAAAACAGCTCGCTAAGACTTGTCCCGTAACTGCTGGTCACGGGTGAGATGATCTTGTTGTGGCTGGTGTGATCACGGCGTCGGAGCCGTCCTGGATAGCCCCGTTCACCGGGCTGAGCCCGCGTCAGTTCGGAAAGCTGATCACCGCGTTGCGGCGCGAGGGTGTGGATCCGATGCGCAAGGGCCGGCCGTGGAGCCTGCCGCTGGAGGACCGCGTGCTGCTGGTCGCCGCATACTGGCGGACCAACCTCACGCTGCGTCAACTGGCGCCTTTGTTCGGGGTGTCGAAGTCGGCTGCCGACCGCATCATCGACCACCTCGGACCCGCGCTCGCCCTCCAGCAGCGCAAACGGTTCCGCAAGGACGCTGTGCTGATCGTGGACGGCACCCTGGTCCCCACCCGCGATCACCAGGTCGCCGAGCAGTCGAAAAACTACCGCTACTCGACCAACCACCAGGTCGTCATCGACGCCGACACCCGGCTCGTCGTCGCCGTCGGCCGCCCGTTGCCCGGAAACCGCAACGACTGCAAGGCATGGGTACTGTCCGGCGCGAAGGACGCCGTCGGCAAGACCACGGTCATCGCGGACGGCGGCTACCGCAGCACCGGCCTGGTCATCCCGCACCGCCGCGAACCCGGCCAGACCGAACTCCCCGACTGGAAAGAGGAACACAACACCTCCCACCGCAAAGTCCGCGCCCGCGTCGAGCACGCCTTCGCCCGCATGAAGACCTGGAAGATCCTCCGCGACTGCCGCCTCAAGGGCGACGGCGTTCATCACGCCATGCTCGGAATCGCCCGCCTGCACAACATCACCCTCGCTGGGTGACGGAGAAACGGCAGGTCATCCGGCACGTCAAAGATCATTTACGGGACAAGTCTTAGGGTGAGTGAATGAGCTTCACAGCGCTTCACCGTGCACTCGGACTCGCTCCAGGACCATGGACCGAGGAATTTCTCGATGCCGCGGTAGCCGCAGGCGTGACGGAATCAGATGATCTGGACTGGAAGACCGACCTGCCCCCCCCCCCCCCGCAAAGGGATTGCCGCAGACGGACTTTCCCAAAGACGTTGCGGCGATGGCCAACAGCGGCGGCGGCGTGATCATTTACGGCGTATGCGAGTCTCAAAAGGCGGCCACCGGGAGGATGGATGCCGGCGAGCTCACCGAGGTCTATGAGCGCTCGTTGCGAAGCGCCGCCATCACGGCCATCTCCCCGCCGGTGTTCGGACTGAACATCCACCGCCTTGGCACCACGGGAAACCGAGCTGTCGTGGTGGAGATCCCCCCAAGCGTCGATGACCCCATCTGATCTACAGAGGCGACTACTTCGGCGCGCCCGTGCGCAACGACGCGGACACCGTCTGGATGAAAGAGCGGCAGATCGAGGCGAACGCCGCCACGCCACAGAGGCCCTCGACGCACTCTTCACCGACGTGTCCGCCGGCCGGGACACGCACAACAGAGCCTGGCTCCTTGGCGTCGCTCACCCGCGCGTTCCCCACCTGCCGGAGCGACTGACACGCGACGACGCGCGGGCGGTGCTACACCTGACTCAAGAGCTTGCGCTGACGTACGCGAGCAGGCAAGGGATCCACCCTCTGGAAAACGTAGACCTGCTTAGACGACGTTTCCTTTGGCGAGGAGAGTCGTTGTGTTGGTATGACGAGTCTTGCTGAGCATCTGGTCTCGGATGAGTTGTGGGAGTTGTTTCGGCGGGTGGTGCCGGAGACGGTGGTGGTGCGTCCGCAGGGCAGGGGCCGTCGGCGGGCCGGGGACCGTGAATGTCTGACCGCGATCGTGTTCGTGGCCACGTCGGGTTGTTCCTGGCGGCAGTTGCCGCCGGTATTCGGGCCGGCCTGGCCCACCGTCTACCGACGTTTCGCGCGGTGGACTCAGCAGCGTGTCTGGGCTCGACTGCATCGCGTCATCCTCGACGAACTCGGTGCTCAGGGCGGGCTGGACTGGTCACGATTTGCCGTTGACTCCGTGAGTGTCCGCGCCCTCAAAGGGGGCAGCTGACCGGACCGAATCCGACCGACCGCGGCAAGTTGGGATCGAAAATCCATCTCGTCGTCGATCGAGCCGGCCTGCCTGTATCTGTCGCCATCTCGGCCGCCAACACTCACGACAGCCTGGCCCTGCAACCGCTGGTGATGGGGATCCCGCCGGTCCGCAGCCCTCGCGGTCCACGCCGTCGCCGCCCGGCAAAGCTCCATGGCGACAAGGGCTACGACTATCCCTACCTGCGTCGATGGCTCCGCGAGCGGAACATCATTCCTCGCATAGCCCGGCGAGGCGTTGAGAACTCACAACGCCTGGGCCAACACCGCTGGGTGGTTGAACGGACCATGTCCTGGCTCGGCGGATGCCGCCGCCTCCACCGGCGCTACGAACGCAAGCCCGAACACTTCCTCGCCTTCACCGCCATCGCCACCAGCCTCATCAACCACCGCCGACTCACCAAGTGAAACGACGTCTTAGTGAGCGTTTGATACGCCTTTTGGGCGGTTCATAGAGATTTTCAGCGACCATGCGCAAGCGCCGAACCAAGCGATCCGCCGGAAATACGGCTTCTGCGGCAATCAGCAGACCAGTTATGCGCCGGGTTCCTTACCAAAGCTCCTGTCTCATTTAGAAACCTACCGGTTCACCCGAGATGGAGGACGCACGCCCCGGTGCACCCAACGCCCCCGCACACGCCCTGCTCAGCCCGGCCGCGACCGCATACCCAGACATCATGCAGCCCTCACGGCCCTACCCCAGCGACCTGTCCGACGCCCGCTGGGAACTCATCCGCCCCACCCTCGAAGCCTGGCGCCAGGCCCGCAACGGCATCCGCAAACCCACCCACGACCTGCGCGCCCTGATGAACGCCATCCTCTACGTCGACCGCACCGGCATCCCCTGGCGCTACCTGCCCCATGACTTCCCGCCCCACCAGACCGTCTACGGCTACTTCGCCCACTGGGAGACCGACGGCATCTTCGACCAGCTCACCGGGCTGTTACGCGGCAAAGTCCGCCAGGCCGAAGGCCGCACCAGCGAGCCCAGCGCCTGCCTGATCGACAGCCAGAGCGTCAAAACCTCCGCCACCGTCCCCCTGACCAGCCAAGGCATCGACCCCGCCAAGAAAATCATCGGACGCAAGCGGCACATCGTCACCGACACACTCGGCCTCCTGCTGGCCGTCGCCGTCACCGCCGCCAGCGTCCACGACTCCGCCGCCGGCACCCAGCTCCTGACCAAAATCCGCGAACGCCACCCCACCATCACCAAAGCCTGGGCCGACAACGGCTACAAGACCAAAGCCGTCGAACACGCCGCCCACCTCGGCATCGACCTCGAAATCGTCCAACGCGACCCCACCACCCGCGGCTTCCACGTCCAACCCCGCCGCTGGGTCATCGAACGCACCCTCGGCTGGCTCATGCACCACCGCCGCCTGGCCCGCGACTACGAAACCCACCCACACCGATCAGCAGCCATGATCCAACTCGCCGCCATCAACCTCATGACCCGCCGCCTCACCCACGAAGCCACCCACAACTGGCGCGACAGCTAAGCGAAACGAAACAGACATCAGAAAATCAAACGCTCACTTAATCCACGTCCGGGGCTGCGCCGCTGGGTCTGCGTGAACACCGCGACGAGTGAGGGCTCACGGTGGAAGGAAGCGTGGCTTGCGATCCACCACGACGGCTCGGTCTCTCTCGCCGCGGCAGTCGGTGGTCATCCAGCACGGGAGGCGGAACAGGGACGCTTCGGTGGGCACGAGATCGAGTCCTACGCCATCGAATGCGCGGTAGCCGACCTGATGGCACTGCTCCGGGCCACGGCGGAGGCAACCGGCAACGACGAGTACGACCTGCGCGTCGGGATCGAATGGGCCGGCAGCGAGCCCCTCACCATCCTGACAAAAGACCAGATGGGCTTCACCTACGCCGACACCTCGACGCCACTGCACAGATTCACGCCCGTCGCGACGACCGTGAACGCCGTAGAACCTGATCTCGACTACTTCTGGCACGTTCACGACCTGGCCCAGGACTGCGTGAATCAGGGCGGCGTCTCCTACGTGCACCTGATCCGCCCCCCGGAGCGCGACAACTGATCCCCACTTCCTCGCCGTCCGCATGACAGTCGCGTCCCTCCCTCTCCGCTACTCAGGGCCTCCAAGCGCTTCACCACCAGGGGGTACACCGACCGCACCTACGGGTCTCAGACGTGGAGCTCCTGGGGGAAGCCGGTCCAGCAGAGTTCGGCGGGGAGGTGGCCGGTGTCGTTGAAGAGGAGAACTGCCGGTGGGCGGCCTGGTGCGTAGCGGATGACGGTCAGTGCCGCGTTGGCGTGGTTGATACCCATCCAGCGCCACTTCGGCGCGTCGAGGGCGGCTCGGACGAGCCAACCGACGGGAAGTTGTGGGTGACGACGAGTTCGTGGCGCGGCTCGTCGCCGCGGACAGGTCCGGTGAACTCCGCGACTGCTTCCCCCGCAAGCCGGGGTCCGTCCTCGCGCTCCTGGGCTGGGAACTGGTCCAGGAACCCGAGCATGGCGTCAGCTGTCTCGGGCGGGAACTCCTCACGTACTGGCAGGTACGGGATGTAGTCACCGACGGCGGCGGAGAGCTGCACGCGGACGCCGTCGAGCCGTTCGCCGACCAGCCGGGCGGTCTGTTCGGCACCGGCCAGCGGCCCGTGGTGGATCGCCGCCAGCAGTAGCTATGACTCCTCTGCGACCACTTGCAGCCACTGCAGATGCGGTGGCACGGGCCTCCGCGGACTACATGGAGCAGCAGACATCCGCTCTGCTGACGGACGCGGTGCTGCTCGACTCCGACTTCGCGCTGCACCGCCGTGCGGTCATGCCGCCCGCGGGGCTCGCCTGGCTGGAGACGGTGCCCATGCCCGGACGGTCGCCGCGGCTGTCTACGCACCCGCCGGGGACAGCAGCGACCAGCTCTCCCGGCTGTGCCAGGAAGAGCGGATCATGGCCCTGACCGTCTCCACCGCCGCCCGCCTCACCGCTCTGTACGAACCCGGTGAAGTGCTGCGGCGGCTGCACAACGTGCGCGACATCGTCTCCCAGCCCTGAGTACCTGATCCATATCCCCGTGATGCTCCTCTGCCGACGTGGACCGGGTCCATGTAGCGTCAGCGCCAGGGGGATGAGATGAACTTCGACGAGAACGAGCCGCAGCCTGTTCGAGAGGAGCGCTTCGCCGCAGAACGGGCCGAACGCAGAGAAGCACGCAAGGCTGTGACGCTCGACTCGCGGGGAGCCCACCTCGGCGCGGCCATCGTGACCATCGCCCTGGTCCTCCTCAGCTGGAACGGGAAGCCGGTCGCTCTGGGCATCGTCAGCGGAGTCCTTCTGCTCTGGTTCTCCGCAGCCCTCGCATGGGCCTACACCGACAGGGACCACGGCCGACACGCACTCCAGCGCGCGTACAACGTCACTTTCGGTTGGGGCGACGGATCCTGAGCACCAAGGCCAAACCAGAGAGGGCAATTTGACGTTCGAGGTGTTGAGGTCCGCTCTGGCCAGGAATGGCTCCATCAGTGGGCCCGCGGCCTTGGCTGCTCTGCTGTCGGGCGCGCGGTGGGAGGTCCCTTCGAATACGGCCTCGGCCCGCTCGTTGTGGGCGATCTGGTGCGACCGGCTGGACATGTTGGTGGAGACGGGAGAATCTGATCCAGGTCTGCTGGAGAGCCTGGCTCAGGCCGTCGACGGACTCCACGATGCAGGAGACACACGGGTGTACATGGCCACGGTCATCGACCCGCCACGCCGGTTTCACGTCTACCTCTCAGAGGACCTCGCCCACTGTGTAGGGGCGTGGGAGGGCCGCGTGAACGAGCAGGCTCCCCGAACGGCGACCTGAACCGAGGCGTCCAGGTCTTCCTGATGGAGACGGCAGGTGTGGCTGACCCGCACCGACGCGAAGATCGCCGCCATGCAGCAGCGGCAGACAGAAACCGAGCACGGGCGGCGCCGCCGGTCCGAACCCCCGGACTGGACAGTGGAGCTGGGCATCGGCGCCGGACGCCCGCCGATCCAGGTCCACGCCGGAGACTGCCACATGACGGGCAAGAGGCGCCGCCCGGTCGTCCGCGACGAAGCACGCCGCCTCCTCGCCGACGGCATGCGGCCCTGCACCCACTGCCGCCCCGACATCCCCGGCTTACCCCGCGGCACCACCCCGGCCTCCCCCCACCGTCCCCCGCCGCAAGGACACCAGCACGATGAGCACTCCCCCGCCTCCCGTCGCAGATCCTGACCCGTGCGCGTTCGTCTGCCTGGGATGCCAGGTCCTGGAGGACGAGGTGGCGGATGGCCGCGGTGCGTCCTCGCAGAATATGGCGTGGGCGCTCGCTGTATCGGGTCAACCTCGCGGAAAGCTCCGGCTCGTGTACGGCACAGTGCGCTTCAACCTGACCGTCAGCGGCACGCGGCGCCTAGTCGGCGGCGGTCCGATGCACTTCGCCGACGCCTGGGCGTTCCTGGACGGCGTGCAGGCCGGGGTCGCTGCGGTGGCCGAGTGGGCAGCCGGCACTGACCGTTGCTCGTTCGAGGGGATTTCCGCCCCTGGTCCGAGGAACGCCCCATGGACTGCATCACCCCGGACGCCCGTCCGAACCGTGAACCCTCGTCCTAAAACAATCCGCACCTGAAACCGGAGGACATTAGAATGGTCCTTCCTTCCTGCCCATGTCTAGCACCCAGTAGTGGGCCCATGGGCCACCTTCCACATATCCAAAGCCAGCCTCGCGAATGTCGTCTGATGCATACCAGTCATCGTACAGGATGCTATTTCGATGACCCCATTTCGACGGTGCATCATGTTGCATCCAGAAGCGAACTACTTCCTCTGCGTCGGCGTATCCATAGGCTACGTTTTCCGACCGCCAGGCGTGGTACCCCGCCTCCCACATCGGCTGCCCAACGTCCCAGACCAGATTCCCGTCAGGACCGCGATGCATGTTTTGATCAGCATTCGCCCAGTCCTTGTCCTGGCTTTTCAAGAATATGGCGTGGGCGCTCGCTGTATCGGTCAACCTCGCGGAAAGCTGGAAGTCTGGGACCCCGGGCGGCATGATCGGGAAAGTGGGCGGCCAGGTTGAGGGCTCGGGCTGCGCGGGTTCGGAATAGTCGATGGGCGGGTAGTTCTCCGGATGTGTACGTGCTTCTGTGACGAAGTGACGTAGATCTCTTTGCTGAGTAGACCAGCTGACAATGAGGTCGTCGGGCCGAGGGCGAATATCTGGGTGGTGTGGTGTCATCGTGATTCCTCTTCCATGCGTAGAGCGAACTTCAGCGGCTGGCGCCAGACTGTTCCCTCACGCCAGATGCCAGTTACCCCGATCTTGTCGGTTGGCGCACAAGAGACCGAAATTTGCGGCTCACGCCGAGCGCCCTGGGCGCGGCCCCATCGGGGCCGCCGGTACGTCGTACGCAACCCTTTAGTTGAGGATCGCAGGAATGCAATTAAGCTCCCTTTCCAGGACAACACCACCCCAGCAGCATCGCAAATCTTTGCGAGCCACGACGTCCTGTGGGTGTTCGACGCAGACGGTGCCGCCTCCATCTCTGCGGCGATGACCGCCCTCAGCGTTCGGGTCGTACGCCTGAGCTCGTGGGTGCCGCACTCGCCGAACCGGTTGATGTGCTCAGTCAGTACGGCGAGATGTGCGCCAGGTCCTCCGGCTCGATCGCCCAGCCCTCCTCCGGCAGCTGACGGACGATCTTGGCGATGTCCAGGGCGTTGTGGAAGATCACCGCGACCCATCCGGAGAACACCATCACGTCCATCGCGAAGCTGCTAGGTGTCTCCCGCACCACGGTCTACAAGTACGTGCCAGAGCTGATGGCCGGACGGGACTCCTTGGTGTCGAACGTTCGCGTGGGCCCGCCCGCGGCGCGCTGATTACTGACCTTGCCGGATTAGCTTCGGGTGCGGCGCTGTCACGTTGTTGGGCGTGTGTGTGCCTGAGGGGCTGCCAGGATATGGCTGGTCGAGGCGTCAGCCTTGGCTCAAGCTGCGGTGGGCTGGCCGGCGGTGCCGGTGATCTGGTCCCAGATCCCAAAGCGGTTGATCATCTCGGTGCGGTGGCCGGGGGCGGTCATCCGGTGCCGGCGTGGCCGGAAGTGGGGTGAGATGCCGCTGAACGCGGACAGGAACCGCTGGGCTCCACCGGTGCTGCGGAAACCCTTCATCGCCCGTTCGCGCTGCCTGGTGGGCTGATGGCTGTTCTCTGCCCGGTTGTTCAGGCCCTTGTGGGAACGGTGCTCGACGGAGGGCATGATTTCGCGGTGGGCCGCCCCGTAGGAGCGGAGCTTGTCGGTGACGATCACCCGCGGCACCGCCCTGTCTTCTTCAGGAGCCGGCGGAAGAAGCGCCTGGCCGCGGCCTTGTTGCGGCGGTTCTGAACGAGGATGTCCAGTACGTTCCCGTCCTGGTCTACGGCCCGCCACAGGTAGCGGACCTGTCCGTTGATCTTGAGAAAGACCTCGTCCAGGTGCCACTTGTCGCCGGGTCCGGGCTGTCTGCGCCGCAGCGCGTTGGCGTAGGTCTGCCCGAACTTGGCGCACCAGGCGCGGATGGTCTCGTAGGAGACGATCACGCCGCGTTCGAGCATGAGTTCCTCGACCTCGCGGAAGCTGAGCGGGAAGCGGTGGTACAGCCACACCGCCTGGGAGATGACCTCGACCGGGTACCGGTGCCCCTTGTACAACGGTGACACGTTCCCCACGGACAGCCTCCTCCAGCGTGATCAATCCGAAGATCTTCCCACCCCGGCCAGCGAACGTGACAGTGCCGTCCGGGCGCCTGAATCCTTGCGTGCCGAGAGCAGGAGCAGGACCGCAGCGGCGGCGGTGAAGCCGAAGCCGACGTTCGTCCAGACCATGACCGTCTCGAATGAGGCCTCGGCGATCCGGGGGATGCCGTTGACGAGCATGAGGGCGTAGATGCACAGAATGCCGTAGGCGCGAAGCCGTATCCCTGCCTGACGCTTACGCATCCACGGCGGTGTCCACCCCGCCAGAATCGCCACCGGCAACGGCAGCATGAACGCCGTGGACACTGCCAGCCCTATCCAGTGATACAGCGGATTGCCGTTCACGCCGCCCCCTTCGTAGGCGATCACCAGCCTACGGACGGTTCGCGAGGCCCGTCCATGCCGAACAGCGAAGAAGTGCAGTGCCCGGCGAAGGCCACGCCCTACGTCCGCGACCGTGTCGGAGGCGGAGTACACCGCGAGTGCGATCAGGGCACGGCTAGGGACGGCGTCTGGGGAACTCGTCCGGTCAGGGTCCGGGGACGGACGCCGGCCCCTCACGTGCGGCAGGACGCGGCCGTCGTCCCCCTCGGTCGGCCGGCGGAACAGGGCCGGAGCCCTGGCGGCATCTGCCTTGAGCTCGGTATCCCCCAGGTTCGTCGGAGTGTCGTATGCGTTCATGCGTCTCGGCCGCGCGCCGGCTGTCCGGTTTTGCACGCCGATTGAGCCGGACGGACGATCCGCACGCGTCAGGTGCCGCGAAGAGGGCAACCTGCGGCTGAGGCAACTTCAAGCAGAGTCCTGGAGCAGGAGCGGAGACAAGGCGATGGCCACGACGACGGACGACGCGCGGATCGGCCTCTCACAGCCGAGGAGCATCCAGCTGCCGGGCATCGTGCTCGGGGTGGGGATGGGCGGGTTCGTCGACGGCATCCTGCTGCACCAGCTGCTGCAGTGGCACCACATGCTCTCCAGCACCAACCAGGACCACATCGGGGTGAGGTACTACGACCCCCACACCGTCTCCGGCCTGGAGATGAACACTTTGTGGGACGGCATCTTCCACACCGTGTGCTGGCTGTCGGTCCTCCTCGGGCTCGCCGTCCTGTACACGCGGGTCACCCACAACCGGCGGCGGGTGTGGGCCTCCCGGGTGCTGTGGGGCTGGATGCTCGTCGGCTGGGGCCTGTTCAACCTGGTCGAAGGCGTGCTGGACCATCACGTCCTGGGTATCCACCACGTCCACGCCGGAGAAGGCCAGGTCTGGTGGGACATCGGCTTCCTCGTCCTGGGGGCCCTGCTGGTCGCCGGCGGCTATCTGCTCCAGCGCAGCGGCCTGCCCTTCGACCCCGGCGCCCCGGCCGGGCGGAGCGAGAACGGGCAAGCCTGATGGACCACGACATGCCCGCACACGGGCACGAAGCGGGCAGCAGCCTCCCGGAGACGCTGCTGCCCGCGCTCGTCCTACTGGCCGCTGCCGGCGCCTACCTGCTGCTCGCCCGCCGGGCACGCCACGGCAACCCGGCCCTGGGCTGGAGCCGGTGGCGGACCACCGGCTTCCTGACCGGAACCATCCTGCTCGGCGTCGCGCTGCTGCCGCCCGTGACCGGCTTCGCGCACGAGGACTTCCGCGGCCATATGGTCCAGCACCTGCTCATCGGCATGTACGCGCCGCTCGCGCTCGTCCTCGCGGCACCCGTCACCCTCCTGCTGCGCACCCTGCCCACGGTCCGGGGACGGCAGCTGACCGCCGTGCTGCACAGCCCGCCCGCCCGCGTGATCGCCCACCCCGCGGTCGCGCTGGCACTGTCCACGGGCAGCCTCGCGGTCCTCTACTTCACCCCCCTCTACAACGCGACCACGGGCGCCCCGGCAGCACACTGGCTGCTGCACGCACACTTCCTGCTGTCCGGATGCCTGTTCGCCTACGTCGTCGCCGGCCCCGACCCCGCCCCCTCCCGCCCTGGAGTGCGAGCCCGGCTGGTGTGCCTCGGCGTCGCGATCGCGGCGCACGCGGTGATCTCCCAGCTGATGTACGGCGGCTTCTGGGTCGACGTCCACGCACCGATCCATCAGGTCCGGACAGGCGCGGAGATCATGTACTACGGCGGCGACATCGCCGAACTGCTGCTGGCCGCCGCCCTGGTCGCCACCTGGCGCCCCGAACACCGCCGCCAGTCATCCCCCAGCACCGCTGCCGAGCGGGAAATGTCCGCGCCTTCCTGACAGCGGGTGGCAAGCGGATCGGCCGGTCAGGAGGGCATCGGCCAGGGCTTCGTGACCGGCCTGCCCGTGGTGGACCAGAGAGTCGGCGAGGCGGGCCAAGCCGGTGTCGATGTCCTCGTCACGGCGCTCGATCAGGCCGTCCGAGCAGAGGACCAGGGTGGTGCCCCAGTAGAGCTCCCGACCATGACGGAGCACAGCAGGGCCCCATCGGTCGAGCTCTTCCCTCCGTGCGCAACGCCCCCCGCATACCGGAGCGCCGCCCCGACAGAGCACGCCCCCGGGCATTCGTCACCGGTTCCGCGACGACGCCGCCCGGCGGGACCCCGCCCACCGACGACGACCAAGCATGCCCGGGCTTCGGCTTCGGTTCAATAACAGTAAAGGGGAGGCAATGGTTATACAGAGCAAAGATTGCATAGGCTCAAGACAGCAAGGCTCCAGAGGCCGGTTCGAGTCGCCGAGGGGGCCTCCCGTGCGAACAGTCGTCCAGGAGGGGTCCGCCTCACGACGCACACCGGCAGCACATCCGGCGGCACGTCCGGATCAGCTTCGCGACGAGGCTCCCGACGGCCACAAGGGCGGCAGTGGCGCCCTCGGCGAGGCGTTGACATACCGCCGAGACGTGGTTCGCGCGGGAACGCCGCGATGAGTACCCGACGCCAGAGGCGCACGCAGCAACGAGCCGAGCCATCGAAGAAGTCTTCAGGAATTCGGAACAGGATAGCAAGCGAGGTAATTCCGGGCGGTTCCGTAAGAAATCGATGAAGGTCCCGACAGTCGCCCTGCACGGCTCCCGCGAAGCCTGACGCCGGAGCCGTGAAAGCATGCGCGCATTTCCATCGGTCCTGAAATTCTGATCCCGAACCTCCCCCTCCCCCATAACGAGACTGTCAAACCAGGGGATTTCCGTATCGTTATCGCAGCGTAACGCGGTGTCGTAATGCCCGAAATACCCTTCTCTTCTGTCATGGTTTCATCCGTTTAACCCCGAATCAGAGTCGTCGCGAACAGGTCTCTTGTGAGAAGTTCGTGCGCTGCGTAATTCAACTTCTCCATCTAGGTTTGTCACCCATGAAATCCAGCAAGGAGACGGATTCGCCCTGCCCGGTACCGACTCTCGACCTTCCCGATATTGCGGACGGCGCAGCTATGTGGCGCATCGCCCGCGAGACCGGCGTCCTCGATCTCAATTCGGCCTACAGCTATCTTTTGTGGTGCCGTGACTTCTCCCGCACCTCCGTCGTGGCGCGTGACGTCCTCGGCCACCCCATCGGGTTCATCACCGGATACATGCGGCCCGACCACCCGCAGACATTGGTCATCTGGCAGGTGGCCGTGGACGGCGCGCATCGGGGTCGCGGGCTGGCCGGCCGGATGCTCGACGACATCGCGGTGCGCGGCGTGGACGTGGGGGCGCGCCGGGTCGAGACGACGATCACACCCGGCAATGAACCCTCGCACCGGCTGTTCGCCTCGTTCGCCCAACGGCGCGGGGCGCGCATCGAGCGCGAAGTCCTCTTCGGCGAGGACCTGTTCCCCACGGCGCACGGACACGAGCCCGAGTTCCTCTACCGCATCGGCCCGCTGGCATGAACCGCACCGAAGGACCTACCTCAGTGACTGTCACTCAGCCTTCCCCCTCCATCTTCGAGACCCTGGAGTCCGAGGTCCGCAGCTACTGCCGCAGCTGGCCTGTCGTGTTCGACCGTGCCCGGGGCAGCCGCATCCATGACGAGGACGGGCGGACCTATCTCGACTTCTTCTCGGGTGCCGGAGCGCTCAACTACGGGCACAACAACCCGGTACTCAAGCGCGCCCTGCTGGACTACCTGGAACGCGACGGCGTCACGCACAGCCTGGACATGAGCACGACCGCGAAGCGGGCCTTCCTGGAGCGCTTCCAGGATCTCGTGCTGCGCCCGCGCGGGCTGGCGCACAAGGTGATGTTCCCCGGCCCCACCGGCACCAACGCCGTGGAAGCGGCGCTGAAGCTGGCCCGCAAGGTCAAGGGCCGGGAGGCGATCGTCTCGTTCACCAACGCCTTCCACGGCATGTCCCTGGGCTCGCTGGCCGTGACGGGCAACTCCATGAAGCGGGCCGGCGCGGGGATTCCGCTGGTGCACGGCACCCCCATGCCGTTCGACAACTACTTCGACGGACGCGTCGCCGACTTCCTCTGGTTCGAACGTCTGCTGGAAGACCAGGGTTCCGGACTCAACCAGCCCGCCGCTGTGATCGTCGAGACGGTTCAGGGCGAGGGCGGGGTCAACGTGGCCCGCCCGGAGTGGCTTCGCGGTCTGGCCGATCTGTGCGAGCGGCGCGACATGCTGCTGATCGTCGACGACGTCCAGATGGGCTGTGGGCGGACGGGCTCGTTCTTCTCCTTCGAGGAGGCCGGCATCGTCCCCGACATCATCACCCTCTCCAAGTCCATCGGCGGCTACGGCCTCCCCATGGCCCTGACCCTCTTCAAACCCGAACTCGACGTCTGGGAGCCCGGGGAGCACAACGGCACCTTCCGTGGCCACAACCCCGCCTTCGTCACGGCGACGGCAGCCCTGGACACGTACTGGGCGGACAGCGACAGCATGACGAAGCAGACCGTCGCCCGTGGCGAGCAGACCGAGGCCGTCCTGCGCGAGATCGTCGCCGAGCACGCCGGCACCGGCGCCCGCCACCGCGGGCGCGGGCTGGTGTGGGGCCTGGAGTTCGACGACAAGGGATGGGCGTCGCGGGCCAGCGCCCGGGCCTTCGAACTGGGCCTGCTCATCGAGACCTCGGGTCCCCAGGACGAGGTCCTCAAACTGCTGCCGGCACTGACCATCACCGCGGACGAGCTCGACGAGGGCCTGCGCACTCTCGCCCGGGCCGTACGCCAGACCGCGCAGGGGGAGACGAACGCATGATCATTCGATCACTGACCGACGTCGAGGGCACGGACCGTGACGTGACCGCCGAAACCGGAGCCTGGCGCAGCAGGCGTCTCGTCCTCGCCGGGGACGGCGTGGGTTTCTCGGTCCACGAGACCGTCATGTACGCGGGCACCACGACTTCCATGTGGTACGCGAACCACATCGAGGCCGTCCTGTGCGTCGAGGGCGAGGGCGATCTCACCGACGACGAAACCGGTGAGACACACCGGATCTCCCCCGGCACGCTCTACCTTCTCGACGGGCACGAGCGGCACACCATGCGTCCCCGCACCGATCTGCGCTTCGTCTGCGTCTTCAATCCGCCGGTCACCGGCCGCGAAGTGCACGACGAGAACGGCGCCTACCCCCTGCTCACGGAAGGAGCCTGAGATGACCGACCTGTATCCGACACGCGGTGCGGCCGAAGTGACGACGCCCCGCCGAGACCCCGTGCTCTGGGGCGAACCGTCCGCGGAACTGAGCGACTTCGAACGTGACGGCTTCCTCACCGTGGACGAACTGCTCACCCGGACGGAAGTCCTGACCTACCGGGCCGAACTGAAGCGGTTGATCGCCGATCCGGCGGTACGCAACGACGAGCGTGCCGTCATCGAAACCTCCTCCCAGGAGATCCGCTCGATCTTCGAAGTCCATCGCATCAGTGAGGTCTTCGCCCGACTCGTCCGGGACCCGAGAGTTGTGGACACCGCTCGACGGATCCTCGGTTCCGACGTCTACGTCCACCAGAGCCGCGTCAACGTCAAACCGGGCTTCGGGGCCGGCGGGTTCTACTGGCACTCCGACTTCGAGACCTGGCACGCCGAGGACGGCCTGCCCCGGATGCGCACCGTCTCGGTGTCGATCGCCCTCACCGAGAACCGTGACACCAACGGCAGCCTGATGATCATGCCGGGCTCACACCGGACCTTCCTCGGCTGCGCGGGAGCAACGCCCAAGGACAACTACAAGAGATCTCTGCGGATGCAGGAGGCCGGCACCCCCTCGGCGCCGGCGCTGACCGAGATGGCCCTGGAGCACGGCATCAAGCTCTTCACCGGATCGGCGGGCTCGGCGACCTGGTTCGACTGCAACTGCATGCACGGTTCCGGGGACAACATCACGCCCTACCCGCGCAGCAACGTCTTCATCGTGTTCAACAGCGTGGAGAACCAGCCGGTGGAGCCCTTCGCCGCCCCGGTACGCCGACCCGAGTTCATCGCCGCCCGGGACTTCCTGCCGGTGGGATAGATACCCCGCGGCCCGGCCGAAGCGGAGGCGCACGGCCGGGCCGCCTGCCCTGTCGAACCTCGGAGAAGATGACGAGACCGATCAATGGCCAGGTCACGGACGCGGGGGCTCCTCAGTAACGTGTCTTCGGGTCCCTGTCCGGCCGTCAGCACACGCGGAGGGCGACTGCTCTGAATGGCGTGCCCCGTCGGGCCGGGGTTTCACGAGAGCCCGCCGCCTCCGGTCACGTCTCGTACAGATGGGCCGAAGCCACACGCCCCGGCCGCATGATGCGTATTTTGTGTCCCTCGCAGGAAGGGCACTGCGGTGACTGCAGCGGGGACGGTACGCGTTCGCCGTCGAGCTGGTAGTCGGCGGTGATCCGGGCGTGCTCGTCCACGGTCACATCGATGTCGTACGCGCCTTCCCAGCCGTGTCCGCAGTCGAGGCACACGAAAGAGTACGCGCGCCGGACGTGGTTCGTGGGCATGCTGGCCTCCCGGGAGCGATGGGTGCGTCAAAGTCGCCTCTCCCCATTTTTGCACAGTGCAACATAAGGGTGAAGTGCTGTGTCCTCGTCTGCGAGGGCGGGGCCGGTGCATGTGGCCCAGGCGTGTCCGGTACTCGCTCTGCCGGGGCCGTGGGGGCAGGGCGTGTTCTATGCGCCCGCCGGGTGCACCGCGCGCAGGGCGCTTTGGTGGCTGAGCCAGCCGACCGGCTCGCCGTGCGCGTGATCGAGGACCGGGACCCCTGTTCCTGCCGCCGCAAGCAAAGTGTTCAGCGCCTGCGCGAGGGACTGGTCCGCGGTGACGGGCGCGGGTCGCTCGGCGAGTTGGCCGACCCGGGTGGGCACGGCGTCCGACTGCTCGGCGAGGGCCTCGGCGACCGCCTGGGCGGTGACCACCCCGGCGTACGCGCCCGCCTCGTCCGCGACCGGCAGCGCGCCGTGGCCGGAAAGGCTCAGCAGATCGGCGGCGTCGGAGAGCGGTGTCGACCACGACAGGGGCGAGGGCAGGGGCTCCATGACGGCGTCGACCCGCTGCGCACCGATCCGTGCGCCCCGTGCGGGACCCTCGATGTCGATGCCGCGGCGGCGCAGTTTGAGCGTGTAGACGGTGTCGCGGGACAGCAGACGGCTGGTGGCGGTGGCGAGCACGATCGCCAGCATCAGCGGCAGGATGATCGAGTACTCGCCGGTGAGCTCGAAGAGGATCACCACGGCGGTGATCGGCGCGCGGGAGGCGCCGGCGAAGACGGCGCCCATTCCGACCAGCGCGTACGCGCCCACCGCACCGGCGGTGCCGGGCAGCAGGTCGTGCGCGCCGGTGCCGTACGCCGCGCCGAGCATCGCCCCGATGAACAGGCTGGGCGCGAAGACGCCGCCCGAGCCGCCGATGCCGATGGTCAGGCTGGTCGCCAGCATCTTGCCGGCCAGCAGCAACAGCAGGAAGGCGACCGCGTAGCCGCCCTCGGTCGCCTTCTGCAGGACCGGGTAGCCCACGCCGTACATCTCGGGCAGGGCAAGGAGCACCAGGCCCAGCGCGAGGCCGCCGACCGCCGGGCGCAGCCACTCGGGGCCGCGCCACAGCCAGTCGCAGGCGTCCTCGATCAGGTACAGGAACCGCGAGAAGCCCACGCCGACCAGGGCGGCCACCACACCCAGCGCGGCGAACAGGCCGTACTGCGCGAGATGGTCCACGTGGAAGTCCGGCAGGCTGAGGAAGGCCACGTCGCCGAAGGCCGCCCGGCCGATGACGCTCGACGTCACGCTGGCCAGTACGGCCGCGCCGAACGCCTCGGTGCTGAACGTGCCCAGGATCAGCTCCATGGCGAAGAAGACGCCGGCGAGGGGGGCATTGAAGGTGGCGGCGATGCCGCCTGCCGCGCCGCAGGCGACGAGGAGCTTCATCCGTCCCTCGGGCACCTTCGCCAGACGGCCGAGCGTTGAGCCGAGTGCCGAGCCGATCTGCACGATCGGCCCTTCCCGGCCCACCGAGCCGCCGGAGCCGATGGTCAGCGCGGAGGCCAGCGTCTTCACGACGGCCACCTTGGGGCTGATCCGCCCACCGCGCTGGGCGACGGCCACCATCACCTCGGGTACCCCGTGCCCGCGGGCCTCCCTGGCGAAGCGGTACACCAATGGCCCGTAGAGCAGGCCGCCGAGCACGGGAGCGATCAGCACGAAGTACGGGCCCAGCCACGGCACGTGCGGATTGCCGGAGCCCGGGGACGCGGCGTAGTCGCCGTGTCCGGAGAAGAGGTGGGTGAAGGTGGTGATGCACCAGCGGAAGACGATCGATCCCGCTCCCGCCCCGGCGCCGACCACCACGGCCAGTACCGGCAGCCCCCAGGGCGCGGAGCGCGGATCGGTGAGTCTCCGCGAGGGTGGGAGACCGATCGGCGTCTTCTGCGCTGCGGCCGGCCTGTTCTTGGCCGTTTGGATGGCACTCATTGCTGCCCCTTCCGTACCTTTGCATTATGCAAAGCATGTCAAGTGGGGCGATGCGAGCACGTCCGCTGGTGACGGCCTCCGGTGAGGACGACGGGCGCGCGGCAACGCGGGGCCAGGAGAGTGAACGCTGGGGGATCCGCCGCCGTACCCGCACCATGACGGGGTGCGCCGACGCACCGGATACGGTCGAGCCTGCGAGGGGGTAGACGTGCGAAAGGGCGCCTGCGTGTCCCTCTCTGAGAGGGGAGAGGGAGAGCGGGCGAACACGTCGGGCGCCTGTGCCCGGGCGGGAGTCTTCGCCCTGGCGGGCAGCGTCCTCGCCGCCCTCGGCCACCATGCGGCCGGCGGCGCGGCAGAGCCGTGGCGCCTTGTGGCCGCCCTTGTGCTGCTGCAGTTCGCGGGTGTCTGGCCCGCCGCCCGCCGTCGTTTCTCCCCGCTGGCCACGGTCGGATGCACGCTTGCCGTGCAGGGTGCGCTCCATCTGGCTCTCGCCTGGGCGGCCGACGGGCACCGGAACACGGCGGTCCACGCCGGTCCCGCCGTACATGCGATGAACGGCGGCTCGGTGACGGCCTCCGGCGACGGCCACTCCTGGCACCAGTCCTCCGCCGCTATGACCGCTGTCCACATGGGCGCAGCGCTCGCCGTGGCATGGCTGCTGCACCAGGCAGACGTGGCCGTCGCGGCCGCGTTGGCCGGCGCCTGCATGGCACGACGCGTGATGGTGGCCGCCGGTGGGCGGCTGAGACGGTTGTGGGTCAAGCTGCTGATGCGCCCGGTGCGCCGGGCACTGCCCGTCTTGCGGCGAGCGGCGTGCCGAGGGACTTGCCTGCCGATCGGATTCGGAGCGCCGGAACGTGCGCTGCCGCGCCGGGGGCCACCGGAAGACCTCGTTGTTCCGGTCCCTTCGCCATCATCCCGGTCGGGTCGAAGCCCGCCCGGCCTGACGCTTCCGGAGTTCGTTCGTGCCCCTGCCTTCCGTGCAATCCCTGGATCCCGCTGCTCGCGAGTTCGGCCGCATCGCCGTGGTCGGCGCCCTCGCTCTGACATCCGCTTTCGTCCTGGCCCGCCCCGCGTCCGCGCACACGGAGGTCGAGGCCGACACCCCGAGGGCTCTGGCCCGCAATGTCACCCTCACCTTCACCTCCGAGGCCGAGTCCGACACGGCGGGCTTCGCCCGGGTGCGCGTCGCCCTGCCGAAAGGCATCGAGCCGGACGACGTGACGCTCGCGCATGCCCCGAAGGGCTGGACTTTGAAGACCACCTCGGACGGCTACACGATCGGCGGCCCTGCTCTGGCGACGGGAGCGGACGCCGAACACGCGATCACCGTGCGGCAGTTGCCCGACGTCCAGGAGCTCGTGTTCAAGACCGTCGACACCTACGGCGACGGCAGGGTCTCGCGCTGGATCGAACTGCCCACGCAGGAAGCGGAGTCGGACCAGCCGGCTCCGGTGTTGAAGCTGAGGCCCTCGACCGCCGACGCGCAGCCCCTCAGCCCGCCTTCCGTCAGGGTGTCCAGCGCACCGTCCGAAGGCCCCTCCGACGGCGGCGACGCCAGTGCCTCGGCGCGCGCGGAGGGTGAGAACTCGCTCGGAGGGCTGATCGCCGCCGGGACAGCCGCCGCCCTGCTCGGGCTCGGCGCATTCGCCTGGCGGCTGAACCGGCGCCGCGCCGGGCGGGGCGGTGCGCGGTGAACCGAGCGTCCGCCTTCGGTGTTCGGGTAACGCTCTCCAGTCCCGTACTCCGGCCGACGCCTGGCGCCCGCAGGACGTACCGGGCCCTGCTCGTCCTGGCTGTGGCGTTCGCCCTCTCTCTCCTGGCCGGCGCGACCCCGGCCTCCGCGCACGCCGTGTTCACGAGCAGCGACCCCCGCGAGGGCGTCGTCCTGAAGGCCGCGCCACGACAGATCACGGTGACCTTCGACGAAGCCGTCGCCCTCGTCGAGAACTCCGTCCGCGTCCTCGACCCCGACAACCGCCCGGCGACAGCGGGCGATCCGGAGCACGCCGACGGACGGGGCAACACGGCCCGCGTCCGCCTCGCCGGAGGGCTTGGCCAGGGCACGTACACCGTCTCCTGGCGGGTGGTGTCGGCGGACAGCCACGCCGTGACCGGAGCCTTCACCTTCTCCGTCGGCAAACGCTCGCCCGCCAGGCCCGCCGCCACCGCGCAGCCGGCCGTACCCAGGGCCACGAGCACGCTGAACGAGACGGCCCGCTACGTCGCCTACGCGGGACTGGCCCTGCTCATCGGCATCGCCGTGTTCGTCCTGGCCTGCTGGCCGACGGCCACGGCCCGGCGAGCCGTACGCCGACTCTTCGTGACCGGCTGGTGGGTACTGACGCTGTCCACCTTGGCCTTGGTGCTGCTCCGCGGACCGTACGACAGCGGCGAAGGACCGGGCGCGGTGTTCGACGCGCGGTCGCTGCGCGGCACGATGGAGACCCGGACGGGCGTCGCCCTGCTGGTGCGGCTGGTGCTGCTGCTCGTCTTGGCCGTGCTCGTTCGGAACCGGAGGATCGGGGAAGGCGCCGGCCGACTCGGGAGGATGGCCGGTGTCCTGTTCGCCCTGGCCCTGGCGGCGACCTGGGTCGTCGCCGAGCATGCCGCGGTCGGCGTCCAGGTCCCCGTGGCGGTCGTCTCCACCGCACTTCATCTTCTCGCGATGGCGGCGTGGCTGGGCGGGCTGGCCGCCCTGCTCACCACCCTGTACCGGGCACCGGCCGAGGATCCGCTCCCTCCCGCCGCGGTCGCCCGCTTCTCCCGGCTGGCGTTCGTCTCGGTGACGGTTCTCGCCGCCACCGGCGTCTACCAGTCCTGGCGCGGGCTGGGGTCCTGGGACGCGCTGCTGCACACCGGGTACGGCCGGACACTGTCGCTGAAGGTGTGGACCGTGCTGGTGGTACTGGCGGTGGCCGCGCAGTCACGGCGCTGGACCGGGCGGCTGCTCACGGCGCCCGAGCCGGAGCGGGCGCCGATCGCGGTGGGCGGCCGGGAGGCGGACGATCCCTCCGGCACCGTAGCGTCCAGGGCCGGGGTTTCGACGGAGCGGACAGCGCAGCGGCGCGGGCTGCGCCGGTGCGTGCTGGCCGAGGTGGCGGTCGGCATGGTGGTCCTGGTGCTCACCACGATGCTGACCGGGACGCAGACCGGACGGGCGGCCGAGGAGTCGGCGGCGCTGGCGGTTCTCGTGCCCGGTCAGCCCACTCAGTCCTTGTCGATGGTCCCCTTCGACACCGGCAGTCGCACCCTGGGACCCCTGGGGAGCGGCAGGGTGCAGATCGTCCTGGAACCCGGGCGGGTCGGACGCAACGCGGTCCAGGCGGTCGTCTACGGCGCAGACGGCGGGCTCGTACCTGTGCCCGAACTGCGTCTCGCCTTCACCCTGGTTTCGCAGGGCGTGGGCCCCCTGGATGCGGAGCTCGTGGACGAGCGCGGCTACTGGGGCAGTGACAGTCTCACCCTGCCCACGGAAGGGACGTGGACGATGCGGCTCACTGTACGGGTGTCGGAAGTCGACCAGGTCACCGTGGAGCACCAGGTCGACATCGGGCCCTGACGACCCCTCGTCCCGTCTTCTCGCATGGCGCACCACATGTGCTTCGTGGAGCAGCCCGGCTCTCGGCGACGGGTGACCGTCCGGGCGACGTGTCGCCGGTCGAAGTCGTTGGTGTGGACGGGCGGCCCCAGGGGCTGCGCACGCAGGAATCGCCGGGAGGCCGAGCGGGGCCGCGTCGCCCGAGCGTGCGCGTCCCGCGGTGACGGTTCGAGCGCAAGTGGTCTGGCCGACGGTCCTCACCCGCCCCCTGCGGGCCTGAGGACGGCGATCACGTCGGCAGGACGAAAATCTTCGCCGGGTGTTGATGCAGATCTTTACCCTGTGCAAAGATGCGGGCGTGGAAGCGCTGCTGGCGCCTCCTGGTGCGCCGGGAAGTCTGGTCGGCAACTGTCGCCGAGCCGATCCGGAAAACAGATGCCACCACCTCAGCCCGAGCCGCAGGATGACGAGACAGCCGGTGCCGCACTGGCGGGCGGCGACGGGTCGACCCTGCCGCAAGAGCCCCAAGAAGCGGCTTCGTCCTCGAGACTTTCCGTCCGCCGGGAGAGCGGAGGAAGCCTTCCTCCGCGACTGGAGTTGCGTCTCGCGGGAGAGCTCGACGCCGACACCGCGCATGCACTCCGAGAGCATCTGGCGGTGCTCGCCGCCCACTCCGCCGGCGGCTTGCTGGTGCTGGACCTGTCGGGCATCACCTTCTGCGACTACCCGGGCCTGTACACCCTGCTGAGCATTCGCCGGACTCTGCCCCTGGCAGGTATCGACGTGCGGTTCACCCGAGCCAGCGGGGTACTCCGGGCCACTGCGGAGCGGGCGGGTCTGACCACCCATCTCGCTCTGGGGGGCGCGTCCTGAGTACGGGCCCGTGGCCGCCTACGGAGTCGAGCCGAACGGCGGCACCCGCGATTCTGAGCACCGGTCCGCTCGGCTTCGGCCAGACCCTCCCCCAGGAGACCGCCCCAGCCTGCCGGTCTCGCAGATCACGCCTCCCCCGCACCGGTCCGGAAAGCCCGTCACCGCCCTCACCCCGCCCAGGAGCCCCCGGCCGACTGCCACTCCGGGGCGAGGACTGTGACGCAGACCACGCCACCTCGTGCAAAATTTGCCTGCTGCAATGATCCGGGGGCGCCGCACATCCGTACCTCTTGTCGTCCGCACTCCTCTCGTCCGGAGGCACCCATGCCCACATCGCGCAGCAAGATAGGAACGGTCTTCGTGGTCGGCGCTCTCGGCCTGACCCTCAGCGCTCTCGCCTACCCGGCCATGCTCGGCATCCAGACCACGTCGAGCGACACTTCCCGCATCATCGCCAACACCCAGTTCGGCCCGCTGACGGAGGCGGACCGCGACTTCGTCGTCAAGGTCCGCGCGGCGGGCCTGTGGGAGTACCCCCTGGGAGAAATGGCCATGGAGAAGGGCTCGACGCCGGAGATGAAGGAGGCCGGCAAACACCTCATCGTCGGGCACGCCGGTCTGGACGCGATGTGCCTCAAGATCGCGCCCATGTTGAACGTCACGCTGCCCAATCAGGCCAGTCCGCAACAGCAGCAGTTCGTGGCGACCTCGGCGGCGGAGTCCGGCAGGCAGTTCGACAGCACCGCCGCCAACATCATGCGCGTCACCCACGGCCAGATCTTCCCGGTCATCGCGAAAATCCGCGCGACCACCAGGAACACCCTGGTCCGTCAGCTCGCGGACCTCGCCAACGACACCGTCCTGGACCACATCACCGTTCTGGAGAACACAGGCGTGATCAACGGCGAACTGGTCAACTTCCAGCAGTCCACCCCGCCGAAGCTCCCGAAGGATCAACTCACTCCGCCCCCACCCCAGCCCGGCGCCCCCGTCATCGTCCTCGCCGCCCGCCCTGACCTCAACGTCAACACTTCATCCCCGACGCCCAGTCCGTCAGCCGGATGATCCTTCGGCGCCGGCGCCGGCGCCGTTCCGTCGGCCGGCCGACGGAACGGTCATCCGGTACGAGCGCACGACCGCGACGACCGTCGCCGCGGCGAGAGTGGCCGCCCACCCGCTCAGGCCGAGCACCGCACGCGACGCCCCTGCTCCCGCCCCGACACCGCGCGGAGGCACCCGTCCCCGCGGGTCGTAGACGACGGCGAGGGCGTCCCCGGGGCGGGTGGCCTGCCCACAGCCACGCCAGACTCGCACCTGCAGCGGCACCCCACGCCCGTCGGCCACGGAGCAGAGATAGCGGCCACGGCCGCCCCGCACCGCCCCCTCATCCCGCACCGACGTCACCACCACGGACTGCACCCGCCCCTGCTCCGCCAGTACGACGCCGGCGGCGGCCTGCGGCGCCTGCGCCGCGAGGCAAGCCGCGAGCACGGCGACGACGCCCACCAGCGCCCGGCCCGCCCGCACCACGATCAGATGGACAACGAGCGCGAGCGCACACACCATGCCGACCGCGCCGTCGGCCATCCCCGGGCGCCCCGTCCAGGCCCCGAAGACGGACGTGCCCACGATCCCCGCGACGGCCAGCGCCGCCGCGAGAACGCCTTCCCCGACCAGCCACCATGGAGGGAGGCCGACGAACTCGGCAGGCCCCCAGACGGTGGCACGCAGATGGGCCATCAGACGGGGCTCCACATCCCGGGACGAGCGACGCCACCGGCGCATGCGCCATTCCCCCCTCTCCCGACCCGATGCGGCGAACCCCGCTCGCACTTATTTGCATTATGCAAAAAGTCGAGGAGTCCGGGAAGGGCGGGCCCGTCCGCCATTCGGCCGGCGCAGAGCGCAGGCGGCCGGGGGCTTACGCCTCTCGGGCCACGTCCGCCCCCCAGCCGAGCGGATGCGGCTCCGGATCGTCCATGTCGGGGGCGGGCGGCTCCCCTCCCGCCTCGTTGAAGGCTCCGAGGGCCTCGACGAGCGCCAGCCGCTGCGTCGGTCTGAGCCGTGCGACGATCGCGGCGATCTCCTCACGCCGCCGGGCGGTGACCTCCTCGACGGTGCGCCGCCCCTCGTCGGTGAGCTGCAGCAGGGTCTCGCGGCGGTTGCCGGGGTTGGTCTGGCGGTCGGCGAGCCCGGCGGCGATGAGCCGGTCCACCATGCGCATGGCCGTCGACGGCGCCACCTGGAGCAGTTCGGCCAGGGCGACCAGCTTGGTCGCCCCGCGGCTGGAGAGCACGACGAGCATCCGGAACTGCGCGAGGGTCACTCTCTCCTCGACCGCTGCGATCGAGCGGGCGGAGACGGCCACCAGCAACCGGGACGCGGTCAGCACCGCTCGGGTGACCTCGTCGACATCGTCCATGGCCCCCACGGGGCTCTCGTGCTGCGGCATACATCCTTTCTATCGCGCCGAAGCACCTGCTCACTCACGCGTCGCGAACAGATTTTCCCTTCCCATGACCATGGAAGCGCAGCAGGAGCATGGCCGCGTCGTCGTGCGGAGGGCCCGCCGTGTGCCGCACAAGATCCTCCCGCAGGGCTTCGAGGGCCAGTTGCGCGTCGGGTTCCTTGAGCAGGTACGCCCGGTCGGCGAGCGGATAGAAAGCCCCCTGCTCGTCCCGGGCCTCGCTGACGCCGTCGGTGTAGAGCAGGAGTTGCTCGCCGGGCTCGAAGTCCACCCGGTAGGGCTCGGGTCCCTCGGCCCCGTGGAAACCGAGACCGAGCGGCAGCGCGTAGGCGGGCGGCTGCGGGAAGCCCACCGTGCCGTCCTGGCCCACGACCATGGGAGGCGGATGACCGTAGTTCAGGAAGACTGCCCCGCCGGCCGAACCGATCTCGGCGAGGACGGCAGTGACGAACTTCTCACCCTCCAGCTCACGGGCCACGCTCCGCTCCAGCCGCTCCCCCAGCCCCACCAGGTCGCTCTCGTCGTGGGCCGCCTCCCGGAAGGCGCCGAGGACCACGGCGGCCGTCTCCACCGCGGCCAGGCCCTTGCCCTGGACATCGCCCACGATGACCCGGACACCGTGCGGGGAGGCGACCACCTCGTACAGATCCCCGCCGATGCGCGCCTCCGCGACGGCGGAGGTGTAGGAGACAGCCGCCTGCAGCGGGCCGGCCGTCCGTGGTACCGGGCGCAGCAGCACCCGCTGGGCCACCTCCGCGATCGACCGCACGCTGGCCAGCTCGGCCTCGCGGCGCGAGCGCATCACGGCGGCCGCGACGCCCGCGCCCGTGACCCCGGCCACCGAGATCAGGGCGGTGAACCCGCGGCGTCCTTCGAAGAGGCCGTCGTACAGGCCGAGAGCCAGGCAGAGCACCAGCGCCAGCACGCCGATCAGTGCGGTACGCCGCCAGCCTCCGACCAGCCCGGCGAAGGCGGGACCGAGCGAGACCAGCGGCAGGAACCCCACCCCGGGGCCCGCCACCACGTCCGCCACGGCCACCACACCCATCGCGGTCACAGGCAACCAGGACAGGAGCCGGGATCCGGACGCCTGCCGGCTCATGATCATGAACGTCCTCCTGAAGTGGTCGCGGCGCTCGAGAGCGGCCTTCTCTCTCCGCCGACGCGCTCTCGCATTTAGACTATGCAATGGTTGTCCTGCTGAAGCGGCACCCATACCGGCCCTTTACTCAATCGAGGCCGTACAGCGGCACCTCCGACGACACTCCTGGAAGGCGACGATGCCCCACAGAGGAACCCATGGCACGCGCCCTCAACTCCCCACCGGCTGGCGGCGCCTGGTCGCGCGCGCACCTGTCCTCCTCTTCCGCGCCGGACTCGGGCCGGCTCTCGGCAGACGGTTCCTTCTCCTGCACCACGTCGGCCGCACGACGGGCCTCGACCGCCACGTCGTCCTCGAAGTCGTGGCGCACGAGACCCTGCGCCCCGGCTGGACCGTCGCCTCAGGCTTCGGCCCCGGTTCGGACTGGTACCGCAACCTGCGCGCACACCCGAAGACCGTCATCCAGGTCGGCAACCGCTACCACGCCGTCACCGCCCGCTTCCTCTCCCCCGACGACGGCGCCCAGATCATGGCCGACTACGCCCGCCGGCATCCCCGTACCGCCCGCCGCCTCTGCGCGTTCATGGGCCTGCCCGCCGACGGAAGCGAGACGTCGTTCCGCGACGCGGGCCGGGCCATACCGTTCGTCCGCCTCGAAGCTGCCGACGGACACCGCCCGCAGAGCCGCAGACGTAGGTGACGCCCTCGCCGGAGACATGCAAGGAGCCTTATCCGGCGGCGCCTTCCTCCTGCGGGGCGACGTGATCTCCCCGAGCCCGGAGGGCGCGTTCCCTGTCTCGTGCACACGACGCAGCCAGATCCGCTGCGGCTCAAGCGCGGGCAAAGCCTCCCCATGAAACGGCACATAGACTGGCGATCTTATTTTGCATTGTGCAATGATTGCGTGGGGGAGCCGAGCCGACGGCCGGTCGCCGCTTCGGCGCCCAGGAGTGAAGCTGACACATTTGATGCGGCACGGAACGACGTACCAGCCGTCGGCAGGCCCCCGGAACCGGCCAGAAGGGAGATGGGCAGGCACCGTGACTGCGCCCGAGCCCACCGGCCCCACCGATCCCGAGAGCGTCTGGCTGAAGTTCCTCAACGACAGCGAAGAAGCCATTCGACGCTCCGCACCACGGGAACCCTCAGCACAGGAACGGCTGCTTCTGCGCGCCAGGCCCCCTGTCCGCCAAGCCGACTCCGTCGGTGACGTCTGGCAACCTGACGACGACTGGCCCGGACCGGCATGGCAGGACCTGAGCGCCCGGGAAAGGGTCCGCAGAGTGCTCCGCACCCTCGGCGCGGTCGCCGCCGTTGTCGCACTGCTGGGAATCTTCTCCTGGCTGCCCCGGGGCGCGCCGGGACTCTCCGAGGAACAGAACACCCCCACGGCAGGACAGTCGGAAAGCATCTTCGAGTCGCCGACGACCGAGGGCGCGCTTCCCTCCCCGCTGCGCCCCCGAGGCAGCGACGAGTAGCTCGGCCCGGCACGCCTGTCGCGGCGACCGTGTGAGAACCCATCGACCAGCAGACGAGTTTGCCGACACCCGGCAATCGCACCCCTGCCACAGTGCACGTCAACGGCCTGCCAATGCCGCGTAAGAACTGCGCCAAACCGGCACACCTGCTGAGCGCCGCCTGACGGCCCACCAGCCTCTGATCTGGGGGCCGTGGCGCGTAGCAGGATCCCTCGCGTGTCGCGGGTACCCGCTCGGGCCGCACCCGCCTGAGCGCGGCCCGAGAGATGAACAGGCTTCAGGTCATTCGGCGGCTCCCCCTTCCGCCGGCAGCCCTGTTCGGCGTCGTCTGCGGACGGCGACGACCCCTCCGCCCGCGATCACGGCGACGGCCCCGGCGAGAACGGCCGTCGCGGTGGTGCGTCCGAGGCCCAGGACGGTGCCGGCCCCGCCGGTGTCCGGCGCGGGCAGGCTCAGATCGGCGCAGGCGGACGGGGGCTCGACGGGCTTGGCCCCGTCCATGACCTCGAACTGGAACGCGCTGGTCTGGGCGTCCCCGTCGCCGGCGGTAATCGTGTAGGTGAGGGTAACGACACCCACGGGCAGCGGGGAGACCGCGGCGCACGCGGTGCCGCCGTCGGTGATGACCGGCGCTCCGACCGGGACGGTCGTGCCGTCGGCTCCGACCATGCCGATCTTCGGCGGGACGCCGGAGTTCAGGTCTTTGAAGGTCAGCGCGACGACGTCGGTCCCGGCCGCGACCTTGGCGCCTGGTGCCGGTGTGGCGTCCTCGAGTGCGGTGTGGGCGTACGCGGGTGTGCCGCCGAGAAGCAGCAGCACACCCGCGCACCCGAGCGGTCCTGCCGCCGCCCTCAGAAGTCGAAGTCCGCGCATGCGATCCGGTTGTCCTGTGCCTCGCTGGGGTGGACGACGATCGCGACCGCGTCCTTGCCGGTCTTGCGGGAATTGTTCACTGTCGTCATTCCCATCCCGGACTTGTCGGCGGTGAACATCAGGTGCACCTCGTTGGGGGGCGTGGTCGCGCCGCCCTTCTCGAACCGGAAGTGCTCCCCGCCGTTCTTGGCGGAGCAGTGCTGGGCGTGCAGATGGGCCATGTAGGAGGCGCCGGGCTTGAGACCGGTCAGGGACACGGTCACGGTGGTGCCCTTGGAGCCCTGCGCGAGCCAGGCGCTGCCCGCGACGTCGTCCATGCCCGGCGGGCGGGTGTCGAGAAGCGTGAAGGCGCCCTTGACCACGGTCGCTCCGGGGATTTTGTCGGCGGGGGTGGCGGACGGGTCCCCCATGTCCATCCCCGCCATCCCGTCCATGCCCTTGGCGGAGGACGAGGCGGAGGCCGAGGAGGCGGCTTGGGCGGAGGCGTGGTCCGCCGAGTCGCCGCCGCAGCCGGACAGCAGGACGGACGTGGCGGTCACGAGGACGCCGAAGGCAACGAGCCGGGGTCCACGGCCGAGGGGCCGGGGGGACCGCGGATCAACGGCCGCGTGTGCGGGCACGGATATGGCGTGGTGCATCAGAGAATCTCCCGATCGATGGGTGGGCTGCGGGCCCCGCCACGACGCGGCGCTTTCGGCGGACACCGAACAGCTCGCGCGCCGGACGAAGGGCACGCCGAGGCCGAAGTGGACGGCCGACGCGCGTGAACGAGCACGTCGGCCATGCGCCTGCCCCGGCCCAGCACCCGAGCCCGACACCGGAAAGTGGCTTCAGGGCCGTACGACGGGCAGGGGGCTGGCAGACAGACGAACGACTGCTAAACCCGCCGACGGCGGCCCTCTGCGGACGACGGCATGCCTCAGCAGTACGGGAGCGGTCCGCGCCGTCTCCCCCTCGGTCATGGCTGCGCATACCGAGGGGGCCCGCCGGTCGAGAGCGGGGTGCGCGAGCACGCGGCAGATCCGTCGCAGCGGCGCGAACAACACCACGGCCAGGGCCCGGCCCACCTGGTGTGCGGCTGCCTCGCCTCGGCACAGCCACAGTCCGCACACGACGGCGGCCAACAGATGCGCCAGGTACATCCCGCCCGAGCCCTGTCGAGCGACGACGGACTCGAGGAGCAGGGCGAAAGGGGCTCCGGGCATCCCGGCGTGCCCCAGGGTCAGGCCCGCATCCGAATGGTCCATGTGCACGGACATGCCGGAATGGGAGAACATGATCCCGTGGTCCATGCCCGGGGCTCGTCCGACGGGTGGCAGGTCGGCCCGTCCACGGACGAACACGTGGGCCAGATCGAACAAGAGGTGCAGCAACCCCTGCGCGACGACGGTGGCGCCGACCACGGCGGCGGCCCCGCGTTCCCCGCCGGTCAACCACCAGGCGCCCCAGGCCGTCCCGGCCAACGCCGATCCCAGGGTCCACCAGGGCAGGACGTCACCGGACATCACGGCGTGGCCCAGCGCCGTCGTCACCACGCAGACAGCCGCGAAGACACCGGCCCGCAGCAGACGCGGGGCACGGGCGCCCTCCCGGTTCTGCATCAGGTGACCTCCCCGGCACCCGCTCCGCCGCCGCGGCACCTCCGGGACATCCGACAACTCCTCGAACCTGTGGGCTTCCTGTTTCATACGGACGACGGCTTGCCCGCGTTCACACACAGGGTGTGGCGTGTGCCGCGTCGGCAGCCAGCTGCGACCACCTGGAACGGGCTTGGAGCACCGATCGGCGGCCACTCGCGCCCGTGGAACACCGATGGCCGGAGCTCCACGGGCAGCGAGGTGACACTGGGCGGTGTGCGAGCACGCGCCGCGCTCCACGGAGCCACCGGGCTTCAACGGGGTGGCGGCAAGACATACTTGGCATGCGGGAGACATCGCGCGGTTGCTCGACAGCGAAAGAGGCGGCAATTCGGTGAGCAATCGCAGCAACCGGCTGGAGAAGGTCGAGGTGCGGCTCAAGTGGGACCCGAGTCCCCGGAATCAGCCTCCTCATCATCTCGACATCATCGCCGCCACCTACTCGGCGGACGCCCCCTACGGGCGGCCGGTGTACATCGTCCACTTCGACAGCCGCTCACCGGACGGCACCATCAACATGAGCCGGCACAGCCAGACCGGCCAGGGCTTCGGCTACGTCGAAGCGATGACACTCGAACTCGACCGCCTCGCCCCCTCCTTCGCACGAGTGGTCGTGGGCGTGGCGATCCACCAGAACACCGGGCCCAAGACCTTCGGCGACCTGTCGAACGCCGGAGTTCTGGGCGTCGAGGGGTATGCGGAGCTGCTCAAGGACGACTTCGCGAAACTCGCCGGAGCCACCGCCGGAACCGTCGCGGAGTCCGTCAGGGACGCCTCCGGAACATGGGAGTTCCACGAGATGGTCCGCGGGTTCGACAGCGAGCCGATCGTCTTCAGCACGGAGATGGGCTCCGCCCCGCGCCCCTGACCGCACCACCGCACCACCGCACCACCGCACCACCGCACCACCGCACCACCGCACCACCGCACCACCGCACCACCGCACCACCGCACCACCGCACCACCGCACCACCGCACCACCGCACCACCGCACCACCGCACCACCGCACCAAGAGATACGGCCGGCCACCGTGCCCACGAACACCACGCATCCCCTCGTCCGACGGCGAGGGCGGCGGACGGCGCTGCTTACCCAGGGATCGGGACGTTGCGCCATGCTCCGGCAACCTCGCTCGGCACCCCTCGGGGGGCATGAACCAGTTCCCCCGGCTGGGGAGCGCGCCGGACGGTGCGGAGTCCGGCATTAAAGAAGCGTAAAGATTGCCGGGAACAGGCAATGTCAGCACCACCCGAAACGTGTGAGCATGCACCCGACGACGCGGCGATGCGATGGACGGGTGGTGTGGGCGGATGGGCTGGTTTCTTGGTATCGGCATCGCGGGAGTCGTGCTCCTGCTGCTGTCTCTCGTCCTCGACGGCGTCCTCGAAGGACTTTTCGACGGCGTCGGCGTGCTGGACGGTCTCTTCGACGGTCTGCTCTCGCTTCCAGTCGTCGCCGGGTTCGTCTCCATGCTCGGCTTCTGTGGTGCGATCGCCATGGGCGCCACGGGTGTGGGCGCGGTCGGTGCGACCGCGATCGGCGTGCCGGCCGGGCTCGTCACGGGCTGGCTCGCGTACCGCCTCAGCCAGGTGCTCCTGCGCGACCGGTCCGGTGCGGCTCCACGCGACGTCGATCTGATCGGTGTCTCCGGATCCGTGGTGACGGCGATTCCGGTCGACGGTTACGGCGAGGTGCTGGTCCATCTGGCCGGGCAACCGGTGAAACTCTCCGCGAGGAGTCCGTCGCCGGTCGCCCGCGGGGCCGAGGTCTGGGTGGAAGGGACGCTGTCTCAGACAGCGGTGTCCGTACGCCCCGTGGAGCGCTGACCGCACCGCACCGCCGAAACTCCCGACGCACCGGCAGCGCCGGTGCCCATTTCTTCACACAAACCGTATCGATCCGCCGTCCCCTGGGAGGGCTGAGGGGAATCACCATGAGTCCAGTCGTCTTCGCCGTGGTGGGAGTCGTCGTACTCCTCGTGCTGCTCGGCCTGGTCGTCGTCACCCGTTACAAGGTGGCCGGCCCCAGCGAGGCGTTCATCGTTACCGGCCGGCGCGGCAAGCAGGCCACCGACCCGGAGACCGGCCGGGTCTTCACCGACAACAGCGGGCAGAAGGTCGTGGTCGGCGGCGGTGTGTTCGTCGTGCCGTTCGTGCAGCAGAAGTTCACCCTCGACCTGTCCTCTCGGCACATCCCGGTCGCGGTACGCGGCGCGGTCACCCTGGCGTGGCGTCAAGGCGCACCTCGAAGGCGTCGCCATCGTCAAGGTCGGCGGCAGCGAGGACTCCATCCGGGCCGCCGCCCAGCGTTTCCTGATGCAGCAGGACGGCATCGTGGGCTTCACCCAGGAGGTGCTCTCCGGCGCGCTGCGTGCCATCGTCGGCCGGATGTCGGTGGAGGACATCATCCGCGATCGCGCCGCCTTCGCCGGCCAGGTCGCCGAGGAGGCCGAGGCGAGCCTGTCCGGGCAGGGCCTGGTGCTGGACGCCTTCCAGATCCAGGACATCAGCACCGAAGGCTCCTACCTGGAGGACCTCGGCCGACCGGAGGCCGCTCGCGCCAAGCAGGAGGCCGACATCGCCGAGGCCGTCGCCCGCCGCGCGGCCGAGCAGGCCCGGCTGAAGGCCGAGGAGGAGATCGCGATAGCCCAGCGCACTTTCGCGCTGAAGCAGGCCGAGATCAAGGCCGAGACCGACGAGGCCGCCGCCCGGGCCGCTGCCGCCGGCCCGCTGGCCGAGGCCGCGCGATCGCAGGAGGTGCTCGCCGAGCAGGAGAAGGTCGCCCAGCGGCAGGCCGCGCTGACCGACCGCGAGCTGGACACCAAGGTCCGCAAGCCCGCCGACGCCGCCCGCTACCAGGCCGAGCAGGAGGCCGAGGCCCGCCGCATCGCCTTGGTCAAGCAGGCCGAGGCGGACGCCCAGCGGTCCCGGCTCACCGGTGAGGGCGAGAAGGCACACCGCGCCGCGCTCGCCGACGCGGTCCGCATCGAAGGCGAGGCCGAGGCCGCCGCGATCGGCGCGAAGGGCGCCGCCGAGGCGGAGGCGATGCGGAAGAAGGCCGACGCGTTCGGCCAGTACGGCGACGCGGCCGTGCTCCAGATGCTCGTCGAGGTCCTGCCCCAGGTCGTGGCCAAGGCATCCGAGCCGCTCAGCGCCATCGACAAGATGACGGTGATCTCCACCGACGGCGCCTCCCAGCTCTCTCGCACGGTCGCCGACAACGTCGCCCAGGGCGTCGAACTCCTCAGCTCCACGACCGGAGTCGACCTCGCCGGACTTCTGAAGAACCTCACCCAGCGAAACAGCGGCCCGCAGCCCGAGGCCGCGGCGTCCGCCGAAGCCAACGGCAAGATCGAAATCACCGGCTGACGTCGCTACCGGTAGTGGAGTGAGTCCGGTCGGTTGCGAACCGCCCGGGCTCCACGGAGAGGCCGGGGCGTGCTGGTCGCCGGCCGAGCGGCCGCGAACATATTGCGGCCGCTCGGCCGTCGCGAAGAAGGAGTGTGGGACGTGTTCCTGTGGGCATGGCTGATCGGCTGGTCCGCCTTCGTACTGCCCCTGTCGATCGCCTCCCTACGGGGCTGGGCGCCCAAGCGTGTCCGCAGCCGTACGACTCCATGGGGCATCCGTGTCCGGGGCGTCGCCCTGCTGGTGATGTGGGTCGGCGGGCTGGTCGTCCCGCTGGGACGGTGGGGCGGGCTGGTCGGCGAGGACGCGATGTTCCTGCTACCCGTCGTACAGGTCGGTCTGCTGCTGTTCGCGTCGGGACTCATCGCCGGCTCCCAGCTCGGTGACCGGTTCCGCCGGAGCGCCGCGCGTCCACCGGCCGGCGACGAGGGCATCGGCGATCGGTCCTGATGGCGTCGCCACGGCCCGGCAGCGGCCTCTTCTCCCCCACCCTGTGGTTCTACCGGTGGCGCCGCGTATGTTTCGCGTCAATGACCTGGCCCGCTCGCCGCTGACGTAAGACGGTGAGTACAGGAACCTTTCCAACAGACGAGGAGCCCGCCATGCGCGCGCGTGACCTGGCGGCCGAGTACGAAACGGTGAGCGTCGACGGCGATGCCATGGAGGCGGCCCGGCTGATGGCCGAGCACAGACTGCCGGCCCTGCTCGTGGTGGACGAACGGGGCGAGCCGAGGGCGATCCTTCCCGCCTCCCAGATGATCAAGATTCTGGTGCCCGCCTACGTCATCGAGGACCCCGCTCTCGCCGCCGTCATCGACGAGAAGCACGCCGACCGACTCTGCCAGGCCCTGGCAGGCAGACGCGTCGGGGACTGCCTGCCCCACGAGGCGGCCCCGCCGCCGATCGCCGACCCGGACGACACCGCGCTGGAGGTGGCCGCGCTGATGGCACGGGTGCGCAGCCCACTGGTGGCAGTGGCGGAAACGGCGAAGGGCAGGCACAAGGAAGGGAGCACCCGTCTGCTGGGCGTGATCACTGCCTCGCATCTTCTGCATGAACTCCTCGGGGCCACGGCACCATCGGACTCCTCGTGACGGCAGTCGGGCCGGTCGGTATCGGGGCTTTCCCCCTGCTCCGGCCCGCCATTGGTGCGCTCCAAGAAGGAACTTCGCTGTGCGTTTGGATGAGAACGAACCCGTCTTCCAACGGAGCAAGTGGGGGACGAACCGCTACGAGTACAACCCGAACAACCCCGTGGGCCTGGCCTTGATCGTGCTGAGCGTGGCCTTCGCTGCCGTGATGCTGATCCTCATGCACAACCACGCAGGACCCTTCGCCTTGCCGCCGGACCCCACCCCCGCGTCCTGGAGCCCGCCGCCTGACATGTCACGGTGGGCGCTGCCGGCGGGGATTCCGTCGACGGACCCGACCCCCGCATCATCGGACAGCCCTTAGCGCGAGTCGCGATCCCTCAGGCCGCCGATCGTGCCGGTCCCGTTGAAATGCCGGCGGGCGTGGGCTTGGCGTCGTGCGTCGCGGATCCCCTGTGTCGCGGCCGCCTCGATGCGACGGGCCTCAGGGCTGGAGCCCATACGTCGCCGCTCGCGACGGAGCAGCACGGAGATCGATGCGGCCAGCACCAGTAAGAGCGCCGTGGCGACCATCGCCATGTAGAGCATGTGTCCTCCTGTGGTCAGGGGCCGGCGCGGCGGTTCGGTCGGCCCCTTGTGAAATGCGGAGAGCTATTCCTCGCACGGACGGACCGCGTGCCGGGCCGACGGGTTGGCCACGAGGTGGCGTGGGTCGGCGGCGCGGTTGATGGCGGATTCGACGGCGGCGATCCGGTCCCCGAGGAGGCCGAGGGCGGCGATCGCCCGGGTGAGCTGGTCGTCCTCCGGTCCGCCGAGCGTTCGAGTGCGCAGGTGGGCGGTCTTGACGTCGGCCCAGCGGGCGGCCTGCTCGGCGGTGAGCGTGCCGCGCAGTTCGGCCAGCTTCAGCAGATTGGCCTCCGCGCCGGTGGTGAGGGCCTGGGCCTCGGCCTTGTAGTGGTCATCGATCAGCGCGGACAGTTCGGCGTCGTTCATGACCGGCTGGATGCGCTGGGCGATCTTGTTCATGTTGCGGTACGAGCCCTGGAGCTGGAAGGGCGGTTCGGTTCGTGTGGCGTCGGACTGGGCCGCGGAGGCGATGTAGGCGCTGTTCACCGCCATCACGGTGTCGCGAGCCGTGAGCAGATGGCGCAGCACGGCCAGGATGCGCTCCAGTTCGGCGGGCGTGAAGGGGTGTGTGAGACGGTCGGCGCGGGCCGTGGTGTCGCCCTGGGCGAGCCGGACCAGCAGGTCGAGGTCGGCGCGGTCGCGGCCGGCGAGCGGGGCGAGCACAGGGTTCGCGGTCAGGGCGTTCTCGATGAAGCTGAGCGCGAAGGCGTCCTGCTTGCCGGTCAGGACGTCGCCGAGGTTCCAGATGTCGGCGCGGTTGGCGAGCATGTCGGGGATGCGGAAGCGGGCGCCGGACTCGGTGTAGGGGTTGCCGGCCATGCAGACGGCGAAGCGCTTGCCGCGCAGGTCGTAGGTACTCGGCTCCCCGTCCCGTACGCCCTCGATGCGGCGGGTGGCGTCGCACAGCGGGATGAACTTCTGTAGCAGCTCGGGCGAGGTGTGCTGGATGTCGTCCAGGTAGAGGAGGGTGTTGTTGCCGACCGCCAGCGCGAAGTTGATCTTCTCGACCTCCTGTCGGGCCGTGGCGTTCGGGGCCTCGGCCGGGTCGAGGGAGGTGACGGCGTGGCCGAGGGCGGGACCGTTGACCTTCACCAGGATCAGGCCGAGGCGGTCGGCGACGTATTCCATGAGGGGCGTCTTGCCGTACCCGGGCGGGGAGATGAGCAGGAGCAGGCCGCCGGTGTCGGTGCGCTTGGACTCACCGGTGGTGCCGAGCTGCTTGGCGAGGCTGTCGCCGATCAGCGGGAGGTAGACCTCGTCGATGAGCCTGCTGCGCACGAACGAGGACATGATCCGCGGCCGGTACTCGTCCAGATGGAGCCGGGCGTGCTCGGCGGCCACCAACTCCGTACGGCGGCGCTGGTAGGCGCGATGGCCGAGGACGTCGTGTGTGCTGAACGCGTGGGTGCGGGCCAGGAACTCGTCGACGCGGACGAGCAGGGACCGGTCGATGATGCGGGGGTGGACGCCGAGCAGCCCATGGACCGTCTCGGTCATCTGCGCGTCGGAGCCGTAGCGGGCCAGGCCGGGGCAGAGTTCGGCGGCAACCGCCTCGGCCAGGTCGCCGGGGGTGACGTCCGTGCCGGTCGAGGCGGTGTAGGACGACAGCCACGCCTCGACGAGCTGCTTGCGTGCGGCCAGGTCGCCGAGTGCAGCGAGATCGTCGTCGTAGGCCGACGAGCCCACCGTGCGGCGGAACTTCTCCAGCAGGGTGCGCGCACTCCCGCTGACGACGAATCCGTCAGGGCCGCGCGTCAGCTCCTCGAAGAGGTAGGCGGCCGCCGCTTCCGTGCCGATCGCCTCCGCCAGCTCCTGCCGCAGGTCGTCGATCGCCGGCGTCAGGCCGAACGTGTCCCGTGCACGGGACAGTGAGACCGCGCGCCGCTGCCAGTCCTGCCGAGCCTCGTCGGTCGTTCCGTGGGCCCAGAACAGCTGGGCGGCGGCACGCGCCGCAGGCTCGTGGCGAAGGGGGCCGGCGTCCGCGTACAGGCGCAGGAGGGTGGTGAGGATCAAGGCCGCGTCGTGGTCGTGGACGCCGCGCTCGTATCCCTCGTCGTACGCCGCCTCCGCGGCCTGTCGTACGAGGGCGGGCAGCTCGGCCTCCTCCAGGGCCGCCGGGCCGTGCTCGTCCAGCAGCCGGGCGGCGAGGTATTCGGCGCGGTAGACCTCGGGCGACTCCGACGGCAGTGGACGGTCCCAGTACGGGCGGGTGGCGGTAAAGCCGGGGTCGGTGACAGGCGAGCGGTAGTCGGTGCCCGTGAGCGCGAAGGCGAGGGTGTCGCTGTGCGGGACGAGGGTGAGGTCGAGGGGCTGGGTGTTGACGGCGAAACGGTGGGTGCCGAGGCGGAGGGTGCGGCCGTCGTCGGTGTAGAGGTCGGTGCGATCACGCAGGGAACGGAGGGCCTCCTGACGGGCGGCCTTGAGGCGGCCGTCGAGTTCCTCCGCCTTGACCTGGTCGCCGAGTTCGCGCAGTTCGTCGGCGACGCGGCGGACCTTGGCGACCATGGGATCGGAGGTGAAGTACGTCGTGACGGCGTCCGTGTCGGCGAGCGTGGCGGCACGACGCGTGACGGTCCTCAGGACGCGGGCCGCCGAGTCGGCGAGGCGTTCGGCGCGGCGGGAGCGGGCATCGGCGAGGGTCTGCTTGCGGGCGGAGAGGGTCTCGTGGACCTCGTCGCGCTTGTCGGCGAGGTCCACGAGGAAGTCGTCGAACTCGGCGAATCGGGACTCCAGGTTCTCGAGCTGGACGAGCATGCGGGCGAGTTGCTCGTCGCACGCCTCGGGGCTGTCCGCGACGGCGAGCGCGCCGGTGACCGACTGGCCCAGCAGGGCGAACTCGGCCGCGAACTGTGATCGTCCCTCACGGTCCAGGAGTGCGCGACGGCGGCCGTCGAGAAGGGCGCGGGCGCGGTTGACGCCGCCCAGGACCTCGGCGATCCGTTCCAGAACGGACGTCCGGACGGTGGCGTCGCCGATGTCCAGCCCGGCGACGACCTCGGTCACCGTGCGCAGGCCGTCGGCGAGTTCGTCGAGGCGGGCGGCGACGGACGCGGCCTCGGCGACGGTGGCGATCGCCTCCGCGTCGGCGATGAGCTGTTCAACGTCGGCCCGGTGGCCGGCGAACGCGTCCTCGCGCGCGAGGCGGGCCACGGCCCGCTGTCCGAAAGCGGCCAGATCGGCTTCCGCGTCGGCGGCGAGTTCGTCGAGGCGCGCGGTGTCGGCGTGCCGCATGTCCTTGAGGGTGAGCAGGTGGCCCTGGGCTTTGCGGAGTTCGGTCAGGCCGGTGACCCAGGCGGCGGCGCTGCGCGGGGCCTCGCCGCGCAGACGCCGTACGACGGTGGCGACCCGCTCCGCGGCCTCCGTGAGCGCGTCCGCGGCCTGCCGGGTGAGTGCCTGGACGGTCTCGAACTCGGCCAGTACCTGCTCGGCCGTCGTCCGCACCTGGGTGAGCGGTTCGTGCAGGTCGCCGAGTTCTGGCTCGCCCAGCCAGTGGTGGGAGTCGGCCGCCCGGACGCAGGCGGCGGTCAGTGCCTCGTACACCTCGCTGGTCGGGGTGGTCTCGGTGACGGCGCGGGTGATGGACAGGCAGTCGGAGATGCCGCGCACGAGGTCGGCGTTGCCAAGCCGGGCGAGCGCGCCCGTGCCCGCGGGCCTTGCGGCGGCGTGGGTGTCGGAGACGAAGGGTGAGTTCCAGAGCTGGACGGGGTGGACGCGCTGCGGTTCGTCGCTGTCCGCGCGCAGGACGACGAGCGCGCCGTCGTCGAAGAGGGCCCAGCCGTGGCAGGACAGCGCGGCGGCCTCCTTGCGGATCACGTTGTACGGCAGCAGCAGGCTGCGGCCCTCCACGCGCGCGTGGAAGGCGAACAGCACGTCCTCGCCGTTGGGCGAGCGGACCACGCGCTCGAACTCCAGGCCCTCGGTGACGACCGCGTCGAAGGTCTTGTACGCGCCCGTGGCCAGGCAGTAGCCGCCGGGGAAGAGGATCCCCTGGTCGTCGGGCAACCGACGGCACGCCTGCCCGATGCCGTCCAGTCGGACGACCGTCCTGGTCAGGGTGTTGAACACCAGGTGGCGGTCGGCGTCCTCCTTGTAGGGGCGGATCCGCAGCAGGATCAGGGCCCCCACGCGCGCGTACGCGATGTCCGCGTCGGCGAGGGACTGCAGCGGCTCGTCGACGGCTTCGGCGTAAACACCCTCGCCCGTCTCCGTGTTGTTCTCGACCTTGACGGTGAGGGTGCCGCCGACGGTCTCGACGAAGACCTCGCCCTCGATGGAGACGTGTGGGTGGCGGCCGAGGACGTGGTCCTCGCGGGCGGTCCGCGTCCACGCGAAGTCGTGGGCGGGCGGGAAGACGTGGTCGCGCTCGCCGCGCGCGTCCAGGAAGGACACCCGGCCGTCGTCGGTCACGGCCCAGCGCAGGACGCGGATGTCCCCGGCCTTCTCACCGGTCTGGAAGACGGCCAGCAGCCTGCCGTCGACGCGGCGGAGCTGGAGGAGGTGGGCCTGCCGGTAGTAGCGGTAGAGGGCGGCGAACTCCCGGAGGAAGGCCGGGTCGTCGAGCAGGCCGGGCACGGCGTCGTCCGGCAGCCGGTTCAGGTCACGGTCGTGCAGCGCGAAGACGTCGGCGACGGTCTTCTCCGGCCCCCGGCCGAGGAAGACGTTGTGGCCGAAGAGCAGAACGCCGCCGACGGAGACGATGTCCCGGGGTACGCAGGTGTGCTCGGTGCGCAGCCGCTCGGTGCCGGCGAGTTCGAGCCGGGTGGAGCCGAACTCCTCGGTACGGCGAGCGTTCAGCGCCTCGGCGCGGCGGGCGAGTTCGGCGGCCTGCGCGGTGAGGCGGTCGCGCAGCACCTCGTACGTGCCGGTGTCCAGGCCGGTGGTCATGGAGTCCCTCTCAGAAAGTCGGAAAAGCGGTCCGGAGCTGCCGTCCCCTGTGCGGCAGCTCCGGACCGCGGCCTGTCAGACCCTGGCGCTGCCGTTCAGGGCCGCGAGCGAGGTGTCGGCGACACCCAGTTCGCCGGCCCTGCTGAGCAGCTGCTCCAGAGCGCCGGAATCGGCTCCGCCCGTCTTCATCAGCTTCATCAGCAGCGCGGAGACGGTCAGGTTCTGCACGTCCGCCGTGGAGACCGAGCCGAGGACGCGGCTGAGGTCGTCGGTGAAGCTCGACGAACCGTCCAGCCAGGGCCCCGCGAGGGCCTGGGCCGTCTCGGAGTGCTGGACGAACCCGTCGACGCTCTTGCCGAGCGCGATCGAGGAGACGAGGCGGTCGAAGAAGACGGACTCCCCGCCGACGATGTTGATGTCGGCGTTCTCCAGGCCGGTGGCGAGGATCGTGGCCTGCGCCTCGGCGACGTGCTTCTGCATGTCCAGTCCGGCGAGCCGGATCTCCTTCTCGGCCTGGAGCCGCAGCCGGTACTCCTCGTGGCCGCGGGACGCCTCGTCGAGCGCGGCCATCGCCGCTGCCTTCTCGGTCAGGCCGGCTGCCTCCGCCTTCAGCTTCTCGCCGATGCCCTCGGCCTCGGCGAGGGCCTTCGCCCGGACGCCCTCCGCCTCGGCCCGCATGCGCGCCTCGGCTGCCTCGGCCTCCGCGCGGCCGGCCTTCTCGATGACCTCGGCCTCCTTGTCGCGCACTTGGACGGCCGCGAGGCCCTCGGCAGCCGTCTCGGCCTGGATGCCCTGGGCAAGGCGCAGCTTGGCCTGCGCGTCGAGGTCGGCGCTCTTCAGCCGGGCCTCGGCGAGGGTGAGTTCCTCGGCGGCGCGGTGGACGGCGGCCTGCTCGGCGGCCTCGGCGGCCTTGATGTCCTTGACCAGCTTCTCCTGCGCCTCGGCCTCGGCGGCGATGATCACGGTCTGCCGACCGCGCTCGGCCTCCTCCACGGCCCGCAGCTTCTTGATGGCCTCTTCCTGCTCTGCGACCGTACGGTCCACGGCGACCCGCTCGCGGATGACCTCGGCGATCTCCCGCTTCTCGCCCTCGACCTCCTTGGATGCGGCGATCTGCGTCAGTTGGGTCTCCCGCTCCCGCGCGATGACCTCGAGGAGGCGGTCCTTCTCGATGCGCTCGTTCTCGATGGCGATGACCCGCTCGCGGTTCTTCTGCGCGACGGCGACCTCGCGGGCCTGGTTCTCCCGCTGGATGCCGAGCTGTTCCTCGGTCTTGAGGAAGGCGGACTGCGCCCGCAGGCGCTCTTCCTCCGTCACCCGTGCCGTCTCGGCCTCCTCACGGGCCCGCACGGTGTCGATCTCCCGCCGCTGCTTGATCTCGGCGTCGGCCTGCCGGCGTTCCAGCTCCAGGATCGCTTCACGCGCGTCGACGTTCTGCCGGGTGATCTCCTTCTCCTCCGTGCGCTGCGCCTCATTGGTGCGCACGTGCTCCACGGCCGTCAGCTCGGTGATCTTCCGGATGCCCTGGGCGTCGAGGACGTTGGCCGGGTCGAGCTGGGTCAGCGGCGTCTGCTCCAGGTAGTCGATCGCCGCGTCCTCCAGGTGGTAGCCGTTGAGGTCGATGCCGATCAACTCGATAATCTTGTAACGGAGTTCCTCGCGCTTGGTGTAGAGGTCGGTGAAGTCCATCTGCTTACCGACCGTCTTCAGCGCCTCGGAGAACTTCGCGTGGAACAGCTCCTGCAACGTCCTCTGATCGCTCGCCCGCACGGTGCCGACGGCCTGGGCGACCTTGATGACGTCCTCGACGGTCTTGTTGACCTTCACGAAGAACGAGATCCGGATGTCCGCGCGGATGTTGTCCCGGCAGATCAGCCCCTCCTTGCCGGCCCGGGTGATCTCGATCGTCTTCACCGAGATGTCCATCACCTCGGCCTTGTGCAGCACCGGCAGGACCACCTGACCGGTGAAGGTCACATCGACCTTGCGCACCTTGGAGACGATCAGCGCCTTCCCCTGCTCCACCTTGCGGAACAGCCGGGAGACGACGAACAGCACGGTAGTGACGACGAGCAGGCATGCGGCGATGAGCACGCCGACGCCCACGGTGATGGCATCCATACGAAATCCTTGAAGTCTGCGAGGAGTTGACGCCTCGACGGCGAGGCGGGTGGCCTGCTCGACCGCGAACAGGCGCGTCAGGCGTGACAGCGCGGTCAGGCCGTCGGGCCCGTGGACGGCTCAGCCGCGGGTGTGGGGACTGCCGGGGTCGTACGGAGCACTGCTCGCCGCAGCCCGCCGATACAACCTGGGGCTGCCCGGGAAAAGCCTGGCAAGGGAGGCCGCGCACCTTCGTGTCACCGGCCAGGCGACGAGGACGGACAAAACGAGCAGTGCGACCCGGGCCGCGGCACCACCGGGACCGGTCAGGCGTGCCAGCTCCATCAGAAGTGTTCCCGTGAGGCTCACGAGCCAGGCACTCACGATCACGACGGAGGCCGCGACGGCGACCGGCACCCCGCCGAGCGACCTGGTCAGCGACGGGGCGTCCGCGTCGAAGGCGCGCAAGTCTGCCCGGCCCAGCAGGACCAGCAGCCAGAAACCGAGAGCGACGGCCAGGGCCGAGGTGAGAGTGACGGTGGGGAACCGTACGGCTGCGTCGACGATCTGTGCCATGTCCTCGCCCCCGAGCCGATTTCCCGAGTCCCAGCACCCACCCTGTCGCCAGGGCGCGGCGCCGGGACGTGCTCCCCTTGTTTCCGCTGCCCCCATCTTGAACTGCCCCTGTCGTGTGGCGCATTGCCGTGTTCCGGCAGTCTTGATGTCTCCTTGATGCCGGGCAACGACAACTTCGGCGAGTGCCGGGCCGTTGTCTACCCTTGCCGTCGTCGTCCGGCCTGGTCGACAGCAGCATCGGGGAAGGAGCAAGGGTGGGCCGAGTCGTGTACGGAGCCGTAGGAGGCCGCCGGGTGGTGGACGGCCGAGCAGAGGGAGGCCGGCTCTGCAGCCACGTCGGTACCGTCGGGAGGCGGACCCATTCATGAGGCGCGTTCCCTCACTTCCCGGCCAGACCCGGCACCCGGCGCTTCCGGGCCACATGGTCGTGTGCGGCGACGACGCCCTCGCCGAACGCCTGGCCGCCGAGCTGCGTGAGCTGTACCGCGTGCGGGTCACCGTCGTCGTACCGTCGCTGCCCGGTACCGGCACCGCAGGCACCGGAACGGAGAGATGGGCGGCGGCGGCCGCTCTGTTCGCTCGCATGCAGGCGGTCGTGAACCGGGCCTCCGCCACGGACCCGGAACCGGGCATCCGCGTCCTCCAGGCCGCAGTCCTCGACGAACAGGCGTTTGCGGACGCCGGTGTCGCGCGGGCCGACGCCCTCGCGCTCGTCCATGACGACGACGAGACCAACATCCGCGCCGCACTCGCGGCCCGCCGCCTCAACCCCCGTCTGCGCCTGGTCATCCGGCTCTACGACCGCAGACTCGGCCGGCACCTGGCCGACCTGCTCGACCAGGCCGCCGCGGTCGCCTCTCCCGGTCTCGATCCGACCGTCCTGGACACCTCCACCACCGTCCTGTCCGACGCCGACACAGCGGCCCCCGCGCTGGTCGCCACGGCCGTCACGGGCACCAGCAAGGTGGTCCAGGCCGATGGACTGCTGCTGCGGGCCGCGGAGCGCACCCCGCCGCGGCCGGGCCAGGTCGCCGCCCCCGGCCTGTGCACGCTCGCCCTGCTCTCCGCCACCGCCAACGACCCGGCCGGAACGGAGGGTTCGGACGCCAGCGGACAGGACGGTCCGTTGCTGCTGCCGGACGAGGACGCGGTGGCCGCCGCGACGGGGCGCGGCACCGTCGTCCTGGAGACCGTCACCCACGTCGGCCCCACGCGTCCGTCCGGCCGTCTCACCGGCCGTGGCCTGCCGCTCGGCTCGCTCTTCTCGCGCCGCCTGCGCCGGTCCCTGGCCGGGCTCGTGCTGAGCGTCCTCGGGCTGGCCGTGGCGTCCTGGCTCACGACCGGCGACCACCCCCTGCACGCCGCCTACCTCACCCTCCTCGACCTCTTCGCCATCGGCGACCCCGCCGTCGGTGAACCCACCGCCCGCCAGGTCCTCCAACTCCTGTCCGGGCTGGCCGGGCTGCTGCTCCTGCCCGTGCTGCTGGCCGCCGTGCTGGAAGGGCTCGGCACCTTCCGCACCGCCTCCGCGCTGCGCCGCCCGCCGCGCGGCCTGTCCGGCCACGTCGTCCTGCTCGGCCTTGGCAAGGTCGGCACCCGTGTCCTGGCCCGGCTGCACGAACTCGGCATCCCTGTGGTGTGTGTGGAGGAGGACCCCGAGGCGCGCGGCATCCCCCTGGCCCGCCGCCTGCACGTGCCCACCGTGATCGGCGACGTCACCCAGGAGGGCGTCCTGGAGGCTGCGAAGGTCCACCGCGCCCACGCACTGCTCGCCGTCACCAGCAGCGACACCACCAACCTCGAAGCCGCCCTGTACGCCCGCTCCGTGGCGCCCCGACTGCGCGTGTCACTGCGCCTGTACGACGACGCCTTCGCGACCGCTGTCCACCGCACCCTGCGCGCCGCCCACCCCGAGGCCCTCACCCGCAGCCGCAGCGTCTCCACCCTCGCCGCGCCCGCCTTCGCGGGGGCCATGATGGGCCGCCGGATCCTCGGCGCCATCCCCGTCGAACGGCGCGTCCTGGTCTTCGCGGCCCTCGACGTCGCGGGCCACCCGCAGTTGGAGGGCCGCACGATCGCCGAGTCGTTCCGTCCGGGAGCCTGGCGCGTCCTGGCCGTCGACTCCACCGATCCCGGCGACCGCCTGCCCGACCTCGCGGTGGCACCGTCCCACGACGGCACGGAACACTACGGCGGTCTCCTCTGGGACCCGCACCTCGGCTACGTTCTCCACCCGCAGGACCGGGTAGTCCTCGCCGCCACCCGCCAGGGGCTGGCCGAACTCCTGGGAACGCACCTGCCGGACCACCCGAGTACCGCCAGTCCATGAAAGGCCCAATCACCGGCGAACTCCCCACAGGAAAGGTCCTTTGGGGATGAAAAGAGGCTCAGCCGCAAGGCGCAGCAGCCCGACGGCACCAACTCGGGCATCCAGAACAGCGGATCCATGCAGAAGGTGCAGAACCAGCCAGGAGCCTTCAACTCAAGCCAGACTCAGGACAATTCCGGCATCGGGCGGGACGAGTTACCGGGCGTCGCCGCAACGCGCTGACGCCCGGCGGGATGGCAAGACCTTCTGAGCCCGGCGGCAGCACCACAAAGCAGCGCGGGCTGCCGGGAGGGGCAGAGCCCGGCGTACGCGGAGATCGACGCCCCCCGTGCCCCGACCGCAGGCGCCACCATCACCTCGGTATCAGCGAGGGAATCCGATCCGCCGTTGATGCCAGGCTCCTCCCACCTCCCCTGATCTGTCAGTCTTGTCCAGCGTGCGTCAGGAACGCGTCGGCAAGGCGCCAAGAACACGGGAGGACGTGTGACAGGGCGGGAGGTCCCCGACGAGTATCTGGACGGGTATGTCCAGATACTGACCGAGGTGTGCGCGACGGGTCGCCGCTTCACCAGGGACGAGTTGGAGTCCCTGCGGACGCGGGGGGAACGCGCCGCGGAGGCCGGCTTCGGCCTGCGGGCCGTCCTTCGTCGGCACTTGGCCGTGGCCCGCGACCACTGGCCCGAACTCTCCGCCGCGGCGGGTGATCGCGCGCTCGCCGCCGTCGAGCTGGCGATCGACGCCTTCGCCGAGGGACACGAACGGGCGCAGCTGCTCGCCGTACGGCAGGAGGAGGCGGTGCGGCGCGAGTTCATCGACGACCTGCTCTACGGCCGCAGCGACCTGGGCCGCCTGTCCGAACGGGCCGAACGCTTCGGGCTGCTCCTCTCTCGCGCCCACGCCGTCGCCGTCGCGCAAGGCGGCAAGCCCGTCGAGGAGACCGACCCGGCCACCCGGCAGGTGGAGAGCGCCGTGGTCGGCCGGTTCGGCGAGCGACGCATTCTGCTCACCACCAAGGACGGCAGGCTGATCTGCATCGCGCCGGGGGACCAGGACGACGTGCTGGCGTTCTTCGCCAAGCAGGCGTACGCGGCCACCGAGGGCGGCCAGGTCGCCATCGGACGTCCCCACCCCGGTGCCGGGGGCGTCGTCCACTCCTACGAAGAGGCGCTCAACGCCCTCGACCTGGCAGACCGGCTGCAGATCCACGAGCCGGTGCTGCGCGCGGCCGACCTCCTCGTCTACCCGGTCCTGACCCGCGACCGGCAGGCCATGGCCGACCTCGTCGGCAACACCCTCGGCCCGTTGCTGAGCGCACGAGGCGGCGCCCGGCCCCTCGTCGAGACGCTGACGGCGTACTTCGACTCCGGCTGTGTCGCCGCCGAGGCGGCCCGACGTCTGAACCTGAGCGTGCGGGCCTTCACCTACCGCCTGGAGCGCATCCACAAGCTCACGGGTGCCGACCCCGGCGATCCCGTCCACCGCTACACCCTGCAGACCGCGGTGATCGGGGCCCGGCTCCTCGGGTGGCCCGACGACGAGGTGTGACGGCCGACAGCCGAGGATGGCGATGACGGCCAACGGCGCGATGAGAGAGGCATCCACGCCCGTTGCTCTCCGATCCGGCGTGATGGACAGGGGATTGGCCCGCGTCGAGCGGCGTCAGCCGAGTGCGAAGTAGCGCAGCCAGACGTAGCCGAGGGCGAGGGACACGGTCACGCCGGTGACGACCAGGCCGTACTTGGTGAACTGCCAGAAGGAGATGGGCTGGCGGTTGCGTTCGGCGATGCCGAGGACGACCACGTTGGCGCTGGCGCCGATGGCGGTGGCGTTGCCGCCCAGGTCGGCGCCGAGCGCGAGGGCCCACCACATGACGTGGTCGCTGCCACCGCCCATGTTCTGGACGAGGTCGCTGGTGATGGGGGCCATCGTGGCGACGTAGGGGATGTTGTCGACGATGCCGGACAGGACCGCGGAGGCGCTCAGCATGGTCATGGAGCCGCCGAGTTCGTTGTCACCGATCACGTCGGCCAGCGCCTTGGAGATCTCGCCGATCACACCGGTCTCGATCAGGCCGCCGATCATGATGAAGAGCCCGGCGAAGAAGGCCAGGGTGGGCCACTCAACCTCTTGGAGCACCTCCCGGGTCTCCGCCGTGGAGATGGCGATGAGCAGTCCTGCGCCGAGCAGGGCGACGACGCTGGGCTCGTAGTGCAGCACCGGGTGCAGGACGAAGCCCACGACCACGAGGGCCAGGACCACGAGGCCCTGAACGAGCAGCGTCCGGTCCTTGATGGCCTCGCGCTCCTCCAGCGCCATGATCTCGGCGGCGCGATCCCCGTCGTAGACGAAGGACTTGCGGAACATCACCCGGCACAGCAGAAGCAGTGCGATGACCAGGACGACCACGATCGGCGCCAGATGGACCAGGAAGTCGTTGAAGGTCAGCCCGGCCCGGCTGGCGATGATGATGTTGGGCGGATCACCGACGAGGGTCGCCGTGCCGCCGATGTTCGACGCCATGACCTCGGCGATCAGGAACGGGACGGCCGGCAGGGCGAGGCGCTCGCAGACGAGCAGTGTCACCGGTGCGATCAGCAGCACGGTGGTGACGTTGTCCAGCAACGCCGAGGCCACGGCCGTGATCACGACCAGCATGGCCATCACGCGGAAGGGCTTGGCCCTGGCCTTCTTCACCGACCAGATCGCCAGGTACTCGAACATGCCGGTCTTCTTCAGCACGCCGACGATCATCATCATGCCCATGAGCAGGAAGATGACGTTCCAGTCGACGCCGCTGTGCTCGGAGTAGAACGCCGACTTGTCGTCGGTCGCCCGGATCGCGAGCATCAGGCCGGCTCCGCCGAGGGCGACGGCGACGCGGTGGATCTTCTCGCTGATGATCAGGGCGTAGGCGCCGACGAAGACGACGACCGCCGCCCAGCTCTGCCAGTCGTTCACGGTCCTCCGATGAAGTGCTCCAACAAGACGTTCGCGGTGATCGCGCCCAGTAACGTGACTGCGCCGCCGTCACGCTCGATCACCGCGACGACGGGGCAGTCCTTGCGTGTCATGAGGGCGGCGACCTCAGACGGCGAGTCCTCCGGGCCCACCAGGCCGGGCGTGGCACGGCGCCGGGGCAGCCAGTCGGCCACCGACCGCCCGGAGAGCGTTTCCTGGGCGCCGTCGTCCAGACGATCGGCGATCAGAGTCAGCAGGGGATCCAGGGGGTCGGATTCAGGCGTGAGGGTGCCGAGGAGCTGGGCGGTGGGGACGATCGCGTACGGGCAGTCCACCTGGTCGAGCACCAGCAGAGCGGGCAGCCGCTCGCGTATCAGCAGCCGGGCCGCGTCCTGGGCGTCGTCGTCGACCCGCACCGTCGGATACGGGCGGGCCAGGTCACGCGCGAGCGTCAAGACGGCCCTCCGCGGGCGCGGTGGTGGCGGGCTGGTCCTTGTCCGGGATGCCGACGATGTCGTCGACGTCGAAGGCGCGGGCGATCGGGACGTCCGTGGAACTGTGGGCGATGATCGAGAAGGCGATGCACACCGCGATGAGCGTGAACGCCTCCTCGGCCTGCGGGATGCCGGACTGCAGCACGAGCAGGCCGTAGACCACCGAGGCGAAGCCCTTCGGCCCGAACCAGGCCGCCACCAGCTTCTCCTTGCGCGAGATGACGCTGGTGCCGAGCAGCGAGATGAGCAGCGAGGCCGGGCGGATCAGCACGATCGCGAGGACCACCGCCACGTACCCGCCGAATGAGAGGTCGCCGAACAGCTGCGGGGTGAGCAGCGCGCCGAACACCAGCAGCGCCGCGAACTTTGCCAGTTCCGCGAGTGCCTCGCCGAGTGGTTCGAAGGACGCCTTGGCCTCCGGCGAGACGTGCGCCAGGGTCGCGCCCGCGGAGAAGGCGGCGAGGTAGGGGTTGGCGTGGGTGAGGTGGCAGGTCGCGTACAAGATGATGCCGGTGGCCAGCGGCAGCAAGGGCTGGAGTTTGGGCTCCGCGCCCAGCAGCCGGAACCGTACGAGACCGTTGACCAGCAGCGGCAGCACGACGCCGAAGACCAGGCCGAGCAGCAGTTCCACCGCGATGGTGGAACCGGAGGCGTCCGCACTGTCCGCGGTCGGGCCGGCGGCCGCGATCAGCATCAGCACCACAGGGAGCGCGAGCCCGTCGTTGATGCCGCTCTCCACGTTCAGCAGCTGCCGCAGCTTGGCCGGGACTTCGGCGCGTCCGACGATCGCCGACGCGAACACCGGGTCGGTCGGCGCGAGCACGGCTCCGACCAGGAACGACGTCGTCCAGTCCAGGCCCACCAGGTAGTGGGTGACCAGGGCCATGAAGACGAACGCGAGCGGCATGCCCAGGCCCAGGGCGCGTGCGGGGTTCCTCCAGCCGGCGCGCAGCTTGGGCAGGGACACGTGCATGCCGTCGGTGAAGAGCACCGCGAACAACGCGAGGTCTGCTGTGACGGACACGATCTCGCTGTCCGGCGTGATGTGGATGAGTCCGAGGAATCCGTCGCTGACCAGCGCGCCGCCGACCAGGAAGAGGAAGGACGTGGAGAGCACCGTCCGGGCCGCCAGGCCCGACAACAGCACCGCCACCAACAGCGCGGCACCGAACACCACCACGAGCACCATGACGGCCACCTCCGATCGGAAGAGAGACTTGTCCCCTGCTCGCCGACCAGGCTTCCCGGCACACCATGGTGAACCTTACCTGCCCTTGATACGTCTTTGACAGATCACTGACGGGCACCACGGAGGCACGGGCGTTGCCGGAACCCGGCAACTCTGTTCGGTCTTCAGCCGAGCTCGGCGAAGGTCTCCACGGCGCGGGTCTTGCCGGTGACGACGATGACGTCGCCCTTCTGGACGACCGTCTCGGCGGTGGCGTAGGTGAAGTCCTCCCCTGGGCGTTTGATGCCGACGACCGTGACGCCGTATCTGCTGCGGACCTGGCTCTGGCCGAGCGGGACGCCGGTGGCGATGTCCGGGGCGACGGTCTTCACCAGGGCGTAGTCGTCATCGAATTCGATGAAGTCCAGCATGCGGCCGGTGACCAGGTGGGCGACGCGTTCGCCCATCTCGTGTTCGGGCAGGACGACGTGGTGGACGCCGAGGCGTTCGAGGATCTGGCCGTGCTGGCGGCTGACGGCCTTGGCCCAGATGTTGGGCACCCCGGCCTCGAGCAGGTTTGAGCTGACCAGGATGCTGGCCTCTATGTCGCTGCCGATGGCGACGACGGCGCTGGTGAACTCGTTGACGCCGAGCTGGTGGAGTGTCTGGGGGTCGGTGCAGTCGGCGACGGCGGCGTGGGTGAGGCCGTCGCTGTACTTCTGGACCAGACGGCTGTCGGTGTCGAGGCCGAGCACGTCCCACCCGCGCCGCATCAGCTCGCCGGCGAGGGAGTGGCCGAAGCGGCCGAGACCGATGACCGCGACGCGCTGGTCACCGCTGCCCAAGGCATGCGTTTGGGCGAGGCGCTTGCGGCGCCGTCGGCGCAGGGAGTTGAGGTGGTCAGCCAATGACGGGTCGCTCCTCGGGCAGTTCGTAGCGGCGGGTGCGCTCGCGCAGGGCGAGTGCCGAGACCAGGGTGATGGGTCCCAGGCGGCCGACGAACATCAGGCCGACCAGCAGCAGCTGCCCGGCCGTTGGGATGTCGGCGGTGATGCCGGTGGACAGGCCCACCGTGCCGAAGGCGGAGACCACCTCGAACAGCACCGCCTCCAGGCTCTCCTGGGTGAGCGTGAGCAGGGCGAGCGTGGAACCGATGACCAGCCCGATGCCCAGCAGCGCCACGGTCAGGGCCTGGCGCAGCACGTGCGGCGCCAGGCGGCGCCCCAGCATCGAGGAGGTGGGCTCCCCGCGGACCTCGGCGAGTATCGCGGCGGCCAGCACGGCGAACGTGGTGACCTTGATGCCGCCCGCGGTTCCGGCGCTGCCGCCGCCGATGAACATCAGTACGCAGGTCATCAGCAGCGTGGAGGCGTGCAGGGCACCGATGTCGATGGCGTTGAAGCCGGCGGTGCGGGACATGGCCGAGTAGAAGAAGCCGTTGAGGAGCTTGTCCGCCGTCGTGAGCGGGCCGAGGGTGCCTGGGTTCGTCCACTCCAGCAGACAGGTCAGCGCGGTTCCGGCAGCCAGCAGGACGGCGGTGGTGATCAGGGTCAGCCTGGTGTGCAGGGTCCAGTTGCGCCGTCCGGTGGTGCGCCGCCGGTGCCGGTGGCGAAGAAGTTCCAGCAGGACGGGGAAGCCGATGCCGCCCAGGATCACGGCGGCGGCGATCGGGAGGGTGACCCAGGCGTCCTGGGCGTAGCGGGTGATGCTGTCGGCGTGCAGGCCGAACCCGGCGTTGTTGAACGCCGAGACGGCGTGGAAGTAGCCGAGGTACGCAGCGCTGGCGATGCTCTCGCCGTACCCGTAGCGGAAGCGCAGCGCGAGGACCGTACCGGTCGTCAGCTCGATGATCAGCGTGGTGCCGGCGACACCGAGCAGCACTCGTCGTACGTCGCCGATGCCGAGGCTCTTGGTCTCGGCCTGCGCGGTCAGCTGCATGCGCAGGCGCAGCCGCCCGGAGACCAGCAGCGCCAGCAGTGAGGCCATCGTCATGATCCCGAAGCCGCCGACCTGGATCAGCGCGAGGATCACGCCCTCGCCGAATCCGCTCCAGTACGTACCGGTGTCCACGATAGCCAGTCCGGTGACGCACACCGCCGACGTGGAGGTGAACAGTGCGGTCACGAAGCCGGCGCCGGCGCGTTCCTCGGTGGCGATCGGCAGGGCCAGCAGCACCGTGCCGACCAGGACCACGAGGGCGAAGGCCACGACGACCGAGCGAGCCGGGTGCGTGGTCAGCAGCGACGGCTGTGACCGCATCCGCGTCCCCTGCGTTCTCACCGCTGTCACCTCCATCCCCCTGACGCCCTGTTCCGCGCAGCTCTGTGTCAAGGGCTCGTCAAGATCCCGGCCGCACACCTTACCTGCACAAGCTCCACCAGCCCCCGGGACAGCCAGGACAGGCGGCTTTATGGCACGATTTCGGAGTGACCCGCCCCACCGTCAGGGAACTCCGCCGCAGCGGGGAGTTGTCGTGAGGCTCCCTCCAGCTCGCGGGGCCGCCGAGAGCGAGCTCCCCACAAGGGTGGTCGAGACGGGCCACGGACCGCTGGAATTCCGCCTCGATCGTCGCGGGCCGGAGACCGTCGTGATCTTCCATGGCGGGCACATGCGGGCCGGGCTGGCCCTGGGTGAAGAGCCGTTCACGCAGGCGGGCTGCTCCCTGCTGGTGCCGTCGCGGCCCGGATACGGCCGTACCCCGGTCACGACCGGCGGTTCGGCGGAAGGTTTCGCCGATGCCACCGCTGCGCTCTGCGCACGTCTCGGCGTCACCCGGGTCACGGCGGTGGTCGGCGTCTCGGGCGGGGGTCCCACGGCCGTCGCGATGACCGCACGGCACCCCGTCCTGGTGGAGCGGCTGATCCTGCAGAGCGCGGTGGGACCGGTGCCCTGGCCCGACCGCCGTACGTACCTCGGCGCTCACGTCGTCTTCGCTCCCCGCACGGAACCGGCGACATGGGCACTGGTGCACGCGCTCGTACGGCACGCGCCGGATGCTGCCCTTCGGATGCTGTTACGTGATCTCACAGTCCTTCCGGTCGGGAAGGTGGTGGCGGGTCTGCAGTCCGAGCACCGGGATGCGGCGATCGCCTTGTTCACGCGGATGCGATCCGGGCACGGGTTCCTGAACGACCTCCACGACTTCAACGGCGGTCCCGATCTGAGGTGTCTGTCGGCCGATGTAGAGCAGCCCAGCCTGGTGATCGCCAGCCGTCACGACGGCGCCGTACCGTTCGCTCATGCCCAGGCCCTGGCCGCCGCTCTCCGGAGAGCGGAGCTGCTGGAGAGCCTCGCGGACAGTCACTTCGTCTGGTTCGGCGACGACTGGCCCGCCATCGCCGCGCGCATCCGCGGCTTCCTTCGGCCTTGAAGCCTCTCCGCGTCAGAGATCCGTCAAGGCCGAGCCCACGGCCGTATGAGGAGCGTTAACGACCCTCGTCTCCCCCCTGAGAAGGGGGTTCCCTCTAGAGGTCCGTTCTTCCCCGAACCTCACCCAGGAGACTGCGATGGCCGACGTGGCCTTCGTCCTCACCACGATCGCGGTGTTCGCGCTGGTGGCTTTCATCGCCAAGGGGGTGGCGAAGCTGTGACCGCCGAGAACGTCGTCGGCCTGGTCGTGGCCGTCACCCTGCTGGGCTACCTCATCCTCGCCCTGATCTTCCCGGAGAGGTTCTGAGCACGCCCATGAGCCCAGTACTTGCTGACGTGCTCCTGGTGACCGCACTGATCGGCGCGCTCGCCCTGGTGCACCGGCCCCTCGGCGACTACATGGCCGCCGTCTACTCCTCCACAAAGCACCTACGGGTCGAGCGGTGGATCTACCGCTCGGTCGGCGCCAACCCGGACGTCGAGATGCGCTGGCCCGCCTACCTGCGCGGGGTGCTGGCCTTCTCCGCGGTGAGCGTGCTGTTCCTGTACGTGCTGCAGCGGGTGCAGGACAAGCTGCCGCTGTCGCTCGGCTTCAAGCCGATCAGCCCCGACCAGGCTTTCAACACCGCGATGTCGTTCGTGTCCAACACCAACTGGCAGTCGTACTCGGGCGAAGTGGCGATGAGCCACGTCACCCAGACCGCCGGGCTCGCCGTGCAGAACTTCGTCTCCGCCGCAGTCGGCATCGCCGTCGCTGTGGCGCTGGTGCGCGGGTTCGCCCGGTCCCGCACGGGTGACCTGGGCAACTTCTGGGCGGACCTGGTGCGCGGCACTGTCCGCATCCTGATCCCGGTCTCCGTCGTCGCGGCCGTACTGCTGATCGCCGCCGGCGCCATCCAGAACTTCGGCGACATCCACACCATCACCACGCTCACCGGTGACAAGCAGGCCATCAGCCCCGGTGCCGTGGCCTCCCAGGAGGCCATCAAAGACCTGGGCACCAACGGTGGCGGCTTCTTCAACGCCAATAGCTCCCACCCGTTCGAGAACCCCAACGGCTTCACCAACCTGCTGGAGATCTTCCTGCTGCTGGTGATCCCGTTCTCGCTGCCGCGCACCTTCGGCAGGATGGTCGGCAACGTCAGGCAGGGCTATGCCGTCGTCGCGGCCATGGGCATCATCTGGTTCGCCGGCGTGGTCGCCGTGACGTGGATCGAGTACGCCCACCCCGGCACCGCCTCCCAGTTGGCGGGCGGGGCGATGGAGGGCAAGGAACAGCGGTTCGGCGAAGGACCGTCGTCGCTGTTCGCGGTGTCGACGACGATGACCTCGACCGGCTCGGTCAACTCCTTCCACGACTCCTTCAGCGGTCTGTCCGGCGGCGTGCTGCTGCTCGGCATGATGCTGGGCGAGAGCGCGCCCGGCGGTGTCGGCTCCGGCCTCTACGGCATGCTCGTCATGGCGGTCATCGCCGTCTTCATCGCCGGACTCATGGTCGGCCGCACACCCGAGTACCTGGGCAAGAAGATCGGCACCCGCGAGATCAAGCTGGCCGCCTGCTACATCCTCGTCACCCCGGCGCTGGTGCTGATCGGCACCGCGGTGGCGATGGCCCTGCCGGACGGCAAGGACGCCATGGCCAATATCGGGGCGCACGGCTTCTCCGAGGTCCTGTACGCCTACACCTCGGCGTCCAACAACAACGGCTCCGCCTTCGCCGGCTTCGGGGCGAACACGGACTTCTTCAACACGACGCTGGGCCTGTGCATGATGCTGGGCCGCTTCCTGCCCATGGTGTTCGTGCTGGCGCTGGCGGGCTCGCTCGCCGAGCAGAGGCCCGTCCCCGCCACCGCGGGCACCCTGCGCACCGAAAAGCCGCTGTTCACCGGACTGCTGGCAGGCGCCATCATGATCATCACCGGTCTGACGTTCTTCCCGGCACTCGCGCTGGGCCCGCTAGCCGAGGGACTGGCGACATGACCACCCGCACAGAGAAGCAAGAGGACCCGATGCCCACGGTCACCCCCACCCGGGCACCGCACCAGGACGTACCGACCGGGCGCAAGCCGACCGAGGGCCGCGTGGGCGCGGGCCTGTTCGACCCCGGGCAGCTGCTCACGTCGCTGCCGGACGCCTTCCGCAAGCTCGACCCGCGGGTGATGGTCAAGTCCCCCGTCATGTTCGTCGTGCTCATCGGTTCCGTGGTCACCACCGTGCTGGCCGTCAGGACGCCGGGTGACTGGTTCGGCTGGGTTATCGCCGCCTGGCTGTGGCTGACCGTCGTCTTCGCCAATCTGGCGGAGGCGGTCGCCGAGGGCCGCGGCAAGGCGCAGGCCGACACCCTGCGCAAGGCCAAGACCGACACCATGGCCCGACGGCTGCTGAAGGACGGCACGTCCGAGGAGCAGGTGCCGGGTACGGGGCTGAGGATCGGCGACCTGGTGGTCTGCGAGGCCGGCGACATCATTCCCGGCGACGGTGACGTCGTCGAGGGTGTCGCTTCGGTCGACGAGTCCGCGATCACCGGCGAGTCGGCGCCCGTCATCCGTGAGTCCGGCGGCGACCGTTCGGCCGTCACCGGTGGCACGAAGGTGCTCTCCGACCGCATCGTCATCAAGATCACGACGAAGCCCGGTGAGACCTTCATCGACCGCATGATCAACCTCGTCGAGGGAGCGGCCCGGCAGAAGACGCCGAACGAGATCGCGCTGAACATCCTGCTCGCGTCCCTCACCATCGTCTTTCTGCTCGCGGTCGTCACGCTGAAACCGTTCGCGATATACGCGGGCGCGGACAAGCAGACCTCCATGATCGTGCTCACGGCGCTGCTGGTCTGCCTGATCCCGACCACCATCGGCGCGCTGCTGTCCGCGATCGGCATCGCGGGCATGGACCGCCTCGTGCAGCGCAACGTCCTCGCCATGTCGGGCAGGGCAGTCGAAGCGGCTGGTGACGTCTCCACCCTGCTGCTGGACAAGACCGGCACCATCACCCTCGGCAACCGGCAGGCGTCCGAGTTCGTGGCGGTGCGCGGGACGACCGAGGCCGAGGTGGCCGACGCCGCGCAGCTGTCGTCGCTGGCCGACGAGACGCCCGAAGGTCGCTCCATCGTCGTCCTGGCGAAGGGGAAGTACGGGCTGCGCGAACGCCACCAGGGCGAGTTGGCGCACGCCGAGTGGATCGCCTTCACCGCCCAGACCCGCATGTCCGGCGTCGACGTCGACGGGCGCAAGGTCCGCAAGGGCGCGGCCGGTTCGGTCGCCGCCTGGGTGCGCGAGCAGGGCGGCGAGGTCGCCGAGGACGCCGGCATCCTGGCCGACCGGATCTCCGAGGCGGGCGGCACTCCGCTGCTCGTGGCCGTCGAGGACGACCGGGGCGCACGCGTCCTCGGGGTGATTCACCTCAAGGACGTCGTCAAGGAGGGCATGCGCGAGCGGTTCGACGAACTGCGGCGCATGGGCATCAAGACCATCATGATCACGGGCGACAACCCTCTGACGGCGAAGGCGATCGCCGAGGAGGCGGGCGTCGACGACTTCCTCGCGGAGGCCACCCCGGAGGACAAGATGGCGCTCATCAAGCGGGAGCAGGCAGGCGGCAAGCTCGTCGCGATGACCGGCGACGGCACCAACGACGCACCCGCCCTCGCCCAGGCGGACGTCGGCGTCGCGATGAACACCGGCACGTCGGCCGCCAAAGAGGCCGGCAACATGGTCGACCTCGACTCCAACCCGACCAAGCTCATCGAGATCGTCGAGATCGGCAAGCAACTCCTCATCACCCGGGGCGCGCTCACGACGTTCTCCATCGCCAACGACGTCGCCAAGTACTTCGCGATCATCCCGGCCATGTTCGCCGTCGCCTACCCGTCACTGGACAAGCTCAACATCATGGGCCTGGCCAGCCCCGAGTCGGCGATCCTCTCCGCCGTCGTCTTCAACGCGCTGATCATCATCGCGCTGGTCCCGCTCGCCCTGCGCGGCGTGCAGTACCGGCCGATGAGCGCGGACAAGATGCTGCGCCGCAACCTCGGGATCTACGGCCTGGGCGGGCTGATCGCCCCGTTCATCGGCATCAAACTCATCGACCTGCTCATCTCGCTGATCCCCGGGATCGGATGAAGAACATGAACAACTCCGTTACGAACACCGCACGGATGCTGTGGGCCGCCGTGCGCATGCTCCTCGTCCTCACCATCGTGACCGGCGTCATCTACCCGCTCGCCGTCACCGGCATCGGCCAACTCGCCTTCCGCGACCAGGCAGGCGGCTCCATCGTCAAAATCGACGGCAAGGAGGTCGGCTCGACGCTGATCGGCCAGAGCTGGAACATCAAGGGCACCGACAAGCCCGACCCCAAGTGGTTCCAGGGCCGTCCATCCAACAGCGGCTACGACCCGCTGGCCACCGGCTCCAGCCAGCTCGGCGCCAGTGACCCGACCCTCGTCAAGAACGTCGAGGCCGCGAAGAAGCAGGTCGCCGCCTTCAACGGCGTACCCGAGTCCGAGGTACCCAAGGACGCGGTCACCGGCTCCGCCTCCGCCATCGACCCGGACATCTCCCCCGCGTACGCGGACATCCAGGTCAAGCGGGTCGCGGAGGCGAACGGGCTGACCGTCGCCCACGTCCAGAAGCTGGTCGACGACCACACCCGGGGACGCACGCTCGGCTTCCTCGACCAGCCGCGCGTCAACGTCCTCGAACTCAACATCGCGCTCAGGACCCTGGCCGAGAAGAGCTGACCGCGTTGCCACCGCAGCAGGCGGGAGCCAGCGGCACGAGGAGCATCCCCGGCCGCCGACTCCCGTCTCTGCCCCACCATCCCCCACAGAACAGACCCGGCGAAGGTGGTGCCCGTTGCCCGGCTCACCTCCCGCACCTCCATGGAAGGCGGCACGGCGATGACACGGGTGCTGGTCGTGGACGACGATCCCCAGCTCCTCAGAGCCCTCGTGATCAACCTCAGGGCCCGCAGGTACGAGGTGGACGCCGCGCCCGACGGGGCGACCGCCCTGCGGCTGGCCGCCGACCGGCCGCCCGACGTGGTCCTGCTGGACCTCGGCCTGCCGGACATCGACGGCCTCGACGTGGTCCGGGGGCTGCGCGGCTGGAGCCGGGTACCGATCCTGGTGGTCTCCGCCCGCCAGGCCGAGGGCGAGAAGATCGAGGCGCTCGACACCGGCGCTGACGACTACATCACGAAACCCTTCAGCATGGAGGAACTCCTGGCCCGGCTGCGGGTGGCCCTGCGCCACCTTGAGAGCGCACCCCTGGCCGACGGCAAGCCGCTGGTCGTGCGCACCGAGGAGTTCACGGTCGACCTGTCGGCGAAGAAGGCCACCCGCGGTGGCGGGCAGATGCGCCTGACCCCGACCGAGTGGCACATCCTGGAAGTGCTGTTGCGCAGCCCTGGGCGGCTGATCACCCAGCAGCAGTTGCTCCAGGAAGTGTGGGGACCTGCAAGTCGCAGCAAAACGCACTACCTCCGCGTGTACATGGCCCAGCTGCGGCACAAACTGGAAGCGGACCCCTCCCATCCGCGCCACCTCATCACCGAGCCCGGCATGGGCTACCGCTTCGAGGAGTAAGAGACCATGGCACGCGGCAAGCTTCGGATCTATCTCGGCGCGGCGCCGGGTGTCGGCAAGACGTACGCGATGATGTCCGAGGCACACCGTCGCATCGAGCGGGGCACCGACTGCGTGGTCGCCTTCGTGGAACACCACGACCGGCCCCGCACCGAGGTGATGCTGCACGGTCTGGAGCAGGTCCCGCGCCGCGAGATCGCCTACCGCGACACGACCTTCACCGAGATGGACGTCGACGCGGTCATCACCCGCCGTCCGGACATCGCCCTGGTGGACGAGCTCGCCCACACGAACATCCCCGGCTCCCGCAACGCCAAGCGGTGGCAGGACGTCGAGGAACTGCTGGCCGCCGGCATCGACGTCGTCTCGACCGTCAACATCCAGCACCTGGAGTCCCTGGGCGACGTCGTCGAGTCGATCACCGGTGTACGGCAGCAGGAGACCGTCCCCGACGAGGTGGTCCGGCGAGCGGACCAGATCGAACTGGTCGACATGTCCCCGGAGGCGCTGCGCCGCCGCATGGCGCACGGCAACGTCTACAAGCCCGACAAGATCGACGCGGCTCTGTCGAACTACTTCCGCCCCGGCAACCTGACCGCCCTGCGGGAGCTGGCGCTGCTGTGGGTGGCCGACCGGGTCGACGCGTACCTGCAGCAGTACCGCGGGGAGCACAACATCCGCTCCACCTGGCAGGCTCGCGAGCGGATCGTGGTCGGCCTGACAGGCGGCCCCGAGGGCCGGACCCTGATCCGCCGAGCGGCGCGGCTCGCGGAGAAGGGCGCCGGCGGCGAGGTACTGGCCGTCTACATCGCCCGCAGCGACGGTCTGACCTCGGCCTCGCCCAAGGAACTGGCCGTGCAGCGCACCCTGGCCGAGGACCTCGGCGGCACCTTCCACCACGTGATCGGCGACGACGTCCCGGCCGCGCTCCTGGACTTCGCGCGCGGAGTGAACGCCACCCAGATAGTCCTCGGCGCCAGCCGCCGCCGCACCTGGCAGTACGTGTTCGGTCCCGGTGTGAGCGCCATCGTGGCCCGCGAGTCGGGTCCCGACCTGGACGTCCACATCGTCACCCACGACGAGGTCGCCAAGGGGCGAGGATTGCCGATCGCACGAGGCAGCCGTCTGGGCCGCTCGCGGATCATCGGGGGCTGGCTGGTGGGCGTGCTCGGCCCGCTCCTGCTCACCTACGCGCTCACCCACATCGGCACGGGCCCGGACCTCACGAACAACGTACTGATCTTCCTGGCCCTGACGGTGGGTGCGGCCCTGCTCGGCGGCCTGCTGCCGGCGCTGGCCTCGGCGGCCGCCGGCTCGGTGCTGCTCAACTGGTACTTCACTCCGCCGGTGCACACCTGGACCATCGCCGACCCGGAGAACATCGTCGCCATCTTCGTGTTCTTCGCCGTGGCGGTGTCGGTGGCCTCGGTCGTGGACCTGGCAGCCCGGCGCACGCATCAAGCCGCCCGGCTGCGCGCCGAGTCGGAGATCCTCTCCTTCCTCGCGGGTAGCGTGCTGCGCGGCGAGACCAGCCTGGAGGCACTGCTGGAACGGGTCCGCGAGACCTTCAGCATGGACGCGGTCGCCCTCATGGAACGCGAGAGCGACGTCACCCCATGGACGATCACCGCCAGTGTCGGGGGCACCCGGCCCCTGCGGCGCCCCGAGGACGCCGACGTCGACATGCCCGTCGGCGACCACCTCGCACTCGCCCTGTCCGGCCGCGTCCTGCCGGCCGAGGACCGCCGGGTGCTCGCGGCCTTTGCCGCCCAGGCCGCCGTGGTCCTGGACCGCCAGCGGCTGCAGCACCAGGCCGACCAGGCCAAGGAACTCGCCGAGGGCAACCGCATCCGCACCGCCCTGCTGGCCGCCGTCAGCCACGACCTGCGCACCCCGCTGGCTGGGATCAAGGCCGCGGTCTCCTCACTCCGCTCGGACGACGTGGCATGGTCCGAGGAGGACCAGGCCGAACTCCTCGCAGGCATCGAGGACGGCGCCGACCGCCTCGACCACCTCGTGAACAACCTCCTCGACATGTCCCGCATCCAGACCGGCACCGTCACCCCGCTGATCCGGGAGACCGACCTGGACGAGGTAGTACCGATGGCACTGGGCGGCATACCGGCCCCCGAGGAGAGCGTCGAGCTGGACATCCCCGAGACCCTGCCGATGGTCGCCGCGGATCCGGGGCTGCTGGAGCGATCGGTCGCCAACGTCGTGGAGAACGCGGTCAAATACAGCCCCGTCGGCCAGCCGGTGCTGGTGTCGGCCAGCGCCATCGCCGACCGGGTGGAGGTCCGCGTCGTCGACCGTGGCTCAGGCGTCCCCGACGAGGCCAAGGACCGCATCTTCGCCCCCTTCCAGCGCTACGGCGACGCCCCGCGCGGCGCGGGGGTGGGCCTCGGCCTCGCGGTCGCGCGCGGCTTCGCCGAGGCGATGGGCGGCACCCTCGACGCCGAGGACACCCCAGGCGGCGGCCTCACCATGGTGCTCACCCTGAAAGCAGCTCCCGGCCTGCAGACCGCAGACCCCGATGTCTCGGCCACTGCTTCGAGATAGCGGCGGGCCGTGGAGCGGATGGGCTGTTCGACCGGCCCGATCGCCTCAGGGCTGATCGCCGTCCGTGGAGAGGCCCTCACCTCTTTCAAGGACCACTCAAGGGCGTGTCGCCTGTCACCAACGTCCCGGGCAGCACACCTAGACCCTGAAGACGACTCTGACGGTTTCCTCGTCGATCCGTCGGGACATCTGCCGCAGCGCGGACGCTGTGCATCGCGTTGGCGAGCGGAATCGGAGGCTGGCTCTACCTTCGTGCGAGCGACGGCACCGGCTTGTGCAAAGAGTTGAGCGAGGACAAGCGCGTCCGCTCGGCACTGGGGCCGGCAGTCCGGATACTGAGAGCTGCTCCCGGCTCGGGAGTGCCATTCAGCGAGCCACCACGGGTGAAAAGGCCGGTGTGCACTCCGTTGCCCAGGCACAGGCGATGAAGGGCATTCTGCTGGCGCTGGGGGAGATCACCGACAAGGCCGAGGGCGAGCTCGACTCCGCTCTCGCCGTTCCCGTGTCCAAAGCGCTGGCGGACTACATGCCGGACGTCTATCAGATCCTGTCTCCCGGAAGCATCGACTACGTGCGTGCCGGCGCTGGCTCCGCGCCGCCCTGGAGGGACGACGACGGCATACACATGTCCCTGGCCCGAGTCACCCTCCTCCACGTGATGCGTCACCCCGCGGACCGCCCTGCCACATACGCGCAACTGCGCGACGCGGCGTCCCAGCACGCCGCCGGATCGTTCGCGGCGGTGCCGCGCGACGCCGAGGAGTGGAGTTTCGAATCACCCACCAGGGAAACGGCCTACGTCCTGGGCGCGATGGACGCAGGAGCCGAGGATGTTCAAAAGGATCTGGGAGAGGACGGCTGGAAGGACTGGAGCACCGACGTCTTCAGCCGACTGACCAGGACCTCGTCCACGCCGCCTTCCTACCAGGACGCCCCTGCCAGGCAACAACCCCAACGCCTACCCCGTCGACCCCACCAACGCCTACGATTTCGACGGGCGCTATGGGTGGCACTGGAAGGCCCCATGACACCGCGACCGCTGGTCCCCCTTCCGCCCGGCTATGCGCGTGCCAGGCACTACTACTATCGCGTCCGAAACCGCATACATAGAAACCAATACGTCAGGCGGTATTAACACAACCCCTACGTCCAAGCCTGCTTCTTCGGCGGCGTCGGGAATGAATTGGTTGCATGGGCGACCAAGGCTACCCGCCGATCGTGGTACGCGGCCGGTATAGGTTGCGGCATGGGCATAGCGGCCCGCCGCTGGCGGCGATGACCCAAGCCGCACACTTGGTAGTTGGCCGCGTGACTCGTAGATCGCGTTCCGACATGGCGGTCCGCGGCTGGAGCTGGAGAGGACTGAGAGTATGAGGAGTCCGCGACGGATGAGTGACCGGCCTAAGTCGGAAGAGAGTAAACTCCAAAATTATGTCGGAGTGGGTTGCTGCATTGCATCCATGACGGCTATTTGGGTCATTTTTGGGCGCAGTCTTCCTGTGTGGGCGCCAGCGGCCTTCGGGGCGGCGATCGGCTATGCATGCTGGCTGGCGTACCGTTCGTGGAGGAGGAAGATATCCCCTTCAAAGTGACGAATCCGGAACGCACGTGGGGCGCCGTGGCGATGATGCCAATCAAAGCCAGCAACCGCCCACAGCATCGCCGGGATCCGTCGGGGCGTGCTCGCGAACGGCTACCCGAGCCAGACGACATCCAGGACAGACAGGCGCCGGGTCAGCCGGTTGATCACGTAGACGACGGACAGCTGTCCGATGGAGGCGGCGCGGACGTCCTCGCCTTCGGGGTCGCGGGCGTTCCACTGGGGCCATCCCCACGGGGAACGTACGGCGATGTCGAGGATGTCGCGGACCATCTCCTTGGCGGGCGCGGGGAGCTCGGTGAGCACCTTTGCCGCCTGCGGGGACAGGCGCACCGTCCACGGCTGAGCGGTCACCGGCTGGTGCCGAGGACGTCGTCCAGGTCCACGAATCCGGACTCGTCGCGGCCGGAGTCCATGTAGGCGTCGACGGCCGGGGCCGCGGCGACCCGCAGCTGCCAGGTCCGCACGACGTCGTGCAGCGGGGTGAGGCTGTAGCTGTGGCGGGAGTCCTCCAGGGCCTTCGCCCAGTCCCGCTCGAAGGCCGGCACCCACGTGTCGGCGCGGCGGTCGGCGCGCAGCTGCGCGAGCAGCTTCGCGGCGGCGGCCGGGGCCGGCGGGGCGGGGGCTTGTTCGGGCTGCGCGCTCATCGGCACCTCCTGGCAGGTCCTCCCGCCACGGTACGCGCGACGCGAAGTCGCGGAAGCGGGGATGGGCAGATCGCTTTCCGTCTGCGTCATCAGTAGTCGAGGTCGAGGTAGTCGATGTCGTTGATCTCGACGTCGCTGAGGCCCTGCGCGCGCCTGCCGCCGTCCTGGAAGTAGATGTCCTTGAACCCTTCGGCGATGATCGCGCGCATCTCCTGATCGCCGGCGCCCTGGTCGCGGGCGTCGAAGAGGCGCTGTGCGTAGGCCGGGGGGAGGTGGACGGTGAGGCGGCGGAAGCGGCCGTCGTCGGTCGTTCCGACGGGTGCGGTGTAGCCGAAGCGGGCCCGTGTCTCCACCGTGACCCCGGTGGCGGTGGCGGCCTGCCGGCGCCGGCGCTTGCGCACCCGGGGCTGCCAGCGCTGCCGCACCGCCTCGTCGACCTTCGCCGCGATCTCGGGTGGCGGGTTCTTGCGGGCACCGCGCCGGTAGCGGTTGACCGAGTCGGCGGTGACACCGATCTCCGCCGCCACCGCTTTCGCACTGCCCAACTGCCGGATCAGGAAGCCGATCCGGCCCTTCAGCGTCCTGGGCGGCTCCTGGGTGAACGCCTCGCGGTCGGCGCGCTCGACGGCGTCCCCGATCTCCCCCACGGCCTACTCTCCTTCGTCCAGGACGGCGTCGCCGCCCTTGATGTAACGGGCCGGGTTGAGGCCCTGCTCCATCAGGTCGACCGCCCACAGCATCGTCTGGACGCCCTCCAGCTTCGCCAGCCCCGGCGTCGGGCCGAGGCGGAACCCGCCGGGCTGCGGCTTGCCGGATGCGGCGTAGGGGAGGAAGTCGAGCGGACTCTCCCCCGGGCTGGGGTAGACGACGCAGTCGGACAGCACCGCGAGCGGGAACATGCCCGTCATCCTCGCCATGTTGGAAAGCTTGCGGTGCATGTTCACCCGCGCCTTGGAGATGACGGCGGCTCGGATGTCTGGGCGCCAGGTCGGGCGTTCCAGCGCCGGCCACCGCTCCCCCTGCTTGTAGGACTTGCCCTGCGGACGCTCGCGCAGCTTCCCGACGCCGCCCTTCACTGTCGCCTTGATGGCGGCCAACACGGCGGCCATCGCCGGGTCGGCCTGCTTGTGCCGCTCCATCGCCGCGAGGAACTGACGGTCGTCCAGGTCCTTGGTGACGCCGAGGTCGGCGAGGGTGTCGACGTAGGCGGTCTTGAGGCGGTCGTGCCACGGGTCCAGGTATGCGCCGCTCTCGCGCCGCAGGTACGCCTCGATCGGGTGGACGTTGTAGCCGAGTTCCTGGGCGTAGGCGACGGTGTGCGTCTGGTACCAGGCCGGCCCCGTCGGGCGGGAGCCGTCCGGGGTGAACGGGCTGGGCAGGCGCGGGTCGAGCTCGATGTGCGAGAGGTCGACCAGCCAGGAGCCGGGGATCTTCGGATTGAAGCCGGGGGCGTGGAAGTGGTCGGGGGCGGACAGGCCGACGACCAGGCGGGCCGCGGCGGCGAGGAACGCGGTGTTGAGGTCCAGGCCGACCGCGTGCGGCAGTGTGCATTCCTCGTCGCTGAGCAGGTCGACGTCGCGCACCCACTGGTAGGCCTCCTCGTTCAGGAAACCGCCCGTCCAGCCGGAGTTGACGACGACCGGGTGTTCGGCGGTGGCCTCCGGTGGGGCCGGGTCCATCGGATCCGTACCAAAGCTGCCGGGGTTGTGGCCGGAGACCCAGTTCCCGGTCGCGCGGTCCTGCACCGCCCTCGTGGGCGGGCGCAGCGCCGTCATCAGCTCGAGCCCGGAGACAGCCGTGGAGCCGCGCGGGGTGATGACCCGGGTTGCGTAGACGCCGAGGACGCGGGCGATGTCGGCCGGCTCCATGTCCGCGACGCCGGGCCAGGACCGCTCATCGAGGGCGTCCCAGGACAGCACCGCGAACTGCACGCACTGCCGCTGCCCGGCCTGGGCCTTGCGGTAGATCCGCGCCCAGGGGCCGAAACCCCGCTGGGTGAGCTGCCACTTCGCCTTCGCCACCTGCTTGACCACCGGGTGGTCGGCGGGCAGGCGCAGGGAGCGGCGCTGCTCGTGGCCCTCCAGGCGCTCGGGGAGCCCGAGCTTCACGGCGGCCGCGGCGGTGAGGACGATCAACGGGTCGGAGTCCTTGCCGTTGCGGTGCAGCTTCGGCGCACCGAGGCCGGACTCCTTCAGCGTCCACTCCACCAACTCCGGGATGGTACGGGCGGGGCAGTCCAGCACGATCCCGTCGACTCCATACGCGGAACCCTCGCCGTCCAGTACGGCGAGCGGGCCGTGCGGGAACCGCGGATCCGCCGTCGGCGCCGCAGCCTTCCACGTGGCCGGACGCCGGGACGTCGCCGGAGAGGTCACCGACCACTCCGCGACAGCCGGGACGGTGAGAGCGGCAGGAACTGTCGCCGCGGCGGTCTCCGGCACCATGGTCCCGGGAGCGGCCGGGCGGGTGAACGTGGCCAGCGCCTCTCGGCGCGGTGCAGTGGCCGGGGCCTCCGGGAGGGGCGCGGCAGGAACACCTTGGACGGGATGCTTCGCCGCCCACCCGTCCAGCAGCCGCCGGTACGCCGACAGACGCGGCTCCTTCGGCTCGCTACGGCCGTTCTCCCAGTTCTTCACCGACTGGGTGGAGGTCTTCATCGCAGCCGCGAGACGGGCCTGGGTAATGCCGGCGGCTTCACGCAGCCGGGCACGCTCCGTTGGAGGCGGCAGGTGCGGCTCCTCCTCCAGCAGTGCGTCCACCCTCGCGAACAGCTCTTCCTCGGTTGCCACGGCGGCCTCCCTTCCCACCTCAACCTAGCAACTTTTAGCCCATCGCTTAACCCATTCATGTAACCCTTACAAATTGTGGAGGCAGGAGTAGAAGTCTGACACCGCAGCGCAGGCCGCCACTGCGCGGCGCCGCGCGTGATGCTGGGCCCGGCTCGGTGTAGGCGCGGGAATGGTCTCAGTCGAGGTCCGTGGCACCGTCTTCCTCGAGGATGCGGGCTGCGAGATCGTCGGCCCATGCCACTGCCCAGCGGCGCAGGGCGGTGATCGTGGTCGCGTCGAGGCCGTAAGCGGCGAATGCCTCGTCGTCGGTCCAATCGGCACCCGCGAGGTTGGCCTGTAGGTCCTCGCGGTCGAAGCGCCCCCGGGCGTGGCGTCGGCCGAATTCCTCAAGCTCGGCGGTGTTCCAGCGCCGGGAGGCCGCGAACACGTCGATCAGGTCACGAGGGGCACCGCGGTCACCGAGCGCACGGACTTTGGTACCGATCACGTCCTCCTCCGCAAGGACGGGGCCGTAGCGACTCTGGGCGACCGGACGCCAGAAGATCTCCTTCAGAATGTCGACCTCGCACTCTTCCCCGGTGACGGGGTCGGTGACTGTGAAGCGGGCCGACAGCGGTGCGGTCTCCAGCGACTGCACGTGCCAGCCTCGTGCCTGCAGCCCGTCGCGAATGGCGGTGGCGATGTCGACCATCGGGGCAGGGTTCTCGGTGGCGACGTCAAGGTCTTGGCTGGGACGGTCGACGAGCCGGTGCGCGCGTACGGCGTATCCGCCGGTGAGAACCAGGGGATACGGGGCACCAAGGGCGATCACGTCCGCCAGGAGCCTTGTGTGCAGCTCCGGCATGTCTGTCACGCGGTCGCTCGCCCCCTGGCCGCCAACTGGGGGAAGGCGTCCTCCCACACCGCGCGTACTGTGCGGCCGACGAGGGTGCGCAGGACCGGCCACATCTGCACAAGCAGGTCTCTGTTGAGGTAGCGCGAGACGTCTTCGCTCAAACCCTCGTGCAGCACCGTGCGGTACAGGCCCATGCGCTGGCGCGGCTTGTCCAGGTTGTAGACGGTCATGCCGCTCCATGCCACGTGCAACGGCAGTGCCACGTCTCCATGCTCGGGGCCGCGCAAGTCCTCGAGTGAGGCTGGCAACCGCCGATGGAACTTCTCCCGGTAAAGCGCTAGGTCCTCGGCGTACCCCCCGGTCGGATCCGGTGTCCGGGACGCTGATGCTTGAGCGCTGGCAGCCATGCCCCCATTATGACGGTGCAAAAGGACGAACGGGCCCCGTCCCTCGACGCGGTTGCCCGGAGGACGGACGCAATCGCGCAGTACCACGCGGGCCAGCGCGCAATGGTGCCGTGCCTCGCGCGCGGCACGGAGGCCGCACCACAGCATGGCAGTATGCGGCGATGGGACGGCACCATGAAGTTTTAGCCCACTGCTTAACCCATCCATGTAACCCATACGAATGATGGGGTTGAGGGCCCGTTTCCCGGATGGGTGTGTACGTCCGCCCCCTGTGTACGTCCGCCCCCCTCCCTCCGTGGGGGCCAGCTGTCTGCCGGTACCCGTGTCGGCGGTCGGAGAGCGTCGGCCCTGGCACAGGCAGGTTGCCGGGAGGGAGGTGAGGTCATGGGCCCGGTGTTACAGCGGGAGCTGTATGCCGAGCTCCTGCATGGCGAGAGAGGGCGGGCCGCCTTCGGAGCGTTCAGTTTTGTAGCCCTTGACGCGAGGTTCGAGGGTGCGGGGGTCGACGGCTTCGGCGGGGGCGCTCTTTGCGTACAGGCCGTCGGGCTCGGTGTCGCGGTCGTGGGGCAGGACCCAGAAGACGCGACGGCGGAACGTGCCAGAGGCGCGGGAAGCCTTGGCGTCGGGGCCGAGGATGGCGTAGCCGACCATGCGGCCGTCGCGGTGGTAGGCGGGCTTGCCCTTGCGGGTGGGCAGTCGGTCCAGGCTCTGGCGTACGTAGTCGAGCTGGTCGACGTCTTCCAGCCATACGAGGTCGACTTCGTGGCTGATCTCGTCCGCATCGATCAGGGAACTCATGCGCTGGCTTCCCTCTCTTCGTCGGTGAGCAGTCCGATGCCCGGGTAGTACTTGCGCTGGTTGGACAGGATCATGCCCTTGGGTGAGGCCAGCCCGACCAGTTCCCGGGTGCGGGAGGCGAAGGCGCGCGAGGACATGACCAGTGCGCCTTCATTGTTGCACCAGGTGGTGTAGGCGGCGTAGAGCGTCGTCTGCTCGGCGCGCAGGTCGGGGCCGAGCCGGCAGCATTCCTCGTAGAAGCGGCCGGTGTGGTCCTCGGTTTCGGCGTAGGCGGTCGTGGCGATCCGGACGCGTTCGGGGCCGGTGAGGTCGCGGTCGCCGCCGAGGTAGCGGCGGGCGCCGTCGATGAGCCAACCGAGGATGCCGGGGCCTTCTTCCATGACGAGGAGGTCGGCCAGGTTGTCGATCTTGCGGTCGTCGGGGACGACGCGTTCGAAGGGGATCAGGCGCATGCGCCGCCAGAAGGCGAAGCCGCCGGTGCCGACTTCGGGGCGGTGGTTGCCCAGCAGCCAGAGTTTGTGGGTGGGTTCGAAGCTGAAGGGGTCCTGTCGCATGCGGCGGGCTTTGATCCGGTCGCCGCCGGTGAGGTGTTTGACCCGGGCTTCGTCGAACTTGTCGCCGGGTTTGATTTCCGAGCAGACGTAGACGCGCCGGCCGTGGAGTTCGGCGAGGTCGGTGGGGTGGCCTTCGAACGGCTTGGCCATCAGGAAGCCGGGAGGGGCCGCGTCGGCGTAGTCGCCGAGCAGCTTCATCATGACGTCCAGGAGGACGGACTTGCCGTTCTTTCCCGTTCCCCAGAGGAAGGGGAGGATCTGGGCTCCGACGTCGCCGGTGATCGAGTATCCGAGCAGTAGTTGCAGGTAGTCGATCATTTGCAGGCCTTCGGCGTCGTCACCGAAGGTGTCGGTCAGGAAGCGCAGCCAGCGCGGGATGGGTGTCTGCTGCGGGCCGACGGTGGTGGAGCGGGAGTGGAAGTCCTTGTTCGGGTCGGGGGCCCTGAGCAGCCCGGTGCGCAGGTCGACGACTCCCTGGGGCGTGCACAGGGCGTAGGGGTCGGCGTCTAGGCGGTCCGCTTTGAGGACCATGCCGGGCGCTGAGCGGGCCTGGACGAGCATGGCGTTCATGCCGGAGGTCGACATGGCACGGGTGCGGTGCTTGTGCAGGGCGGTGGTGGTGAACAGGCCGCGGGGGTCGTGGGAGGCGATGGTCTCGGCGAGATCGCCAGCAGCCCACAGGACGGTTTCGTCTTCGTCGATCTGCCAGCGGGTCGTGTCCCAGCGGTACCAGCCGATGTTGGGGACGTGCCGGTAGTCGTTGGCGTAGAGCTTGACGAACAGCTTCGCGTTACCGCGGTCGGTCAGCGTGTCCGGCAGGAGCCCGTTGGCGGTCGCTTCGCCGCTCGGCCGCTCAGCGGTGGCTTGGACGGGCAGCGGCGCGGCAGGGTTCTGCGCGCGGATCTGGGCGGCGACGGCTTCGGGGTCGAACTCGAAGAGCGGCTCGATGCCTGGGGAGGTCACGGGCGCCTCCCTGTGGCGTGGAGGGGCTTCTTCAGGCCTGCGGCGAGGCCGCTGCGGATGATCTGCTCGATGCGCAGCTCCTGGCCCGGGCGGGCCGCGGCGGCGGTGTCTTTGAGTGCCTGTTCGGCTTCCTGCTGGGAAAGACGGCCGGCGGCGATGAGGCCGCCGAGGGTGTAGGCGGCCCGGTTGAGGGTGTCGGAGAAGCCTGCGCCCTGTCCGACTTGGCCACAGGCTTCAACGGGCGCCAGGACCGCGGCGAGGGTGTGCTCGGTTTGGCCACGGCGGCCGCCGGCGGCAAGGACAGCCTGCTGGGCGCGCGGCGGAACGGCCCGGGGAGCGGGAACGGCGGGCGCGGGCGAGTGGCCAGTGCGGTCGAGTTCTTGAGAGAGCCACAAAGGAAGGGCCGCTGGCTCGCGGGCCTCACCGATGGGGGTGTAACTGCCGTGGTGGGTCGTGGTGCCGGGGGCGATGATGTAGCTGCCGTGGGCGCGGATGTCTACCTGCCAGGCCAGGGCACGGCCGGGGCCGGAGCCGGCGGAAGACTTCCATTGGCGGTTGCCGGTGGCCCGGTACCAGACGTGAAGGCCCCCGGAGGGGGTGCGCACGCGCAGGGTGGTGGTGTCGTCGGCGGGGCTCTGCTGGCCGCAGAGGGCTGCGAGGACGGCGAGGGTGTGGAAACCGTTGGCGAGGCCGGAGAGGTCGACCTGGTCGCCGATGGGGATGCCGGGCAGGATCCGGTCACGCGCCGGGGGCTGGGTGCCGTGGGTGTCGATGTCGATGACGACCAGGCCGGCCAGGCCGCAGGAGACGCCGATGCCGAACTCCGGGTGCTGCCCCCACCACTGCTGGATGCGGTCTTGGTTGAGGGTGGCGGCGTGGAAGCTGTGGCACCAGCGGCCTGCACGGAGGCAGGGGCAGCCAGTCGCTGCGTGGGCGTTGGCACGGCAGTCGCTGCAGTTCGCGGCCGGTGTCTTGCGGCCTGGCGCAAGGGGGTGCACGGGCCAACCGCGGCGGGCGCAGGCTTGGGCAGTGGCGAGGGCCGGAGCAACTGAAGAAGCGGGGATGGCTGGGTCGCGTGAGTCGCTGGGGGAAAACTGCAGCTCAGCAGGCATCTGCACCCCCCACTAGCGACCGAAGCGACTCAATGACAGACACAGCCTAGCGAACGGGGACGGTGGGGTCGTGGAGCACATGCAGAACAACGGTGCTCCTGTGTCGATGATGCGACCGGATAACACTCGTCCAGCGGCCGAAAGAACGACACAGCGACCCAGGACAGTTCGGTAGCTGCGGGTCGGCAACAGCAAAAGGCCAGCTCAGGCGGGGGCAGAAAGACCAAGCAGCGACTGAAGCGACTGAAGCTCTCTCTATATAACGCACACGCGCATACTCTCTGGAGCCCGTATATGCGCTGTCCGGTCGCTTCAGTCGCTTTCACTCAAGGAGAACGCGCTGACCTGGCAGTTCTGCTGGCTTGACGAGTCAGCGACTGAAGAGCCGCTCGGTCGCTGACTGTTCAGGCGTTCCCTGCCGAGTACAGCTACCCAAGCGACTGAAGCGACCGAGCCTCAGGTACCCGGGAGCGGCGTGCCCCCTGAGCCGGAGGGTCCTTTCACACGTAAGCCCAGCAGATCCGGGTCTGCCCAAGCCCGGTCCCACCAGCCGCTGGGGCGGTGCGACCTCGAAGGGCGTCCTGGTCTTACACAGCGACCGAAGCGACTCAAACCCAGTGCCGACAAGGCATGTTCACCGAGGGAGCAGGCAGGCTGAGACGGACGGCCCACACGCTCCGGCCCTAGCGGGCGGTACGGCCCCCGAGGCTGCTATATCAAGTCAAGCTGCTTGAGAGAGATCGACAGTGGCGACTGGAGGCGCGGGCTGGTCTCCTCGTTCGAGGAGCTTGAAGACGTGTCGGCAGATTGCGCGCTTGAGGCAGCGTTGGGCGTCCCTTGCGGTCTTCCCCTCGCTGATTCGCCGGGCAACGTAGGCACGGGTAACAGGGTCAAGGCGCATGCGGATCAAGGTGATCGTGTGGAGTGCCCGGTTGAGCTGCCGGTCGCCGCTGCGGTTGATCCGGTGCCGGTTGGTCAGCCCTGATGACGCGGGGATTGGAGCGACGCCGCCGAAGGCCGCAAACGCAGCCTCCGACCGGAAGCGCCCAGCATGCGACCAACTGATCAAGATCTGAGCGGCGCTGATGGGACCAACCCCCTGCAGGGCCAGAAGCGCGGGGGCGAGGGTACGGACCAGAGCGAGGAGTTCCAGTTCGAGCTCCTTCGCTTCAGCGCGCAGGGCCTCGATCCGCTGAGCCGCGCTTCTCAGCGCGCAAACGGTCATGCGGTGTTCGATGTCCTGGGTGGGCCGGTCGCGCAACTGTGCGCAGTGAGCTATCTGGTCCTTGCTCTTCATGCCTCGGAGTTCGACGCGGACCTCGTCGGGCGCTGAGACGATCAGCGCTTTGAGCAAGTTGATTGCAGCCGTGGAGGCCAGGACGGCGCTCTGCCGGGTGGTGAGAAGGACGCGAAGTGCTTCGCGTTCACCGCGGCGTTGTGGGCGGATGAGGTGTTCGGTCGCCAGGGCCTCCCTGGCTGCGCGGACGGCGTCAAGCATGTCCGTTTTGCGTCCGCCTCGGACCGCGGGGCGCTTGGGTCGGCACACCTCGACGACATCCTCTCCGCGCGCGTCGAGGAAGGCCGCTAGCCCGGCGCCGTATGAGCCTGTCCCTTCCAGCGCCCAGCAGCGACGGCCGGAAACGTGGTGGCGGGCGAAGTCCAGCAGCAGCTGGTATCCACGGGCGTTGGCTGGCGAATCTGTGCTGGCCAGGACAGCACAGATGGGGCTTACGGCTGCTGCGGCAAGAGTGTCTCGATGAGTGTCGACGCCAATGACGCCGTCGACCTGTTCTGCGAGCATGGTCACGCGGTTGTTCTCCTTCAAGGGCTGGACGACCGTGGTCGACGCCGGCCTGGGTGGAGTCACCGCGTGGCAGAACTGTGATGAGTCACGTCGAGATGGCGGACAAGCTGCTGATCAAGCCAACGGGGTGGGCCAGGCCGACGTCGACGTCCGGCAGACATCTCGGGGGCACGGCAAGCTCTGACGAGCCGCCAGTTACCGTTCTGGGTCATGCCGGAACGTCAACGCCAGCCTGGCAGCAACCCAACCCGGGCCGCAGGTCGACTATCACAGTTACCTTTTTCGTAGTTCCTGTTCAAGGAGCTGTGGTCGCCAGGCCCGGCATGACTAACGCCCCCAGTCGAAGGCATGATCCGGGGGGGGGGACCGGGTCTGGTGGCATCGAGGGACCGCTGAGAGGGACACGGCCACCAACTGGCAGGTCTCGTCGTAACGTGGGTGCCGGCCCTCGATGCCCTCCCGGTGACCACTCGCGACGAGCGAACGGCATGGTGGATGAGCAGCAGTTTCAGCGTGTTCCTCGGCCTGGACGTCGGCAAAGATGCCCACCACGCGGTCGGCCTCGACCCGGACGGCAAGCGGCTGCATGACGCCCCGTTGCCCAACACCGAACCCAAACTGAGAGCCCTGTTCGACAAACTCGCCCGGCACGGAACGCTGCTGGTCGTGGCCGACCAGCAGGCCACGATCGGGGCGCTGCCCGTCGCGGTCGCTCGCGCGGCCGGTCACTGGGTCGCCTACCTGCCTGGCCTGGCCATGCGCCGCATCGCCGACCTCTACCTCGGCCGCGCGAAGACCGATGCCCGGGATGCGTTCGTCATCGCCGATGCCGCCCGCTCGCTGCCCCACACCCTGCGCCCGGTCGATGTCGGCGACGAGGCCCTGGCCGAGTTGGAGGTGCTGGTCGGGTTCGACGACGACCTGGCCGGCGAAGCTACCCGGATCAGCAAACCGGATCCGCGGCCTGCTCACTGGCATCCACCCCACCCTCGAGCACGCCATCGGCCCCAAGATCAGCCACCCGGCCGTGCTGGAAATACTGTCCCGCTGCGGCGGACCGACCGGCATCGCCAGGGCCGGCCGCCGCAGACTCACCGTGATCGCCAAGGTCCACGCGCCTGGCATGGGCGACAAACTGGTCGAGGCGATCATGACCGCGCTCGGCGAGCAGACCGTCACCGTCCCCGGCACCGCGGCCGCAGACACGGTCCTGCCCCGACTCGTGGACAGCCTCAAAACCGTTCTCCAGCAACGAAAACAGGTCGCCGCCCAGGTCGAGGGGATACTCGATGCACACCCCTCTTGCCGGGGTCCTGACCTCGATGCCCGGCATCGGCGTCAGGACCGCAGCCCGCATCCTCCTCGAGATCGGCGACGCCTCCAACTTCGCCAGCTCCGGACGTCTCGCGGCCTACGCTGGCATCGCCCCGGTCACCCGCAGCTCCGGCACCAGCATCAAAGGCGAGCACCCCGCCCGCACGGCAACCGCAAGCTCAAACGCGCGTTCTTCCTCGCCGCGTTCGCCGCCCTGCCGGACCCGACCAGCAGGACCTACTACGACCGCAAACGCGCCGAAGGCAAGAAGCACAACGCCGCGCTGATCTGCCTGACCCCGCCGACACTGCGACGTCCTCCACGCGATGCTGCGCAACGGGACTCACTACCGCCCCGAAGCCGCTCCTGCCCCAGCAGCGGCTTGACAACCACTGGGACACCCCCCAGCGTGAGCTCCCGCACCATTGGGCTGCTACCGATGTTCCGCCAGGAAATACGGCTACCCCGCCAACCTCTCACCCATGGGAGCTGCCGGAGGACCGAGCCGACGAGCGATAGCCCCCCGGTGTCTGACCGACCAGCTCGGTGAAGGCGTCGATGAAGCTGCTGGGGTTCGACCAGCCCAGCCGAATCGCCGTGGCGGTGACCGAGGCACCGTCGCTGAGCTCGATCAGCGCCCGTTGAATGCGCAGCAGGGTGCGCCACTGACGGAAGCTCATCGACAGCTCGCTGCCGAACAGTCGGCTCAGGGTGCGTTCGCTGGCGCCAGCGCGGTGGCCCAGCTCGGCCAGGGTCGCCGGGCTTGCTGGGTCCACGTGGAGCAGATCGGTGACCGCCTTGAGACGCCGGTCGCTCGGCTCCGGGAGGCGCAGCGGCTCCTGTGCGGCGCGGGCGAGCTCGGCGAGTACGACGTCGATCAGCAGCCGCGCACGGGGGCTCTCCAGCGGCTCGCCCTCGCTCATCAGCGCCAGATAGGCCTCGCGCAGCAACGCGCTCGCCACGAAGACCGACGGCTCGGCCGGCAGCTGTCCGGTCAGCGTCACGGGCAGCGACAGCACCCGGATGTCCGTCTCGCCGTACGCCGTGCTGCTGTGCACCGCGAAGGGCGGCACCCACATGATCCGACTGGCCGGCGCCACCCAGGTGCCCACCTGGGTCGCTGTGACCAGAGCCCCACGCGCGGCGTAGCGGAGCTGGCCGTAGTCGTGGAAGTGCGCGGCCACCTCGGCGCCATGGGCCAGCGGCACCGACAACGGCGCATCGTCGGTGCAGAAGCTCGGCTCGCCGCTGGAGTCGGACACGCCATCGAGGCTACCCGCCACTGGCGGGTTATCGGAAGAACCTGGCGTGATACCGGTGGTACGCCTGGCGCCGCAGACCGCACCGTAGAGACATGTCACAAAAGATCAAGGTCGAGGCCGCTAGTGAAGGGTGGCAGCGATGAGCACACAGACGACCGGCACGATCGAAGTCTTCGGCGCGACGGGGCGACAGGGCGGGCTCGTGGTCGACGCGTTGCGGGATCACAAGGCCACGGTGCGGGCCCTGGTCCGCAACCCGCAGTCCGACCGGGCTCAGGCGCTGGCCGCCCGCGGCGTCGAGCTGGCGACCATCCGGACCGACGACCCGGCGTCGTTGGCCGCCGCGCTGACGGCGGTCGAGGGGTTCTACTTCATGACCCCGGAGGCGAACAGCCTCGAAGAGGTCGAGACGGAGATCCGCATCGGCACCGCGCTCGTCGACGCGGCGGTCGCGGCACGCGTCCCGCACGTCGTGTTCAACTCGGTCATCGGCGCGGACCGGGAGTGGGGTGTGCCGCACCACGACTCGAAGCACTCGATCGAGGAGCACCTGAGGAAGTCCGGCCTCAGGGCCACGATGGTTCGCCCGGCCCCCTTCATGGAGAAGATGGCACCGAGCCTGGAGCACGGAGAGATCGTGCTGAGGCTGCCGCTGCCGGAGGACGTCGCCCTGAAGATGATCTCGCTCAGGGACGTCGGCCGGGTCGCCGCCGCGCTCCTGCTCGACACCGCGGAGGCACCCGGCGGAGCCGTCGAGCTCGTCGGCGACGAGCTCACGGGCCCTCAGATCGCCGCGGCGTTCGGCGCGCGCGCCGGGCTCCCGGCACGTTACGAGGCCCTCCCGTTGAGCGTGCTTCCCAGCGACCTCGACAGGGCGATGTTCCGCCAGTTCGCGAAGGCGGCGGAACACCCGTCGGATCTTGCGGTTGTGCGGGCGATCGAGCCGGCCACCCTGGACCTGGCCGAGTGGATCCGATCCACCGGCTGGACCGCGCCCACGAACGTGGCTGGTTCCTGAGCCTCCGGCCGCGATGAACGCCCCGCGATCGTGCCCACGGTCTCGGCGCTCTGGGCACGGCAACGCATCCGCCAACATTCGAAGTCACAACTCGAGGAACGCAGAGAACCCATGCGAGCGACCACCTTCTCCGCCTACGGCGGACCGGAAGTCCTGCAGCTGTCCGAGGTCCCGGTGCCGGAACCCGGCCCGGGGCAGGTGCGGCTGGCCGTCCGGGCCGCCGGGATCAACCCTCTCGACTGCAAGATCCGCAACGGCTCCAAGCGGCAGAACTTCCAGGTTTCCTTCCCACACACCCCCGGTTTCGAAGTGGCCGGCGTCGTCGACGCCGCAGGCGAGGGCGCGGAGTTCGCTGTCGGCGACGAGGTGTTCGGCTGGCCCGAGACCGGCGGCTACGCCGAGTACGCGCTGGCGAAGGCGCTCGCGCCCAAGCCTGCAGGCATTTCGTGGCCAGACGCGGCGGCGCTGCCGGTCGCCGGCGAGACCGCGCTTCGCGTCCTCGGACTGCTCGAGGTCTGCGAAGGCGAGACGCTGCTGGTCCACGGCGCCAGCGGCACGGTCGGGCGCTTCGCCGCGCAGGTGGCCGTCGCACAGGGCGCTACCGTCATCGGCACCGCCGGCAGCCGGAACCTCGACGACCTGAAGTCGCTGGGGGTCGTGCCCGTCCTCTACGGCGACGGCTGGGAGGAGCGGGTTCGCGAGGCCACGCCGGGACCGGTGGACGCCGTGTGCGACGCCGCCGGGCACGGGGTGCTGTCCGGGTCGGTCAAGCTGCGGGGCACGAAGGACCGGATCGTCACCATCGCCGATGAGGCCGCCTACGAGCTGGGGATCCCGTACTCGGGTCCCGAGCAGTCGCGGGAGGTGCTGACCGCGATCGTCGGCTGGGTCACCGACCGCGGGGTCCGGATCGCCCAAGGCAAGAGCTACCCGCTCGAGGACGCGGCCGCCGCGCAGATCGAGAGCGAGGACGGTCACCCCGGCGGGAAGCTCACGCTCGCCATCAGCTGAACGGGAGCGCGGCTGCGTGCCCGGCGCAGACCGGGCGCGCGCGGCAGACCGATCAGTCCAGCGCGCCGAGTCAGCGGGACGTGTCCGGCCTGACGGTCCGAGCCAGCCGGGTTGGACCGAGCTCAGACGGGCGAACCGGCCGGACGGGCCGGCCGATCGGGTTGGACCGAGTTCGGACGGGGTCGGGTAAGCCGAGCCGACCGGACGGGCCGAGCCAGGCCGAGCTGGCCAAGCGAGCCGCAGCCGCCGTCGAAGTCCACGCGGAAGATCGGCGCGCGGGCCTGTCATCGTCATCCGATGACAGGCCCGCGCGCAAAACCGCGAAAGCCTCCTACCCCGGGCCTGTCGCCGGATCGCGGCGACAGGCCCGGATCACTTCGCAGGAGGCGAAGCCGGTGGGACCCGCTGGATGCTCCGGCGCCGCTGGGCCGGGATCTGCACCGTCCCCAGCGCCGAATGCACCGCAGCCTCGGCGAGCGCCGCCAGCTCACGACGGTTCTCCGCGCGGCCCGCGGCGATCTCCGGGGCAGATGTGGATCTCGAGCACCAGCCCGCGCAGGGCCGCGACCCGGCGCAGGGACGCGATCAGCGACTCCGGGCCGATGAACGCGGGACGGCTCGTCTCGCGGCCGTCGGCCGGGCGGTACCTCAGCGCGATCGGGCGGACCGGGACGCCGCCGTCGATGGCCGCCTGGAACGTCGCCGTCGTGAAACGACCGGATGCCAGGCCGCACCACGTCGTGCCCTCCGGGATCATGCTCACCAGCGAGCCCGTCCGGAGCGCGTTCGCGAGCGACGCCATCGTGGCGCCGTTGGCGCGATGGGCTCCGGCAGGACTGCCGACGCGCCTTCCGCCGCGACAGCGCGACTGCGAAAAGCGTCCCGGTGCCGCACAGCGACCGAAGCGACTGAAACCCAATGCTGCTTCAGGCGCGTCCGCTGAGGGTTGGCGGTCCGGCCGGGACGGCCCCCATCTTCTGGCCGCGACGGGCGGTACGGCAGTCCTTAGACGTTGTTTCACTTGGTGAGTCGGCGGTGGTTGATGAGGCTGGTGGCGATGGCGGTGAAGGCCATGAAGTGTTCGGGCTTGCGTTCGTAGCGTCGGTGGAGGCGGCGGCATCCGCCGAGCCAGGACATGGTGCGCTCGACCACCCAGCGGTGTTGGCCCAGTCGTTGTGAGTTCTCGACGCCGCGGCGGGCGATGCGAGGAACGATGTTCCGCTCGCGGAGCCATCGCCGCAGGTAGGGATAGTCGTAACCCTTGTCGCCGTGGAGCTTTGCCGGTCGGCGACGCCGCGGTCCACGGGGGCTGCGGACCGGCGGGATCCCCATGACCAGGGGTTGCAGGGCCAGGCTGTCGTGGGTGTTGGCGGCCGAGATGGCGACAGAGACAGGCAGGCCGGCACGATCGACGACGAGATGGATTTTCGATCCCAACTTGCCGCGGTCGGTCGGATTCGGTCCGGTCAGCTGCCCCCTTTGAGGGCGCGGACACTGACGGAGTCAACGGCGAATCGAGACCAGTCCAATCCCCCCTGGGCACCGAGCTCGTCGAGGATGACGCGGTGCAGACGGGCCCAGACACGCTGCTGAGTCCACCGCGCGAAACGTCGGTAGACGGTGGGCCAGGCCGGCCCGAACACCGGCGGTAACTGCCGTCAGGAGCACCCCGACGTGGCCACGAAAACGATCGCGGTCAGACATTCGCGGTCCCCGGCCCGCCGACGGCCCCCGCCCTGCGGACGCACCACCACTGTCTCCGGCACCACCCGCCGAAACAACTCCCACAACTCATCCGAGACCAGATGCTCAGCAAGACTCGTCATACGAACACAACGACAACCCCCGCCAAAGGAAACGACGTCTTAGCCTTCACTTCGCCGAACCCGGTCCCGATCCGGTAGGTGTCGGGCGCCGTCTCGTCGGGGGTCCAGAAGATCGCGGCGTCGACGTTGCGCAGGGCGATAAGGGTGTGGCCGGTCTGGACGGCCTTGAAGGCGACGGTCCAGTGGCGGACGGAGGCTTCGGCGACCATGCTCATGCGCCAGTCCGGCCGCCAGAACGGGGAGCGCGATTCCGGGCGCTTGGGCCACAGCAGACGCAGCGCGATCGACAGACGGGTCTTGTAGGCCTTGTACGGCTCGCCGCGGCCTTCATCAGCTCGGTGCGGGCGTCCTTGGTTGCTTGGTAGAAGGGCTTGAACAGGGATTCGTTGGCCTTGCCCGTCCACGAGTCATGGATGACCACCGGTTCGGCGAGGTGGCCGTCGCGGTGGAGGCGTTCGAGCATTTTGACGTGCGGGGTGGTCACCCACACCCGTCCCTGCTCGTCGGGCCGCTCGGCGAGCCGCCCGAGCGGGTGCGGCATGCCCGGGTAATCCACTCGGCGACGCTGATCTGGTAGATGCCGGCCTGGCTCTTGTCGAAGACGTCGAGGGGCCCGGTGTGCAGGAGCTTGTTCGGGGCGAGCGGAACCGCGGAACAGGCGGAGGGGAAGGAGCCGTTGCGGTCGATCAGGCACATCAGACCGTCCCCGAACGATGCGGGCACGTCCAGCTGGTCGCGCCGCACCCGCTTGCCGTTGCGCTCGTGGGCGACGCGGGTGCTGGTGACGTCGGGGTGGACCCAGCCGGGCTCACCGTCCATGTCCTCACTGATCAGCGGCCACGGGCCGCTGTCGCGGTCGGCGGCTCGGATGACGGGCATCGGGTGCATCTTCGAGCGGCCGACTGCGTCCTTGAGGATCTTCAGAGCGGGGAAGGCGTGGCCCTCGGGCTCGTCCTCCTCATCCCGTGCCGGCGGCGCTTCATCGAGTAGTACGGCTCGTCCGCGCGGATTCGGTCAATGGGGACCAGCGTGCTGTCAACGATGGCGTGGACGCCCTAACCGAGGCCGGTAAGCGCATGATGAAGGACGAGCGCCCAGCCAACCAGTACGTCCAGCGTCACCTCGACGTAGCGCCAGGCTGACGCTATCGAGACACCGAACCCAGCTGCGAGCTCATTGTGGCCAGGCGCCAACCTGGATGTAGAAGCCGTCGGGGCCGTTGGCGAAAACCGGATCCGCGGTGAATGCGAGATCTGTTACAGCGCCCGGGATCCGCAACGTCCCGCCCGAGTCCAGCGAGCCAGCGACGACACCGGTGGCGGTCGTCCCTGACAGCGAGAACGTCGGGTCGCCGCTGACCCGCGTCACCGCAGTCCCAGGAGGGAAGGTGATCTTGGAGGCCACGGATGCAAGGTGCAGCACCACATCGCGTACCGGTACGCCGAACCGCAGATGGAAGGAGCTGCCAGCAAGAGAGGTCAAACTCACGGCATCGCTCGCTGGTAGCGGCGGTGAGAAGTACGGAGACGCGAACAGCGTGAACGTTCCGTCCGTCACACCGCCGATTCCCGGTCCCTCAACGCTCACCTCGACGCCGTGCAGTGTGCCGACCGCTCGTTCCCTGCCGATGTTCTCCCACGCGGTGAAGACGAGACCGTCGGACGGTTCCGTTGGCGACAGGGGCTGAGCAACAGTTCCCGTCGAAGATTTGTCTGAAACCACAGCGATCGGACCATGCCAGACGAATCCGTTATCGCGCCAGTAGAAGTCAAATCCTTTCTGTTCACCACGCCGTGCGATCATTTCAAGAGGGCCATGGTCTGCATCGCCGAAGTTGCTCTGAATAAATGACACCTCGTCGTATTGGGAAGATCCCACCTTGGATGCAAAAGACCAACCCAGTGAAAGCTCGTCTCCGCTTCCCTTCTTCTCTCCATTGTCTTTCCAGAAGTGCAGTATTCCGCCATCTTTCCCAGGAGCCATCAACTCCAGATTACCAAAGTGGCCACTGTCGAAAAACCAGGATTCCTCATCGAGGCCATAATCGCTCTGCAGCAGGCAAGGTCGACCACGGAATGGGCGCAATACATGGCCGAATTCCGTTGGCTGAGTTATGGTGAGCCCGCTGTTCCATCCCCGCGCGTAGGGGAAAGCTCCAGTCGGCTTTGAGCCATGCACGTATAGGTTTAGGGCACCTTGATCCGAAACTGCCGCAACGATGATATCGCCGCGCAGCTCCGGGTACATCTCACGCATTCCCTTCCAGCTGGCTTTCACGCTTGAGTTGTGTAGCGTCGTGAGGGCAATTCCGACGCCGACAATTTTCCGGTCGGGTAGGACTTGCGAAAACCTACTTTCTTTCGGGTCTGGGGTCCCCATGGAAGTCAACCTTTCGAGGGACCAGGACGAGAACAATTCAAAACCGCCGTCACTCAATGGCGTCACGACATAGGACTCGACCGGTTCATGCGCATCAAGGTCTATATCGAGGAACCCTTCTGCAAATATTGCACCTGGGTATACGAGGGCCGGAGCTCCGGTCGCTCCATTGAATATTGTTCCTGCGCTTGACCAAACTAGCGCTTCCCCGTTTTCGCGCCACCAGTGCTCTAGCCCACCGTCCTCTCGGGTAGCGATCACCTCAAGGTTATTCAGTGGTGAGCTGAGAAAAGTCGTGTAGTCCGACTCCGTCAAGGATGCCGCGATATAACGCTTACCTTGCGCGAACAGTGCGGGGCCATGCCATGGAAGAGCAGGATGTTCGTTGTCGCGCCAATAGTGGGCCAAGCCGCCGTCTGGCCATGGAATAACAACCTCGAAGTTCCCCGTTTGGCCAGCTCGCGACTGGAGGAAAAATCCCGACTGTGGCGAGACTGCTGGCTCCTCGCGCCAGTCCAAGGTAAATCCCATACTGTCCTCTTAACGGCTGTCTGCCCCGGAAGGGCTAGCAGCATTTCAGCTCGTCCCCGAGATGGTAGAGGATTAAATGAACCGACACTCGCCGGATCGAGTCGACTAATAGATCGCGTTTACGCGAGACCTATTTGCCAAGGCTTCGACTGGATGGGGCTCCCGATCTGCTCGCACACATCAATTATGCCCCCTTAGCCGTCAAGGTCGCATGGGTAGCCTTGGAGTCCGCGTCCATGACAACCACGACAGCCCTCGCAGGAGGCAGGCGCCGGTGCGCCGGCGTGCGGGCATCATGTCGGATGATGGCGCCGGCATCCACGAGGCGCCCAACACAAAGAACAAGGCGGTGGCCAATAAGGCTCGTAGAAAATGGGGAAGCGTTTTCAGTGCGGCAGTGAGCGTTTTTCACCCGCAGGCTGAGCTCGCTCAGTGTCAGTCCGCTGCGCAGGTACGTCTCCCGCATCGGCTCCAGCCAGGCGCGGTGGGCGCTGCCCACGTTCTCCGCGATCGGCCCCAGCTTGCGCCCGGGGCGCACGGGGGCCGGACTGGCCGGCGGTACCGGCGGGTCGAAGGGCGTCGTCACGTGGCGTCGTCCTCCTTGTCCGGCACCGCCGCCACGCGGTGTCCCGAGGCCGGCGCGGCCTGCGTGCGGGCGGCGTGGACGATCTGCTGCACGGTCAGCCCGAGGGCCGGGGCGAGCGTGGCGACCGCTGCTGTCTGGCCGATCGCCACCATCACCACACTCCAGACGAACACCGTGGCCGTCGCCATGATGATCACCGTCTGCTTCCGTTGCATCCAAACTCCTCTGGTGTCGGCCATATCCCGTACGGCCCATCCGGAAGCCGCAGGGCTCCCCCGAAGGCGGGTGCCGAAGCCGCCGACGGGAAGAGCAACCAGCATGGCCACAGAGGAAGTTGCTACGCCACGTGATCACTGATTCACGGAACAATGACTGTCACAGGGCGGCGCCGGGCGCGCACGGATGACCGCTGCGGCGCAAAGAAAGCCAGGTACGGCATGCAGGAGGGTGGAAGTTCCCGGTTCTCCTTGAAATTGCACGGCGCACCCGCGTCAATGGAACAGGACGCCTTCGGGTGTCGGCCTTCCATCCGGAAGGGCCCGCTCCCGTGCCGAGAACTGGGGAGCGAGCGTCACCCGCTCCCGCCCGGCCGCTATAGGAGGCCAGGCGGGAGCGGAGCGGTCCACCAGGGACCTCCGCGACCGTAGCCCAGACCACTGACAACCGCTTACCGGATCAGCTGCCGATCCTCCGGGTCAGGCCGAGGCCGGCCAGCGCGAAATCCTCGCGGAGCTGGTCGCCGAGGACACCCCGCTCAGGCCGGCCTGGTGCGAAACGGCGCCGAAGGGCAACCCGGGCAGCGGGCTGACTCTCAGAACGGGGGCTCGTCGTGCCAGAGGCCGCCCGCCCACTTGGGCGGGCGGAGGGCAGGCTGCAGGAGGATGGCCAAAGCGTCCTCGACGCGACCGAGGTCGATGAGATAGCCGGCCAGGTCATGACAGTTCGAGGAGGAGTGCTGTTCCAGGACGGCGACGGCTTCCTCGGTACGTCCGGCGCCGGCGAGGACCTCGGCGATGTGCGACGCCGCGTACCGGGTGGTGCCCTCGGGGTGGGAACGGGCCTGTGCGACCGCTTCGTCGACGCCGTCGCAGGCGGCGATCAGCGGCAGCCGTATCCAGTACAGGTCCCACTCCTCCTCGCCCCCGCGGGCGGCGGCGAGGGCGTCGAGGTGCGCCAGGCCTTCCTCGGGGCGGCCCTGGTCGAGACACAGCTCGGCCAGCGTATGGAGGACCCAGTCGTACCCGTTGTAGATGTCTGCCTGGACCCGCATCACGTCGATTGCTTCGCTCCCCCGGCCGTGCCGGGCCAGAAGCTGCGCGAGCTCGAAAGCCGACTTGGAGTCGCCGGCCACGGCTTGGTCGGCCTGCCGGTATGCCGCGATCGCCCCTGCCACATCGCCGCTCTCCTCCAGCAACCTCGCGAGCTGCCGAACTGCGCACCCTGAGTCGTCAGTCGCCGCCATTGCCCGAAGCTCGTCTAGCCGGCCGTGCCGTCCCAGGACCGCGGCCAGTTGCTCACGGTTGTTGAGCAGGCTGGTGCTGCTGGCGCACAGCAGGGCGATCGCCTCGTCGGTGCGGCCCTGGCGCTCGCGGATCACGGCCAGGTACCCGAATGCCGTGTCGCGATCGAGGCCTCGGCAGCACCACGGGAAGTCGGAACACTCGTGTTCGGTCCGGGCGGCGACCAGGGCTGCGGCTTCCTCGTCGCGGCCGGCGGCGCCCGCGACGTCGACCAAGATGCCGAGGGGCAGTTCGCCGATGTGCCGGCGCAGCAGGGTGAACGCCTCCTCGGCGCGGCCGTGCCGCGCGAGCAGGCGCGTGTAGGACTCCAGTGCCATCGGGTGTCCGGCCTCCATGCGGACCCGGGTGATCTCGATCGCCTCGTCGACGCGGCCCCAGTCCTCCAGCAGCTCGGCCGCGGCTTCGACGGCCGTCCACCAGCCGGTCGCCAGGTACGGGCCGAGCACCTCCAACGCGTCGACCTGCCGGCCCTCCTCCCCCAGCAACCGCGCCCACGCCAGCGCGCAGAACCACTGCCCGCGTCCGGCGTGCAGCTCCACCACGTCGACGTGGCCGCGTTCCAGCAGCCGTGAGACCAGCTCCGGCGGGATGCACCCGGACCGCGTCCGGGCCCGGCATTCAAGATCAGCAGCGTCCACGGCCACGCACCATAGCGCTCGCCTCCAACACCCTCTCCACCGATTCCGCCGCGTCCCACCGGTCCAAGTCCGACCAGGAACCGTTTGATGCCATCGGTGGAGGAGCCGGACGTCCGCACACCGAAGCAGGGCGGAAGCCCCGGTTACGCGAGCGGCCTCAACGCGACGTCGGCCCCGCACTCCGAGCAGGCGACCGCGCCAGGTCGTTGCATGATCTCCAGCGCATCGAACAGTCCGAGCTCGTCGCCATCAACCAGCGCTTCCTGGCAGTGCCAGCCGTGAACGACGACAGAGTCCGGATGGCCTGCCCCCGCCGGATCTTCCTCGACCTTCCAGGCCCACCGCTCGGCCGCGTCCGCCGACGGGACCATCTGCTGGAGCGGGTACGTGTCGCCCTGGTTGTAGGAGACGCCCCGAATCGGCCGGGCCTGTGCCGCCGTCAGCCAGACCCGGTACTCCTGCGCCTCGACGCTCTCCGTCTTGACCTGGAGGAGAGGCAGTATTCCAGGAGTCGGTATTTATTCCTCGCCCGGCTGGCGACCGGGAAGACTGAAGCATCGACGAGTCGGGGCGGATACGTCCACGAGGTGTATTGAGAGCGGCAGTCGGCGGCCGCGCAACACGTGTACGGGCTGAGGGCTGCGGGGTCACTGTATGCGGCGCTACCGTGCTGGCGAGATCGTCTGTGCTGTGGAGGAGGGAGAACGAGGATGGTGGAGCAGGCGTTAACAGCACTTGCCGCAGCGGGCGGGACCGCGGTGGCGCAGGCAGCGGGGACGGATGTGTGGAGCGGCTTGCGGCAGGCACTGGCCCGCTGGTTCGGCCGGGGCGACGAGCGGCGCGAACGGGCGGAACTGGAGCGCCTGGATCAAACCGCTGGTGAGTTGGAGACAGCAGAGATAGCCGTGCTGGAGCGAGCGCGCATCCGACAAGAGGCGATGTGGCAAGCCCGCATCGAGGCGCTGTTGGAAAGCATGGATGACACCGAGCGAGCCCGGGCCGCCGAGGAAATGCGCGCCCTGCTGGATCAACACGTACCTCAAGGCGGGGTGTCGGCTGGTCAGGGAGGTCTGGCTGCTGGCGGCAACGTGGACATCCGCGCTGACAGAGGCTCAATCGCGGCTGGAATCATCCAGGGAGGCGCGTACGTAGGTCACCCTCCGGCGCCGGACCCGTCCCAGGGCTGAACGGGCCGGCCGCTCCAAGCCCACCACAACCCACAAGCACTGGTACACCGGCCAGCGTCACAGCGCTGGCTGACCACAACAGCGTGGCAATCGGCAGCGCCGGCCAGGTCGTCTACCACGCCGCGCCACGACGCCTGGCGTCGTGGCCGCATCAGGTGGGGGTGTTGCCCCGGCAGGCTGACTGGTTCCAAGGGCGCGCAGCTGTTCAGCAGCTGAAACAGGCCGTGACTGGCCGGGATGCAGCGATGCTGTGCCAGGTGCTGGCCGGCACAGGCGGAGTTGGCAAGACCCAGCTCGCCGTACACCGGGCCCGCCACGTATGGGCCAGGGGTGAGGTGGATCTGTTGGTGTGGGTCACCGCGAGCACCCGCACCGCGATCATTGCTGGCTACGCTCAGGCTGCCGCTGAGGTACTCGGCGCCGATCCCACTGACTCGGAACAGGCTGCGCGCTCGTTTCTGGCCTGGCTAGAGCCCAAATCGGGCACCACCCAGCGTCGCTGGCTGATCGTGCTCGACGACCTCGCCGACCCCGCCGACTTGCGCGGCTTATGGCCGCCCCAAAGCCCGCACGGCCGCACTCTTGTCACCACCCGCCGTCGTGATGCCGCCCTGACCGGCTACGGCCGACGCCTGGTGCAGGTCGGTCTGTTCACCCCCGACGAGGCCCTCACCTACCTCGCCACCGCGCTCGCGTCCCACGGTCGCACCGAACCCCCGGCGGAACTCGCTGCCCTCGCCGACGAGCTAGGCCATCTTCCTCTAGCCCTGTCCCAGGCGGTCGCCTATGTCATCGACGCCGACCTGGACTGCGCCGCCTACCGAGGACTGCTGGCCGATCGCGTACAAGCCCTTGCCGACTTGCTCCCGGACCCTTCCGGGCTGCCCGACGATCAACCCGCTACTGTGGCCGCCCTCTGGTCGCTGTCAGTCAGCCGCGCCGACCAGCTTCCTCCGGTTGGCTTGGCCCACCCCATGCTCCGGCTCACCGCTGTCCTGGCCGCCAGCGGTATCCCCGATCCAGTCTTGGCCAGCCCAGCGGCTCTGACTTACCTCACCGAGCACCGCACGGGCCTCGACAGGCAGTCCTCCACCGGACAGGCCACGGCCCAGGATGCGAAGCGGGCCCTGCGCATCCTGCACCGGCTGAGCCTGATCGACCACATTCACCGGGAAGTACGCGTCCACCAACTGGTTCAACGCGTCACTCGTGACTCCCTCACCGCCGAGCAACGTGGCCGCCTCGCCTGCACAGTCGCAGATGCCCTCACCGATTCCTGGCCCGACATGGAACGCGACACCGCCCTCGCCCAGGCTTTACGCTCCAACACTGATGCCCTCATCAGCCACGCTGAAGACGCCCTGTACCAGTCCGACGGCGCTCATCAGGTGCTTCTCCGTGCCGGCCGGAGTCTGGGCGAAGCCGGGCAACACGCTGCGGCTGTTGACTACTTCCGGCGACTGACCAACACAGCTCGCGAAAAGCTGGGGCCTGACCACCCCGACACCCTTGCCGCTCGCCACCACCTTGCTCACTGGACAGGGGAGGCAGGAGATCCGGTCGGTGCAGTGGCGGCGCTTGAGACCTTACTTGACCATATGTTACAAGTGTTCGACGCCGACGATCTTGAGGTCTTCAAGGCTCGTGCCACCCTGGCCACCTGGCGGGGAGAAGCAGGCAACGCTGTTGGCGCTGTTTCTGATCTTCAGGAATTACTGGCCGACTCGGACCGGGTTCTAGGCTCCGATCACCCCAAAACCCTCATCATCATCCGGAACAACCTTGCTCGCTGGCGAGGAGAAGCAGGGGATGCGACCGGGGCGATTTCCGCCTTCGAGGAGTTGCTGGCCAAATCGGACCGGATTCTGGGCTCCGATCACCCCGAAACCCTCACCATCCGGCACAACCTCGCAGAATGGCGAGGAAGAGCAGGCAACGCGGATGCCGCCAAATCCGACTACCTTCAACTGATCGACCAGCTGAAACAAGTTCTGGGCCCCGACCATCTGTTGACTCTCACTTCCGTGCGGAGATTTGCTAATTGGCAAGGCGAGTCGGGAGACGCCGCCGGTGCTGTCGCCTTCCTTGAGTCAGCGCTTAACCGAGTAGAGCACGTTCTGGGCCCCGACCACCCCATAGCATTGTCGTTCCACGTCGACCTCTTATCCTGGCAGGGAAACGCAGGGGAGGCATCTAGAGTCGTAGCCGCCTTCGACGATCTACTCGACCGGATCTCGCTCGTTCTGGGACCGGACCACCTATACGCCCTGATAGCCCGCAGAAATTATGCCTTTGCGCAATGGAAATCGGGCGATACCGTCGGCGCTCTGGCCAGCTATCAGAAACTGTTACCTGACGAAGAGCGGGTTCTGGGCCCAGATCATCCTGAGACACTCGCCACCCGGCACAACCTCGCTAGCATGCGAGGGGAGGCGGGAGACGCGCTTGGCGCAGCATCTGCCTACGATCAATTGCTCCCCCGGATGCTCCGGGTGCTGGGTGGCGACCACCCGCTAACCCTTGCTGCCCAGGCCAGCTCCGCCCGGTGGCGGCATATCACCGATGCTCAAATCGGGCTGATTCCTGGAACATAATTCAAGGAGATCGGACAGCGCACGCCCTCGCTGAGGAGCCAGCGAACTGATCCACTGCACCGCCGGGTTACTACTGCAGTGCATCGCGCTTTGGGGAGGTCGTCGACGGCCCACATCGGCAGGCCGACCCGGTACATCCAGCCGCCGCGCGGGAACTGCCTGCGGACGTACAGGCGCCCCCGGAGCTCCTGGCCGTCCGGTCGGACGATGCGCACCAGGGGCGTGGGAGCAGAGCGGCAGGGGACATGCCGGCCGCCGTACGAGCCCCAGCCGCCGTGCACGCGACGAGCAACTCGTCCGGGAGCAGGCTAATGACGAGGCATCGGCTGCCTTCCGGCAGCGGTCAGTCGCAGGACCAGTCCCTCCGGCCCGGGCGGGTCGCGCAGTGTCTGGCCAGGGCGCGCTGCCGGGCACCGGCCAGCGGGAGAACCTGGAGGAGCCGGGTCGCCGCCGATACCGCCTCGAGCCCGTGCCGCACCCGGCACCTTCACGAGATGGCAGCCGGACTGTCCTTCTCTGAGCCTGGGGCGTAGAGGACTCCGAAGTCACGGCCGAAGCGGTTGGCCTCCGCCGCGGACCCGGTCAGCCGATGCAACCAGAATCCGTATGCCGCCGACTCCATCTGCTCCTGCGTCAGATGCAGCTGCCAACGCCTCGTCCCCCGGTCGTACGGGGCTGTACGGACTTGCTCGGCAAGGCCTGTCGCGGGTGGTGACTTCAGCTCGCCGGCCAGGCCGACGAACACCCGCAGTGCTGTCATCTGCGAGGGCGCCAGCTCCACCAACCGCTCCCCCGGCCCCGGCTCCAGGGACATCGGAGCAGGCCGGACCCCGGCGTAGGCGAGCAGGTCGTGCCCGGTCGCCAACAAGCGGACCGCCCAGCGCACCGGACGGCCCTCCCACGCCGACAGCTCCGCACGCGTCTCCCGGCCGGCCGTCTCCACCAGCCCCTCCCCCGCCAAGGCACGCGCTCGCCGCTGAAACGACGGCGCCACAGCATCCAGTACCCAGCCGTGTTCGGCCTTCTCTTCACACGCCCACAAGGCCCTGAGCGCCTCGAGTGTCCTGTCTCCCTGCACCTCGCCACCTCATACCGTCATCGACAGCGGCCGTACGGCCGGCCTTACGGCAGACACGCGCGTGCCGCACCATCCGAAGTGTTCGCGGTGTTCACTGCCGATCTCATCGGGACTCCTTCGTGGATACCCCGGCCTTCAGGCCGGGGAGGAATCGAAGCTCCTGCGGACCAGGGCAAGGAAAGGCGGATCGCCTCCAGGGCGATCCCGCGTCGGTAATCATAGGGCAATGCCCGTGACTCACACGGGAGCTGATAGAATGTGAAGTATGGCGCAGCAGGTCAAGCGGGCCTTCAAGTACCGCTTTTACCCCACCGGTGAGCAGGCGGCTGAGCTGTCTCGCACATTCGGCTGTGTCCGTCTCGTCTACAACAAGGCGCTGGAGGAGCGCACTCGCGCTTGGTCCGGCGAGCAGCGCCGCATCTCCTACGTCCAGTCGTCCGCCGCCTTGACTCAGTGGAAGAAGACCGAGGAGTTCGGGTTCCTCGCCGAGGTGTCCTCGGTCCCGCTTCAGCAGGCGCTGCGCCATCTCCAGACGGCGTTCGGGAACTTCTTCGGCAAACGCGCTAACTGGCTCTAACAAAAGTTGTTGATCATGTGACTGTTGGCTTGTCCGCTCGTTGGTCTGGTCGTGGGGAAACGCCAGTCGCGACCGTGGATCGTGTCGGATGAACTCTGGTCGCTCATCGAGCCGTTGCTGCCCGAGCCGGGCCCGAAGCTGGTCGAGGGCAGACCTCGGGTGCCGGACCGTCAGGCCCTGTGCGGAATCCTCTTCGTCCTGCACACCGGGATCCAGTGGGAGTACCTGCCCCAGGAGCTGGGCTTTGGCTCGGGGATGACCTGCTGGCGGCGCCTGGCGGCCTGGAACGAGGCCGGCGTCTGGGATCGGCTGCACGTGCTGCTGTTGGAGAAGCTGCGGTCGAAGGACCAGCTGGACTGGTCGAGGGCGGTGATCGACTCCTCGCACGTTCGCGCGGCCCGGCGGGGCCCAAAAGCGGACCCAGCCCGGTCGACCGCGCACGTCCGGGCAGCAAGCACCACCTCATCGTCGACGGACAGGGCATCCCGCTCGCGGTGTCGCTGACCGGCGGGAACCGCAATGACGTCACCCAACTCGAGCCTCTGCTGGACAAGATCCCGGCCGTCGCGGGCCGGGCCGGCAGACCGCGCCGACGGCCCGACGCGCTGCTGGCCGACCGCGGTTACGACCACGACAAGTACCGTCGCCTGCTCTGGCAGCGGGGGATCCGCCCCGTGATCGCGAAGCGAGGCGAGCCGCACGGCACTGGCCTGGGCGTTTTCCGCTATGTCGTCGAGCGCACGATCGCCTGGCTCCACGGCTTTCGCCGCCTGCGCATCCGCTGGGAACGACGCGACGACATCCACGAAGCGTTCCTCGGACTCGCCGTCTGCCTGATCACCCATCGCCACGTCCAGCGGCTTTGTTAGGGACAGTAAGTACCCGCGCTTCAAGGCCAAGAAGAAGTCCCGCGCCTCGGCGGAGTACACGCGTTCTGGCTTCAAGTGGCGCGACGGCCGTCTGACGCTGGCCAAGATGTCCGGTCATCTGGACATCCGCTGGTCGCGTCCCCTCCCCGCGGGGGCGGAGCCGACCACCGTGACCGTGTCCCGCGACAGTGCCGGGCGCTGGTTCGTGTCGCTGCTGTGCGACGACCGCATTGCCCCCGCGCCCGCCACGGCGAACGCGGTCGGTATCGATGCGGGCATAACGTCGCTCGTGACCCTGTCCACCGGGGAAAAGGTCGCCAACCCGAAACATGAGCGGCGTGACCGCGCCCGTCTCGCGAAGGCGCAGCGGGAGTTGTCGCGGAAGGCCAAGGGCTCGGTGAACCGGGAGAAGGCCCGGCTTCGCGTCGCCAAGGTCCATGCGCGGATCGCGGACCGGCGCCGCGACTTCCTGCACAAACTGACCTCGCGCATCGTCCACGAGAACCAAGTGGTCGTTATCGAGGACCTGACCGTCCGCAATCTGCTGAAGAACGGCAAGCTCGCGCGCGCCATCTCGGACGCGTCGTGGACGGAGCTGCGCTCCATGCTGGAGTACAAGTGCGCCTGGTACGGCCGTGAACTCGTCGTGGTCGACCGCTGGTTCCCCAGCAGCAAGCTGTGCGCAACCTGCGGCACGAGCCGGGCGAAGCTGCCGCTGAACGTCCGCGAGTGGACGTGTGACTGCGGCGCAACGCATGACCGCGACGTGAACGCGGCGGAGAACATTCTCGCGGCCGGGCTGGCCGTGTCTGCCTGTGGAGACGGTGTAAGACCTCAACGGGAGTCCTCCCGGACGGGGCCGTCGTCGGTGAAGCAGGAAACCCAGCGGGCGACCGCTGGAATCCCCCGCCTTTAGGCGGGGGAGGAAGTCAACGCCGTCTCCGCCACCAGCAACCGGTCGAAGGCCGACCAGGACCCGGCCACGTGGCAGCCGCCCGCGGAGGGCTACCGCTGCACGTACGCCACTGACTGGGTCGCCGTGAAAATCCGCTGGGGGCTTGCCGTAGACCCCGCCGAACAGGCTGTGCTCACCGAAGTCCTCGACGGCTGCCCGGACACGGTCATCGAGATCGTCCGAGCCCGCTGACTTCAGCAGACGACCCGGGCACGGTGGGTGATCTTTTCCGCCCGGGGCGGAGCACTATGCCGATACGGCGGCCGAGAGCGCCTGCCACCTCGCCGATTACACCGGGCCGGAGGCTTGGAGCCCGGCGGCCGCCGACGACCTCCTGGATGCGATCGACACCCTTGCCGGGGCGCTGTCCGAGCTCGGGCCGGACCTCGCGGCGGCCCTCGCGCCGGTGACGGCCGCCACCACCCATGCCCGCCGGCTGCTCGGACTCGGCGACGACGAAGGCACGGCGGCCACGGTGGAAGTGCTGGGCCCGCGGCGTTCCGCACAGCGTTCCCGGCGGCGGGGGCTGGGGCCCGGCTTCAAGGGGATCCGTATGGATGGCTGACCAGAGGCTCAAGGTCGTGGGTCGCGTGCATGGGCGCAGCCGGACAGGAGGATTCGGGTGTGCGACGGCGGCAACGCCAACGCGTCGACGAGGACGGCCAACCCGCCGGAACGGCCTGATCCGGTCCGGCGCCCACCGACACCGCCCGGCCGTCGGTGGGCGCCGGGCGCTCAGCCCACCTTGCGCCCGCGCATCGGCTCGGTGGCCTCGCCCTCACCGGCCCGCAGGCCCAGGAGGAACTCCTCCAGCACCTCCGGCGCCGTGTGCTGCGGATGCCAGCCCAGCTCGACGCGGGCACGCGTGCAGTCCATCAGTGGGAGCCTGAGGACGGCGTCGAAGAGGTGCGGGGAGGCTGGGAGGAGGCGCAGTCCCCAGGCGGCGGCGATCGCCGATCGGGCCGCCGTCCGGGGCAGGCGCACCGGGCGGGCGTCGAACATCTCGCCGAGCAGCTCCGCGTCGAGGGCCGGCTCGGCGGCCAGGTTGAAGGGGCCGCGCACCTCGGTACGCAGCGCGAGCCGGTACGCCTCGGCCGCGTCGTCGGTGTGCAGTGCCTGGACGCGCAGTCCCGGAATGTCCGGCAGGAACGGCAGCAGTTCGGGGCGGGCGACCGGGCCGGGCAGGAACCGGCCGCCGAAGATGCGCCGCTGTTCGCTCGCCGACTGCCGCTTGAACAGGAACGCCGGCCGCATCCGCACCACCCGGATCCCGGGATGGTCGCGCTCGAAGGTGTCCAGGGTCCGCTCGAGGTAGGCCTTCTCCCGGCAGTAGGCGGCGTCCGGCCAGCCGTGCGTGGGCCAGGACTCGTCCACCGCGTGGTCCTTCGGTCCCGGCGAGTACGCGCCCACCGAGGACGCGTGCACGAGGACGGGCACCCGCGCGGCGGCCACGGCCTCGAAGACCCGGATGCTGCCCAGGACGTTCGTACGCCAGGTCGCCGCCGGATCGTGTGTGGGCTGGAACGCCCAGGCCAGGTGCACGACCGCGTCCGCGTCGACGAAGGCGGCGGCGAGATCGGCCCGGTCCGAGGCCAGGTCGACGGCCGTCCACTCGGTCTTCCGAGGCGACCAGTCCGGGATCCGCCGGGACAGACCCCTTACCGAGGCCACATCCGGGTCCTCCGAGAGAAGCCGCACCACGCTGGTGCCGACATTTCCGGTGGCACCCGTGACGACGACCTTGCTGCCCGTTGCGCTGCTCACCGTCGGCTCCTCTCGCCGGTCCTCGCAGGGACGGGCCGAGTACCCGGCGCCGTCCGGCGCACGCGGGGCACTCCCGGTGCGCCGGCCTGCGCGGCTGGGAGCTGTCCGTCATGATCTATGATTATCGTCGTGATGACGATAAAAGGCAGTGTGAACGCGGCCGAGGTACGGGCGACGCTGGGCCTGGGCGAGGAACACCGCGAGTGGACGGAGGCGCTGGAGCGCACCCCCGTCGGCGCCGCTGGGGCCGAAATCCCCACAGGGCAGCAACTGGACTCCCTGCTGACGCAGTTGAAGGTGCCGGCCGAGGACCAGGCGGAGGTGGCCGGGGCGGCGGAGAAGGCCACCGAGCCCGGCACGCCCTGGTTCTGGCTCCTGGAGCGCACGGTCGCGGCCCTGCGCACCGGGATGGGCCTGGACACCCCCATGCCGCCGCGCCCCGTCCTCACCGACCACGGCCCGACCGGCCGATGGCTCACGGTGCTGGCCTGCCTTGCCGTTGTACCGGATGTCCGCGCCCTGCACGCGACGATGGAGGTGCCGGACGAGGTCTCGTGGGCGAGCCTGGGGATCCTCGGAGAGAAGGTGGCCGTGCGGCGAAGGACGCTGGAGGCAGCGGGAGCTGAGGTCGAGCCTGCCTTCCCATTCGACGACTACGTCCTGCCGGTGTTCCAGGGCCGCCGCTACCGCCTCGACGGCCTCGACTGCCGAGCGTCGAACGTCTCCATCGAGGTACGGCTGCCCTACGGCACCGAGCCGTTCGCGATTCCCGCCGACAGGGCCTGGGCTCACGAGATCCACTACTTCTTCTGCCGCCTCCCGAGGCGGTACGCGGACGGGGTTCGCTTCGGCTACGACGCCATCCCCTGCTACGTCGGCAGCTGGGTCAACGACCCTGCTGTGGCAGATTTCTTCCCCGAGGACCACGAGATCCGCCGCTTCACCAGCAAGTACCAGTACTTCAACCACAACGGCCCCGGCCCGGCAGACAAGACGGGCCTCACACCCGGCGACCGGGACGCACTAGAAAACGCCTTCGGACAATCGCCTGCGGACCGCCCTACAGCCCTCCGCCTGACCCCCACCACCACCGTACAGCGAGCAGTCCTGCAACACCTGAAAGCCGGCAACCACTGGTCTTTGAACTACAGCGGGCAAGCCATCTGGGACTACTCGCCCTCTCCCCGCAGGACGACATGAGCTGAGCGGCAGTCGGGGCGGAGCTCACCGACCGCGTAGGAAGCAGTGCCAGCGGCTCTCCCCTTCGGTCCCCCTGGTGACCACTGGTGGGGCGCCCTGTCCACGCCCGCCACTGGCGGGCGACTCAGGCGCTCCGGGGCCGCCGTGTACCCGTCTTCTTCGCCGCGCTCTTCTTGGTCGGCTGCTTCCTTGCCGCGGTCTTCTTCGCAGCCGTCTTCTTTTTCGGCCTCGGCAGCTCGTGCACGTCGGCGTTCTCGCCGCGGGATGCCTTGGCCTTGGACACGGACTCCTCGAGCGCGGCCATCAGGTCGAGGACCCGGCCCGGCTGCTCCGGCTCGGGCATCTCGGGGAGCGGCTTTTCTTCCCGCTTGGCTTCGATGATCTTCTCCATGGCTTCCGTGTAGGTGTCCTTGAAGGCGTCGCCTTCGAGGTCGTCGCGGGACATCGACTCCATCAGGGCGAGTGCGCCCTTGATCTCGTCCTCGGACACGTCCACGGGCTCCGGGAGGAGTTCGGTGGGGTCGCGGATCTCGTCGGGCCAGTGCATCGCGTGCAGGACGATGGCGTTGCCCCGGACCCGGAGCATGCCGAGCCGTTCGCGTCCGGACCATGCATATTTGGCGATGGCCACCTTCGACGAGCGGGCCAGGGCCTCGCGGAGCAGCTTGTACGGCTTGGCCGCGACCTGGCCGTCCGGGGAGAGGTAGTAGCCCTCGCCGATCCGGATCGGGTCGATGTCGTCCGCCGCGACGAAGGCATCGATCTCGATCGCCTTCGCTGTTGGCAGCGGCAGGTCGCGCAGTTCCTCGTCGCTGATGGCGACGACCTGGTCCTTGGCGTACTCGTAGCCCTTGCCGATCTCCGCGTTCGATACCTCGCGGTCCTCAATTTCGCAGACCTTGCGGGTGCGGATCCGGCCCGTGTCCTCCAGGTGGTACTGGTGGAACTGGATCGAGTGGTTCTCGGTGGCGGACTGGACGTGGATCGGAACGGTGACCAATCCGAACGAGATGGCGCCGGACCAGATGGTTCGGGGCATGGCAGACCTCCCCAGCAGGCCCCGAGCAGTTCGAGCCTACGAGGGGCGCGCGCTGCCCGCACCAGCTGAACCCGGGCTAGCTTCGGCCTGACCGACCCCGTCGGTGGAGGCCTCCGCCCTCGAGCGCGGCACCGTCCATGGGTCGTGACCGGAAGGCGGTCTGGCGCTCGACGGCGGTCATGCCAGCTCCAGAACGAGCTTTCCGACGTTCTCCCCGCGAAAGAGCATCTGCAGCGTCTCGGGGAAGTCGTCCACGGTCCCCCTCACCACATGTTCCTTGACCTTGATCCGGCCGGCGCCGATCCACGCGGAGATGTCCTGCGCGGCCTGCGCGTAGCGCTGGGCGTAGTCGAAGACGACGAAGCCCTCCATGCGGGCGCGGCGCACCAGCAACGAGAGGTAGTTGGAAGGGCCCTTGACCGGCGTGTCGTTGTTGTACTGACTGATCGCGCCGCAGATCACGACGCGCGCGTGCATGGCCAGCCGCGTCAGGGCGGCGTCGAGGATGTCTCCTCCGACATTGTCGAAGTAGACGTCGATGCCCTCGGGGGCGTGCCGGCGCAGCGCCTTCCTGACGTCCTCGGTGCGGTAGTCGATCGCGGCGTCGAATCCCAGTTCGTCGGTGAGCATGGCGCACTTCTGCGGCCCTCCGGCGATGCCCACGACCCGGCAGCCCTTGGCCTTTGCGATCTGACCGGCGATGGTGCCGACCGCCCCGGCCGCTCCCGACACCACGACCGTCTCGCCGTCCTTCAGTGCCCCGACGTCCAGCAGGCCGTAGTAGGCGGTCATGCCGGGCATGCCCAGCGCGCCGAGATACGTCGAGGGCGGGGCGAGGGAGGTGTCGATCTTCATGGCGCCCTTGCCGTCGGAGACCACGTACTCCTGGACGCCGAACGTGCCGACTACGTGATCGCCCGGTCGGAACCCGGGGTGGTTGGACGCGGTGACCTCGATGACCGATCCGGCGCGCATCACCTCGCCGATGCCCACCGGCGGCAGGTAGGAAGGACGGTCGTCCAGCCAGCCCCGCATGGCCGGGTCCAGCGAGATGACGCGCGTCCGGCCCGCGAACCGACCCGGCCCCGGGTCGTCGACGGTCCCTGAACAGTGCTCCCAGTCATCGGATTCGACCTCGCCCACGGGGCGGGCTGCCAGACGGATCTGGCGGTTGGTCGCAGACATCGCGGCTCCTGTCGTTCGCGGCTTTGCCGCAGAGTACCGACCAGTAGGTATGCCGAGCTGCATGACGTTCACCACATGTGGTGCGCGCCCCTGCCCGCCACGCACCGCGCCGGACGGGTCAGCGAGTCGAGATCCGCGACTCGAACCGGCTCCGGCTCCTAAGGTCTCGTTCGTGCAGCACTCGTGCGTCCCGCTCGTGCAGTACTCGTGCGGTTCCGCTCGCGCAGCAGTCGTGCGGTCTGCTCGGACACCGGCGCGGCCAGCAGTGCGGTGACCAGGTCGACGAGTCGGCTGGTGAACAACCGGTCGTCTTCGCGAGGGCGGGCAGCGGCCCGGGCGGCGAGTTCGGCGTGGCAGAAGCGCATGGCGGTGAAGCGGGTATGGAACACCGCGGTCGACTCGGACGTCAGCAACGGCTCCAGCAGGCGCCGCCAGGGATAGATGCTCGACTCCTCCGTCACGACGACTTCGACCAGGGGTTCGGGGCGATTGAGCAGTTCGGCCACGATCTGCAGGAACTCGCGGCCGCCGTCGGGGTCGGCGAGTTTCGCGGCGGCAGGCAACACCAGTGCGGCGGCCAGGGATCGAAGGTCGGCGTCGCCGCCGCTGTCGCTGTCGCTGTCACCACTGTCCTCGTACTGCTGCAGCAGCACCTCCCGGCGGGCGTCCACCGCGGGAAGGTGTTTGTCGAGCACGGCCCGCAGCAGACCCGCCCGGTCGCCGAAGTGGTACTGCAGGGCCATCGCGTTGCGCTGGCCGGCGGCCCGCTTGATCTCGTTGAGCGACGCACCGTCGACGCCCTTCACCGCGAACAACCGCTCCGCAGCCCGGATGAGCGTGCCGCGGGTGTCACCGGCCTTCCGGCTCCGAGGCGACGTGGCCTGCGTCTCATGTGCTGTCACGGATGCCCATGCTAGCGTCGCCCCGCCGAACTAATACGCATGCATTAATCCTTGATTAAAGCGCCTTGATGCGCCGCGGGAGCCAGGCAACCGCTCCGGAATCCCTGTTCTGCACGGCGCCGCCCTGCGCCGGGATGGAGGCATCCATTGAAGACTCTGACCTACCACGGCCCCCAGGACATCCGGTACGCGGACGTACCCGACCCGGCCGTCACCAGCCCCACCGACGCCGTCGTCCAGGTCACCACGGCCGGTATCTGCGGCAGTGACCTGCACATCTACGGCGGCAACGGGTTCAGCCCGGACACCGGTTACACACCGGGACACGAGTGCGTCGGCGTCGTCGTCGACACCGGCGACCGGGTCACCCGCTTCAAGCCCGGCGACCGGGTCATGGTTCCCGCCTCGGTCGGCTGCACTCTGTGCGGAACCTGCGCGAGGGGACTCACCGCAAGGTGCGAGCGAGCCCATGCCCCGAGCGACCTCTGCTACGGAGTGAGCCCGCGGCTTCCGGGCAGTCAGGCCCAGGCGCTGGCCGTGCCCCATGCCGACATCAACCTGGTGCACCTGCCCGACGGCATCTCCGACGAGGCCGCCGTCGTCCTGACGGACAACGCTCCCACAGCCTGGTATGGATGCCGCCGGGCCCGCATCCAGCCCGGCGAGACGGTACTGGTCATCGGCCTGGGCCCGGTCGGCCTCATGGCCGCGCAGTCCGCCTTCGTGATGGGCGCCGCCCGTGTACTGGGCGTGGACCTGGTCGCGGAGCGCCGTGCCTTCGCCGCCACCCTGGGCGTCGAACCGGTCGAGGGCGACGACGCGCGGGCGGCCGTGCGGGAGATGACCGCCGGACGCGGGCCGGACGCCGTGGTGGAGGCCGTGGGCTCGGACGCCACCATCGAGCTCGCCCTCAAGGCCGTCCGGCAGGCGGGACGCGTCAGCGTCGTCGGCGTCAACCAGAACAGGGCCTTCCCCTTCCACATGGGACTGGCCCAGGTCAAGGAGCTGGAGTTCGCCATCGGGCTGTGCTCGATCCACTACGAGCTCCCCGCCCTGATACCCCTCACCCAGGCCGGCCGCATCACCCCCGAGGTCGTCATCTCCCACCGCTTCCCCCTCTCCCAGGGCCCCGCGGCGTACGAACTGTTCAACAGCCGCGCCGCCGGCGTCCGCAAGGTCCTTCTCGACCCCACGCGTTGATCGTCCGACGGGGGCATCCGTTCGACCTTCCCCGCCGGGGGGAACCACATCGCCCCCGAAACGTGACCCCCAGCGGACAGACACACATGCCAACCGGTCGGTATGGTGCGCCGCCAGAGCCATGACGACCCGTTCGCCCCCAGGGATCCGAGCCGCAGTGGAAGGCCAGGCGATGACATACGCCGACGAGAACCGCTATCCCCCGTCAGCGCCGGCCGGATGGCCGCCGCCGTACTCCGAACCCCGGACATACGGACGCGACGTCCCCCGGTACGACTCGTACGGGCACGTCCCCGGGGACGGGTCGTACGAGTCGTACCGGCAGCACGAGGCTCATCAGCCCGGTGCCGACCTCGCCGTTCTGCGCTCGGCCTACCGTCGGCTGCGTCGAACCGCCACGCTCGCCGCGCTCGGTTCCTTCGTGGTGTACGTCGTGCTGTCCTGCTTCGCGCCCGGGCTGATGGGGGCCACGGTCGCCGGAGAGCTGAGCCTGGGAATGGCCCTGGGGGTCTTCCAGCTCGTCGTCACCTTCGTGGCGGTCTTCTGGTACGGACGCAGCGCGCAACGCTCGGTGGATCCGTTGGCCCGGGCCGTCCGAGAGCGCGCGGTCCCCACCGGCCGGAACGCGGGGGTGACGAGATGAACGACTCCGGAGCACAGGCCACCGTCCTGGTCCTGTTCACCACGCTGGTCACCGTCACACTCATGATGTGCGTCATGACGGGGCCGGACCGCGACGACCTGACGAACTTCTACACCGGCTACCTCTCGCTCACCCCGCTCAAGAACGGTCTGGCGATCGCGGGCGACTACATCTCGGCCGCCACGGTGCTGAGCACCACCGGCATCATCGCGCTCGCCGGATACGACGGCTATGTCCTCGCGGTCAGCACCGCCCTGTCGCTGGTACTGCTGATGTTCCTGCTGGCCGAACCCCTGCGCAACGCGGGCAGGTTCACCATGGGTGACGTCCTGGCCCGCAACATGCCGGGACGACCTGTGCGGATAGCGGCCTGCGTGGTGACGCTCTCGGCGACCCTGCCCTTCCTGGTCGTCCAGCTCTCCGGGGCCGGGTCGCTGCTCACCTTCATCCTGGACATCCCGCACGTGGCGGGCGCCAGGACGGCGTGCATCGTCATCGTCGGCAGCCTGATGATCATTTATGCGGCGATCGGCGGCATGAGAGGCACCGCCCTCATCCAGATGGTCAAGATCATCCTGCTGCTCGGCACCAGTCTCGTCGTCGCCGCTCTCGTACTGAACCGCTTCGACTGGAACCCCGGCGACGTCCTCAGGGCCGCCCAGCACGGCAGCGGCGCAGGCCCCGCCTTCCTCCAGCAGGGCCTCCAGTTGGGCACCTCGACCGTCGACCGGCTCGACTTCGTCGGTCTTCAGATCACCGTGGTCCTCGGCGTGGCCTGTCTGCCCCACATCACGATGCGTCTGTACTCCGCGCAGGACGTGCCGGCCGTGCGCCGCTCCATGTCGTGGGCGGTCGGCACAGTCACCACGTTCTGCCTGCTCGTGATCGTCATGGGGACGGGCGCGGCGGCGCTGGTGGGGTCGCGGTACATCACCGCGGCGGACCCGCACGGCAGAACGTCGCTGCTCATGCTGTCGCAGGCGCTCGGCGGAGCCCCGGGCTCCGCAGCCACGACGATCCTCTACTCGGCCGTGGCGGGCATGGTCTTCATCACCCTGCTGTCGTCGGTCGCGGGGATGACCCTGGCCGCGGCCTCGTCGCTCGCCCACGACCTGTTCGCCCACGCGGCGCGGCGGGGACATGCGCCACCGCGCACGGAGATGACGGTGGCGGCGTGGACGAGCGTGGTCGTGGGAACCGTGGCGATCGTGCTCTCCACCCTGGTCCAGCACTGGGACGTCGGCGTGCTGACCACGCTGGCCATCTGCATAGGCGCCTCTGCCGTGGCGCCCGCGCTCACGTTCTCCCTGTTCTGGCGGGGATTCACCCGCACCGGCCTGCTCGCCACCCTCTACGGCGGCGCGGCCTGCGCCCTGCTGTTGATGATCTTCTCCAAGGCCGTCTCGGGCACGCCGTCCGCCGTCTTCCCCGACGCGGACTTCCATCTGTTCCCCATGCAGTCCACCGGGCTGGTCTCCATCCCGTTCGGCTATCTGGCGGGCTGGCTCGGCAGCCGTCTGGACCACCGCAACCGCGCAGCCGACAGCCACGAGAACCAGCGGCTGTACGAGGAGAGCGAGGCACGGCTGCTCGCCGCAGCCGAATGACCCTCGACGGCGGGCAGAGCCGCGCCCGCCCCGCGGACAGGCCTGTGCCCATGCCCGTCGTATACGCGACACGCTCGTACGCGGGGGCACGGGAGGCCGCTCTCATCCCCGTACAGAGCGCGCTCCACGCCCCTGTGCCCGCCGGAACCCCGGCACGGCCGGTCAGGTGGGCGGGCCGGTCACTGCTTGTTCGGTCCATACGGTCTTGCCCTCGCGCGTGTAGCGGGTACCCCAGCGTTCGGTCACCTGGGCCACCAGGAAGCCGTCTGCCTCCCGGTGGGGAGCCGGGAGGCGCGGCGGGCCCCGCCGCCCACGGGACGGCAGGGCCCAGCAAGGGGGATCCACCCGGGGGTGAAGCGGGATCCCACCGGCACACCATGCACCACAATCCAGCCAGCGGGATAGATCGCGGCCGGAAGTATGCGATGTCAGTGCCACCAGTGAAGATGCACCCATGGCGATCACCATGCAGAACTTCGGACTCACCTGGACCGACACTGACGGCGTGCCCCGCGGCTCCGCCGTCGCCTATGACGAGCCCAGCGCCCAGCAGCAGAAGGCCGCGCTTGAAACCGCCGGCTGCACCGGCGTGGAGATCGTGACCGTCAAGCCCGGGGAACTCCCCGAACCGCGGCGCTAACGCAGGGAACTCAAGCGGCGCGCGGGGCGGTCAGGGGACGTAGGCGTCGCGCCAGGACCCTCCTCCCGGCGGCGTGCACGCCCTGGCCGGACTTCGCCACAAAGACGAGTGCCGTACGACCGGGGTAAGGGGCTGAGGCGCGCGCCTTCAGCGGCGCACTTCGTCTTCCCTGCTTCGTTGCAGGGTTGGACTGCTGGCGCGCAGCTCCATCCTCGGCGGGCACGGTATTCGTCGTCGGCGGTTGAGCCCACCCGGCGGTGCCGGCGGATCGCTTCTCCGCATGAGCTGCCCGCGGAGCGGATTTGCCGCTCTAGGCTGCGGCCTGCTCCGGATGCCAGGCTTTGGCCCGTACGGCAGCTTCGATGCCGAAGCGGGGCTTGTCCTGCTCTTTGGCGTGGGCGGTGACGGCGGCCTGGGCCTGCGCGGCCAGATCCCGCCAGTGCTGCCAGGCCGTCTCGTATGTCTCGGTCTGCTGCGCAGTCCACGGCGTCGCCGTGGGCCGGCCGTAGGTATCTCCCAGTTCCAGGACCCGGCTGTGCGCCTCGTCGGCCAGTCTCTGCATCTCCACCAGTTCGTCGAATGTGTGTGCCACGACGACGGATCCTATGTCGGTCGTGCCGGGGGCTCCGACACCTCGCCGGACGCGCATGTCCTACAGCGTGTTCTCGCCCTGCGCCGTCCACGTCCGAAGCGCCCGCTCCCGGGCACCCGTCTTCTCGATGAGGTGGACCTCGACCTTCGGGTCCTTGGTGTAGAGCCCGACCCACTCCGTGTACCGGTCCTCAGCGGGGCCTGGCAGCGCCCACTCGCCTTCTACGGCCGGCCCGTCACCTTCGAACCTCAATCAGACGAGATACGAGGTCGTCATCGTGCCCTTCTCTCAATTTCACGCCAGTCTGTCGATGATCCTCCTCGCCGTCGCGCGCGACCAGCTGGCGAGTGTGGGCTGACCTCTGCGGCCACGACACCCTCAAGCAGCCGGGCAGGGTGCTTCTCCGGCAACTATCTCCCCGCCTGCGACAAGTGACGCACGGCACGCCACGGGTGGTTGATCCTCGCGCGAAGGCTAGCCATACGCGGGGAGGTGGCATCGAACCCTGAAATCGAACAGTTGCGCGATTAAGCGTTATGGTGGATACCTGGAGAGGTCACAGGTCAGGGAGGGGCAAGCGAAAGGCTGGAGGTGTGGGGACGTGGATTTACTCATCTGCACGTCGCGTCCGGCTACTCCGCCCGCTACGGCGCTTCTCTTCCCGCGGCCGTGGTCCAGCGGGCCGCTGAGGGTGGGATGACGACGCTCGCGCTGACCGACCGGGACACCGTCGCGGGCACCGTCCGCTTCGCCAAAGCCGCCGCGGCCGCCGGCATTCGCCCCGTCTTCGGTGTCGACGTAGCCGTCGCCCCGCTCACCCCGCCAGGACCCTCTGCCGGACGGCCGCGTACGCCCGCACGTGGTGGCGCGCACGTGATCGAGCCGCCGTTGCGGATCACCCTGCTCGCGCAGAACGCGGCTGGGTGGGCGCGGCTGTGCCGTCTGGTGTCGGCCGCGCATGCCGAGGCTGACGGCACGTTGCCCGTCGTGTCCTGGCCTGTTCTGCGCGCGTACGCCGACGAGGACCTGGTGGTGCAGCTCGGTCCGTCTTCCGAGCCGGTGCGGGCGCTGTCCGCGGGCCGTCCCGATGTCGCCGAGCGGCTGCTCGCGCCGTGGCGGGAGCTGGCCGGGGAGCGGCTGCGGCTGGAGGGCGTGTATCTGGGAGGTCAGGGCACGGGTGCGGGTTCGCTGCGGCTGGCCGCGCGCACCGTGGGTCTGGCCGATCAGCTCGGGGTGCGGGTGGTGCTGACGAACGCGGTCCGTTACGCCGATCCCGGCCAGCACCGGCTGGCCGATGTCCTGGACGCGGCCCGTCTGCTGCGGCCCGTAGACCGGCGTCGGCTGGACGGTGGCGAGCGGTGGTTGAAGGACCCGGCCGCGATGACGGCAGTGGCCGAGCGGATCACCCGGGCTGTTGGCGATGACCGGCCCCGGGCCGGACGGCTGCTGGCTGAGACCGAGGCCACCGGCCAGTCGTGCACGCTCACCCCGGCAGACCTGGGGCTGGGGCGGCCGCACTTCCCCGAACCGTCCGTCGTCGGCGCCAGCAGCGAGCGCGGTTCGGCGATGCGGCTGCTGCGGCAACGGTGCGAGGCCGGCATGGTCGCCCGCGGCCTGGACCGCGATGAGCGCTCGCGACGGCAGCTCGACTACGAGCTGGACGTCATCGGCCGCCTGGGCTTCGAGGGGTATTTCCTCGCGGTGGCCCAGGTGGTGGCGGACACCCGGGCGCTGGGGATCCGGGTCGCCGCGCGCGGTTCCGGGGCCGGGAGCATGGTCAACCATTCGCTGTTCGTCGCCACGGCCAACCCCCTCGAGCATCGGCTGCTCTTCGAGCGTTTCCTCAGTGAGCGGCGTACGTCGTTGCCGGACATCGACCTTGACGTGGAGTCCGAGCGGCGCCTGGAGGTGTATGACGCGATCATCGAGCGGTTCGGGCGGGAGCGGACCGCGGTCACTGGCATGCCCGAGACCTACCGTGCCCGGCACGCCCTGCGCGATACCGGGCTCGCACTCGGCATCCCGCCGCAGGTCATCGGCGATGTCGCGAAGAGTTTCCCGCATATCCGCGCTCGGGACATCCGCTCCGCCCTGGCCGAGTTGCCGGAGCTGCGGCAGCTCTCCGCGCGGGCGGAGAAGTTCGGGCCGCTGTGGGAGCTCGCCGAGGGCCTGGACGCGCTGCCCCGCGGCTATGCCATGCATCCGTGCGGGGTGATCCTGTCGAACGCGGCGCTGCTGGAGCGGCTGCCGGTGCAGCCGACGCCGGCCGGCTACGCGATGGTGCAGGCTGACAAGGAGGACGTCGAAGATCTCGGGCTGCTCAAGCTCGACGTGCTCGGGGTGCGCATGCAGTCGGCGATGGCGTACGCGGTCGCCGAGATCCGCCGCACCACCGGCCGCGCGATCGACCTCGACAATCCCGACCACGTCGACCTCAACGACCAGCGAGCCTTCGAGATGATCCGGGCCTCCGACACCATCGGCCTCTTCCAGCTCGAAAGCCCCGGCCAGCAGGACCTGGTGGGCCGCCTCCAGCCCCGGCACATGCAGGACGTCGTCGCCGACATCAGCCTCTTCCGTCCAGGACCAGTTTCCGGGGGCATGCCGGCGCTGTACATCGCCGCCCGGCACGGCGCTGCCCCCACGTATCCGCACCCTGACCTGGAACCGGTACTCAACGACACCTACGGCGTCGTCATCTGGCACGAGCAGATCATCGCGATCCTCTCCCGGATGACCGGCTGCGACCGCGCCGCCAGCGACATCGCCCGCCGCGCCCTGGCCGACCCCGACCGGCTGCCGAACGTGGAGACCTGGTTCCGCCGCACGGCCGGCGAACGCGGCTACACCAAGGACGTCCTGGACGAGGTGTGGGAGATCGTCTCCTCCTTCGGCGCGTACGGCTTCTGCCGCGCCCACGCGGTCGCCTTCGCCGTCCCCGCTCTGCAGTCCGCCTATCTGAAGGCGCACTTCCCGGCGTATCTGTACGCGGGACTGCTGGAGCACGATCCGGGGATGTGGCCGCGCCGGGTCATCGTGGCCGACGCCCGCCGCCACGGCGTGCCCGTCTTGCCCGTCGACGTCAACCACTCCCACGCCCACCACAACGTGGAGGAGACCGAACAGGGCTGGGCCGTGCGGCTCGCCTTCTCCACCATCAAGGGCATCAGCGAAGCCGAGGTCGCCCGTCTGGTGGCGGGCCAGCCCTACACCGGACTTCAGGACCTGTGGCTGCGCGCCCGCCCGTCGCTGCCGCTCGCGCAGCGCCTGATCCGCATCGGCGCCCTCGACGCCCTCTCCCCCGGCCTGACCCGGCGGGACCTGCTGCTGCAGGCCACCGAACTGCACCGGCAGTCCCGCAACCGCACCACCACAGACGGGCAGCTGCCGCTGGGCGGCGAACTGGTGACCGCCGAGCCGAGCGGGCTGCCGGACATGACCAGCCGCGACAAGCTCGGCGCCGAACTCGACACCCTCTCCATCGACGTGAGCCGGCACCTGATGGAGCACCACCACCGGCTGCTGCGAGAGCTCGGCGCGACCGACGCCGCCCACCTGCGCCGCATGGTGCCCGGGCAGAAGGTGCTCGTCGCAGGCGTTCGAGCCTCCACACAGACCCCGCCGATCCCGTCCGGCCAGCGCGTCATCTTCACCACGCTCGAGGACGGCTCCGGCCTGGTCGACATCGCCTTCTTCGAAGACTCCCACGAAGCCTGCGCACACACCGTGTTCCACTCCGGCCTGCTGCTGGTACGCGGGACCGTCGAGGCCCGCGGCCCGCGCCGCACCGTCGTCGGCGAGATGGCCTGGGACCTGGACGAGGTGGCCGCCGCCCGCCGCGACCACGGCCCCCAGGCCGCCCTCGACCTCCTCGGCCAGACCGGCCTGGCCCCCACCCCGGCCCAGCCGCAGCGCACCCTCGCCGATGGCACGGCCGGGGCCCGGCTGCACCCCTACGCCGATCTCCAGCCCGCCGGCACCCGCTCCGCCGACCTGCGGCGGCTCGGCCACCGCTCCCAAGGTTCTCCAGATCTTTAGATGTCTCACGAGACAGCGGGCGCATCTCCGACTGAGCTCGATGACGAGCGGGGTCACCGTCGTGGCGTAAGAGATACGACGGTCGCCGACTGGCTCGAGATCTGCTCACGGAGCGCCGCGTTCTCGGCGTACAGGGCGGCAATGACGGTTGCTGCGGCGTCGACCTGATCCTGGAGATGGTCGCGGTCTGTCCGGGCTTTGCGGAGGTGCTGGCGTAGTGCGGTGATGGTCTCGGCGTGCTTGCGGTCTTGAGCACGGGCTGGACTGTGCCCGATGCGGTTGTCCCAGTCGGCCAGCACGTTCGTGGCGCGGTTCATGGTGGCGCGGCTGACGCCGGCTTCCCGCCAGAGGTTGTTCTTGGTGAGTTTGCCGTCGGTGCGGGCTGGGCGGCCGGCGAAGAGCCGTTCCATGGCGTCGCGCAGAGCGCGTTCTGTGCGGGGTGAGACGTTCGGACGCTCGGCTGAGGTCATGAGGTGGTCCTTCGCAGGACGTGATCGACTTCGTTGAGTTGCTCGGTCAGTTGCTTGCGGCGATTGGCCGGGAGCCTGGGGGTGGCTAGCAGATCCTGGATGGAGGCTCGCTCGGCGGTCCAGATCGGCAGGTGCGCGGGGGCGATGATGCTGCGGGCGCAGCGGGCGGGTTGGCACCGGTCGATGAGAGGGCCTTGATGTCCTTGGGGGACGACGGCGTCCTCAAGGCATTTGGCGCCGACGGGGTTGGCTTCGTCCATCGTGCAGTGGTTGAGCTTGCCGAAGCGCACGGTGAGGTGGACTTGGCGGAGGAGGCCGTACTCGACCCGGAGATCTCCGCGCCGGGCTTTCTGGTTGGCGCGGAGGTGTTCGGCCTGGGTTCGTACGGTGGCGAAGGCGCCGCGGAGCTGGTCAGCGCCCGGGCCGTAGCCGATGTTCTCGCCTCGTCCGTCGGCGTCGAAGAGTTCCTTGAGCTGCTCGAAGCGGCGCTCGCTGATGGCGGTGGTGAGGTGGCTGGCCCAGGCGGGGGATGGTTCGGTGTAGCCCTGGGTGGTGGTGTTGGCGAGCGCGCGCGTTGCGGCGTGTTTGAGCTGCATTCCGACGGCGATCTCCGATCCGGGGAAGTCCCGGGTGAGCATGGCCATGGTGCGTCGGAACATGTGAGGGCTCAGCTTCTGCCCGGGAATGGCCGGCAGACCGGTGATGTCCCGGTGGCGATTGACGTGCTGAAGGAAGCTCGTGATCGCCTGGCAGCTGTCCAGGTGGGCGATGGGCGACTTGGCCTGTACCGAGGCGAAGGCGAGCGTGTCGTGTACGGAGAGCTCGGCGGCCGTCTGGATGGCCTGGGCGACCGGTTCGATGATCCACCAGTGCTTGACGGGGAGGTTGGGGGTGAGTTTGTGCAGGGTCGACTTCACCGCCGGGCTGCCGTAGTGCTCGACGACCGAGTCCTTGAGGATTTCCCGGACCTCGCTGTCCCGCATCATCGATAGCGCGGTGACGAACACCAGAGCCGCATTGCGCAGCGCTGTGAACTCGATCCAAAGGCGCTGCGGATAGAGGCTCATGCACCAGGGCCCCGCGGTGCCGTCCGGCCGGTCGACCTGGGTGAGGTCGCAGAGCAGACCACTCTGCGTACGCCCCTCGGCGGCCAGTTCCTCGGCACGCGCGCGCAGTTGGCGTCCGTGCGGTGCGGTTGCGGCGAAGACGGTGGTGGGCTGCGCGACGCCGATCATCGCCGCCAGCACGGACCAGTTCACGGTCGTGGTGGCGTTCTTGTTCCGCGTCATGTCGTTCGCCAGCCACACCGGAATGCGGTGGGAGGGGTCGGCCAGCCACTTCTCGCACAGCTGGCGTGCCTCGGGTAGAGGGACGGGACGGGCGGTTGCTTGAAGGTCCCGCCAGTAGGCGCGGGCCCGCAGGATGTCGGGCCCGAAGGTGTCGATGTATGTCCAGGCAGAGTGGATGAGGGGAAACCAGGTCTGCGGCGGGATGACAGGCGTTCGTAGCGGCCTGTTGCGCGACAGCTCGAGTACCTGGGCACCGGTTTGTCCCGGCCACGGGTCCGCGGTGAGCCCGCCGTGAGTGAGCGCGGGCGCCAGTCGGTGCAGCAGCTTGATGGTCAGGATGTGGGGCCGGACCGCGGTCAGGTCAAGGTGTTCGCGGCGGTCGGTGAGGTAGCGGTGGAAGTCGGCTGTTGACCAGTGGCCGAAGTCCTGGGGCAGGCCTTCGCCGGCTCCGAACGTAGCCAGTGCGCGCAGGATGCCGACGTGCCGCTGTACCGTGCCGACTTTGCGTGGCCGAGGCTGCAGATGGAGCCCTCGGGCCAGGATCTTGGGATGGCGTGGGTTGAACTCGATCATTGCCAGCTCGCGGGCGAGAAGGTTCTGCACCTCGGTGAGCTGCATGAGCGTCAGACGCCATTGCCCGGGCACGAGCCGGGCAGGGCGGCGCAGTACGTCGTTGAAGTCCCAGGTCTGCGTCTCCCCGAACAAGGGTGGACGTGCCCTGGGCAGTAACGGCAGGGACTGCAGCACCGGTTCGTCGTCCGCGAAGACGCTGGGGCGGCCGGATGGGGCCGGCTGGCCGCTCATACGTCGAACTCCGCCTGTGAGGAGATGGGGAGTTGCAGCGTCAGGCCCTCGTCGGCGATGCGCTGGCGGGCCCGGGAGATCTCGGCGCCGGTACGCAGGCCGAGAACTTCGGTGAGGTTGGCCTGGCTCTGTCCCCACAGGGCGTGAAAGTGGCGCGGGGCGAGCCGGTGACGCAGCTGTTCCAGATGGGCGGCGAACAGGAGAAGTTGAGGAAGGTTGGACGGCAGGATGAACGCATTGCGGCATTCCAGGCAGCGGGTCGGGGCGACCGGGCACATCTGCCCCGGGCGCCCGAACGGGGACGTGAAGGGGTCGCGGCAACTGGAGACGCCCATGTCAAGTTCACCGGCTCGCAGCTGCTCGATGTCCTGCGCCGATAGCCCCAGTGCCGCTTCGGCTTCCGGATCCTGGAGGGACTGTTCTTGGTCGAGGACGACCGGGCCCGCGAGGGCCTTGGACAGCCAGTGCTGCTGGGCCGTGGTGATGACCTGGCCTGCGATGACGCGCAGCGTGGTGCCGTGGGCGTAGCTGCGGCGGAATGTCTCCTCGGTGTGGTCGTCGGCGATGTCGCTGATGCGGCCCTTGAAGGTCAGGGCCTTCTCGACCTTGCCGGACTTCCGCAGCCGGCGGATGTCCGCCGGCCCGTCGATGCGGACGTTGTGGATGTTCAGCCAGTCGGTGAGCCGCAGTCCCGAGCCGGTCCCGCGGAAGGACTGCACGGTCATCGTGTGGTGGCTGACCGCGGCGCGCAGGAAGAGCGGGACCGGCGTGGTGGCGGAGCGTTCGGCTAGCGGACGGGCCAGGGCCAGCAGGGAACGGGTCAGCTCGGCGACATCCAGGCGGGGGTTGCTGGGATGCAGCACCCGGTCTTCCTTCTGAGCCGGTGTGCTGTACGCGCTACGGCGTGTGGTCCGAGCTCGCTGCTTCGTAAAGTCGATCAGCACACTGCGGGGGCCGTACTCGATGTCATCCTCGTGCAGTGCCACGACTTCCTCCGACGTACGGCCGGTTGCTGCCATCAGCAGGATCCGATAGCTGTGCAGGTCGAGGTTGTGCGGGTAGAGCATGCCGACCAGGTGCCGCAGCAGGCAGTTGACAGTGTGCTGCGGCAGGGTGCCGGGCGGGAGGAGCTCGCGCAGCGGCGCCGACCATTGGGCAGGGGGTGGGAGACGCTCCGCGATGTCCTCACAGGTCCACACCCCGTGAGCCAGGGCCCACAGCAGGTTGGCCGGCTCCGCCCACCCGTCGACCCGCGGGTCGCGCCCCACGGCCGCGAGAGCCCAACCCTTCTTGATCCTCTCCTCGGTCGCACGCCGGGCCGCCCAAGCTGCCTGGACGATCTGCTTCTTGTCGGCCCGGCTGAACTCGTCGACTTCGACGCACTGCCCCTTGCTCACGCCGAGCGCACCCTTCACCCAGCCATGCAGGTGTCCGGCCACCGGGCGGCCCGGGTGGGCGATACGACGGGCGATCAACTGCCGAAGCCGGCTGGCGAGCCAGGCCGGGCTGGGCGAACCTGCTCGGTAGGCAGCCGGCAGCAGCCGGATCCACTCCGTGACCGCATGGTGCAGATCGGGTTCGACCGCCGCCAACGAGGCCTCTGCGGCTCTGGGCTCCGCCGAGTCCAGGTACGTGCAGAAGTCGCTGATGGCCTTGCGGAACCCGCGGCATGCTCCCGTCGACAGCACGGCAGCCGCCATCAACTCCACCCACTCATCCGCGAGTTCAGCGGCCAGCTGCGAGCACGCATATCCGCTCGGGTCGAAGGTCACGGTGACCGGGCGCCGCCCTGTGTCCAGCGACACTGCCTGGCGCACGCCGATCCGCGGCGCCGTGCTCAGCGATGCTGCCGTAGCCGGAGGCGGAAAGCCTCCTCGGTACTCACCTCTGCGGGGCACCCGGTTCCTCCAGGTTCAACAGATGACGGGCGATGGCGATGTACGAGGCCCCACCGGCCGCGTCCCAGTTCCGGAATGCGTCGTCGACCTCCCGCATCGGATCCTTGAGATAGCGGATGTAGCGGTAGGTCGTGCCGGGATGGGCGTGACCGAGGCGGCGCTGTACGACCAGCAGCGGGTTGCCGACCATGTGGTCCAGCAACGTCGCCATCGGAAGCTTTCGGGCCTTGATGTCGTCAAGAGCCTCACGGGTGAGGTAGATGAGAAGGCGCAGGGCGAACGTGTGCCGCAGATCGTGATAGCACCAGCAGTGCCGCGGAAGGACCGGGGCCTCCCGGTCGCTCGACCACTGCTGCATCCGTTCCCAGGCCCGCCAGCGCACCCGGTCCCAGCCGGAGAACGACAACATCGCCCCGCCTTGCCCGAGGAACACCGCGAGCGGATCCAGACCGTCCCCGGTCTCCAGTACGGCGATGCGCCGCAGCTCAGGATCCATGTCCTTGATCACGCGGGTGACCGTGCGCCCGTCCAGGACCCCGCGGATCCTCGTGCTGTCCGCCTCCAGACGTTGGATGACGAACAGTTCCCGGCTGCGACGGCGCAGCACGCGCTGCGCCTTGGCCACGATCCGGGGGCGCTCGAGCAGCAGGTAGGGGTCCAACAAGGCCATCGCACCGAGGGGAACGTACGCCGAGCGCGGGCGCTGGTACTTGGCGCAGGCAGCCAGATCAACGTCCGCAGTGGTGGGCTTCGGCCCGCCGGCAAGGCCGAGTTCGGGCAGCAGCAGGGTGGACCACTCCTGAAGGCGCATGCCCGTCAGCAGCGCCAGCTCGCACGCGGCACGGTTGCGGTGCGGCCACCATCCACGGAACGTGCCGTCCAGGCTGGCGTCCGGCCGCAGCCCCCCGAATCCGACGTCACGGCAGAACAGGTACTGCTCGAGTTCCATGTGGCGCACACGCAGGTCACGGCTGACACCGCTGCCCAGCGAGGCCGTACGGCCGGTGGGGCGCCACGGCCGCCCAGGGACCTGACCACGCTGGACCAGGTAATCGTAGAGCTGGCCGAGTGCCGCCGAATCACGATCCCAAGCGGCCTGTCCGACCGTCTCCTCGGCTTGCTCCCGCCGCCACAACCGAAACTCCAGCAGGTCCGCCTCGCTCGCCGAGACGAAATCGCGGCTACGGGTGGCCAGGAAGTTGAACAACATCAACGCGGTGTACGCGTAGGCCTTCATCGTCTTCGCATCACGGCCCGCGAGGCCCATCGCGCGGAACCAACTGGTCAGCGGTTCGACCGGACGCATCGTGTCATCGAGCAGGATCGGGGTGCCCCGGGGCAGTCGGCGCCGCTCGAAGAGCTCGCTCAGCTCTGCATAGCTCCGCCCCGCGACCGCACCCACCTTCCAGACTCGGCGCTGGTCCACGAAGAACAACCGCACAAGACCCCCGAGAGCAGCCCCAACATCCGACATTCCGTTCAACGGACGAATGGCCGACGAGGAAACTGCCGCAGCAAGGTTCGGGACACGGACGCCGAGTCAGTCGAGCTACCGGTCTGTGGCCAACTACATCCCCGACCGCGACGCGGACGGCATCGACATCTCGTTCGCCACGCAGAACTGGCGGAAGGCCATCCGTCTTGGCGAGGGTGTTCCGCCATCCCCCCGTCGAGGTGTCGCGCGATCGTCTGGCACGAGCAATTCGTGAACCGGAGTGCGCGCGCCGCGCCCGGTGCCTCAGTCGTGGGTGACGTTCTCGGTGAGCAGGCGGAGCAAGTGCTTCGCGGTGGCGTCCTGCTCGGGGGTCAGACCCATGGCCTCGCCGATGGCCAGCGGGACGGCGCGGGCCTTCTCCTGAAGGTCCGAGCCGGCCGGGGTGAGGCGTACGGCGACGGAGCGTTCGTCCTCGGCGCGTCGTTCGCGGCGAATCAGGCCGCCGGCCTCAAGGCGCTTGAGGAGCGGCGAAAGGGTGCTGGATTCCAGCTGGAGCGCCGTGCCCAGCTCCCGTACGGAGACCGAGCCCTGCTCCCACAACACCAGCATGACGAGGTACTGCGGGTAGGTCAGCCCCAGCTCGTCCAGCAGTGGACGGTAGCGGGTCGTGACCGCCCGCGAGGCCGCGTACAGGGCGAAGCAGAGCTGGTCCTGAAGCAGCAGCGAACCTGCTGCGGCGTCGTCGCGCGTGTTCTGGCCCATGAGCGCCGTCCTTACCTCTGATGATCGGCCAGGTACATCCTACCCATTCCAAGCGCCCTCGACTATGTCTTGCTCGATTAAGTTGTGCACGACTGAATCGAGCGCTATGGTGTTCTCGTGACCGCCGAACGGCCGGACACATCCCTCGCCGAGGCCGCCGCCCCGGCATCAGTCCAAGGAGTCCCCATGCCCGAGAACATCACCGGCCCCGAACTGGAACCGGCCGCCGCCGCATTCGCCGAGGCCACCGCCAACCCGCCGTATCTGTTCGACCTCGGTCCGGTCGAGGGCCGCAAGGTGGTCGATGAGGTCCAGTCCGGCGAGATCGCCAAGCCCGAGATCGCCGAGGAGTGGGTGACCGTGCAGGGCGGGCCCACCGGCACCGTCCGGGCGCGCATCGTCCGTCCCGTCGGTGCCGCCGGTCCGCTGCCCGTTGTCCTCTACATCCACGGTGCGGGCTGGGTCTTCGGCAACGCCCACACCCACGACCGCCTGGTGCGCGAACTCGCCGTCGGCGCGAACGCCGCCGTCGTCTTCCCCGAGTACGACCTCTCGCCCGAGGCCCGCTACCCCGTCGCGATCGAGCAGAATTACGCCGTCGCCCGCTGGGTCGTCACCGACGGCGCTTCAAAGGGCCTGGACGCCACCCGGATCGCGGTGGCCGGTGACTCGGTCGGCGGCAACATGTCGGCCGCACTGACCCTGATGGCCAAGGAGCGCGGGGACGTGCCGCTCGTCCAGCAGGTGCTGTTCTACCCCGTCACCGACGCCGCGTTCGACACCGGCTCCTACCACCAGTTCGCGACCGGCTACTTCCTGCGCCGGGACGCCATGCAGTGGTTCTGGGACCAGTACACGACCGACGCGGCCGAGCGCGCCCAGATCACCGCCTCCCCGCTGCGCGCCACCACCGAGCAGCTCACCGGTCTGCCCCCGGCCCTGGTCATCACCGGCGAGGCGGACGTCCTGCGCGACGAGGGCGAGGCGTACGCCAACAAGCTCCGCCAGGCCGGCGTCCCCGTCACGGCCGTCCGCTACCAGGGCGTCATCCACGACTTCGTCATGCTCAACGCCCTGCGCGAGACCCACGCCGCCGAAGCGGCCATCAGCCAGGCCATCGCCACCCTGCGCACCGCACTCGGCACCGGCTGAGCGCGCTCAGCCACATCCGGCGCCCGTAACACCCCCGCACTACACCCGGCCGGACCGCCCGGGTCCCGCCTCCGTCCCCGCGTGGCGTGCGCCCTGCGCCACGCACCAGGAGTTCCCCATGCGCACCGCACCTGTCCGAATCAACCGCAAGATCGCCGTCGCCGCAGCAGCCGCCCTCATCGCCGGGGTGACCATCACCGCCCACGCGTCGGCCTCACCCACTGCACCGTCCGCCACCACAACCGTCCCGGTGCTGGAAAAGGACGCCCAGGCGTTCGCCGACGCGGCCGCGAAGAACCCGCCCATCTACACCCTGTCCTACGGCGACGCCCGCAAGGCACTCGACAGCGCACAGGCCGGCCCCGTGGACAAGCTCCCGGCGGACATCAGCCACCGCACCCTCAAGGTGGGACCCACCGGCGAGGTGACCATCCGGATCGTCCGCCCCGCCGGAGTGAGCGGCAAGCTCCCGGCCGTCATGTACTTCCACGGCGGCGGCTGGGTCCTCGGCAACGAGAACACCCACGACCGGCTGGTGCGGCAGATCGCCAACGGCGCCCGCGCTGCGGTCGTCTTCGTCGACTACACGCCCTCGCCCGAGGCGCGCTACCCCATCGCCATCGAGCAGGCGTACGCGGCCACCAAGTGGGTCGCCGAGCACGGTGACGAGATCAACGTCGACGGCTCCCGGATCGCCGTCGCCGGCGACAGTGTCGGCGGCAACATGACCGCCGCCGTCACCCTCATGGCCAAGCAGCGCCGCGGCCCTGCCCTGCGCGAGCAGGTGCTCTTCTACCCGGTCACCGATGCCAACTTCAACACGGCCTCCTACCGGGAGTTCGCCGACGGACCCTGGCTGACCCGCAAGGCCATGAAGTGGTTCTGGGACGCCTACGCCCCCAACGCCAAGGACCGCAAGCAGATCCTCGCCTCGCCACTGCGCGCGAGCCTCAACCAGCTCGAAGGCCTGCCCAAGGCCCTGGTCATCACCGACGAGGCCGACGTCCTGCGCGACGAGGGCGAGGCGTACGCCGCCAAGCTCCGCGCCGCCGGCAACGACATCACCACCGTCCGCTACCAGGGCACCATCCACGACTTCGCCATGCTCAACGCCCTCGCCCACACCAACGCCGCCAAGACAGCCGTCGACCAGGCCAACCACTTCCTCTACACCGGCCTTCACAGCGGCTCCTGACCCCCGCTCCAGAGCGGACCGGCTCCGGCAGCGCCGCCGAGCCCGGGCCCGCGGCGGGGAGCGTGAGGACCAGCCCGACCCCCGCCGGCGCACGGGACGGCGCCGCCACGGACGCGGCCTTCGCCCAGCCGCAGCCGGACTGCAGAGCCAGTGGAACGTGGTCCGCAGCCCGCCCACGGGCCCAAAGACCCACAGAAGCATCAGAGATGCCGGTGGCCACACGTCTCCACGGCCCGCCCTCAAGCCGCAACAAATCGCTTCGGAGCCGGTACTCCCGAACTCCAGGTCTGTGTCCTGCCGGCTGCTGCCCGCGACGGTGACAGCGGCGTCCGTGACCGACCGCGGGAGCTGAGCGAGCCGTGCGGGCCTTGCCAGTCGATCAGAGGGCGTGCCGTACGAAGGGAGAGTTCCACGGCTCGACCTGTTCGCTCGACAGACGGCGTCCCTGCGCCATGGGCCACCGCCCGCTGCCTCCGCGACCTCACGGGGAGGAGGAGTATCCGCTGGAGGCGACCCATTGTCGGGTGAGGTGGGTGAAAGCCCGGGCGGCAGCGCTTTGGTAGGAGCCCGAGCGGCAGAGCAGAGTGACAATGCGCTCGGGCAGGGGCGGGGCGAGGGGGACGGCACGCAGATGCGGGTGATCCCGGGCGATGGCCTCGGGCAGCACAGATGCCAGAGGGGTGCGCTGGATCATTTCGGCGACGGCATTGACCGAGTTGGCTTCCATCGCGATGCGCGGTGTGGTGCGGTGCTGATCGAAGTAGGTGTCGATGTGCCTGCGGGTGGCAAAGTCGCTGCTGAGCAGGGCCAGGGGGCGGCCTTCCAGTTCGCGCACGGGTAGCGGGTCTGTCCGGTCGGCGTAAGGGTGGTGGGTGCCGACGACGAGGCTGAGGGCTTCGGTGAACAAGTCGTCCGTGGTGATGCCGGGCAGGTGGGCACCGCGAAAGGCGATCCCGAGGTCGAGGTCATCGGCAAGGAGGGCGGACTCGATGCGGTCCTGCGTCATCTCCCTGATGCTCAGGGAGATGTCGGGATGACGGACGTGGAACTGTCCGGTGAGGGGGCCGACGAGGTAGGCGGTGAAGGTGGGGGTGACCGCCAGGCGCAGACTGCCGCGGGAGAGGTCGGCCACGTCGTGAACGGCGCGTTCAGCAGCGGCGAGTTCCTGCAGGGCGCGACGGGCGTAGTGGACGTAGGTCTCGCCGGCGTCGGTGAGGCGCACGGCACGACCCGTACGGTCAAGCAACTGCGTGCCCATCAGGCGTTCCATCTGTCTGATCTGCTGGGACAGGGTCGGCTGGGAGATGTGCAGGACTTCGGCGGCGCGGGTGAAGCTGCCTTGTTCAGCGACGGCGAGCAGATAGCGCAGATGACGTAGTTCGAAGCCCATGACATCACTATAGATGAGACCAATAGATCTTATATTCAGGGCGTCTTGGACTCTATAAGCACAGTTCATGCATGGTGGATTTCGTCAACCCGCACCAGTCGGGCACTGGCCGAAAGGAGTGATCATGCAAGACCTCGCCGAGGGAGTCGCACATTTCCAGCGGGGCGTCTTCCCCGCCCAGGCGGCGCACTTTCAGCACCTGGCCACCACGCACCGGCCCAGCACCCTGTTCATCAGCTGCTCCGACGCCCGCGTCATACCGGAGCTGATCACACAGAGCGAGCCGGGCGAGCTGTTCGTCATCCGAACGGCCGGAAACCTGGTGCCCGCCTACACCCCGAACGCTGATGGGATCGCGGCGAGCATCGAGTACGCCGTCGCCGTCCTGGGCGTGTCCGACATCGTCGTCTGCGGGCATTCCGCCTGTGGCGCGATGACCGCCCTGGCGGACGAGCACGACCTCGCCGCCCTGCCGGCCGTCGCCCACTGGCTGCGGCACGCGGAGGCCTCCCGGGTCCGCACGGCCTGTGCCGAGCCCGGCGAGGACAAGGTGAGCGTCCTGATACGGAACAACGTGATCGCTCAGCTGGCAAACCTGGCAACGCACCCCAGCGTCGTCCGGGCACTGGCGGCGAAGACCCTCACGCTGCGCGGCTGGGTCTACGACATCCCCACCGGCGCGGTCGACCAGCTCGACCCGGTCACGGGTTGCTCCGCCGCCCTCGCGGCCTGAGCTGCCCTGGCCCTTTCGTCCAGGCCGCCGTCCGGCGGCCTGATCCCCAGACCGTATGACTCCGCTGAGCTCGCTGTAGTGCGGGCCGGCATGTTGGAAAGGAGCACCCTCATGGTGCACGCTCAGTTCGACCCTGCCGCCCGGCAGGCCCTGGCCGCTGTGGTTGTCGAGGCCAAGACGCGCAAGGACCTGACCTGGCAGCAGCTCGCCGACGCCAGCGGCCTGTCGGTCGCCTTCACCACCGCCGCGCTTCTGGGTCAGCATCCCCTGCCGGAGGCCGCCGCCAGGGCGGTCGCCGAACTGCTGGAACTGGATGAGGAGGCGGCCGTACTGCTTCAGGCCATCCCGACCCGGGGATCCATTCCCGGCGGCGTCCCGACCGACCCGACGATCTACCGCTTCTACGAGATCGTCCAGATCTACGGCACCACGCTCAAGGCCCTGGTCCACGAGCAGTTCGGCGACGGCATCATCAGCGCGATCAACTTCAAGCTCGACGTCAAAAAGGTCGCCGACCCCGAGGGCGGCGAGCGCGCGGTGATCACCCTGGACGGCAAGTACCTGCCCACCAAGCCCTTCTGACCCAGCCGTCCGCCGTGCCGGCGGCCGCTGCCGATAAGGCGCCTGGGCCGGACGCCGATTCGCTTCGGGCGACCAGGGCCACCATGACAGGGCTCCCCCGCCGCTTCCCGCGCCCCCAGCACGACATGGGGTCGCGGTGAGGCGGCGGGGCCTTGCGCTCACTTGGGCCACGGGATCAGTCAGAACGACGTCAGAGTGCGGCGTCCAGTTGGCCGAGGCGGGCGGTGAGCCTGAGGTTCTCGCTGTAGTCGACGGGGCAGGCGATGATGGAGACTCCGGGGTCGGCCAGGGCTGTTCGCAGCGTGGGCAGCAGTTCCTCCGCGTCGGCAATCCGATATCCCGTGGCTCCGAAGCTCTCCGCGTAGCGGACGATGTCGGGATTGCCGAAGGCGGTGGCGTCGTGTTCGCCGAGCGTCAGGTCCATCTTCCACTCGATGAGCCCGTAGCCGTTGTCCTCCCAGATCAGCACGGTAAGCGGGATGGCTTCGCGGACGGCAGTTTCGATCTCCTGGGAGTGCATGAGGAACGAACCGTCGCCGACCGCGGCCAGCACCTTGACGTCCGGTTCGGCCAGAGCCACGGCGAGCGCTCCGGGCAGTGCGAAGCCCATTGCGGACAGGCCGTTGGAGATCAGGCAGGTGTTGGGCGCGTACGTGGGGTACAGCCGCGCCATCCACATCTTCAGGGCGCCGGTGTCGACGAGTACGACATCGTCGCGCCCCAGAGCGGCGCGGGTGTCGGCAACGATGCGCTGCGGTGCGAGCGGGTACCGGCCGTCGGCACGTCCGCGATCCAGCTCGGCTTGCACCATTTCGCGGCACCTGGCCGGGGCCGGCCCGCGGAAGCGGTCGGAGACGGCGGCCGACAGCGCGTCCAGGGACTGCGAGATGTCGCCGATGATGCCAAGGTCGATCGAGTAGTGCGCGTCGACCTCAGCGGGGATGCGGTGCACGTGGATGATTTTCTTGTCGCGTTGGGGGTTGATCCGGGCGGGGTCGAACTCCTGCAGTTCATAGCCGACGGCGATGATCAGGTCGGCCGCGTCGAAACCGAAGTTGGTGTAGTCGCGGCGCATGAAGCCGATCGAGCCCATGGAGTCGATGAGGTCGTCGGCAATGACTCCCTTGCCATGGAAGGTGGTTGCCACCGGCAGTCCGAGGGAGTCGGCGAAAGCGGTGAGCGATGTGGCAGCGGCGTTGCGGGCTGCGCCGTGGCCGGCCAGCACGATGGGGTGGCGAGCGTTGCGCAGGAGTGCTGCGGCGCGGGCGATCTGGCCCGGCGACGGCGCCTCGGCGCGCACCACGTAGCGAGGCAGCGGTTGCAGCTCGGCGGCGGCGGGCGCGGCGTCGACGTCCTCGGGTACCGCCAGGTACACCGCGCCGGGCCGCTCGGTTTCGGCGGTCTTGAACGCGCGGCGCAGCATTTCGGGGATCGCCCCGGCGCTGGGCACGCTGGCCGACCACTTGGTGATGGGAGCGAACATGTTGACCAGGTCAACGAACTGGTGGGTTTCCTTGTAGTTGCGGTTGTGGCCGACCTGCGCTGACAGGGCAACCAAGGGGGTGCTGTTGGTCATGGCGTCGGCGACACCGAGCTGAAGGTTGATGGCTCCCGGGCCGAGCGTGGCCGAGACGACCCCGGCCGTACCGGTGACCCGGCCGTACATCTCGGCCATGAACGAGGCGGCCTGTTCGTGGCGGGTCAGGATGTATCGGATGCCGGAGCGTGCCAGGGCTAAGGTCAGGTGAAGGTTCTCCTCTCCGGGAAGGCCAAAGACGACGCGGACACCTTCGTTCTCCAGGCAGCGGACCAGCAGTTTCGCTGCGCTGTGCCGATCTCGGTCTGAGAATTTGCTGGGCCCGGTCATGGCACGCCTTTCTTGCCGGGATCCACATCCAAGCTACGCCTCCCTCCGGGTCCGCACCCACCGCAGTCGCGTGGGGGACCGCGTCGGCTGGCCGGGGGGCACTCCGAGTCCGTCACACCGTGACCACCGGCGCCTAGAGCATGGCGCGCGAGGTGGCCGATGCGAGGACGGCGCTGCCCTGCGTTCTGGTGACTGTGGACCACCATGCTCGTCAAACCGACTCGGCAGCTTCGTAGTGGTCCTCCTGTCGCTCTATCTGACGGTGGAACGGGGCTGTTCGGCATCTTTCGCCGGTTTCGTCACAGCGGTCTACGGCGTCGGCGGCGCCGTGGCGCGGTCGTCGGTGGCGTGCTCGCGGACCGCCTGGGCAGGCGGGGTGTCCCTGTTGGCCTGGCCGATGGGATCGCCGAACTCGGCGCCGAGGTGGGTACGTTGTGGCACAAGCGGCACCACGCCAGGCTTCCCGTCGCCGCCGTACGGATCTGGAATGGGAGTTCATCGAGCGCTGCCTGCCGATCGGCAGGTTCGCCCCCGTACCTCAAGCGGTCACCGCGGCGGTTCGAGGGGTTGGTCCGGCGGTGAAGACGGGCGGCGGTGGCGGGAGATGCCGGGCGAGTTCGGTGCCTGGCCGACCCGACCGTCCACAACCGATTCCGGCAATGGAGAGACGCCGGCGTCCTCGAAGCCAGCCGGAGGGGCTGATCGCCGGAGCGAAGCGGGGTGAGGTGGGTCCCTGGTCACTGGTGCGACGAGGACGGGAAACCGCCCAGGAGGGCCAGCTTCGGTGCGCCAAGCTCGCCGGTTTCCCGGTAGGACACCCGGTATCCAGTTACGTCGATGGTGCGAAAGCTGAGGGTCATGGCCATTCACTCATTGCTGTGCCCTGCTCAGGCGCCGTCATGGGCATCTTGGGACGTGCGGTGGTTTCAGGCGAGGGGGATGTCGTGCCCGGGGCCGCGCTCGCTGTCGGGGCGGGGGCCGAAGTAGCGGCGGTCTTCCTCGTTGATGGGCAGGTCGTTGATGCTGGCCTCGCGGCGGCGCATCAGACCGTTGTCGGCGAACTCCCACAGTTCGTTGCCGTAGGAGCGGAACCACTGGCCTTCGCCGTTGTGCCATTCGTACTGGAAGCGGACGGCCATCCGGTTGCCACGGAAGCCCCACAGGCTCTTGCGCAGGACGTAGTCGAGTTCGTGTTCCCACTTGGCGGTGAGGAACTCGGTGATCTCTTCGCGGCCGGTGACGAGGACATCGCGGTTACGCCAGGCGGAGTCCTCGGTGCAGGCAAGGGCGACCTGACGCGGGTCGCGGGTGTTCCAGGCGTCTTCGGCGGCTTGGACCTGGGCGAGGGCGCTGTCGATGTCGAACGGAGGGACGAGCGGGCGGCTGTCGGTCATGGCGGGGCGGTCCTTCATTGTGCGGTGGGCTGGTCGGTCAGCGGCGGGTTGTCGGGGGCTGCGGTAACTGTGTCGGCCTGGAGCGGCAGCAGGCGGCCGGCCACGAGATGGCGGGGGGTGAAGTGGACACGGCGGCCGGTGCGGTCGTCGTCGCCGGGGATGCCCGTGCGGGTCCATTCCAGGGCGGCCCGACCGGATAGGTGCAGGGTGTGGCCGGTGGTGAAGTCGCAGAAGAGCAGGGCGGCGGTGGGGTCGGCCTGAAGATTGCCGAGGGTATTGAACATGTTGTTGCCCCAATAGTCGGGCCACCACAGTCGTCCGTCCTCGGCGCGGACGAATCCGGGAGGACCGCCGCGGTGTGAGGCGTCGTTGCCGCGGGCGGGGTGGGTGGTGCCGATCAGGAAGGTGTCGGACCGGCGGATCAGGCCGATGTCGCTGGCGGCGAGGGTGTCGGCGCTCCGGACCGGCTCCCCGCGAGGGATACCCGCGGGCGTGGCGTGGAGTTGCCGGCTCTGGATGTACTGGGGGCAGTTGCCGTATGCCTGCTCCACGCCGATGCGCAGGCCGTCGCTCCCGGTGGCTGAGAGGGTGCCGTTGATCCGCAGGCGTCTGCGGGTGGCGAACTCGACCACGATCAGCCCGACCTGCTGGGCCGCCGGTAGGTGATGCAGTGGGTCGCCTTCGGCGGGCAGTGCCCGCACGGCGAGGGCTGCCGACGAGGCGACGTGGAGGAACCCGGGCGGGCCGGTGAGCGGGGAGACCCACAGCGTGCCGTCCATGGCGCGGGCGGTGATCGCGGCGAAGGTCCGCTCGGCCAGGAATCGGGCCACGCCGCCGCGCAGCTGGGCGGGGGCCAGCATGCCGGAGAGCCGTGCCGCGTCCCTGGCTACGCCTGCCTGACGCTGGACGGCCAGCTCGCCCTCGTGGAAGCCCACCGGGGTGCTACGCGCCGGGTCTGTCATCGTTCTTCCTTCCACGGGCGGTCGGGGATGCCGCCGACCGGCGGGCGAGGGGCCGCCGGCCTGGCCCCGGTCGGGGGGTGGGGCCGGGCCGGCGGGGCGGGTGCGGGTCAGACCACGGAGCGCGGCGTGACCACGGGCCAGTCGTTGTCGACCTTGGCGAGGTTGAAGTGGTTCGTCAGGACGTTCAGGGCCAGGTGGCCGACGACCTCGCCGATCTCGGCGTCCGCGGCACCCGCGTCGCGCTCGGCCTGCAAGGGCGCCGTCGTCGACACGGCCGTGACCCCGGGCGACGGCGTAGCTGCCGACGGCGGCGAACAGCAGGGTGTGGGGCGGGCGCCGATGAAGTTGGCGAAGACGGTGGTGACCGACAGGGCCACGGCGGCCATTGCCCAGGCCGGGTGGAACCGGCCGGTGGCGGCCGGGACGACCAGGCCGTTGAAGGTGATGGCCTGCGGCGGGTGCGGGGCGGGCCGAACAAGATGCCGCCACCGTTGCGGTGTCTCCGGGCCTGCCTGGGTGGCGCTCATCAGGCCGGGATATCGGTCTGCGTGCGAGCGGTCCGCAGCAGTATGAGTGCAAAAAAGGGAGGCGGAAGTCGATGGCGCTCATGACGCCGTCGCCGTTCGAGCCTCACGGCGAGTACTGAGTCCGCGCCGGCCTCCGAAGCGCCGCACGGGGCAGGCTAGTCGCAGCAGCGCGGCAGATGCTCCTGGCGCTGCACGCAGACAGCAGCTCTCGCTGCTCGAGGGTCGGTTACTTGGGCCCCGGAGGTTGATCGTGGGTTCGGTTCCCGCTGCCTGCTCGTGCAGCCCTGCAACAACGCGCTCAGTGGCCGCGCGGTTCAAGCGCTTCGACCGACTGGCCCGCCCGGGCTGTCGTGCCTCGACGGCCCGCTGTTGGCCGAGGCCACAGGCTTCGCCGCGAGAGCCAGAGGGCGGGCCTGAAGGGACGGGGACGGTCTCGCCCGACTCCCTCAGGCTTGTCCCTCTGTCGGGCGCACGCACCACGCCGCGTCCGCTCTCCGATCGACAGCCACCCGGCAGGCTCTCAACCGGGTGGCCGGCCTGGGACCTGTCGCGGCGGCGAGGGTCAGAGGCCGAGGTCGCTCAGGCCGGGGTGGTCGTCGGGGCGGCGTCCGAGGGGCCAGTGGAACTTGCGCTCCGATTCCTTGATGGGAAGTTCGTTGATGCAGGCGTAGCGGTGGTGCATCAGGCCGTTGTCGTCGAACTCCCAGTTCTCGTTGCCGTAGGCGCGGAACCAGTTGCCCGAGTCGTCGTGGTACTCGTAGGCGAAGCGCACGCCGATGCGGTTGCCGTCGAAGGCCCACAGTTCCTTGATGAGCCGGTAGTTCAGCTCCCGGTTCCACTTGCGGGTGAGGAAGGCGACGATCTCGTCGTAGCCGGTGGCGAACTCCGCGCGGTTGCGCCAGTAAGAGTCCGGGGTGTAGGCGAGGGCGACCTTTTCCGGGTTGCGGGAGTTCCAGCCGTCTTCCGCCAGGCGGACTTTCTGGATGGCGGTCTCCCGGGTGAACGGCGGGAACGGGGGGCGCGGTTCGTGACTCATGTCGCTTCCTTCGGTTGTACTCGGGCCCACACAAGGAGGTGGGTGCCCTCGACGGCAACCGCATCGCGGCAGTCGACCGACCAGGCAGAGAACGAGCGTTCTCCGTGCCCTCCACGATAGTAGAACGTTGGTTCTCGCGCAAGCTGCTGAATTCGATTGCGTGATTCCGATCCGCACGATGTCCAGCCCAGTTCTCGTCCTGGGCCTGCACTGAACAGGCCCGGGCCTCGGCCCTGGTTGCCTGGACGGGCACGATCGGCGACTGCTACGAGGGGCCCATACCGGCTCCTCAGAGTTGAGCGGTGCGGAGGTGTCCGCGGGCCCGGCGAGCGGTGACGCAGCGTGTCCGTAGCCGTTGTTTGTCGGCATTGCGAAAGCCGAACGCCGCGCGGGCGACACGCTTGATCACACGGTTGATGCCTTCGCCCCTGGCGTTTGCTGTCCGGTGTCGACGAATGCGGCGGTCTCGGGCCATCAGCGGTCGACGGTGACGGCGAGCGGCCGCATCTCGGGGATGTCGGAATCCGCGCGCCATGTGAGGAACTTCCAGCGGGGTTGGCCGACTTGGTTCCGGTCGGCGCCAGTTCTGGCCAGAGCGAGGAGGCTGCGCAGGTTCTCCTTGGCGATCCACGTCCTCAGCAGGGTCTACCCGATTGCCCCTCGCCGAGCGCGTTCCACATCGTCGCGAACTGCTCGTCGGTGAGGTCCTCACGGCTGCGCAGCAGGCGCCGGCGGGCCGACCACTCCCCATCGGTGGCTCGTCCGCGTCGGCTGCGGACCTCGGCAGTGGTGCGGCGCCGGGCCGCCGAGAGCATCTTGTTCGCCAGCTGCACCACGTGGAAGTGGTCGATCACGACCCTGGTGTGCGGCAGGCCGGTGCGGATCGCGGCGCGGTAGGTGGCGGTCACGTCGATGGCGACGTGTGTGATGCTCTTTCTCCAGTTCAGCGGGGCGGTGGCGAGCCAGGCCAGCACGTCGGCGACGCTGCGGTCCTCGACCTGGCCCAGCAGCCCGCCCGCCCCGAGGGCGTCGATGAAGCCGGTGTGCCACCGATCGCGTGCCCCGCCCGTCTGTCGGTGTCGAGGTCTTGTTCCCAGCGCGGCTCGCCCCGGCGGGTCTCACCGATGCCCAGCACGTCGACCTCGGGCAAAGATGCTTCGACGACCTCACGGGCCTGGTCGCGCAAGGCATGCGTGCGGTCGGCCAGGACAGGTGCAGATCCCGCGGCCTGGACGACGGTGGAACCCGGCGTCGCGTATCCGGCGTTCGGCCGCGACCCGCAGTCGCATGGTCATCCGCGCGCCGGCCGGCAGCTGCGGGTCCTGCTCGATGGACGACCGGCGCGGGCAGGGCCAAAAGCCCCCACCCAGGACCAGCCTCACGTGCGCCCTGCTCACTTGGCGGCACCCCGCAGGGAACGGAAGCGGGGCTGTGAGTGAAGGCGACGGCGTGCTCAGGCAGCGGTGACCACATCTGCGTGAGCGACCCGCAGCAGGGTGCGGGCGGCGTCCTTGGCGTGACGGGCGGGCTCTGGAGACCCGGAGATGGCCGCTGTGGTCATCGCGCCCTCGGCGAGGAGGACGAGCTGGTCGGTCAGCCACGCGGGCACGTCCGCGGCGGCCACGAGATCGGCAAGATATCGCCGGAAGGCATCCTTGTGGGCCTTCGCGATGTCGGCCACGGTCTGGGACGTCGCCCCCAGCTCCCCGAAGGAGTTGATGAAGCCGCAGCCGCGGAACCCCTGCTCACTGAACCAGAGGAACAGCCAGTCGAAGACCGCCAGAATCCGCTGCTCGGGTGAGTCGTAGGTATCCACGTGCTGGGCAAGATCGCGGAGCCACCTCGCGTCCCGCCGCCTCAGGTACGCCTCGACCAGGGTGTCCTTGGAAGGGAAGTTCTGGTACAGGCGCTTGAGAGGCACGCCGGAGGCGGTGCGGATCGCATCCATTCCCACCGACTGAATGCCTCGGCCGTAGAACAGCTCCTCCGCAGCGTCAAGGATCCGCTGCTCAGTCGTCTCGGCTTCCACTTCGCTCACCCAATCTCGAAAACGGTCGTTCTCTCACGATACAGCCACCAGGTTGCACGGCATATTCCCGGGCGCGGGCCGGCCGTCGCCGTGTGCGCCTGCCCGGATCGGGGCCGGGCGTGTTGCCCGCTGCCCACTCAAGCGAGCGCAAGGTCTGCCTGGGGCTGCTCAGCCGGTGCGGTGGCGACGCGGAGGCCGGCGCGGTCCCGCCGGTGATCCCGTTCCTCGAGTGTTTCGGTCCAGTCCGCCAGGAGTTCGACGATGCCCGCGCCGCGGCCGTGCTCATCAGGGGCACCGGTGCAGCGAGGGTGGGGCGAGGGCGCCGTGGCGCCGGAGTCGGCGACCTCGATACGCACGGCGCGGCCTTCGAGCGCGAGGCTCACGATCATGTCGGCCCGTCCGTGCTGGGCTGCGTTTCCCGCAAGCTCGCCGACGATCAGCAGGACGGAGTCCTGATCCTCCGGGACGACGTCCCATCGGGCGAGCAGGGATGCGGCGAAGTGGCGGGCGGTGTGTACCCAGCGCTCCTCGGCGGGGAGGGCGATCATGCCGTGCCGGTGCATGCCCGTACGGGCATGGGCCAGCGCCGGGGTCACGGGGGCCGGCCGGGGCTGTTCGCCGGACGGGGGCAGCGCCATCGGCGGGGGTCGCATTGCGGTGTGCGAGAGAGTCATGGGATCACCCAGCTGAACTTTCCGAGCCCGCATCAACAGGCTCGTGTTCTGCAGCTTCTCTGCCCTCGGCCCTGGATTGGGGCGGCGTCAGGGCCCAGGCGGCGGTCCTGCGGCACTCGCGGCGGCCGAACCGGCAATCCGTCCGGCCAGCGATGACAGTGTCGTGAGCCTTCAGACTGAGAACGATCGTTCTATTGATTGAGACCAACCTATAGAACGGTCGTTCTCGGCACAAGAGGGCTGCGCCGAACTGTCGAAAATCCGGAGCAGCGCCCCACGCTTACCGCAGGTGAGAGGGTCTTCAGGGCCTGCGAGGGATTCCTGAGCCCAAGCCCTCCAGGTGCGCGGCGGCCTCTGCCGCAGGTACAGCGTCACGAGCGAACGGCCGCGCCGTGGATCCGGCGTCGGGCCCGGGTCCACGGCGCGGGGGTGGCCGGTCAGAGGCCGAGGTCGCTCAGGCCGGGGTGGTCGTCGGGGCGGCGTCCGAGGGGCCAGTGGAACTTGCGCTCCGATTCCTTGATGGGAAGTTCGTTGATGCAGGCGTAGCGGTGGTGCATCAGGCCGTTGTCGTCGAACTCCCAGTTCTCGTTGCCGTAGGCGCGGAACCAGTTGCCCGAGTCGTCGTGGTACTCGTAGGCGAAGCGCACGCCGATGCGGTTGCCGTCGAAGGCCCACAGTTCCTTGATGAGCCGGTAGTTCAGCTCCCGGTTCCACTTGCGGGTGAGGAAGGCGACGATCTCGTCGTAGCCGGTGGCGAACTCCGCGCGGTTGCGCCAGTAAGAGTCCGGGGTGTAGGCGAGGGCGACCTTTTCCGGGTTGCGGGAGTTCCAGCCGTCTTCCGCCAGGCGGACTTTCTGGATGGCGGTCTCCCGGGTGAACGGCGGGAACGGGGGGCGCGGTTCGTGACTCATGTCGCTTCCTCTGGGTCTGTCGGTATCGCCGCTGGTGGGGTGTGAGTTCCGTTGGCGTGGGTGCGCTGCCGTGAGAACGAGCGTTCTCGTCGACAGGTAAAACCGTACGGGAACGATGGTTCTCGCGCAAGACCCCCAGGTGCGTCCGGGGCAAGCCGCTGTGAACAACAGGCTTGAGGTGAGGGGGTCGAGGGCCGGGCCCGTGACTCGCAGTCGCCCTGCACGCCGCCCTGCACGGAAGCCTGGCGCCGCTCGGCCGCGCGACGCCTGCCGCTTCCTGACCAGCCGCCTTCAGGACTCCAAGGTCATCTCATGGCGGCTTTTGGGCTCGCCTTGGCTGAACCCGGGGAAATCCCGCCGGGTGCTCAGCAGGCGGGCAGACGTGCTCTGTTGATCTCCCCACCTCCGATCCGGGAGTGGGGTGTGCATCGGGTCGTGGACGCGCCAACTCCCACCGTGCCGTCGACGAGGTGTTCCCTACCTCCCCGGCGCCTGAGAGCCGGCATGACGTGGCCGCGGTCTAGTCGCCCGGATGAACGGCTCGCCGGTCCGACACGGTCGGGAGCGCTTTTGGCATAGGACATATTTCTTATGGCCTATGCCAAACGTTATGGTCGTGTGCGGAGGTGGTGCTCGGTGCAAATCAGCGGGATGACGGCGACAGAGATCGCGAGCAGTGTGCGGGACCTGATCGCGTCGGGTCAGCTGGCGCCGCAGGACCTGCTCCCGCCGGTGCGCAAGCTGGCCGAGGAGCTGGGGGTGAACCGGAACACGGTGGCCTCGGCGTACCGCCAGCTGGTGGCTGCCGGCGAGGCGGAGACCCGCGGCCGCGGCGGGACTGTCGTGAGTGGGGTGCCGCAACTGGCCAGCGAAGGCGCGTGGTTCGGCGGCCGCCTGATCGATCTGGCCAGCGGCAACCCCGATCCGGAACTGATCCCCGATGCACTGCAGGCGCTCCGGGGTGGTGACTACCGGCCCGCGTTCTACGGCGCACCGTCGGTCGATCCGGACCTCGCCGGCTGCGCGGCGGAACAGTTCGCGCCGGACGTGGCCACGGACGGCTTCCGGATTCTGGTCACGCACGGCGCGGTCGATGCCACGGAGCGGCTGCTGACCGCATATCTCACCCGGGGCGACGCGGTCGCGGTGGAGGATCCGTGTTTCCTGGCCAGTATCGGTACCCTGCGGCTGAACGGTCTGCGCACCGTCGCGGTCCCGGTCGACGAAGCAGGGATGCGGCCGGAGGCCCTGCGGGCGGCGTTGGAGGGCGGGGTGCGAGCGGTGGTGTGCACGCCGCGGGCCCACAACCCGACCGGTGTGAGCGTCACCCGCGAGCGCGCCGCCGAACTGCGGTCGGTCCTTGCGGCGCATACCCAGGTCCTGGTCATCGAGGACGACCACTTCTGGGCCGTCTCCAACGCGCCGTACCACCGGATCACGCCGCCCGAGGTCTCCCGGTGGGCGCTGGTGCGCTCGGTGTCGAAGTTCCTCGGGCCGGATCTTCGGCTCGCGCTCGTCGCGACGGACGAGGAGAGCGCCGAGCGCCTGCAGACGCGGCTGAACACCGGGACGACGTGGGTGAGCCGACTGCTGCAGCACACGGTGTACCGGCTGGTGAGTGATCCGCAGGTGCACGAGCTGACCGCCCGCGCGCGCGACGCCTATGCCAAGCGCAGCGCGTTGCTGTTGGCCGAGCTGGCTGAGCGGGGCATCGGCCGTCCGCTCGGCTACCGGCCGGACGGCCTGAACGTCTGGGTGCCGCTGGGCACGGAGGCCCGCCCCATCGCGGATGCACTGGCACGACGAGGGTGGGCAGTCCAGCCCGGTCACCTCTTCGCAGCCAAGGCCGGCACTAGCCAGGAGATCCGGGTAACCACCTCCACGCTCACCACGCAGCAGGCCCGCGAGTTCACCGACGACCTCGCCGCCGTCCTCCCCGTCCACCCCACCTGACCCGGCCCGGCCATGCCGTCGGCGGCATGAGCTACCGCAGCGCACCGCTCCCATCACACACACAGACCGAAAGGCCAGCACAGTCATGCGTACCCACATCGTCGTCCACGAGGCGTTCGAGGCCCCTGGGGCCTTCGAGGACTGGGCCAGAGCCCGGGGCCACGACCTCAGCTTCTCGCGGGTCTATGAGGGGGACGCGCTGCCCGCGTCCGGACAGGACATCGACCTGCTGATCGTGATGGGCGGCCCCCAGCAGCCCAGCACCACCGTCGAGGAGTGCGCGCACTTCGACGCCGCCGCGGAGAAGGCCCTCATCTCCTCCTGTATCGAGGCGGACAAGGCCGTCATCGGTATCTGCCTCGGCGCCCAGCTCGTCGGTGAGTCCCTTGGCGCCGCCTGGGCGCCCAGCCCGAACACGGAGATCGGATCCTTCCCCGTCACACTCACCGACGCCGGCCGCGAGCACCCTTTCCTCGCGGGCTTCGGGGACTCCTTCCACACCGGCCACTGGCACAACGACATGCCGGGCCTCACCGACCACGCGACTGTGCTGGCCACCAGCGCCGGATGCCCCCGCCAGATCGTCGCTTACAGCCGCTACGTGTATGCCTTCCAGTGCCACATGGAGTTCACCCCCGACTGCATCGAGGCCCTGATCGAGCACAGCGAGAAGGAACTGGCCGCGCTCACCGACCGGCCATTCGTCCAGCAGCCCGACCAGCTGCGCGCCAACGACTACACCGAGATGAACGCCAAGCTCATGACGTTCCTCGACCGGCTCGCCGCGGACTACACCGCGCGCTGACGAGCGGGCCGCTGAAACAGGCCGGTGCTGCTTAGGACGCCGCGGCCGCGCAGTTGGCGTCAGCGGGCCTGGTTCAGTTCCCGGTTAGCCGCTTGCGCAATATCGAGTGCCTCGCGATGTTCGATTCGTGTTCGATATATTGATCCCAGAGATGCATCGGCAGCCCTCGAAGCACTGGGAGGCGGGTGGTCATGCTGCTGCGAACGGCGTGCGTCTCGCGGCCTATGGAGACGAACCAGTCCGCAGCAGGAAAGCGAGACACTCTGAGGTATCTGGAGAACCAGGGAAGCGCCGGGTGACCGAGATGACTCGACCACGAAACCGGTGTTGACCTCGACGGATACGTCTGGGGAGTGAAGTGGCACTGCCTTTATCCGGGCGCGAAGCTCCTCCCCGAGTCGGAGGCGACCCAACGCTGGTCTAAGACCCTCGGGATCGACTTCCACGAAGTGCGCATTGAGACCAACGCGCACAACCTGACCTTGCTCTTCCGTGACCTTCAGGTGAGCGAGGTCCCGGTTGGATATGCACCGTTCGTCACGGAGTAGGAATCGCAGCGGAGTTCCTGCGGGCCTGGGTCGGGCATCCCGCCTCCGGCTGGTCAAGTAGCCCAGACAGTTCCGCGGCGGAGGTGATGCTGTGACCTGGAACGTTCGCCATGTTGCCTGAACATGAGGCGAGAGCGGGTCGGCCGCCCCAGCGGATGCCCACTCACGACCGCGGTCTGACCAAAACGCTCCGGACGGTCACACCACCAGGGCCGCGTGCAGTGCATGGAATGCTTCACGAAGTTCCGATGTGGCGATCGGATCGATCTCCATCTGCAAGTGACACACGGTGTCGTCGCCGTTGGGAGTCAGGCGTACGAAGAAGGCGAAACCGTCCCCGACTGGCTCCGCGTTCAGCGTCAGCGGATTGTTGCGACCCGGAGTCACAGCCACCGAAAAGCGGACACCCGACGGAGTGCGCAGATGAGAGAGCATCCGCGCTGCGAAGTCCATAGCCTCCGCAGCGCTGAGATCTGCGGTGAAGTCAGCCGTCAGGCAGGAGCTCCAGTCTGCGGTGATCTGCCAACTGTCCCCACCGGTCCGAGCCAGTTCCAGCCACACATCATCGCTGCCGAGGCGTATCCGCGGCTGTTCCATCGTCGCCCTCCGACGTCCATGCCTGGGCTCAAGATCCTATGGGGCGGAACTCCGTCGTCGGAAGTCGTTGCACGTCATCCGCCCTCCCCGCAACCCGGCGAGCCCTCCCTGTCAGAGCACTAGGAGCTGTCCGGGCGATCATGTGACTGCCCGTGCCTGAGTCGTTGTTATGGGCATGGGGCGGGGTGATCTGACGGATGCCGAGTGGGAACGGCTGCGGCCGTTCCTGCCGGTGAGCGATGGGCGTTGTGGCCGGTGGCGAGATCACCGGCAGGTGATCGACGGGATTCTGCACCGGGTGCGGACCGGGGTGCACTGGCGGGATCTTCCCGAGCGTTTCGGGCCGTGGAAGACCGTGTATGAACGCCACCGGCTGTGGTCGGCCGACTGCACGTGGGAACGTCTGCTGCAACAGTCCAGGCTGCTGCCGATGCCGCGGGCGAGATCGACTGGGACATCTCGGTGGACTCCACCATCGTGCGTACCCATCAGCACGCGGCTGGTGCGCGGACCGAACCGCCGCCGGCACCTGCGTCAAAGGGGGCCGAGACGGCAGAACATCAGGTCGAAACGCCGTGGCAGAGCCTGCTCGCGCCCGGCTGGTGGAGGTGGTGCAGGAAGCGGTGATCGGCGCAGTCACCGGGGCGACGACGTCACCGAGCACCCTACTGCTGGGCCGATCCGACGCCTCCGGCCGATTCCGGCTGATCGCCCGCACCACCCCGCTGCCCACCGCCGCCCGGCGCGACCTGGGAACCCGGCTGCGCCCCGCCGACGCCGACCACCCGTGGCGCGGACGTCGCTTCAGCGCCGGTTGGGGCAGCCGCGGCGAGCTGGAGTTCGACCCTGTCCACCCCGTGGTCGTGGTGGAGTTCCTCGCGGACACGGCCGTCGACGACGGTCGCTACCGCCACCCCGTTCGCTTCCTGCGGGTGCGCGAAGACCTCACCGCCGACCAGCTGCCACTTCTCGGAGCCTGATCTTGTGCGGTGGTGAGCCGGGATTCTCGGCCTCATTCAGAGTGGCTGGCCTGCAACAGACGTGCCTGCCTGGCGACTTCCTGGACCAGCAGGTCGTCCGGGCTGCCGAGCCGGAGCTCAGGTCCGGGTGACGGGATTGCCCTCCAGATGCCGGCGTACGTGGTGTTGATGGCGTTCATCCACCACTGGGGCACGTGGCCGCCGGGCAGGATGCGCGGATGCTGAAGGCGGAGGGGCGGCCGATTTCCTTCGGCACGCCGTGCGGGCAGTGCGTGGGCCGCTCGAAGCAAGGCTGCGTCGTGTGCCTTGCTCAAGGCCACAGCGATCCGGAGCTCGCGGTCCGAGGCCCTGTACTCGGGTGTCTGCACGTACGCGTGGAGCTGCCGCTGGTACTCCGCAGGCGGGAGGTCGTCCCGGTTCGGGCGGCCGCTTCCGACGCTCTTCGCCTCGTGCACGCGCCGGTCAGCTGCTTTGGCCTGGCTGAGCTGGAATGCGAGTCGTTCGACGGTTGCCGGCCAATGGACCCCGACCATGCGCACGATCACCCTCCCGGATGCCCAGCCGCTTGGCGGCAGCCAATCGGTCCATCCCTGTCAGGAGGCGTTGTGGGCCGGGTTGTTATGCGCGCCTACCAGTCCCGAGGCCGCAGATGCGGACGAGGAGGAGGACGACTAGCAGGTGTGGTCGAGATCCTTCGCGATCACGCTGTGCAGGGTGGCGCTGTCCGGTGCGGCGGGGTCGGGGACGACGAAGGTGAAGTCGACGCCCTGCGGGTACTCCCCGACGACGACGGTGAGTTGGTCGGTCAGCGTGGGGAAGGTCCGCATCTCCCCCTCCACCCCGGCCGCACCGAGCAACTCCTTCAGCTCCCCGAACGTGAACTCCGACGCGAGGGTCACCGTCTCCCCCCGCCGCCCGGTCGGCACGTCCACCGTCCCGGTCCAGGTGCTCAGCGCGACCCGGAAGATCTCGCGACAGCCGCACACTTCGAGGCGCACGTCCCCGTACGCGAAGGTCCGGGGCCAGGTCTCCCTCGGGTGGAGGAAGTAGTCGGCCTCGACCGGTGGTCCGAGTACCTCGGTGACGGCGTCCAGCGTGGCTCTGGGCCTGAGGACGCCGACGCCGCCGGTCGTCGCGTAGTCCGTCAGCACCTGCCTCATGTCCATGCCGGAAATGATCTCAGGCTTCGGCAAGGCCGCGGGCCCGTTCGAAAGGGTGAGGCCGTCGGAGAGATCCACGATCGGGTCGGGGTAGTCGCCGGCCGCCAGCCGGCCGAGGCCGCGCAGCCGCCACGGTTCATGCACGGACGGGCCGGGCCCTGGATATCGGCGAGGCCAGGCGGAGCAGGGCTTCGGTGTCGTCGTGGTCGGCGGCCTCCCGGGCCAGGGCTTCCGCACCCTGCCGGTCCCCGGCCTCCTCCCCCAGCTCGGCCCGGCGGTACAAGGCTTCGATGTGACACCCGCCCGCGCCGCGAGTTCACGATATGTACACGCCAAGGACACTCATTGATCACTTCCGGTATGCTCCGGGCGCTCTATTCGCACCACTGAGGGGGGATTTCCTCATGCGTATGCGCCACACTCTGGCCGCAGTTGCCGCCGCGGGCACGATCGCCGTGATCGCCGCCGGACCGGCCCAGGCCACCGAGTACACGTCCGCGCTGAAGCTCAAAGGCGTCCAGTACGACGCCCCCGGCAGCGACTCCAACCGGTGCTCCGGCGGCAACACCAAGAGCGAGTACCTGACGATCAAGAACTACTCCCGCACCGCGACCGTCGACCTCAAGGGCTACGTCGTCAAGGACGCCACGGGCAACAAGTTCACCTTCACCACCAGCCACAAGCTCGAGCCCGGCGACTACGTGAAACTGCGCGGCGGCAAGGGCACCAACTCCGACGCAGGCAACGTCGTCTACCGCCAGAACTGCAACTTCATCTGGAACAACGACAAGGACACCATCTACCTGCTCAAGCCCACCGGCGCCAAGGCGGACGCCCACTCCTACACCAAGCGCACCAACGACACCGACGGCAACGGATACATCAACTACCACGGCTGACCTCCCACTGACGCCACCCCTCGCCCCGCCGGGCGAGGGCAGACGCTGCCCCTTCCCGCAGAACTCGGCCGGAAGCTCTGCAAGCAGGCGAAGGCTCAGCGGGTCTGGCGGAGCAGCGCGAGCGCGTACAGGGTGGTGGATGAGCTGGGAGGATCCGTTTCTCCCGCAGACCGGCGAGGCGCCGATCCACGGAGGCGACGCTGCGGCGGGCGATCACCCGGTGCCGGCGGTCTTCGCGGTGCCAGGGCCTCACCTCGACGCGGGCCCAGTCGTAGATCCGCCGGCCGTGGGCTCCCTCGCCGCAGGAACGGCGGTCCACTTCTGCCAGGGCAGGCCTACTGTGAAGTAGAGGAGAACGTCCCGCGCTCGCGCAGGGTGCTCAGCCCGACGACGCCGGCGCCGAGGCGAGTCTTCCCGACCGCTGAGGTCATGCGGTGCTGAGGGGGTGGGCCGCCGTGGCCGAGCGTGGGGGCCAGGTGTGGGGGGCGAGTATGCCGAGGACGTAGGCGCGGGCCACGAGGGCCGGACGGGTGGCGGCGCCCAGCAGGTGCCGCAGGCGGCTGAGGTGGTAGTCGAGCGTCTGCCGCGACAGTTTCAGCGAGGCGGCTATGTCGCTGTTGCTGCTGCCCTGAGCCAGCAGCGACAGGATGCGGATCTGCGCTGCGGTCAGCGGCGGATGCGCCTCGTGGGCGAGGCTCTGATGGGTGATCACGGCCCAGACGTGCCGTGCCCGGCTGGCGGAATGGCCGATAGTCGTCAGGTGGACCTCCGCCCGCCGCTGCAGTCCTCGGGTGTCGACGAGCACGGCGGTGGTCTCGACACGTCGGGTCCGGCGGGCTATCAGACTGTTCCAGCGGCGGCGCAACCGGTCGAGATCGTGCCCCGGTTCGGAGGCGAGCAGCGTGTGGGCGCGGCGCCCCACGAGGTCGGTCAGGCCGAGGTGGAAGAGTTCGGCGGCCGCCACGCTCGCCTCGATCACCCGCCCGCTCGCCGACAACAGGGCACAGGGCAGACCGCTGTGGTCACGCAGGGCGCTGAGGTTCTCCTCGGCCTCCTGGCGCTGCGCCGTCGCCCGCAGGTGGTCGGTGATGTCCACGTAGATGCCGGCGATGCACGTACGGGACTGTTCCCGCACCGGGAAGCGGTGGCCGACGGCGCGGCCCGTGGTGCCGTCCGGACGCCGGTAGCGGAGGGTGTGACGGACGGGCGTGCCTCGGGTGAGTATCTGCTGGTCCAGGGCCCGGAACCGGTTGGCCTCGGCCGGGGCGTCGAAGTCCTCGATATATCTGCCGACCAGTTGCTGCGGCACGGTGCCGTAAAGGTGTGCGTAGGCGTGGTTGGCCCACAGGTAGCGCCCGTCGCGATCCCGGATGAAGGCGGCCGCCGGAGCGAGATCCACAAGATCCGCGAAGGCAGCGTGGCCGGGGGGCGCCGCGAGCCCCGCTCCTCGCCGCCGCCGGTCCCTGGTGGGCTGTGAGCCGCCCGGGTCGGCGCGGCCGCCGGGGTCGTCCGACTCGTCCGTCTGCCTGGGCCCGTCGGCGTTCCCCTCCTCCGCCTGCCCCGGCTCGTCGACTTCGAATTCCCTCCAGAACACGGGAAGGTTCTCGAGCAGTGTCTTGAGGCTTGGGTCGCCCATCACGGTCTCCATCCGTATACGACTGGCTGACGCACAGTCACATGACGTGGATAGCCCGCCCGGTACAGCACAAGCTCCATTCCCGGCCGAGTTGCCGAAAGGGGACGGGGAATCCCGCCGCCCTACCGCTCGGGCCGGTCTCTGGGGACGAAATTCTGCGAATCACGTCTGCGACTCAGGCGTTTGCCTGAGTCGCGAGCGCTCTCTGCGGCGATATGGACGGGTGCAGCCTGGTCCCCTGGAGGGTGCGGGCGGGACGCCGGACGCCATCCCCGCACGCGCCCCCGGGCCCGTCGCCGCACCGATGGTGCCGAGGACGGCCCCTACCGACCAGGTGAATGGAGACGAATTTCTGTGAGCACGGTGCTGTTGGTGCATGCCAAGGGTGGTCCGCCGCTCGGCCATGTCCTGTCCCGGACGGCTGCGAGGGCGGACGTGCACCTGCTGGCGCTCAGCGCTCTTCCCGCCGCCGTGGCGGGTTCTGCCGCCAGACTGTGCGCCTCGGTCACGACGCCGGACAACGCGGGCCGCTGCGACCTGGTCTCCCTGATCGTCTCGCGGGCCCAGGAGGTGGGCGCGGACGCCGTGATCACCTTCTCCGAGTACGCGGTCGTGGCCGTCGCCGAAGCCTGCGAGAGGCTCGGCCTGCCGGGCGCGGGCGCAGCCGCCGCACTCGCGCGCGACAAGCGGCTGATGCGCAGCACCTGGCAGCGAAGCGGCCTGCCGCAGCCCGCGTTCCGCCCCGTCGCCACGGAGGCGGATCTGCAGGCGGCGGTGAACTCCCTGTCCTGTCCGCTGCTGCTGAAGGCGGCCTGGAGCGCGGGATCCACCGCCCACCAGATCATCACCTCTCCCGGCGACGCGTCCGCCGCCTGGGCCCGCTCCCGGCAGGTCATGGCGGAGTCCGCCCAGTTGGGATACGCGGAGCTGCATGTCGCCGAGGCGAACGCCGACTTCGTGGTCGAGGAGATCGTCAGCGGCACGGCGGCGGACTGGTTCGACGAGCCCGGCTGGGGCGACTACCTCAGCGTCGAGGGCGTCGTGGCGGACGGTGTGTTCCACCCCGTCTGTCTCAGCGGCCGGATGCCCACCATCGAGCCCTTCACCGAGCGCGCCGGCATCACCCCCGCCCTGCTCTCTCCGGACGCGCAGGACCGCGTCGTGGACCTTGCGCGCCGCGCGGTCGACGCGCTGGGCCTGCGCGACTGCGGGACGCACACGGAGATCAAGCTCGGCCCCGACGGGAGCATGTGGCTCATCGAGACCGCTGCCCGGTTCGGCGGCGCGATGACGGTGCCGCAAATCGAGGGGGTCTTCGCACTGGACCTGGTGGGCATGCTCGTCGACCACCTCCTGGGACGCCCTGTCGCCTGGCCGGAGCAGGCTCTGACACCGGCGCAGGGCCGGGGTGCGGCCGGTTCCCTCGTCGTCCTCGCGGTCGACGGCCGCGGCGATGCATGGCAGGACCGCAGGGTCTGGGACTTCCCCGTGGTCGCGTCGGACGTGCCGCTGAGCCCGGACAGCGAGCTGTCGGTGGTGGCGGAGAGCTCCCTGCCCGACGGCAGTGTCGTGCCGGTCTACGACCCCGCCGCGGGTGCCAACACCATGGCGGCCCTGTGCCTGCTCTCCGCCGCCGACCCGCGGACGGTGCTGCGCGACTTCGAGACCCTGGTGGACGCCCTGCCCCGGGTGCTGCCCGCCGCGCAGTCCGAGGAGGTCCCCGCATGAGCGTCCACCTGGCCACCGGTGCCGCCGAGCCCGCCACGGACCGCACGGTCGTCGGCGAGAATCTCTCCCTGCCGCTCTTCCGGACGCTGTCGGGAGTCCTGGCGGGTCACCCCTACCTCAAGGTCGTCGTCGACCGCGCGCAGAACACCTGGCACCTGCTCGACACCGGCGCGCACCCCTTCCACGTCAACTACATCGCCACCCAGGTGCTGGGCATGGACCTGGCCACGCTCGACGCGCAGCTGGACGCGTTCAACGCCTCCGTCTACACCGATCCCGAGCGCCGGTTCCTGCTCGGTGTGCTGTCCCTGCACACCGAGCAGGAAAAGGGGAGGGAGCGGCCCTTCCTCGTCCTGGAGACGACCGAGGCCGACACCATGCACGGCGAACTGCTCGCATTCTTCTACGCGTTCGTGCGGGCCCGGGTCGACAGCAGGCTGCCGCTGCTGCTCAAGCCCGCCAACCACGGGCAGGAGGAGGAGCTGTCGGCGATCAGCGAACAGCGTGTGCCCCGCATCCTGAGCCACGAGCTGTTCGGTTCCCGGAAGCGCACACCGCTCAACGCCGGCGAGGCCACCGGTCGACTGCGGTTCTTCCGGACCGCCGAGGAGTACACGGCGGCGGAGACCGGGCTGGGCTGGGCGGACATCGTGGCGATGCCCTGCCTGCCCGACGACGTGCCGCGTGTCGCGGGCTTCATCAACACCGCGCCGATCACGCCCCTTTCGCACACCAACGTCCTCGCCTCCGGGTGGGGCATTCCCAACGCGATCGTCCGCGACCTGGAGCAACTCGTCGACAAGGACGGTCTCGACAACGCGTGGGTGCGCTACCGGGTCGACGAGGACGACATATCCCTGCAGCGCCTCGACCACGAACCCGACCTGCGGGCGCCAGCCTGGCACCAGCAGCGCATACGCCTCGAACCGCCCCTGCTCGAAGACGCCCCCGTGCTGTCCCTGCACCGGCTGCGCAGTGCCGACCGCGACCGCTACGGCACGAAGGCGGCCCACCTCGGCGAACTGCACCACGTCCTCGACAGCCGCACCGTGGACCTGACCTCCTTCTACGGCCGGCCCCGTCCGCCGCGTGAGGACCTCTACGGCCACCTCGCCGCCCGCCTCGGCCTCACCTCCTTCACAGCCGAGCAACTCCGCTCCAGGGCAGCCGAGTTCGTTGCCGAGGCGGTCGGCGCCCCGGAGGGCGTCGCACTCCCCTTCGCCCTCCAGCAGCGGTTCCTCGCCTCCTCCCCCGCCCTCCAGCAGGGCATCGGCAAACTGAAGATGGCCCTCGAACTCGACGCCACCGACGTCCTGGACTCGCTGTGCCTGCACCTGCAGCACCTGATCCGGCACACCCCCGTCCCCCAGGCGGTCACCCGGCAGATCGACCAGGCCTTCCCCGCCGCGGCAGCCTCGCGCGGACGGCTGGTGGTGCGATCCTCCTCCAACGCCGAGGACCTCCCCGGGTTCTCCGCGGCGGGCGTCTACGACTCCGTCACCACCGTCCACGGCACGGGCGAACTCCTCGACGCCGTACGCCAGGTGTGGGCCTCCCTCGTATCGCCCCGCAGCGTGCGGCTGCGCCACCAGGTCGGCATCTCCCTCGACGACACCTACATGGGTGTGATCATCCAGGAGTACGTGCCCGCCTCCCTGGGCGGCGTCCTCGTAACCTGCAACCCGACCCGCCGGGAGGACTTCCGCAACGTCTACCTCAACTGTTCCCCCGGCTCGCCCGAGCAGGTGGTCGACGGGACAGTGCTGCCGCAGCAGTACCTGTACAACACCGTGGAGGGTGGCGGCCGTACTGTCGCGCTGGGCTCGTCGGGCCAGAAGCTGTCCGCCGCCGTCCGCGCCCGGCTCGCCGACCTGTCCCTGACCGGGCGGCTCCTGCAGTCCCACTTCAGCGCGACCGACGTGGACAAACCTCTCGACATCGAGTGGCTGATGACCGAGCAGGGTGACTTCCGGCTGGTCCAGATCCGCCCTTACGCGCAGTGAGGGTGCGTTCTGGCCGGCCACGCCCCGGCACCGGAGCGTCCCCGGGCCCGACCGACACCGCCCGCCGGATCATCCGGCTCAACTACGGCTTCCAGCTGCTGTTCAACCTGCTGTGGTGGATGCCGGTGTTCTACGCCTACCAGAAGGCGGCCGGCCTCTCGGACGGACAGATCTTCGGCATCCAGAGCATCTACTACGTGGCTTTCTGTCTGCTCGAGATTCCGACCGGGCTGATCGCCGACCGGATCGGAACTCGCAACTGCCTGCGGGCCGGCGCGGTGGTGATGACGGCCGCGAACCTGGCCCCGGTGGTCAGCGCCTCGTACACGGGGTTCCTCCTCCACTTCCTGGCCATCGCCGTCGGCCGGTCGCTCACCTCGGGCGCGGCGAGCGCCTACCTGTACGACGGGCTGCGGGCGCAAGGGTGCGACGAGCACTACCTGCGGGCGGAGGGCACCGCGCGGGCACTGGGGCTGACGGCGAAGGTGGTGTGCTGGCCGCTGGTCGGACCCTTGATGGCTCTCGCACACCCGGCCCCGTACCTGCTCAGCGCCGCGAGCGCGGCAGGCTCCCTCGTCTGCGCCGTGCTGCTGCCTCGCCTCGCTGGAGCGGATGCCGGAGCGGACACGGGCCGGAGTGACGGCGGGCGCCGGGGCGGCGCCTTCCTGCGGGACGCGGGGACCGCGCTACGCTGCGTCGCCTCCTCGCCGTGGCTGGCGCTGGTGATGGTGCAGGGCGTGGCGGTCTTCACGCTGTCGCGCATCTGCCAGGTCAATCTCTTCCAGCCGATCCTGCTGGACCACGGCATCGGCGAGGCCTCGCACGGTGGGGTGCTGGCCGCGATGACCGTGGCGGAGGCGGTGGCGTCCGCGCGACCCCAATGGCTCAGCCGCAGACTGCCGCCGGTCGCCTGGGTGTCCGTCCTCAGTCTCGCGCTGGCGGGCACCCTGGCGGCCATGGCCCTCGGCGGGCCGTGGGTCGTCGTCGTGCTGCTCTGCCTGTTCGCCGCCGCCACCGGGTTCGCGTTCCCGGTCCAGCGCAAACTGGTCAACGACGCGGTTCCCGCGCACGCACCGCGGGCCACCCTCCTGTCGGTGGAGAGCATCGTGGACCGCGCGGTGTGCGCCCTTGCCGCGATCGCCGCGGGCGCGTACCTGTCGGCCGGGCATCTCGACGCCCTGCTGTGGCACAGCGCACTGGCCACGGCGGTGCTGCTCGGAGCCTTCCAATCGCTGCTGCGCAGCGGGGTGGTCTCCCACGGGGGCCAGGATGGGGATCGGGCGGTGCCGCCGCGGGCGGGCGGCCGGGCGGGAGCCGGTGGCCCCGCCTCGGCGGAGGCGGGCGACGGTGCACCCGACCTGGCGGACGCGGGGGACGTCGGCCGCAAGGAGGCCCTCGAACCGAACCAGGCTCCCGGATACCACGAACGACCTGACGGCCTGACGCCCTGACTCGTCGGCCGCGTCGGGCCACCGGGCCACCGGGCCACCGGCAGATCAGCCTGGCAAGCGGCGCCGGCACGGTAGCCGTGGCGCAGGCGCCGATCCGTCGTCGTACGCCCCGGGACGGGACCAAGGGCGTACGTCGACGGGCGGTCCCGGCTGCGACTGTGGCTGCGTTCAAGCGAGGCGACGTCCGAGGAGTTCGACCAGTCCCGCCGGCAGGAACGCGGGCCGCTGCGGCAGACCGATCTGGTACGCCACGTAGCCCAGCGAGGAGGCGACGGACACCTCCTGGGCAGTCTCCGCCTGGTAGACGACCCGGCAGCCGGCTGAGTCCTCCTTGGCGCGCTGCCACAGGACCGGGGACGGCTTGCGTTCGGCCTCGGTGCGCGGTGTACGGATCCGGTCGCCGAAGTCCGCCCAGGCAAAGGCCGCCGGGCCCCGCCACGTCGCGTCCACCTCCCTCCGGAGCCGGGCGGCACGCTCCGCGTCGGTCGTGCCCCAGGCGGCCGGGACATTGGTGATCAGGCCGACCCTGATGTGGCGTGCCCGCAGGGTCCGCAGGTACGAGGACGCCCCGGGCAGGTAGGTCGTGCTGCCGTCTGCGGCGGTGTGCACCAGGGTCTCTCCCAGGTCGAAGTACACGACGGGACACGCCCGTTCGCCGTGCGCGGGCGTGGTGACGGCCGCACCTGGGCCCTTGCCGGCCCCCTCGGGGGCGGCCGCGGTCGCCGGCGTACAGAGCAGCGTCGTCGACACCAGGGCCGCGCCCAGTGCGAGGCCCACACTGACCGAACTGTTGGAGGCGGATCCGTTCATGTACACCGTCCCTTCATTGCCCTGGACATGACATGTTAATCGACTCCAACTCCTTGCCGGGGAGACCGCCGGGCACTGCGCATGGTTCTACTACGACGCAGGTGACCAGGACACCGCGCGCCGCTACTGGGGCGAGGCACTGACCATCGCCCCCATGCTCCGCGACACGTCGCGACCAGCTGGTCTTGCCGCCAACGCCCTGTGCGGGCCGGAGCGTTCGTCTGCATGGCGCCTCACCTCTGCATTCGGTCGTCGAACGTGGTTGCGATAAATGCATGAAACCTTCAGGAGGCGAGAGCCGGGCAGGCTCACGAGGGGGCGCACAAACGTAAAATCACGTCCGTCTCAGTACGCAGGCCACTACCTTCGGTAGTCCCAACTGGCCTGCTCGGCGACGCATCCGGCTGGCCTTGGCCCCTAGGAGGCGTCTGCTATGGCGCTCAGCCAGCACCCGGACGAACCCGCCAACCCGGCTCTGGCCGAGTTGAGGGATGCATCCCAACTCAGCCGCAACGAACTCCGCCCACCTCGTCAACGCCAAGGCCCAGCGGGCCGGGCACACGTGCTCCTACACCCACACCAGCGTCGCGAACTGGATAGTCCGCGGAATGATCCCCAAGCCCCCGGTTCCCGAGTTCATCGCCCAGGTACTGGCCCGACCGGCTAGGACGCCCAGTCAGCCCGGCCGAAATAGGCATGCCCGAGATCTGGGAAAAGCCCGGCCAGGTGGGGCTGGACTTCCCCCGGGACACCCAAGAAGCCGTCCTACCGCCACTCGATTCTGGAGCACCGTGCACCGCCGTCAGTTCCTCGCCACCTCAAGCGGCTTCGCCGTCAGCGCCTACAGCACACCGATCACCCGGTGGCTCGCCGTCCCCACCGACCCGGACGCCGCCCACCCCGGCGATCGCCGCGTCGGCCAGCACGACCTGGACGACCTGTGGGCAGCCGCTGCCCACGCCCAGCGCTCGGACTCAAAATTCGGCGGCGGCACCCGTGCAGCCTCCAAAGTCACCCGCATCCTGCGCAAGCATGCCATCCCACTCCTGCACGGCGACTACACCGACGCCGTCGGCAAGGAGCTCTACGCCCGCATCGCCGGATGGAGCGCGCTCGACATGGGCCACCACGACCTCGCCCAGCGCCACTTCGTACAAGCCCTGCGCATGGCCAAAGCCGGAGGCAGCCTTAACGTCGGCATCCACGTGATGACCAATCTGGCCCTCCAGACCACCCTTCGCGGCTACCCCGACGAGGCCGTGGACATGGCACAGGGCTCCTACGACCGTGGACGCCGCAGCGCGGCTCCCCGGGTCCTCGCCTTCGCCAAGCTCATCGAATCCCGCGCACACGCCCGGCTCGGCGACAAACGCTCCGCCGCCACCGCCCTCACCACCTCAGAACGGCTACTGGAGCGTGCCGACACAGCCCCCGGCGATGAGCCGGCGTGGATCAGGTACTACACACCGGCGCGGATGGCCGCCGACGCAGTCGAGATCCACCGTGACCTGAACTTGCCCGATGCCGCACTGCGGTGGAACAAGCGGGCGGCGCCGATGTCTGCCAGCGACTTCACCCGGTCCGTCGGCCTGCGCATGACGGTCATGGCAACAGCCCACCTCCAGCGGGGCGACCTCGACCGGGCCGTAGCCGATGGCCATCGCGCCGTCCGCATCCTCAGTGGAGTGCGCTCCGCCCGCGCAACCGAGTACCTCACCGGAGTCGTACAGGCCATGGCGCCCTGGCACCGCGACCCCAGAGTGGCCGACCTTTCCCACCACGCCCACCGGGCCATCGCCCTCAGCACACCCCAGGCGCCCTGAGCGTTGAATGCACGAGCGACCGCAACAAATGGCAACGCGGCATCAAGCCCAACGAGGAACCCCAGATCTGCATCGCCGAAGCCCTCGGGCGGCCCGCGGACATCGTCCGCGCCGACGACTGGGCCGAACTGGCTGCTCCTCAGCGCCGACGGCGAAGTCCCACTCGGCCCCCACAGCTTCGTGCCCGCCCTCAGAGAGGCCCTGCGAACAGTGATGGAACGCCGCACCTTCCTGACCATCTCCGGCGCCGCCCTGTCCGCGCTGGCCGCCGACCGGGCAACAGGCCCCACAACCACCCTCGCGCCGGGCCGCGACGGCAGGCCAATCGGCGAGGACTTCGTCGAACTCCTGGAGAACACCGCCCAGAGCCTCGCCGACCTGCCCACCGACGAACGCCAGCACACCCCCGCGCTCCTGGACGCCTGCCTGTCCACCGTGGCCGACCGCCTCGCACACGGCCGCTACACCCCCGCCGTCGGCCTGCGCCTGCACACCCTGGCCGCCTCCCTGTCCCAGACCATCGCCTGGCACCGCTTCGACCTCGGCCGCCACACCCACGCCAGCCAGTACTGGATCGCCGGCCTGCACAACGCCCACGCCGCAGGCAACCACGACATGGGCGCCGGCCTCCTGAGCGACCTCGCCTACCAAGCCGCCTGGCGAGGCGACCACACCACCGCGACCCACATCCTCGAGCACGCCCTGACCCGCGCCGACAACCCGGCCGCACGCTGCCTGCTCCAACTGCGCCTCGCCCGCACTCTCGCCGCGCAGGGCGACAAAGGCGAACCGCGGGCTGTCCTGCGCGCGCTCTCCGCAGCCGAGCAGCACCTCAATGACGCCGGTGACGACCGGCCCGCCTGGTGCGCATGGGTGTCCGAAGCCGACCTCGCCGTGGACTCCGGCCAGGCCCTCCTGGATCTCGGCGACACCGGCCGCGCCCACCAGCTCATCACCGAAGGCGAACGCCTGCTACCCACCACCCGGGACAAAACCCGCGGCGTGTTCCTCGCCTACCGCGCCGCCGGCTACCTCGACCAGAAGGAACCCGAACCCGCCGCGGCCGCCGCCACCCAGTCACTACTCCTGGCCCGCCGCATCGGCGCACCCCGCTGCGTCCACCTCATCGACGACCTCCTCCCCCGCTTCCAGCCCTACGCCCGCGCCCAGGGCGTCCCGGAACTCCTCCACCTGGCATCCGCATAGACCCTTCTGGCGTACTGGATGAACCTCGCCGAGTTCCAGAGCTCACGCGCCTCTACTCAGCTGGCCATGGGACGGCCGCGCGACGCGGAAGCCGCCTTCAAGGCCGCCGCACGGGCCCAAGGACCGAGCTCATCGCCGTGCGAAATTCCCGATCCCTTTCGCTGGGGCTGCCGCGTGCCACTCGCCGACGAGCGCGCGCCGACCTGGAGTGGGACGCGATGGGCCCGGACGTTGTCCTGGCTGCATGGCCTATCGCAGCGTGCCAGGAGCGCGCTCTCGCCCTGCTGACCGAACACGCCGACGCGGGCGTCCTGAGCAAGCACGCGCGCTTCGACGTACTGCTCGCCCGCCGCCCCTGACATCTCCGGGCGAGGCCGTGGCGGGTCCCGCCCGCCTCGTCTCATGGGGATCAACGGGTGTAGGAGCCCAGGAGCACACCGGCGAACGCCCCGGCGAGAAGAAACGGGCCGAACGGGATCCTGGTCTTCCGGCTGCCCCGGCCCGTGACGATGAGGACGATGACGTACAGAGCGCCCAGCAGGTACCCGGCGAACGTCCCGACCACGACGATCGCCCAGCCGTACCAGCCCAGGACAGCGCCCAGGACGAGAGCAAGCTTGACGTCGCCGAACCCGAAGCCCTTGCTGAGCAGGAAGAGCACGAAGTAGCAGGCGCCCAGGATGAGGGAGCCGAGCAGCGCAGACGTCCAGCTGCCGCCGGCACTGGGCAACCTCGCGGCAACGCCGAGCAGGACGAGCGCGGCCGCAGCGAGCGGCAGGGTGAGCACGTCCGGCAGCCGGTGCGCCGTGAAGTCGACGGCGGCGAGCAGCACGCCAACCGGGACGAGCAGCAGCCAGACCACCAGTTCGGGGCGGGCACCAGTGGCGGCGGCAAGAACAACGCACACCACGGCCGTGGCGAAGGCGACGGCGAGGGTGCTCGGCCCGAAAGTGTCCCCTACGGCGCAGCGGGCATGCCCCAGCCAGCCGCCACCCGTCCCGGTGAGGGGATGGCCAGCCGGGCATGCCGACCGCCAGGGTTGCTCGGGCGGCACGGAGAACCGGTACGCGGGACGGGGTATGAGCACGCCCGCGCCACCGCCCCACAGGGTGGCAGCCGTGATGATCAGTAGCGTCTCCACCGGACGGAGCCTAGGGGCTCGCCGGTGCCGAGCCAGGACGGCGCTACCCAGAGGCCAAATGCGTCGCTGCCTGCCCCACGCCACGGACGCGGCCACGCCGGACTGCGGCACGAAGGGTCCGGGCGAACGCAGCGTCAGTCAGGGTCAGGCCTGGCGCCAGGACCGCAGCCTCTCGGCGATGCCGTACGAGTCCAGCCGCAGCTCCCGGATGTCGTAGATCAGCTCCCGCCAGAGCTCGAACTTCGTGTCCACGCGTTCTCCGCAGGCCTCTAGGTAGGCGATGGCGACTCCGTATCCGTACACCTCATTGCGGGCCGGAAGCGGGCGCAGCAGCACGCACTCCTCCAGCATGACGGCAGCCCGGCAGTAGGCGTCGGGATCGTGCTGATCATGCCGGGGCGGGTCGACCCGGTGGCGCTGAGCCATGCTGACAAGCACAGAGAAGTCGTTGACGGTCAGGTCGTCCCGGAGGATTTCTTCCTGGCGCTCGAGGAACCACCGGTAGTCGACGTATACGACGGGAGGCACAGGTCAGGCCGCCCGGCGGTTGTTGTGTGCGACGGACGGCAGCCCGCCGAACTCGGCGTCGAAGGCGTCCATGACGCCGGGCTCGCTGATCGCGCGGCGGAAAGCGGCGGTCGCCGTCTGCAAGGCTCGCTCTTGCTCCTTCTCTCCAGCCAGCTTGGCGAGGTATGCCTTCACGGACAGGCCTTCAACGATGTCGCCCGTCAGCTCCGAGGGAAAGGCGGCATCGCCGACGTGCCGTCTGCACCTGCGCTCGCGGCGGCAATCCACGGATCGAAGCCGGTCGAAACGGCAGGAGATGCCTTCTCAGCGGCTCCTTGCCGTCGCGCTTGGGCGCCTACAGTGTGGAGACGACACCATGCTTTAGCTGATCCGCTAGCCATCGGCAGCACGCGACGGTGTCGTCATAGGTGACGGAACCGCAGGAGACGACCTTGCGTTCTTGGGCTTTACCTTGGAATTCTTGGATTCCAAAGGATTCCAAGGAGCATGCTGACTGCATGACAGATGCGGTCCAGGCCACCGGACGCTGCTACTGCGGCTGCGGCAAGGAGATCGGATTTGGCCGGTACTTCGCTGCCGGTCACGACAAGATCGCCGAAGCCGCGTTCCTGGCCATCCACCACGATGCGTCCGTGGCCCAGATGCTCCACACCCACGGTTACGGGCACGAGGAGGAGCGATCGGTGACGAAAGCAGCCGTGAACCATGGGCTCTGGCTGGAGTGCCCACGCCTCCACAAGGTCGTGGCCAGAGAGAATGTCGCCTGAATCCGACCGCGCCGGCGTTCACTACCGCCGACCGGGCCACGACCCTTCGGGCACCACGGCTCCCTGGGCCAGCCCGGCCAGCCATGTCTTCACCTCGTGCCACGCGGCTTGCTCCTCCGCCTCGCTTCCCCACCACCAGGTGAAGGGCGAGTCGCCGGACGTCAACTCCTCCCGCCACCAGGCTGTCAGCCAGGTGACGGCGGGCGACCGGGCTCCTTTCCGCCTCCCAGCGGGCGAGCCACGGGGTGACCGAGGAGCTCGCAGTCGCACAGCTCTCGAACACCACACACGCGGCGATGGGCGGCGACGCCGTCCGCAGGGTACGTATCCACCACGCCTCCAGGAAACCGGCCACTGCGCCGGCCTGCTCGCCGGGCCACCCCGCCCAGCCTGCCGCGGCCAGTCCACGGGCCATGAGATCGGGCTCGACCTCGCCCTAGGCGACCACCACGACAAACTGCGGCAGGACCCGCCGAATGATCGCGGGCTGGCTATCCCAGTGGAAGGGGTCTTTCTGCGCGACCCGACGGACAAGGTCCGCCGGGAGAGGGACGCCAGGGGGCCGCAGCAGCTCGACCTCCCGCTCGTCGAAGCACCGGCCGCAGCCGCTCTCGTCCGCTTGGGCCGTCATACCGCCGAAGGTCTCCGCGACCCTCGCCATCGCGGCGGCGAGGACATCGCCATTTGGAGAAGTCACCGTGCATCCCGCCAAGACTCCAGCAGGCTGCCCCAGCCGAAGAGAGCGACGCTACCAGGTGACAACTCAACCACCGGAAAAGGGCGAATGTCGCTTGATGCGGCACTACCTATGGGTTGTCCCGTAATCGATCTACGGAACGTGCGCTGACGTGTTGTCGAGGGCGCGGACGGGATTGTGCAGGCCGGTGATGACGAGGACTCAGTTCTGGTTCACTGGCCAGACCGCCGCCGGATGGCAGTGGGCCGGGCATGCCAGCAGGTAGACCTCGTTGCCAAGAAACAGCCCGTAGGTGTCGGCCCCGACGCTGTAGGGCTGCTCTGGTTGGCCAGGATGGACGGCGAATTCCATGCCTTCCGGAACCTGGCAGAGGTACTCCAGATCGGCGCCGCACGCGCACTTGTAGTACTCGGGGTCCTGCGCCCAGGAGGGTTTGCCGCCCACCTTGAACGTCTGGGCTCCGAGCCCGCGTGGGTTGGGGGTGTCCACGAAGGGCTGAAGCGTCAGCGGCAGTGCGCATACGGACGGTTCGGGCTCCACAGTTGGAAGCACCGCGTGTTGCTGGAGCAGGACACGCCAGAACGGGCGCGGGTAGGGCAGTTGCGGAGCGTCCCAATACTCGGGCACGAGCCGGCCGTCAGCAATCTCGGGTTCGGACGCGTCGTTGTGCGCACGGCAGTGGAAGGCCAGTAGATGGTCTCCACCGAAAGGCCCCAGGTCCGGGGGTACGTCGAGCTGGAAGAACAGGGCCATCTGCTCCCCGCAGAAACACGAGGGCCACTCCTGTGTGTCGTCGAGGAAGGGCCAGCCGCCAACGGAGTTCCGCGTCGGTCGGTCCAGCGGATCGGACCCGACCTCGACCGCGTGAGCAGGAAGCGCCGCCCGAATCTTCCCCACATCTCGTCCGACCATCCGCTCACCCTAAGGGCTGCCCTGTGACTGCTGATCGTGGGTGAGAAGGTCTGGCTATGACTGGTGTGATCACGGCGTCCGAACCATCCTGGATACACCCATTCACCGGGTTGAGCCAGCGCCAGTTTGGGAAGCTGCTGACCGTGCTCCGATGCCAGGACGCTGCAGTGGTGCGACGGGGCCGACCGTGGGGACTCCCCTTGGAGGACCGTCTCCTGCTCGTTGCGGCCTACTGGCGCACGAACTTGACACTGCGCCAACTCGCCCCGCTGTTCGGCATCTCGAAGTCGGCAGCCGACCGCATCATCGGTCAGATCGGTCCGCCTCTCGCGCTGAAACCCAGGCGACGCTTCGCGAGGCGGCGGGCGTAACCGGTAGGACGGTGTTCTGCCCACACAGACGCTCCTGGTCGAGTGGCCGGACGGCCACACCAGTCGCTGACCTGGTGCGGTGGGCCAAGATGCGCTGGCGGATCGAGCACGACTACCGCGAACAAGCATGGCCTCCGCCTGGACCACTTCGAAGGCCGCACCTGGCGCGGCTGGCATCACCACGTCACCCTCGTCACCGCCGCCCAGGCCTTCCTCACCCTCAGGCGGCTCGACCCAAAAGCCCACGCACCGGCCTGACCCTCTACCAGGTCCTCGACCTCCTTCAGGACCTGCTGAGGTGCTGGACCGGTACCTGCACCACCTCTGGACGACCCCTGCCCAGCCATCAGAGCAGCCGCAGACAGCCCGCAACCTAACGAAGCGCTGCTAGTCCTCCGCCAGCCGGTAAGGACTCGATGGACGCCGAGACCTTGGCACTTCCCGGGCTGAATTCCGGATCACAGGTCGCCTTCGCAATAGGTGCGAGCTGCAGCCAGCACTTCCTTGTAGCGCTCGTGCGCGATGGCGTTGATAGGTGATTCGTCATCGAGTTGCGGATTCAGGCCGATCATCCATGCGCGGGCGATATGTGCGTTCTCTGCTCGCGTGATGATCCGGAACACCTGGTATGCCGTACGCAGCCTCAGCTCGGAGTCATACCGCGGCTGGTGCTCCCCCCTGATCCAGCGTCCAACCTGTTTAGGGTCGTCGACGCCGGCCAGGATGGCGGTCACACGTTGGCTGTACTGCTCCTGGAAGAACTTGGCGATGTCTCCCAGAGCCTGTTCGGTCATGTCGCGGACGGCGAGCTCTTCGATGGTTCGCTCGTGCTGAATTTGCATGATCTCCTCGATCCCTCCCAGCACCTTGCTTGAGGCATGGTGCGGAGGTCAATGGCGCCGGCGTGCGCCGTCAAAGACTGTGTGGGCCGCGGAGGCTGCTGGCCGTGGAGGCCGAGCGCCTGCTCAGACGCGGCGATAGCAGAGCCGATAGCTCTGTCCCTGCTGAGTGGGCGGTGAGGAGTGCCGGGGCCAAGGAGAGGCATACGCGGTGGCATGTGGCGGTATCGCTGGAGGGGTGCTGGCTGGGGCCGCGCAGTCGGCTCGTAACCAGAGCTGTCGGGTGGTCAACATTGCTGCTCCTCAGAGTGGTTGATGAAAGCGTACCCGGTATGGGTTCCACAACTCCACGGTTTTGCACCTTGGAACCACACCAAAATCCCACCGTCCAGGCGGCGGAGGGGCTGTGAGCATGCGTTTCATGCTGCGGTGGGGATGCCGGACTAGTCCAATCGGTCGTCAGCCATACTCGTGACGGCGTTCGTTCAGGTGAAGCTGCTCCCCGGGCTTGACCATCAGGTGTCAGTGAACGGTGATGCCGTACTCGCGGGCCACTTGCTGAAGATCCATTGATTCCGGCCGGATTTCGCGCCTCTCGTCTTCCCGTAGCTCTGCCGTGTGCAGGATCGCCCAGCAGCGGCGACCGCCGTAGAGCGACCGGTAGGTGATTCCGTGCAACAGCATGTGCCCCGCCTCGTTGCGCTGGGCGACGGCCCAGGCTGCGATCTGTCGGCCGATGCGGCGGTCCCTGCCGTAAATGTGCTCATCGGTGAGAGGTCCCTCGACTCCCAGGGCAGCCAGCTCCTGTGACAGTTCCTCGCTGAGGATGGAGCGCGTTTTATCGCAGTCGATGTCGAGGAAGCGGGTCTCTTCGTGAGGAACGAGGCGTACGAGGATCCGGTCGGTGCACCAGCTCGAGGCGACGTGCCCAATCTCCATCAAGCCGGCCTTGGGCGGTTCGTCATCGAGATTGCCCCGCAGATAGGGATCCACCCGGAACTGCGCAAGGCCTTCTGCTAGGCAGCCAATGGGTTCGCTGCAGCAGTAGAGGACGCCGAAGGTCAGCAGACTGAAGAGTCCTGCCTGAGAGCCAGCGCTCGTGTCCGGTGTGGCCCTGTTCCTCTTGAGGGGGGCGCTACGCAGGCTCAGGCGCCATACTCCACGAGGCGGAGCCGGTACCTGGGTGACGGAGGAAGCCGTGAACGTCACAGGCAGGTGCCTCTCTCAGCGTGGCGGGAGCGTGAGCCTCCAGGGCGACGCAACGCATGAGAGGGGCGGGTGAAGCACTTTGTAAGGGGTAAGTCGAAGTGCATAAGGCCTCGCTTCGGGTGTCAGTTGTGCGCCGGGATGGGCCCCTGGCCACGCCGTGCATTGCTCGATTTCAGAACCATTTAGCTTGGGGTGATGTGACGCAGTACGACAGGGGCGCACGGTGGGAGCGAAGAAGCATAGGCGTCGCGCATATGTGTCACAGGTTCTCCAGGTGCAGGGCGAAGACCATGAGGCCGTCCTCGCCTGCTGCTGTGAGCACGTCATGCTGGCTGTCTAGATCGGGTAAATGGTGCGCCGTCAGTGCTGTCACTGTCCGGCCGGAGACGATCTCCAGAAGGTGGCTTCCGGACATGGCGTCCCAGACATGGATCCGGCTGCGGCTTGCAGCGGCCAGGACTGGGCGCTGACGATTGGTGCGGAACCAGGTGACAGCAGACAGCTGACCGTCCGTCTGCCAGAGGTCAAGCATTCGGCGGGGCGTGCCGTCGGACAGGTCCCACGTCTTGAGTGAGCCGTCCTCGCCCGCGGTCGCGATTTCCAGTCGGCTGCGGTCTGCGCTGGGTGCGAAGGCAACATCGTTGATTGCGTGTTGGTCGCAGCGGAGAGTGTCACCGTACTGGCGTCGCGTGATGGCACTCCACAGGCGTAGTTTGCCGTCCATCCCACCCGAGGCGAAGAGGGGACCGCTGTCGGAGGCTGCGGCATCGATGCACAGTACGCTGAGCACGTGGTCGCCGAAGCTGGTCATCGCTTGCATGTCAGTGAGGTCCCATAGGCGTACAGTCCCGTCTGCACTGGTCGTCCCCAGAACGGAGCCGGCCCCGGTCGCGATGGAAGCCATCCGGGTCACCGGGGAAAGGTGACCAGTGAGGGTTCCACGATGCTCCAGCTGTTCCCGGACGGCTGACTGCCGATAGATCTGGACGCTGAAGTCACCAAGGGCTATCGCCAGTTGGATTTCGTGTTGGCTCTGCGACCAGTGCAAGGCGGTGACAGGGGCGGAGACGGGAAGCTGATGAGCGCTGCCCTCGAAGATGCTCCACAGGCGCAGATCGCGTCCCGTGGCTACGGCCAGCCTGGGCTGGCCGGCTGAACTCGTTTGTACGTGTAAGGCGGCCGCGGTGATCGGCTCCCAGGGCAGCCCGCCTGGTGGAGGGGGATTTTCCAACTGCCAGTTGCGGACGATGCCGTCGGCGGCGGCGCTAACGAGTCGCCTTCTGCTGCGGCCGACGAAGAGTGCCAGTGCGGTGATGGGCGTGGTGTGCCCTTGCAGCGGGCCGCCGACAGGGGTTCGGGTTTTCTCGTCCCACAGTTGAATGGTTCCGTTGCTGCTCCCGGTTGCGAGGCCTGGGCCCTCGTCCAGCATCACCGGCAGTAGCGCCGTGACGGGATGGGGTTGCGGAATGCGTGCCAGGGGCTCGTCTGCCGTTGTCGCATCGTAGAAGCTGAGACCGTCGACTGGATCGCTTGTGGCGTAGCTGCCCGGTCGGCTCAGGGCAGCAAGTGTGCGGATCGGGCCCTGGTGGTCCCTCAGCCGGATGAGACGCCTGCCGTCCCATTTGCTGACGGCCGAGTGCTGTGCGCAGATCAGGAAGTCGTCTTGCCCTTGACTGCCGGGGACGGGTGCTAGAAGAACGGGTGCGTCGTCGAAGTGCGGCAGGGGGATCTCTGACGGCCGGAATGTGGCGGTGTTGTAGGCAGAAATATGTCCATCACTGTGCGCCGCCAGCAGGAGCCGGGCGGAACCGGGCATCTTGATGAGAATGAGCGATGAGATCCACGTCTGCGGGCGTCGGTATTCCACGATCGGTCCGCGGAGCACATCGATGATCGACAGTCGTCCGTCGCTGCCTCCCGAGGCGACGAGGGTGTCGTCCAGTGTCAGGAGGTGTGTCACGGCGCCGTTGTGCACCTGCAGGGGTGCGGCGGCCACTGTTCCGTCATTGCGCCAGATTCTGATCAAACCGTGATTGTCGCCGCTGACGAGAACAGTTGGGCCGGTGCCGCTGGTGGTGGTCGCGCAAGCGAGGGCCTGTAATGGCGGATTTGCGACTGCCCATACGTTTTGGGGTGGTGCGCAGTCGCTCCACAGCGGCACGGCGCGTGAACCGGTGTGCTGGGCGATGTCGGGTGGCAGGGAGGATGGCGCCTGACGGCGGTGCCTGGCCGCGTGCCGGGCGAGGTGAAGGCTGGTCATGCGGGAGAGAGGATCAGCATTCTCGATGAAGGGTTCGATGGAGGCCCAGATCCTCAGCCAGTCCTGATTGTCGGAGGGGTGCGTCTGTTGCTGCAGCAGGCGGCGGACGGTGGTCGTCTTCTCCCAGGGCAGAACTGAGGGGGGGACGTGGGCGTCATCGAGCACATGACCTCGTGCGGCGTGCTGGGCGAGATAGCGACTGATGTAGGGGTGAGGAGGAGTCTGCGGATCGTCGGAGACCAGGCCCGCAAGGGCCTCGGCGATCTGTCGGTGAATTTGTTCGTGGGTCAGGGGCTCTTCGCCGGTCACTGGAACTCCCGGAAGTCCAGTAGGTCGATGCTCATGTCGCGGAGCATTTCCGCCAGTGACTCATGTGCGGCTCGGTAGACACGCCGTTGATCCTGCTGTCCATAAGAGAGATAGCCGCTCAGCCGGCTGTTGAGCAGTTTCTCGATCATCTCGTCGGGGTTGTCGAGAGGCTTTCCTTGCAGGTGGGAGGCGGCGAAAACCGGCCAGATGTTTGACCAGGGGACGCCTTGCCCGAGCGCGAACGCCATCCCCCGCAGCAGGGCGGCCGCCACGTACGCGGGCAGCCCTTGCTCCTCCACGAGCATCAAATCTCTCTTGAGCAGGCTGAGTGTGCCTCGTTGCAGCGTCGGCTTCCAATATGGCTGTGCCACCTCGAGCGAGGGGTCAGGGGAGACTCGTAGTTGTTCGCCTGCCAGGCGGGCGTCGATGAACGATGGCCAGACTTCGGGCGCCACCGCTGGTGCTGCGTGGCTGGCTGTGTCTGTGTGCTTGCCCCCGGCGGTGATGAGGGCATGCACGTACTGCTCGATGTCTTGAACACTTGATGGGTCGTCCGTGCGATGAAGGCGAGCGAACGGGAATGTCTCTTGCAGGGTGTCGAGAAGGGAGTGACTCTCTCTGCCGAGGGCCACCGACGGGTCCTCGGGCCTGCTGCTCCGCACGCCGATGAGTAGCCGCACTGACGCTGCACTGTCGCTGGAGCGTGGTCTGGGAACGAAGACCGGCTGCGTCGGTGAGCAGAATTCATTCAGTGGGCCGAGCAGGTCGGTGATGATGCGGTGTGGTTCCTCTGCTTCGTCCAGGCCGTCGAGGACGAGGCTCAACGTGCCACCGCGGCTGCGTAAGTGGTGCAGCAGCTGCTGGGTCCAGCAGGTGACGGGATCGTCATGCGCGCTTATGGGTTCGGCGGGAAGCTTCAGGCATTGCAGGATAGCCTTGATGACTTCTTCGCTGCTCCGATGGCGTGCGAGTACGGCAGCGGTGACGGATCCCTCGGGGGGTATGCAGGCTTCGTCGTCGACGAGCGTCTCGGCCACTTTGTATAAGGGGTCTTGGCGGAAGTTCTCGTCGCTGAGCAGGACGGCCCGAGCCAGGAGGGCAGATTTGCCGCTACCCGCGGTCCCAGTGAGCAGGAAGACTCCTCGAGGTGGTGCCGACCGCAGAAAGTCCGCAATGTGCCGGTTGAGGTCCGCGCGCCCCCGGAAGTACCAACCGTCGTCGCCGTCTTGAGGCCGTCCGCTTGCCCGATCGAGCCAGTAGCTGACAGCTGGATAGGCCACCTGACTGCGCGAGGCTCCGGCAAGTTCACGCACGTGCTGGTATCCAGGATTGGGCAGGCAGGGAGTAGGCCTCGTGTAGTGGCTTCCGCGGAACGCCGAGCTGAGGGCGTAGATGTCCCGTTCGTCCACAGGCAGGCAGTTCGAGTACTCCGTCACGAAGGTGGCCACGCTGAGATGCGGCGTCGTGACTCCTGCGCTCCGGCGCAGTCTTTCCCAAGCGGCTCGGAGGTACGTAGAGAAGCGGCCTACCTCAACGGTGTCGTCATGACCGCAGGTTACGAGAACGTTGATGCTGCAGCTCTCACGACGGCTCTTGCTGACCATTTCATACAGAGTGGACAGTTCCGCGTTGATCTTCGCAGCGAAGCAGGTGTTGAGGATGACCAGGACGTTGCGCACTTTGGAGTCGAGTGCGGCGGTGATCAACTCGCTGGTCCGCATCGCGGTAGCTAACGGACGGCCGCGTTGCGTGTCAGGGAGCTTGAGGAAATGCGGGTTGGTGCGTGGCATGCCGTGGCCCGTGATGAAGAAGACCAAAGCGTCGCCCTGCAGATCACGGACGCCTTGTTCGTGCAGGAAGGCATCGACCTGGGCACGGCTTTCCAGATCGTCCGCTGTGATGACCTGGAAAGCCTCACCGGGGCTTGGGGAGGACCACCATCGCTCGACAACCTTCAGCTGCTCGTCGATCCCGGCAGTGAACTCTGCATTGCCGTCCTTGTAGTCACGAAACGCCAGTGACAGCACGATGCGTTGATCGGGGCCTTGCCCCCCGCTCGGTCTCGTCCCCTCAATCTCGCCCGCCGTGTTCTGCATGTCTCTACTCTTCCAGGCATGCACCGGTCATCACACACGAACGGCGAGGCCTTTGAGCCAGGCCAGCCCTACAGCACCGGGCGGATCACGCCCAACATCACCCACGACGCCGTGGTCATCGTCCCCGGCATCCTGGGCAGCGAACTGTACGACACCGATGCCAGCCGACCGTTATGGGGCCTGAAAGGGGGCCGGTGGCTGGTCAAGGCCTGGGCCAGAGAGCGAGGGCTCGAAGGTCTGCACCTGACCCCCCGAGAGCAGGAGGGCCAGTACGGGCGGGTAAAACCGATAGGACTGCTGAAGGTCCCGGTGTGGGCGCCCCTCCTCAAAGGCATCGAACCGTACAACCAACTCGTATCGACGGTTCGGGCCCACGTTCCCTCCGACAGTGCCGTTCTTTGCTTCCCTTACGACTGGCGCCTGTCCGTAGCCGTAAACGGGAACCTGCTCGCCGCCGCCGCGCGTAAGCACCTGCAGCAGTGGCGATCGCAGAAGGCGTACCAAAACGCCCGAAAGCAGGCAACTGACGGGCGGGAGGGACGACTGGTTTTCGTTGCTCACTCCATGGGAGGCCTTGTCACCCACGCCGCCCTCACGATGGGCTACGACAACGACCTGGCGGCGGACACGCGCGGGGTACTCACCCTGGGCACGCCGTTCAAGGGAGCCGTCATGGCAGCCTCCATGCTCAACGGCCTTTCAGGCACCCCGATCCCCCTTCCACGTGCAAAATTGAAGGCGCTGGCGCACACCATGCCCGGCGTACACGATCTGCTTCCTCGTTTTCCTTGTGTGGAGGACGGTACTGACGTGCGCCCGCTGACACCCCAAGACGTGGAAGCGTTGGGTGGCAACCGGCAGTTCGCCCAGGACTCCCTCGATTTCTTCCGCCGCCAAGGGGACTTCTCGTTGCCTGCGCATCGAGCCGTCGTGGGAGTCGACCAGGACACCGTGCAGTCGCTAACTTTGGAGTCTGGGCTGGTCACCGCGTCCGAATATTGCTTCCGCTATCACGGCGACGGTGAACTCATGCGGGACGAAAACGGCATCCCGCACCGTTGGAACGTGACAGGGGACGGCACTGTCCACGAGGAATCCGCGACCTTCACCCAATCGTTCACCCCCTTGGGGTTGCAACACGGCAGCCTGGCAAAGGCCAAGCCCGCGATGACAGCGGTCAAGCGCTTTTTGCTCAGTGGTCCGCACCTCGGACCGGAGCAGGCCGGAGAAAACCTCGGGCTGACGGTCCCTGATTGCGTCGAGCCCGGTCAGATCTGGGAGATCAGCATCTCCGGCAGCGACAATCCAGCAGACGTCGATTGCGTAGTGGAAAGCATCGAAGATTCCGAAGGTGCGTTCGAACGCTCGGTCAGTTTGAGGAGCGTCGGCGGCGAGCAACTCGTCGGACACCCCTCGGTCCCCCGCGAAGGGTTGTTCCGCGTCACAGTCGAGGCCGCTGGCAACCCCATCCTGACCCAACTGGTACTGGCAGCGAGCGCGGCAAATGCCAGCGACAACAGTTAGCGACGTAGCGTGGTCCCCTCTCGGACGGATCTTGCCCGGAGTGGAACAGCCGGGTCTGCTGCAGGGTTGGGTGACACCTGACCTGGCTTGCTGAGAAGCGGCCTGGAAGGATGTTGCAGTGCCCAAGCCGTATCCGAAGGAGTTCCGCGAGGACGTCGTGAGGGTCGCGCGCAACCGCGAGCCCGGCGTCACGCTGGAACAGATCGCCACCGACTTCGGGGTCCACCCGATCACGCTGTCGAAGTGGCTGCGCCGAGCCGACACCGACGAGGGCGCCAGGCCCGCAACGCCGTCGGGTGAGTCGGCCGAGCTGCGCGAGGCCCGCAAACGGATCCGGTTGCTGGAGCAGGAGAACGAGGTGCTCAGGAGGGCTGCGGCGTATCTGTCGCAGGCGAGCCTGCCGGCAAAATGATGTACCCGCTCGTCCGCGAGCTGGCCGCCGCCGATGCCCCTTGCCGGGTGCCGGTGGCGGTGACGTGCCGGGTGCTCGGGCTGGCCCGTCAGCCCTACTACCGGTGGCTGACCAGGCCGGTCACTGATGCTGAGATGGCCGAGGCATACCGGGCCAACGCTCTGTTCGACGCGCACCGGGCACCGCTTCCTTCTCGACGAGGCCCGCGCGGCCGGTGAGGTGATGGCCGAGCGGACCGCCTGGCGGATCTGCCGGGACAACGGCTGGTGGAGTGCCTTCGGCAAACGAAGAGGCCGCGGGAAGAACGCCAAAGCCGGGCCACCGGTCCACGATGACCTGGTGCGGCGGGACTTCACTGCGGACGGGCCGAACCGGTTGTGGCTCACGGCATCACTGAGCACGCGACCGGCGAGGGCAAGCTGTATCTGTGCGCAGTCAAGGACGTGTACTCCGGCCGCATCGTGGGCTATTCCATCGACGCCCGGATGAAGTCCCGCCTTGCGGTGGCCGCACTGGAGTCCGCCGTCGCCCGCCGCGGCCCCGCTGCGGGATGCATCGTGCACTCCGACCGCGGATCGCAATTCCGCTCCCGCAAAGGTCGCCGCCGTCCTCACCCGCCACGGCCTGGTCGGCTCGATGGGCCGGGTCGGGACCGCCGGCGACAACGCCGCGATGGAGAGCTTCTTCGCACTGTTGCAGAAGAACGTCCTCGACCGCCGCGTCTGGGCCACCCGCCAAGAGTTGCGGATCGCTATCGTCACCTGGATCGAGCGGACCTATCACCGGCGCTGACGGCAGCGACGCCTGGGCCGATTGACCCCCGTCGAGTACGAGACCATCATGACCCCACCCGCAGCTCTGGCTGCATAAACCCCGCTGTCACCCGATCATGCAGCAGTCCCGTACGTCTACTACCGGGTCGGAAGTAGAGCGACCGCCGAGGACCTGTGCGAAGACTTCAGTGAAGTCTTCCTTCGTGCGTTCGCGCGCTTGCATACGTTCACTTGGCGAGGCCGGGACTTCGGCGCCTGGCTGGTCACCATCGCCCGCAATCTTGTGGCCGACCACTTCGCCTCAGCACGCTTCAGACTTGAGGTGACGACCGGCGAGTTTCTAGGCAGCAACGAAAACGAGCGAACCTCCGAAGACATCACCATCGAGAGCCACCGCAACAGTGGCCTGGCCGACGCAATCAACCGGCTTCCCTGCCACATGCGGCAGGTCACCTGGCTGTGGGCGCTCGGCACCCCCACAGCCCACATTGCGCAGCAGATGCGGATCAGCCCCAGTACAGTCCGGGTCCACCTCTACCAGGCGCGTCAACGCCTCGCCGCCGATCCCATCCTGACTCAAATCGCTGGTCCCACGGAATCCTGACCACGCCTCCCCTGCGGCTCTCTGGCCCGGCCGCCGAGTTCGAAGTCGGACACGGGCCACGTCCTGGTCACCCACTCCCCCGAGGCGTATCCGTTGTAGTTCAGTTCCGCGCAGTTCGCCGCCCGGCGGTACCCGGAGTCCTGGAGCCCCAGGCCGAGCTGTTTCCGGGGACGGATGTGGCAATTGAGGGCGCCGTGGACGGACCTGAAGGGCCTGTATGGGCTTCTGGCGGCCTATCGTAAGGTCCGAGGTCCGATCGTATTGCCTCCTCGGAGATCGGCCGCTGGAGGCCCTATTCTGGGAGTCGCTTATGTGCCGATTGTTACGCAAGCTTCGTTTGTGATCAGTGTCGGCCAGGTGATCTAGGTTCATCTCGCCGGCGTAGTTCGGGGTATCTATTCGGCGCTTGCAGCGGCGAGATGGCCCTGTCCAACGAAGATCAGGGTCACGCCCGTTCTCCGCGACTCGGTTGAACCTTGGCGGCTGCCGATGAGAGTCACCTAATCGGCGATCCTGCCGTTCCCGCAAAACAATCGGACGCGGTCGCAGTGGTGACCGTTCTGACCCGCATGGCCGGTGGCGACGGCCAGGAGGCTGGACAAGAAGTCGCCGCGCTGTGGCGGCAGGTTCAGCCCGCCGAACTCCTCGGGCGGCCTGTCAAAGAGATCGACGCCTATGACCTCGAGGTCCACCACGAGATCACCTGGCGAAGCGTCAGGGGGCGGCCCAGCTACGTCGAACGTGACCACGACCTCGAGCTGCGGCGCCTTATAACCGAGGCAGCCCGCGGCACCAGCCACCGGGTGATGCCGGGCGGCTCCTCATCCTTGGGCAAGACTCGAGCCTGCTATGGAGCCGCGCATGCCCTGCCAGACGACTGGCGGCTGTGGCACCCCCATCGATCCCGGGCGCCCCCAGGCGGTATCGCCGAACTCGACAGAGTCGGACCCAGGACCGTCGTCTGGCGCAACGAAGCCCACCACTACCTGCTGCACCCCGATCATGGTGAGCAGATAGCCGCCGCGCTGCGCACTCTCCTGGCAGGCACAACCCGCGCGCCCATTCTGGTCCTGGGCACCATTTGGCCAAGACCCGGCTACTTCGACGAGTTTGCTGACCACTCCCCCGTCGGCCAGGCCCGAACACGGCACGCTCACAGCCCCTGCCCGCCGCCCCAAGAACCCTGACCCGCACCGGCAGGCTCGCTACCTGCTGGCCGGACGTCCTCTAGGCCCGCGGCATTTACGCCTCGCGAAGTCGATCTGAGCAGCAAGTCGGACGACCCTCGCTTGGTCGCAGCTGCGTGCTCCGCCGAGGACGGCATGGTCACTCAGTACCTGGCGGCTGGCTTCGACCGAGTGCTGTGACCGGAAAGGTTCGCCGGATCGGGAGCGGACAAGCAGTTTGTTGGGCTGGGTAGCCTGTGCACCGGGCGTGGGAAGATCGCGCCGTGACTATCACCCTGCACGACTTCGACGGCGAGCACTCGCTAACACTCGCTGCTGGTGACCTGGCCGCCGATGCTGCAGTCGTTGCCGCCGGACACGAGCCGAATGGGTACTTCTGGGAAGGTCTTGTGCAGTTCGCCTGGCCGGATCTTGCTGAGCGCCTCGACTTCGACAGTGAGGGCTGCATGTTCTGTGCGCTCGGGAGCTCGGGTGACCTCGCGCAGCTCAAGACTGCCCTTGAGCCCGTGATCTTGAGCCCCAGCGCCGTTCGCGAGATTGTTGCCCGTGCCGAGACGGCAGGCTTCGAGTTCGACGACTAATGCTGTCACCAGCAGGGAGGTCTGCCGGGGTTCAGGCCGCAAGCCGAAGTGGCCTGCCGCCCCAGCGGATGTGCTTCTCGATGCGGATGAGAGAGCGTTCGCGTCGTTGGGCGGCGAGGGCATCGGGGTGACGGGCGTTCTTGTTGCGCCACCGCAGATAGGCGTGCAATGCGCGGTTCTGGACGCTGTGGTTGGGGTGGTTCGAGTTGGCGAGGGTGAACTGCCGTAGGGGCCCGAAGTGGGCCTCAATTGGGTTGGCCCAGGACGCGTAGGTCGGGGCGAAGCAGAGATCGATCCCTTTTCCGGGCGGCCCAGCGGCGGATCCGCCAGTTCAGGTGCGCGGACAGGTTGTCGAGGATCACGTAGATCGGGGCGCCGTCCGGACGGGCCGCGCGGATCGACCGTAGGGCCGCCCAAGTGTGGTCCGTGCCCTTGCGTCGGCGGACGACTCCCCAGAGTTGGTCATCGCCGACCGAGTAGCAGCCATGGAAGTAGGTGATGCCATGAGGGCGGCGGTATGTCGTCGGCCCATCACAGTGGCTTGTGCGCACGCCGGCACGCGCCACGCCACAGGCTATGAGGCACACCGCTGAGATCATGGCCGCGGAAGGGCCTAGATGAGCGCCGGAATGGTTCCGAGCCGCGACGCGGGCAGGTGACGAAGGCAGCCTGCTGGCAGCAGCCAGCGCGCTGGCCGACGGCGGTCGATTGAGGCAAGGCACTCCCCTGGTTCGGCCAGGCTGCCGCTGCCGATGATGAGTACGCGCTCGCCGAGGCGGTCGAGTACTTGCTGGACGCTGGCCGTGTAGTGGAAGCCTCGTTCCTGAGGGAGCAGGCCGAGCGCGAAGGACATGACTTGGCCAGCGAAGCCATCGCACGGGAGTTGGCAATCGCTGGCCGCCGCGGCGGCACCCTTTGCCTGGCTGGCACTTCCGCTGGGCCGCCCGTCAACATACAGGGCAGCCACGGCGGACGAGTCTCTTGATGGAGCTCGGCCGCCCGAGTAATTACGGCGTAATCACTGGCGCGGCGAGGGAGCGGCAGTTCGTGCGCAAGTTGCCATACACGGTGTCCCGGCGGCGCTCCCTTCCGATCGGTCGGGGGAGTCGCCAGCGGTAGATCTCTTCGGACCCGGTCGGACAGCTGCCTTTGCTGCCTCGGCGCTGTCCTGTCTCAACGAAGTTGGTCGTCCTCGGGTGCTGATCTGGGTGGGCTGGATTGTGTGAGACGCGTGAGCCGGATTCGTTGAGACAACATGGCAGGTTTCGGGGTTGGTGGCGCCCTATCTCGATGTCCTGATGGTGTGGTTGATCGCGGAAGCGACGTCGTCAGCGACATGGGTGGGCCAGTAGGAGTCCTGGGTCCAGGCATGTCCGTTCGTCACCCATACGCTCCGAAGACCGAGCATGTGGGCGCCCGCGATGTCAGCGTGCGGTGAATCGCCGATGACCCACGCGCCACGCAGGGGAAGGCTGACGGTGGCGGCGGCCGCCTGGAAGATCTCCGGTTCCGGCTTCTTGTGGCCGACGCTTTCGGAGATGACCCAGCCCTGAACGAGCTGTTCGAGTCCGGTGTTACGGATCTTCGCTTCCTGCTGGACGGTGCGCCCATTGGTGACGATGACGCAACTCCAGCCGTGCGCCTGTGCCTTGCCCAGCGCCTCGCGGGTGGACTGCGCCAGGACGACTCGATCGGCGGCGCCAGTGTCGAGAAGGGCACGGATGGTCGTGGTCGGCACCACGCCCCCGTACCGGTCGGTCAGAGCTGCCGCGACTTCCTGACGCGTCGTATAGCCGCTGGCATCGATAGCCATCACCCACGTGAGGTCCGAGGCAGGTAGGCCGTCTTGGGCGAGGAAGTCGACGACTGCGGCGCGGAAGGCCGCATCGCGGTCGACAAGGGTGTTGTCGAGGTCCAGCAGCAGCAACGGCATGACCGGCACTAGATCATGGAAGCGGCTGCGAGGCAGGTCAGTTTCGGGCTGGCATCGGCACCAGGCCGACGAGCCGGATGCTGCGGATCGTTGACGCTCACCGCGCGACCAGCGAAACGTGTGCACCGGAGCGACATCCTCGAACCGGCCGGTCACACAGTCCCGCAGCGGTCGCCGGCAGCGCCCGTGCACCGCGTCCACGTACGACAATTCGATGCACGGCCCGCCTGATCCACCCCAGCTGGTACCGCCACGCAGCACCCCGAGCCCACACCGCCGCGCGTCCGGGTTCGCTGAGACAGAAGCCCGAACGACTCGGTTCGCTGAGAAGGCGACTCGATGGAGTGAGACGTGACAGACGCCGGCAGTTGGTCCGCTGCTCTCTGGAATCGGGCCGAGGCTTGATTACGGCGTAATCACCAGTGCCCGGGGGAAGCGGCGGTCTGAGTGATTACGCCGTAATCACTCGCGGGCTGGCAAGCGGGAGGGTCCGCGTTCTCAGGGCCCAACTATCGAGCGGACGGGTCCCCAGAGGACTGGGTTGGACATCGTGAACACCGCGGCCAACTCGTGATCCAAGTTCGGTCCGCTGCACTACGTCGGGCGGCGGAGGAAGGCATCGCGAGGAACCAGCAGTAGCCCGAAGGCGGGCGCCAAATCTTTTCAGCAGGGGACCGGGTAGCAGCTCACCATGAACCCCCGACCACGCTTCGCGTCCGCCGCGACCCGGTTCTGCGGTTGCCGGCGAGTGGCTGAGGCTTGGAGCCAAGGTTCGGGAGCGCTCGGCCCGAGGCTCGTGGGATGGCATTGAGTGCCGTACCGGGCGCAGCTAGCAGGCTCGCTCTGATTACGCCGTAATCACTCAAACGAGCTGGCACGCTCTCCCCGATGTGGTGTTGGGCAGCCAGCGGGATCCGTCAGGCGTCACACGGTGTCAGCGAAGGGGGACGCCAGGACGACGGACGTCGTGGTGGCGCAAGCCCGTGAAACAGCAGGGTCTGGGGACCTGCGAGGCAAGTGCTGCGGTCGATGCTTCCAGGAAGGGAGCCCTGGCCGGCCCGGGGCATTGTCCGCCGACCAGACATAGGTGTGGCAAGCCAGTTGGCCGCTCTGAGCGTGCCTCTTGACCGGATGCTGTCGCGGGCAGGCTGTGGGGATGACTGCCTTTCTGAACCAGTTGCCTGCCCTCATAGGTGTCATCGTCGGTGTCCTTGGGACGCTGCTCACGGCACGGCTCAACGACAGGGCGCAGTGGGCGCGTGCCTTGTCGGTGCGGTGGGATGAACGACGGTTGGATGCCTACTCCGAGTTCGGTCGGGCGCTCAAGGAGGTCCACTTGCTTGCGCATCGTCTCACCGCGTCGTCGCGGCCCTCGTCGCGTGCGCATCCGATCGATCGGGCTACGGGGCTTGAGTTGATTGCCCAAGCGGACGCCCGGCGGACCAAAGCCTGGGAGGCGGTGCTTCTGCTGGGTGACGCTGACACTGTGGCCGCTGCGCGCGAGTGGCGCTGGGCCGTGCTGCAGTTGGAGCGCGAGGCACGTGGTGTCGCCGGCGACGGCTTCGACTGGGTAGCTGCTGTACGGCGCGCGGACGAAGGCCGGGACCGCTTCTACGTTGCTGCCAGGGCCGGCTTGACCGTGGGCAGCGGCGACGTAGCCCAGGCGCGATGGCTTATCGACCGTCAGTTGAACGCGTGATTAGCGAAGTTGCGGTTTGACCGCACTCGTCTGCGGGCGGCCAAGTTGGCTGGTGACGCGCGCAATGGCCAACTGGCGTGCTCCGTCACAAGAGACGACAAAGGTCGGCCAGATGTTGTTTCACAGAATGTGAATCCGGTGGAGTGGGGCACACTCTGATGCATGGCTCGCACAGCTCGTAGGCCGAAGGACCCGACAAAACCGCTGCTCAGACCCCCTGTGAGGGTTGGCCATCTCGATACGGCAGCGGTCGTCGGGCAGTTGCGCCAGTTGCATGAGGAGGCCGAGGACGAGGACATCGGTCGCATGCCGGCCGACGACGAACTGTTCGGTGCCCTTCTCTACCTCGAGGCTCACGCCGGCGCCCTGAAGAGCGTGGCCGCACGGCGTGCATCCGCACTCGACCGCACCCGGCTGTGGGAGTACCTGCGCCAGCAGGCGGATGTCCACCAGTCCCGAGCCGTTGACAATGCGCGGGCCGCAGGGGCGGAGTGGGCGGAACTTGCGTCCGCGCTCGCGGTCAACGCGCCGAGCGCTGCCTACAACAAGGCGCTGAGACTGCGTGCTGCCGCCCTGACCAATCCCGCAGACCCGGACCTGCCGGTACGCCGTACTCCTGAGGCGGTTCTGCTTGCCGAGCGACAGGCTGCGGCTCAAGCCGCGGCAGAACGCCGTGCGGAAGAGGAAGCCTCACGCCGGCATGCCTTGATGGCTCCCGTCGCGCATAGGCTCCTTGAGCACCGGGTCGTTCTGGATGACGACGATGACGTGACGTTCTGGCTGGACCAGATCGAAGCGGTACTCCCCCACTGCGAGACTCCCACCCAGTTCGTCAGCCTCGGTATCTACGTGGAGGCCGTGGTGCGTGAGCTGAACAAGGCAGACCGCGCAGCCCGGACGGCTGAGAAGGGTGAGGGTGCGCTTGCGGCGGTGGCAGCTGCCGCAGCACTGGTAGCCGGCGGCTGACGTCTCACTGTGTCGAGGCAGCTGAAAGTGATTACGTCGTAATCACTTTCAGCTGTAGGACCTACCCTTCCGCTCCCCCAGTGCGCGGCTACCGGCGCGCGGGCGCGCGGGTGAGGCCCGTGGCGATCGGGGTAGCAAGGACCCATTCCGCTGCGATGAGTGAGGACGCCGGCCCGGGCCAGCCGCTGGACAACGGAGGCAGGCGCGGGGGGAGTGCTGTCTCAGGTCGACGGTCTGCCCCGTGGGGAAGGCGTCCCAGAGCGCCTGCTCTTGGGGGGAGAGCCCGGTGCCAGTCAGGTGTGTGCGCCCCCCGGTTTGTCGCCTCATCGGTCTGCTCTGTTCGGAGATGCGTAGCCGAGTGCGCAGGGTTCCGCGCGTCGTTCAAGCGGCGCTTAGCCCTGGCACCGTCACCGAAGACTGGAGGGTGCTGCTGATTCCGAGCGCAGTTCCTGCCGCGGCCCTGGGCGCTGCGGCACGAGGGGGCCAGGAGTGAGCCAGGGGTGCGTGGCCCGCCGGCCTGGTTGAGGAGTCCGCGGCGAGTGGGCGAGGAGCCGCGAAGTGATTACGCCGTAATCACCCCGAGGGCAGCAGTGCGTCAAGTTGACGCACGTGGACGCGGTGTGTGATCTGCCTGTGTCCACAGCCGGAACATGGTTCTAGCCCTGCCGCCTGGCACCGGAAATCCCATGGCTCTCGGCTGTCGAATTAGCCAAGGTGCAGGAGTGAGCGCTGAGAGTCCCGTAGAACACGAGAACCGGTGGATCCTGAACCTTCGCGGCATGAGCGTTACCGAGATCAGCGTGGACTTCCGGCTCGTGCTGGCCCTCGACTCGGACTGGGAAGTCGCACTGGAAGCATCCGTCAACCTCTCGCTCGGGACCGCCCACGCCAACCCGTCCGTGATCCTGAAACCGGAATCGCAGGACGTTGCAGCGGCCCTGACTCTGTTCGGAGCGAAAGTCCTGTCGGCGGTCGCGTTCAAGTCCGGCACCCTGCGTCTCGCTTTCGACACCGGCCACCACCTGACCTGTTCATCCGATATGCACTTCGAGGCGTGGCAGGTCACGGGCCCAACAGGATGGCGCTTCACATCGCTGCCTGGAGGCGACCTCGCCGTCTGGTCCGGCTCAGGAACGAGCGAGGCCTAGCCGCGGCACGCGATGCGGCAGGCATAAGACTTGCGGTCTGTTTCAACGAACCGAGTCCACGCGTCTCACCCAATCCCGCCCGCGAAGGTCAGCCGCATGCAGACGACCAATTTCGATGAGACAGGACACCGAGAGGGCCAGCGGCCAGCCAGGGGTACGAGGCCCGTCGGCCTGGTGTCCCGTCTCACCGAAGGTTGGCCAGTCTCACCGAACTTTGACCACTCGGCTGTTTGTCTCATCGACCTTTGACCGCCACAGGTGAAGGGCAGATGGCCCCCGGGCCAGGCCGGCGCTGCCTGGCCGGCTGACGCGCTGTCGTCTGCGGTTTCCGCCCTCGAGGAGGTGCGGCTCTCTGTGGCGGCCTTACGAACTCCCTTGCACGGTCCTACCTTTAAGCCATGAAATCTCAGCGCTCTGGCCCGCTGGCGAAAGTCGTGTTACCCGTGACGGACGGATGGCGGCTGCTGTTCGCCCCCAGCCGGGTCCGCCAGCTGGCCTTCGGGTTCGGCGCGAGCACCGTGGTCCCGGCGGTGGTCGCCGCCCCCCTTCTGCTGGGCGTTCTGCTGGGCGCCGTGATCTCGGGGAGTTCCGTTGCCTGGGGCATTCTGTGGGTCTTCCTGGCGCTCACGGTCGTCGCGATGATCCTGTTCATCGTGGCCACGGTGTGCGTCACGGTGTCCACGACGGTGCGGTGGGTCGAGTTCTGCCCCCGGGGAACTCCGTCCCAGGTCGTGATCGCCCGCTTTCTGCGTTCGTCGACCGTGGCGACGGCCGATCTGCAGCGAGTCGTCGTCATCGAGCGACTCAGTCTGGGGCAGCGAAAGTCGATCAAGGTGGTGCTGCATACCCGCGGCGAGACGGTGGAGTGCGAACCGGCGGCCTTCGCACCGCTGGCTCGGGTTGATGCACAGGCGCTGACCAGCTGGTTGACCGAGCAACTCGGCCGGGCCCAGGTGGCGGTGGAGCGTCGGACGGAGGTCAAGCGGGACTTCGTGCGTCCGGACGAGTGGTGGACCCCGTCCCACACCGCCGAGCTGTGGCGGGTACCCGTCAGCGAGGTCGACGGCATAGCCGCCCGGCGCCGCGTCGAGAGCTATGGGTACACGCCCCGGGCAGCCGCGATGTACAGCCCTGGCACGTCGGTCACCGTCTACGACCCGGGCCGGGCCTACGAGGTCGCCGAAGAACTCCGCGCGGAACGCGCCGCCCGCCAGGCAGCCGACAGCTCGGCGGCCCCCCGCCCGGCCGAGGGCGACGCAACGGATTCCCGCTGACTCGGTCAGGCCGATCCTGACTGGCTGGCGGGCGGATGGCATCGCCTGCGTGGTGACCACGCCGGCCGCACGGCTCGCCCTGGCCCTGGCCGACGTCCACGTCAGCTCGGTCGAAGACAGTGCGTGAATTCCAGCTCGACGACGTGGACTCGGGCAATCGCCGCCTAGATCTCACCGATGTTTGACCGCCTTCGAGCCCGCTGCCCAGCTGCGCATGGCCAGCCCCGTCGCTGTCCGCGCCGGCCTGGCCAGGGGGCCATCCGCCCTCGACCTGTGGCGGTCGAAGTTCGATGAGACAAACAGCCGAGTGGTCAAGGTTCGGTGCGACTGACCAACCTTCGGTGAGACGGGACACCTGGTTGAGGAGCCCGCAGCGAGTGGGCGAGGAGCCGCGAAGTGATTACGCCGTAATCACCTGCGGGCGGGGGAGTGGTGACGGGGGAGTGATTACGCCGTAATCACCTCGAGCGTAGTTCGTGCCGCAGCCCTGGGCGCTGCGGCACGTGGGGGCCAGCGGCTGTCCACGGACAGTGGGGCATCCGGGTGAGCGGAAGTTCAGGTCCTTGCTGGCGGACAGTTGATCTCCCTGTCCGGTATGACTATTCGATCCCTGATCGGCGGGTCGTGCGGCCTCTGGAAGGCCACGCTCGTGGAGTCTGTGTCAGCGCCGATGTCAGTGGTGGCTGGGATGCTGGCATCCCGGCCCTTATTTTCTGTCTCCAGGAGAATCCGCACGACCTCGGCCGGGTCCCAGCGTTGTGATCTCGCGGTCGCGAGACCCTCGGGGGCGGCTTTGCGCAGGTAGGGAAATAGCATCCGCTTGAGCACGGCTTCCAGCTGGGGATCGGCGGGGCGGCCGGCGGTGGAGGAACCGGTGCTGGGGCCGGCGCGGGTACGACTTCGGTCACTTCATCCGTGCACGGCTGAGGGCCACAGCGGTACGCCCGCCCCGAGTCACACACGTTGGCGAGCCAGGCCACCTGAGACCGCCAGCGAATTGGACCAGTTCACTTGAGACGGGGGCCAGTTCCTCGGAGACGGGACACCGGAGGCTGAGCCTGCTCCGGCCCGGAGACCTGCCGTCTGTCTCAACGAACCCAGTCGTTGTGTCTCACCCAATCCAGTCCACGCAGGTCAGCGATGCGCAGACGACCAACTTCGTTGAGACAGAACACGTGGGGGCCATCGGCGAGCCTGGGTTGCGAGGCCCGCCAGCCTGGTTGAGGAGTCTGCGGCGTGAGGGCGAGGAGCCGCGAAGTGATTACGCCGTAATCACCTGCGGGCACAGCCGTCCGTGCATCAACTTGGTCTAGGTAACGTGTCGCTAAGGTAGATGATCTACGACGTTAGTATGGTGTCATCATGAGTACCCCAGCCACCTCCAGCGACCGCGAGAAGGTCGTCTCCAAACTGCCGGCCCGGCTCCGGCAGAAGCTCAAGATCAGAGCCGCGCAGCTCGGCGTCGAAATCCAAAGCGCCGTCGAACAGGGCATCAAGGACTGGTGCACCCTGGCCTCGACGCCCACGACCGTCGACACCGCAGGCGCGGACTCCTTCTCCACCTGGATTCCGGCCGCCCAATGGAAAGAGTTCCGCGAGAGCGCCGGAGACCGGGGCGTCTCCCTCATCCAGGGCCTGGCTCAGGCCGTCCAACTCTGGCTCGACACCAACCCCGCCCCCGGCGTCCGACGTCCCGCCATCACCCGCCGCATCGTGGTCTGCAACCAGAAGGGCGGCGTCGGCAAGACCGCCATCACGGCCGGACTGGGCGAAGCACTCGCCGAAGACGCCGACTCCCTACACCCCGTGCGGGTAGCCAAGGCCCTCACCAAAGCCTTGCGCGCCAGCGAGACCGAAGCCGGCGAGACCGCCCTGGAAGACGCCGCCCTCGACATCGAGAACCTGCCCGGGCCCGGACAACGCGTCCTGCTCGTCGACTTCGACCCGCAGTGCCACCTCACCAACCAGCTCGGCGCGAGCCCGCTGCCGCTCAACGGCGACAGCCTCACCAATCACATGGCCGGCGACCCCAAGGGCGACCTGCGCGACCTGATCGTCGCCGTCGACGACGAAAGCTTCGACGGCCGCCTCCACCTGCTGCCCGCGTGCAACGACGCCTTTCTCCTCGACGTGCGCCTGTCTGCCGTCCGTGCCCGCGAAGCCGCCCTCGAGCGGGCGCTCGCTCCGCTCGAGAGTGATTACGACGTAATCATCGTCGACTGCCCGCCGAGCCTCGGGCTCAGCATGGACGCCGCCGCCTACTACGGCCGCCGCCGCGACGCCGAGAATCCCGGACAGTCCGGAGCGCTCATCGTCGTTCAGGCCGAGGACAGTTCCGCCGACGCCTACGAGCTTCTGACCACCCAGATCGAAGACCTGCGCAACGACCTCCAGATCGACATCGACTACCTCGGCATCGTCGTCAACCTCTACGACTCCCGCCGCGGTTACATCGCGACGTCTTCGCTCCAGGGGTGGGTCGACATAAAGGATCCGAGGGTGGTCGGGCTCATCGGCGACCTGAAGGAACAGAAGGAAGCAGTCCGCGTGAAGAAGCCCTTGCTGTCTTACGCGCCCAAGTCGCAGCAGGCCGTCGGCATGCGCGCACTCGCCAGGGAGGTGCTGTGAGCAAGGCCGACCAGCTGGGCAGCGGCAGGTTCGGCGGGTCCGTGCGCAACGTCAGCGCACGCCGCCAAGCAGTCGCCGCCGCCACAGGGGTCCCCACCGACGGAGTCGCCCCGCCGACCGAACTCCCCGTCCACCGCATCAGCCCGAACCCCGACAACCCCCGATCCAGCCTCGGTGACCTGACCGACCTGGCGGGCAGCCTCAGGACCCATGGTCAGAAGCAGGCCATCACGGTCATGAACCGGGACGCCTACATCAAGGCCAACCCCGACCGCGCAGCCGACCTCGAGCACGACATCACGCATGTGGTCATCGACGGCAGCAGCCGGCTTGCGGCAGCCCGCGAAGCCGGGCTCACCAGCCTCAAGGTCATGGTCAGTGACGAGCAAGGCGGCACCTCCGAGGAACTCCTGGAGTCCGCCCTCGTAGCCAACATCCACCGCCAGGACCTCGACGAGCTCGACGAAGCGCGCGCTCTCCAACGGCTCCTGGCCATCCACGGCAGTCAGCGCGCTCTGGCCAAGCGCCTGCACCGCTCGCAGGGCTGGGTGTCACAGCGCGTTGCTCTCCTCAACCTCACCCCCGAACTGCAGTCCAGGATCGGGGAGGAGTCCATCGACCTGCTGCGTGCCGTCGGCAACAAGCCCGCCGACCAGCAAGAGGCCGCTCTGGCAGAGCTGAAGGCGGAACGGGCGCGTAAGGAACAACAGCTCCGGGCGGCCGTCTCCCAGCCGGTACGAAAGGAGGCAGTCGAAGCTGCAGAGGCAGACGACCAGGCCGAAGGCACGCCGGATGGTGACGAAGGCAATGACGACGTAAGCAATGACCGTCCCGTCATCAACTCCCCAGCCACACCGGCCACACCTGCCGAAGCGAAGCAGAAGGACGACGAGCTCGAACCCGATCCGGAGCCTGACCAGGGCGTACCGGAACCGCGCAACGCTCAAGCGGACCCGGCCAAGAAGACGGTGGACAAGGAGGGCAGCCAGCCCCGCTCGCTGCCCTACGACGATCCGTGGTTCATCGCGATGCACCTCAAGCGGAAAATGGAAGAGCCGGCGTTCTTCGAACTGCTGCGTCAACTTGCCCAGGTCGGCCAGGAGCGTGATCCCGCGAAGTTCGCAGAGACCATGGCGCAGTTCACCGTTGAGCCGGCGAGTTGAGCCGCCGCAGGCGCCTCCCGTAAATGCGCGATGGGAGGCGCCAAAGGTGTCGCAGGGCCGCCAGGCACATGAAAGTGTGATGGTTGTTCAGGAAGTCCGATGCGGCAGGGGAGCGGTGCGTGGCTGACGGCGACATACCTCAGCTGACCCGGACGCACCGCGTTCTCATCGGCGTGGTCGTGACCGGCGCCGTGATCATCGCCGGAATCGGCTTCGCCGGTTCGTACGCGGCCGTCCGGGAACTGGCCCTCGAGAAGGGTTTCGGCAACTTCTCGTATGTGTTCCCGATCGGTATCGACGCGGGTATCTGCGTCCTGCTGGCCCTGGATCTGCTGCTGACCTGGATCCGCATCCCCTTCCCGCTGCTGCGGCAGACGGCGTGGCTGCTGACGGCGGCGACGATCGCCTTCAACGGCGCGGCGGCCTGGCCGGACCCGCTGGGCACGGGTATGCACGCGGTGATCCCGATCCTGTTCGTGGTGTCCGTCGAGGCGGCCCGGCACGCGATCGGCCGGATCGCGGACATCACGGCGGACAAGCACATGGAGGGCGTGCGCCTCACGCGCTGGCTGCTCTCGCCGCTGCCCACCTTCCTGCTCTGGCGCCGTATGAAGCTGTGGGAGCTGCGCTCCTACGAACAGGTGATCAAGCTGGAGCAGGAACGTCTCGTCTACCAGGCGAGGCTGCGTTCCCGCTTCGGCCGCGCCTGGCGCCGCAAGGCCCCGGTGGAGTCGCTGATGCCGCTGCGACTGGCCCGGTACGGCGTCCCGCTGGCGGAGACCGCCCCGGCGGGTCTGGCGGCGGCGGGCATCGAACCGCCGATCCTCTTCACTGTCGAGCGGGTCTCCTCCTCTGTCCAGCCTGAAAGCGCCGCGCTCGAGGCCACACCACACGAGCTGCCGGAGCCGGCGGGACTGGAGAGTCTCGAGGTGCGACCGGCGGAGGCTCCGGCAGGAGTACCCGAGCCGCCTGGTGAGTTGCCGGAATCCGCTGAGAAGGACGCCAAGCGGTTCGCTGAGGCCTACCAGGCGTTCATCACGCGGTTCCAGGCCGAGCCGACTGCCACGCAATGGGCCCTCTGGCTCCGCGACGCGTACGGCATCTCCACCGGGGCCGGCGAACCGCTCTCGGAAGGGCAACTGCAGCCCCTGCTCCGAGTTCTGCAGAACCGCTACGCGCTTTCCACCGTGGGAACCACCGACCTGGAAGAGCCGCAGGCGACCGACCAGTCCTGGTACGACTACTTCTACAGCGCCTGGCGCAGCTACGCGGATGAGCGCGGCCTCCATCCTGACGCTGCTGCCCTCGCGGCATACGTGTACGAGCGGGACACCATCACGGGCGACGGCGGTAACCCTCTCGCGGGCGAGGACCTGGCGAACTTCGTCGCGACTTTCCAGGAACGAGAGTTCGGCGAGACCGAGTTCCCTTCTGAGGACGCCGCCGATCCTGTCGAGCGTGAAGCCAACGAGCCGCTCCCGGAGTCGAGCGGCTCACAGTCGGCGCCCGTTGGCGGTTCAGCACAGGCGGCGAAGGCGCCTCGTGGTCCCCAGGCCGATGCTCCGGTCGATGAAACGTCGCACGCCGCGAACGGGGGAGGCGGACTCACCACTCCTGACCGGTACTACCTTGCATGGATGGAGTACCAGGAGCAGAAGGGGAACGAACCCAGCGACAAGGAGCTCTCGGCCTACTGCGCAGAAAAGGGACTGCTCGGCCGCGGCAACAAACCCGTCAGTCCGGCCAACTTGCGGCGCCACTTCCTGCGATGGCGTGTCTACAAGGTCTGGGCGGAGCAGCGGGCGCACACCGAAGCCCCTGCACACTCGGACCTTGCGCAAGCCTGCGCAGACCGGGGGATCACCGGCCAGCACAACAAGCCCATCACCCCCGGCTTCATCGCCGAAGAGGCTGTGGACTTTGAGCGCCGGTGGCAAGCGCTCAGCCGCCATCACGTCGATACGCAGCCGTAGATCCCCCGTCCCACCCTGCGTGTCAGCTTCCCTTTCAGGTTGCGCATTCAGCGAAACCCCTGACCAGAGCATGAATGCGCAGCGCTACTGAACTTGAATGCGTGATGTCGGACTGCCATCTGTGACAGACGACGACATGCCGGGGCAATGGCCCTCGAAGCAGCAGAGTTCATCAGTAGACGATGGACACGATCTGGCAGGCGGCTTCGGCGAGCTGGCGCTCTCCGATGATGCGGGCTCGGTCTAGGGCAGTGCCGGGATCGATGCTGCGGGTGCAGAGTCGCCAGGCGGTCTCTGGGTCCAGCCGTACTGATGCGGTCGGCCGACCGGTGGGTGTTTCGGCCAGTGACCAGCGGTCTGCGGTGGCGGTCACGGTCCAGGTGCCGATGGCTGGCTCATCGATGGCCACCTGGAGTTGTGTCCCGGCGGGCGCGGGCGTGTGACGCAGCGTGTGGGGCAATGCCCTCATGAAGGTGTCCAGGACCGCGGACAGAGCGTTGGGCTCCGGGACGGTGTCCTGGCCGGTGGCGTGGCGGATCTGCTGGCGGTGGGTCCAGTATTCGGTGAACTCCCGGGCGACGTCTAGCCACTTGGGCGCCGGGTCGGCCCCTGCCCAGGACACCCCCAGGCCCGTTGCGTGGAGGTCGGTGCCCTCGAATTGACGGGTGACCTGGGTCCCGGCCAGTTCCAGGGCCTCGATGAGCTCGGCGGGGCTGTGATCGGCGTGGAGATCTATCCATTCCTGGTTGACCCGGTGGATGAACGCTTCCAGCGTCTCTCCGGCCGCCCTGGCGCGCTGGTAGCTCTCTGTGCTCCAGCCGAGACGGCCGTGGTAGTCGCCGAGGATGTGGGCGGCAATATCGTGCACGGTCCAGCCCGGGATTGCGGCCTTGCTCCACTCATTGCCCCGCAGACCGCGTAGCACGTCGAGGAGCGACGCCAGCTCTGGCCCGAACAGCGGGCGAGTATCGATCGGCTTGCCCAGCCAAGAGGGGTCGGATACGCCGTTGGGCCGGAGACTCATGGCCAAAGCCTGTCAGCTGGGAGGCTCGGTCTTCCATCGAATACCCCCTCACTTCGGTCAGTCATCCATCATCAGCCCAGTGCCGGCCAGACAGCCGTCGACCAGGTCGGGCCGGTACTGGATCTGCTTGAGTCTGCGCTTCACAGTCCGGGTGATCTGGGCGAGGTCGGCTGCGGCGAGGTTGCCGAGGTCGCGTTTGACCAGCGACCGAATGCCCTCCTGAGGGTTCAGGTCGGGTGCATAGGCGGGCAGCTGGAAGACGGTGAGCCAGGTGGTGTTCGCAGCGATGAACTCCCGCATCCCCGCGGTGAGATGGAGGCGCACGTTGTCCCAGACGAGCACGATGGGCCCGCCGAGCTGGATGCGGGCCTGCGCGACCAGGTCGCGCAGGTCCTGCCAGCCGAAGCCCTTCGGCTGTCCCAGGCGGCTCCGATACTCGCGTACCGCGTAGAACATCCGCGAGCGGCGGCCCGGCTGGTAGCAGACCATCCCTGCCATCGACACCCGGCCAGATCCTCGCCCGCGTACCCGCACTACGGGCGTGCAGCCCCGGCGGCCCCAGGTCCTGGGGCGCGGCGGCGTCAGCGACTGCCCGGCCTCGTCCTGGAAGACGATCCAGGCACCGAGCGCCGCCGCGGTGCTTTTACCCGCGGCCAGACATCCTTCTTCCACAAGTCGACCGCCGTGTCATCGCGTTCGATGGCCCGGCGGGTGGGCTGCTGCCACGACCAGCCGTGCCGCCTCAGCAGCCGCCACGTGCCTTGGAGCGTGTACGAGACGTGGAACATGCGACCGATCAGCGTCTTCACCCGGGCCAGCGTCCACCGCTGATCCGCCCAGCCATGTGCCAACGGCCCGCGCTCCAACTCGCTTTCACGCCGGGCCACTTGAACATCGCTGAGCTGGGGACGTCCGGGTGATCCCTTGGACGCGACACCGGCCGCGCCGCGTTCGCGCCAGGACAGACGCCACCGCTCCACAGACCGCTCGCTCACTCGCAGCGCGGCGGCGACCTCCCGGTTCTTCTCCCCGCGCTCGAAGCGGTCCACGGCCCTGCAGCCGGACCCGCTCCCGCGCTGCCCTCCCGGCGTCGGTCAACCCGCCGCCCTGCGCATATCTCACAAGCCCACAGCTACCTGACCACCGCAGAGGCGTCAGGAGAACTCCCCGACATCACTCGATCAAGTTCAGTAGCGGTCACCGCGTAGCTCTGCGTGCGTCGCGGTCGCAGCCACCACCCCGGACCCTAGGTCACGCCGTGGGTGGGTGGGGGAAGGACGCAGGAAGCTGGTCGGGCTTGCCCTGTTCGGCCCAGCGGGGGGCACTTGTGGATGGACCAGCGGTGAAGGCCCGGCCGGGCTTGCGCGGGCGGGTGGTGGCCGTCTGGATGACGAAGTCCTCATCGTCAGTGCTGAGATGGCGGTGCCGGCCTCCCGCCCACTGAGGGTCCAGGCAGGCCAGATCGATCTCGTTCTCCTTGTGGATCACGTCACGGATGGTGTCCTCATCGGCCTGTGCCGACTGGGCACTAGTGCTGGATTCCTCATTGGATGTACATATATCGGCGTCGTAGTAGCCGGGTTGGTGGTGTGAGTCTGCCCCATATCCAGGGCTGGGCTCGGGCGTTGAGCTGGGAGGTTGTGAGGCGGGTGGCGTGCTCGATTTCGGCTGCTCCGGCGAATGACTGGCCTGCGAGGGCGGCCTTGCGGAAGATGCGCCACCAGCCTTCCTGGAGGTTGAGCCAGCAGGCGCCAACGGGGATGAAGACGTGCCGGATTCTGGGGTGGTCCTCCAGCCAGGTTCGGGTGGACAGGCTGTTGTGCGAGGACAGGTTGTCGGTGACGACGTAGATGTCCCCGACGGGGTTGGCTGCCTCGATCTTTTGAAGAAACTGTTGGTAGAAGACACTGTTGCGGGAGGATGCGGTCATGGTGACCTCATGTCCGTCCCGCACGCGTAAGGCGCCGTAGACCCAGGTCTTCTCCGGTCCGCGACCGTAGTCGACTTCGGACTTGATGCGGTGGCCGTCCGGCGACCAGCCCGGCACCGGCGGGAACGTGCGGGGGATCACAGGTCCGAGCTCGTCGGCGCAGACGACCGTCGCGCCTTCGGGCGGGCAGGTGTAGAGGTCGATGATCCTGGTCCTTTTCCCTCGAAGTCCGAGTCTCTTGATCTTGTCCAGGACCGGGTGCGTCGCCAGCGCACGCCCTCGGCCAGCAGGATCCGGCGGACCTGGCTGCGGCCGATCTCGATGCCCAGCCTCCGGGCCTCGGCGGACAGCGCGTCAAGGGTCCACTCCGGCGGCCCGGACTCGTCCTCCGCGGCCAGCTCGCCGTCGGCCTGCACGGTCAGCCGGCCCGGAGCCGGTTGCTTGACCAGGCCGATGATTCTTGAGCGTTCGGTCTCGGTGATCCGCCGTTTACGGCCCTGTCCGCCCAGATCCTCCAGCCCGTCCAAGCCTGAGCGGTTGAAGCGGTGCAACCAGCGGCGGACCGTCCTCTGGTTGCACCTCAGCTGGTCCGCGATGGCCGGCACTCGCTGCCCGGCCCAGCTCAGCTCGACCATCCGCGCCCGCGACACCAGATCACGCGGCGCCTTGCGCGCTCGCGCCAGCCGAAGCACGACTCGTTGCTCGTTCTCGTCACGGCTCAGCCGTGCCCGCAACACCACCGTCCAGCACCCGCCCCCGAGCACCCGAACTACCCCGCCACCAGGACATATACCCAAGGAATGAGGAATCCAGCACTAGGACCTGTTCTGAGTTGAGGTCACGGGAGGGCTGGAAGGCTACGTAACCAGAGGATGGACCCGCGCAGGTGGAGTCCTGCGGCATAGCTCTCGGGCGTCTTGTCATAGCGAGTGGCCAGCCCTGAGGCGGCCTTCGAGGCGCACGCCGTGTCGCCGGTGCACGCGGAGGTCACCAAACGCCTCCGTGAACTCTGCGTCGCGGGGACGGAGGCGTACCGGCTCGGCCTGGTCGCCGGGAAGGGGCTCCCCGCGGCGTCTTGAGACAACGCGCGTCTCGACGGTCAGGTGCCGCAGGCCCCGTTTCCGCCGAGGCTGATCATGGCGCGGTACAGCTGCTCCCCGGTGAGCGGCGGCGCCGGCAGCGGGTGGGCGCGGTCGGTTCGGAAGCCGTCGAGCAGAAGGTAGAGGTGGCGGCGCCAGGCGTCCGGGGCGATGGCGTGGGTGGCCTCGGTGACGCGGCTGTGCGACCAGATGACGAAGGCAAGGTCCTCGGGGGTGAGGTCGGGGCGCAGGCTGCCCTGCTCCTGCGCACGCTCGACGATGTGTACACCGAGTTCGCGGATGCGGGTCTGGGCGCCCGCCAGGCAGGCGCTCTCCGGCAACCGTATGGAGGCCAGGTCGTTGAACCCCCGGTCCTGTGACTGGAGTTCGCACATGGTCTCCAGAAAATGGCACAGCCCCGCCCAGGCGTCGTCCATGGTGACGGCCTTCTCGGCGGCCTCCCGCCAGAGGGCCAGCTTCCCGGCGAAGGTCGCCTGCACCAGGTCCAGCCGGGTGGGGAAGTGCCGGTACAGCGTGCCGATGGCCACCCCGGCCCGCTTGGCCACCTGCTCCAGGGGTGCCTCCAGGCCCTGCTCGGCGAAGCAGGAGCGGGCCGCGGTGAGCAGGGCCTCGCGATTGCGCTGCGCGTCACGCCGCAGGGGGCGGACAGGGGCCGGGTTCCCGGCGGAGGCGGACGGACGGTCGATGGCCATGTCACTCAGCCTACCAACCGGAGGGGTGCCTCATTTTCTCTGCTACGCTCCAGAACATGAGGCTGCCCTCGACTTTCAGTCCCGACCGCTGTCGGGGCGTGAGGTGCCCCTCATCCGTTCAGCCCGTCCGACCACAGGAGCACCACCCATGCCCGTCATCGCCGTCATCGGGGCAGGCCCCGGCCTGGGCCTGTCCATCGCCCGCCGCTTCGGAAAGGAGGGGTTCCAGGTCGCCCTGGTCTCCCGGACCCAGGACAAGCTCGACGCGCTCGCCGCGCGGCTCGCCGAGGACGGCATCGAGGCCGCAGGCTTCGCCGCGGACGTGACGCGTCCCGACTCGCTGCAGTCGGCGCTCGCCGCGGTCGCCGACCGGTTCGGGGCCGTCGACGTACTGGAGTACTCGCCCGCCGACCCCACGTTCGCCGGCGCCGCCGCCGTCGACGCCACGGCGCAGGACCTCCACAAGCAGCTCGACTACTACCTGTACGGAGCGGTCGCCGCGGTCCGTCAGGTGCTGCCCGCCATGCTCGAACGCGGCAGCGGCACCCTGCTGTTCTCCACCGGCGCCTCCTCCATCCGGCCGAGCGGCGGCGCGTTCGGCAGCATCGGCGTCGCGGCGGCGGCCCTGCGCAACTACGCCGTGGCCCTGGGCATCGACCTCGCCGAGCACGGGGTGCACGCCGCGCACGTGGCGATCGGGGTGTACATCGGCAGCGGTCCCGGCACCGAGCCCGAGACCATCGCCGAGCACTACTGGGACGCGTACACCAAGCGCGACCAGGCCGAGATCGTCCACACCGTCCCCGGCGGCATCAGGTGAGCACCTCCGGCACACCCGCGGCGAACACGGCCAGGCCACCCATGGTGAAGATCTTCCGGGCCGCCAACAAGGTCGTCCGGCCGCTGCTCGCCTCCCGCTTCCACAAGCCGCTGAGCGGGCGCCTGATGCTGCTCACGTACAAGGGGCACAGGACGGGCCGCGAATTCACGGTCCCCATCGGCTACTTCGACTGGGATCCCGGCACGGTGCTCGCCATGTCCTCCCAGCTCGGCTGGATCCCCAGCATGCGCCAAGGGTCCGCCGTCCGGCTGCGCATCCGGGGCCAGGACCACGGCGCTGTCCCAACGGTCGTCGAAGACCCTGAGGAAGTCGCCGCCCTGCTGGGTGAGTTCGGCCGGCGCAAAGGGCCCAAGGCCGCCAAGGGGCTGATGCTCGGCCTCCCGGGCGACCGGCAGCCCACCGACGACGAGCTGCGCACGGCCGCCGCCAAGACCCGCTTGGTCTGCTTCCGGATGGAGCCCGAGCGGCCGGGCCGGCAGCACTCGACCGGCTGATGCGGTCGACGGAGGCCCTTCTCGCCCGCAAGCACTCCAACTATGAGCGCCAGGAGTGGATCATCACCGAGGCCCTGGCCGACCGCTAGCCGGCCCCTGCACGGCAGCAGGCACTCCGGCTGATCGCCATGGCCGGAGTCGGCACACTGCCCCTGGCCATCGAGATCTGGAGCAGCCTGGAACGCCGTGGGCCGCTGGCCGACCATCTGGACGAGGCTTTCGCGGCAGTGCGATCCGAGTTGATCCGGTGACTCGCCGACTGCGCCGGACCCGCGGCTCGCACTCCGGCTAGGGCCAAGTTCTGAGTTGAGGTCACGGGAGGGCTGGAAGGCTACGTAACCAGAGGATGGACCCGCGCAGGTGGAGTCCTGCGGCATAGCTCTCGGGTGTCTTGTCATAGCGAGTGGCCAGCCCCCGCCATTCCTTGAACTTGTTGATGGCGCGCTCGACTGTGTTGCGATCTTTGTACAGCGTGGCGTCATGGCTGACAGGGCGGCCGCCGGAGCGTCCCTTCTTCTTGCGGTTGGCGGCCTGGTCGGTCTTTTCCGGGATCACCGCCTTGATGTTGCGTCTGCGCAGGTGGGCGCGGTTGGCACGGGAGGAGTACGCCTTGTCGCCGACCGCTGCGTCCGGCCGGGTCCTGGGGCAGCCGAGGGGACCGCGCACCTTGATCTTCTTGAGGACCGGGATGAAGCGCGGGCTGTCCGCGGCCTGCCCGGGGGTGAGGATGATGGACGGCGGGCGGCAGCGCCGCTCGACGGCGAGGTGGACCTTGCTGGTGAGCCCGCCCCGGGAGCGGCCCAGTTCGGCGGCCCGTAGTCGGGCCCTGCGGCGGCGGCGCACGGCGCGGCGCTGTTCCCGCTCGGGATCCTCCCTGTTCGCGGACCCCTCGCCTGCGGCGTCGTTTTGCCCCTTTGCCGCAGCCCCTTTTCCTCCGCCACGGCCTTCTCCAAGTCCTCAAGGAGCTCCGGGGCGACGACCATGCCCGCCGCGTGGTGATGCGCGCGGGCAACGGTCGAGTCCACGCTGACCAGGCTGAGATCGACGTCGTCGCGGGCCGCCGCCTCGGCGATCATTGCTTCCATGAGGGTCTGGAAGACTTCGTCACGCGCCCACGTCCGGAACCGGTCATAGATCGTCGACCAGGAGCCGTAGCTCTCCGGCACATCCCGCCAGGGGCTGCCGGTACGGAACCGCCACATCACCGCGTTGAAGTAGCTGCGCAGGTCAGGAATCAGTCCGAACGCCCCCAGCGGCAGGTGCGGCTCGATCAACTCCCACTCGGCATCGGTCAGATCACCACGAGTCACGCGACCGGTCTACCGCAGCCAGCACCCTCCTGAAGCGGGAATGACCGATCCCGTGATCTCAACTCAGAACAGGCCCTAACCGGCACCCAGTTCCCGCCTGCCGAGGGCAGCAGCAGCCTTGCCTGCTAAGCACGATGGACGCGCCCTCGCGGCTACAAAGCCCGCGAAGCCGTCGGGGTTCCGTGGTCGCTTATACCTGTTGGGCGCAGCGACTGGAGCGTTGGGGCTGCTGCTGGCAACGGCGACGGCCAGGTCTGGCTCTCAGTCGCTTCAGTCGCTTTTGACTCCGGGCGCAAGGGGTTCGCGGCGTTGAGCGAGAAGGTCAATGAATCCTTCGTTGCACGTGAGCGGGGGGTGGAGCAGGGCTCGGACCGTGGCTGCGCCGTCGTTTCGTGAGCGAAGTCCTTTTTGCCTGCACCTCTTGTGATCGCAGGTGCGAGGGCGCGGGCAGCGGCCTGCCAGGGGCGGAGAGCTGTGGGCTGGCCAGTACGGGCAGCCCACAGATGCTGACCAGCGCGGGAGAAGGAGGATCAGGGTTCGGGCTTCGTTCAGACCCTGTGTTCAGTCCCTGGGCAAAGTTGCAGGTCACAGGCCTAGCGAGGTCCTGTCAGGGACTGAAGGGACTCGAACTTGGAATTATGAGTGAGTTGTGTAGGTGTGTACGCGCGGGCGCATCCATTAGGTACAGGTGTAAAAGCTGGCCCATAATGAGAGCTTTCAGTCCCTTGAGTCCCTCAGGGGTGGGGCAACCAGGCTCTGACCTGGGACAATGTGCAGGGACTGAGTCGAGGGACCGAACGGTGTGACCGCGTTTTCAGTCCCGGTTCTCCAAGGTGGTCTCTTACAGGGCTCAAGCTGAGAGCACTCCCCTCGCGACGTGGATCGCGCGCCTGACGTGTGGTTACGATCCCTTTAGGCCCTCGCATAAAGGGCATTTGTGGCATTGCTTCAGTGGACTTGCCTCCATGTAGAGACCCAAGGGACTGTAGGGACCCGGAAGCTGATAGACCGCCACGCGGGGGAGCTGCTCACTTCCCCCGCCTCCGGGTCCTAGACTTTCTTCGGAAACACAGTCCCTACAGTCCCTCCGGTCCCTGGTACAGCGAGCTGGACCTGGTTGAGGAGGCCGTCAGGGACTGAAGGAAGCAGACCTCGGCAGAAGGAACAGACACGTGTCCGGCCCCGGTGTGAAGCGAGCGCCCGCAGCAACTGGGCGGCCAGCGACTCCCCATGCCGTAGCCCGGTGGTGCGCTGACCAAGGCTGGCCGGTCCATCCACTCGCGGCGGGTCGCAAGACGCCCGCCGCCAACTGCCAGGCCTGCAGAGACCATCACCACGCACCGGCCGACTGCTCCTGCCTCCCCGCTGGCCGGCCGTGCCACGGTTTCCACGCTGCGACCACTGACCTGGCGCGGATCGATAGCTGGTGGTCCGGCGACGCGTCCTGGGGCGTTGGCGTCGCTTGCGGGAAGGCCGACTTGGTCGTCATCGACATCGACGCTCACCCCGCACCGGTCCCTGACCGTAACCGGCTGCTTCCCGGCATTCCCATTCATGACTCCGTAAACCTTCAGGGCCTGGCGTCCGGTTTCGACACGCTCGCGCTCCTCGCGGCGCTGCGTCGGCAGCCCAGCCCGGCTGAAGACGACAGCACCCTGCGCGTGCGTACTCCGTCCGGCGGTCTCCACGTCTGGTACCGCAACCCTCATCCGGCCGTACGGTTCCGCTGCTCGACCGGATCCAGCGCCAAGGTCGCCCTAGCCTGGCAGGTCGACGTACGGGCCGATGGCGGCTACATCGTTGCCCCCACCACCCGAACCACCCAGGGCACTTATCTGGCCGAGGGCACCGCCCGTCTACCCGCCCCACTGCCCGAATGGCTTGGGGAGGAACTTGTGAGGACCGGCCACATGATCCAGTGCCCGGTGGCCCGTCCCCGGCCGGCGGTCCCTCGCAGACGCCGCCACGTTGCTCCTCCCGGCGGGCAGCGCGTCCTTGACCCATTGCTCATGGACGTGGCCGAGTGCGCGGCCACGCCTGAAGGCGCCTCCTTCACGGAAAAGCTCAACAAGGCCGCCTACACCGCCGGGGGACTCGCAGCGGCCGGGCACCTCGACGAACAGACCGCGCGTACCCTGCTGCTTGAAGCAGCCGCTGCTGCCCGGCCCTGGCAGAGCACCCGCAACGAACGCATCATCGACGACGCCCTTGCCGCCGGATCCGCACGTCCGCTCCACCTCGAAGGACGCTCATGAGCAGCGCCGAATCACCGCGCTTCGACGCCAGCGCCGCCGCTCAGCAGATGTTGGACCTCGAACATCCGGTCCACCCTCCGGCAGCGCTCCCCGCCCAGGCCAACACCTCCCCAGTGGCTGCGCCGTCGTGGGCGCAGCCGGCCCCCCTGCCCGGGACACTCACCGACCGGGGCAACGCCAAGCTCTTCGTGAAGCTTTTCCGCGATCAGTTCCGCCACGTCGAAGGCCTGGGCTGGTTCTCCTGGGACGGCTACCGCTGGAAGCGCACCGGTGGTGAAAAGGCAGCTCTGTGGGCCGCGGGCGAAATGGCCGAGGACATGCCTGACACCGACCCGCGCGGCTTGTTCAGCGACCGTGAGCTCCACCTGCACAAGAAGCGCACCCTGTCGACGACCGGGATGAAAGCTCTTCTCACTCAGGCGAAAGCCTCCCCGGACCTCTCCGTGGACCCTGACACTCTCGACGGGGACCCCTATGCGCTGTGCACCCCGGCAGGCGTCGTCGACCTGAACTCCGGGCTGCTGCGCAAGCCCGACCCCACCTGCGACTTCCATTCCCGTGCTACGAGCGTTGCACCGCAGGCGATCGAGACCCCGCGATGGCACCGCTTCCTGCACGACACCTTCGGCGACGACGCCGAAGGCCAGGAAATGATCAACTTTCTGCACCTGCTGCTGGGCTACTCCATTACCGGTGACGTCGGCGCCCAGGTCCTGCCCTTCCTGCACGGCCACGGCAAGAACGGCAAAAGCGTCCTGCTTGACACCATGATCCAGATCCTGGGCGACTACGCGGACGCAGCACCACCAGGATTCCTCATGGACCGTGGGGCGTTCTCGGAGCATTCCACCGAACTCACCGAGCTCCACGGGCGCCGGCTGATCGTCTGCAGCGAACTCAAGCCCAACGACAAATTCGACGAAGCCCGCGTCCGGCTTCTGACCGGCGGAGACAAGATCAAGGCCCGCCGCATGCGGCAGGACTACTTCTCCTTCACCCCCACCCACCACCTGTGGCTGCTCGGCAACCACCGCCCCGAAGTCTCCACCGGGGGCTTCGCCTTCTGGCGCCGCATCCGCTTGCTTCCCTTTGAGCGCACCGTCCCCGACCACCGCAAGATCGACAACCTGGCCTTCGAGCTCGTCCGTGACGAAGGCCCCGGCATCCTGCAGTGGCTCATCGAAGGGGCCCGCCGCTACCTCGCCACCCGCGACAACCTCGAAGGTCCCGACCGCGTCCGCATCGCCACCACCGCCTACGCGAACACCGAAGACCACATCGGCCGCTTCCTTACCGAATGCTGCACCCGCGACCTTGACGTCCAACCCGACCTGCGCGTCGAGCAAGGCCTGCTGTACACCGCCTACGCCTCCTGGTGCAGCGTCGGCGAAGGCATCCGCCCTGCCGGTGCCCGCGCCTTCGCCACTCGCGTCCGGCAGGAAGTCGGCCTCGCCTCACCCGCCGACATGATCAAATCGAACGGCCGTAAGTACTACCCCGGCCTCGCTCTGCTGGACACACCGTGATGAACCAACTCCTGCACTGGCGCAGCGCACAGACGCCCCTGCGCACTCCCGCCCGCCGGGCCTACCATGAACCTGCGGGGCCGGGCTCGCCAGCGAATAGCACACCGCACCACGAGACGGTCCGCCATCCGGCCCGGCACACAGAGGAGGGGCAGCAGCCATGAGCTCGCTACTGACCGAGGGCGATCTCACCCACGAAGCACACGTGGTGTGGCTAGAAGACCCCGAAAACCTCGACTACGTCCGCCAAGCCCTTGACAAGACCCCACGTCGGCGCAACAAACCCCGCTACGCCCGCGACGGCCGCATGGTCGGCTACGCCGAACTCGACGACCACGCCGAAGCCGACCCCGACAGCGGCCTCTACCGGCGCCGCGTCTTCTTCCTTCTCCCGCACGACCGCGACACTCAGCCCGAAGGCCTGTATCAAGAGGGTGCTCCCGGCGAAGCCGTCGATCCCCGCACGATCGACGTCAGGAAGGTTGGGGAGAAGACACCCCGTTCACAACAGGGCCCTGCTGCCATAACGGGTACCCGCAGCTGACGACCCTTTTAGGCAATGTCGTGGCGCTCGATGTGCGGGCGGTAGGGGGTGTCGGGGATCAGGTGTGCGTGATCAGGTAGGCGGGGCCCTCGCCGCGCCGGGCTCGTTCGATGGCGTCGAGGCGGGCGAAGGCACGTGGCGCCATCAGCTCCTGCCAGGTCGTGAGGTCGTGGACGGCCCACATGTCGTGCTCTGCGGGATCGAGTCGGATCCGGCCGAGCTGGTCGGCGGTGAGCTGGCCTCCGTCGAAGATGAGCCCCACCTTGTTCAGCGGCAGGCGCGGCCCGGCGTGAAGGAAGTGCGTCAGGAGCAGCTTCGGCGTGTCCAGACCGAGTTCGAGGCCCGTCTCCTCGATTGTCTCTCGTTGTGCGGTCTGCAGCGGGTCCTCGCCTGGGGCGTCCAGGTTGCCGCCGGGGAACTGCCAGAGTCTCGAGCCGTAGACCGAGCGGAGCTGGACCGGCCGGTCGTATTCGTCGCGGATGTACAGGCAGCCGTACACCGTGTGGTGGGGAACGGTCTGCGCGTACTGCGTGGGCGTCATCGGCATGGGGCGGCCGGGGCGGGCAGGGCGGTGGTCGAATGCGAGGGCGAGAACGCCGAGGGCTTCCTTGGCCGGCGGGTAGATGCTGCGGAGGTTGGCGAGCAGCTCTCCAGGCGGCCCGTCCGGGTCGATGCGCACGGTGTCCTCCGAGCTGAGCAGATCCTCGAAGGAGTGGTATAGGGCGATCCGCTTCACGATGACGTCGAGTTCCCGCCCGGTGTCCCGGTCGTGGAAGACGACCGTGTCACCGACTGCGACGGCGTGCTTCTGCGGGGTGGCCGCTCTCACATCGATCGTTCTGCGGCCTGCTTCCACTTGGCGGTAGTACCGCCCGAGCAGGTGCATGTGGTGCTCTTGTGGTTCACCTCCGGTCGCCGGACTCGGGACGGCTGGGATCGCCTGCTGGGTGTCGTCAGCCACGCGTGCCTCCGTTCGATGCGGTTCGTCCGTTGCGGCCTTGGGATCGCAGGCGCGCCAGGGCGCGGTGGCCGCGCTCTTGTGTTTCCGTATCGGCGTGGGTGGCGCCGTAATGGATTCCGGAGAGGGCGTCGAGCGCGGAGTCGACGACGAAGCGTTCTTCTTCGGTTGGCGTGAGTGCCCGGCCGTAGCCGGACATGAAGGCGTCGTGGAGGTGCGGCTGGGTGGCCCAGGCGTCTGCGAGGCGGACCAGGTCGCGGATGGCCGGGCCGGGCTCGCTGCGTTCGAAGTCGATCACGGCGAGGCTGCCGGTGTCGTCCAGCAGCAGATTGCGCAGCTGGAAGTCCCCGTGTGTCGGCACGCGGTCGAGGGGCGGAACATCTTGGGCGCGCGCCACGATCTGGCGGATGAACTCCTCGTCTCCCGGTTGCAGGTTGGGGCGGGCTGCTTCCAGGTGCCGCTCGACCTTCGCGAGCGCGGGCACTCTTTCCTCCGCGGGGAGCGGTGCTGCGCTGTGGTGGATGGCTGCGGCCAGGGCGCCGATCTGGTGGAAGAGGAGCTGTTGCTGCTCGGGCGGGTGCGCGATGCCGTGCAAGGGTCGGCCGGGCACTGCGGTGATGACGACGGCCCGCAACGTGCTGTCGGCGGTCACGAGGGTGGGAGTAGCTGTTCCGAGGCTGGGGACCCAGGTGCGGTACGCGTCCACCTCGCGGTGGTGGAACCGCGCGCTCTGGTGGATCTTGACGTACCAGATCCCTTCTTGTGCTCCGTCGGCCCGCCATACCCGGCTGCTGTCGCGGTCCCAGGAGGTGTCTGTCCAGGTGACGATGTGCCCCACCGCCTGCTCGGCGAGCTGTCGTACTTCCTCGGGCGGGAGGTCCGGGTGCGGGGGCGCGGCCGTGCTCATGCCCAGCCCGTTTCGGAGTAGAGGCGGCCGGCACGGATGCCCTCGATGGCCACTCGGGTGTAGGGAACGAGATCGTCGGGGAGCGCGGCCGGATCCCAGAACTTCCACTGAGTGCACTTGTCCGGCTCGCGCAGTTCCGGCTCGCCGCTCCAGACGCGGGCGCGCAGGAACAGGCCCATGCGGGGCCGGTCCCCGCCGGTGTCGATGTGGTGGACGACGTGGACGAGTTCGACGTCCTGGCGCTCGATGTGCAGGCCGGCTTCCTCCTGTGCCTCCCTGATCAGGCAGGTGATGGCGCTCTCCTGCTCACAGTGACCGGCCAGGACGTGCCAGGTGGATGGCGCGAACTCGGAGTCGGGGTGGCGCAGCCCGAGCAGCACTGTCCCGTCGGGCCGCTCCAGGTAGAGGTGGACGCCGATGACGTTGAGGACCGTGCCGTGCGGAGCAGATGGGCGGCACTCCTCGTTCGATGAGAGCCCGCTCTGCGACGCAGTGCTGGACGCGTTGGCCGGGCGGCTGGCGGCGTGGCGTTGTACGAGGTCGTACGTGGTGTCTGCGATACGCAGGCGGTGGAGGTCGTCGGGGGCGAACCAGGCCAGCATCACCCCTTCCGTGAGACGGAGGTCGCGTGGATCGCCGTTCCAGCGGCCGGCGTAGATGGCGATGGGCACGCTCAGACCGGCGTCGTCGGAGGCGTACTCGGTGCCGAACGGGGTCAGGTCGGCGAGGTCGAGGCCGGCTTCCTCGGCCAGTTCGCGCCGCACGGTGTGTTCCAGGGTGGCGTCCTGGGGCTCTCGGCCGCCGCCCAGCAGGGACCACATGCCCGGCTCCCAGATCCGGCCGGGGAAGTAGTCACGCAGGTGGAGCAGGTACTCGCCGCGGTCGTTGTAGATCAGGGCGGAGGCGTTGGCGGTCTGCGGCGTGAGCTTGAGCAGCTTCGCGCGCAGTGAGGGGGAGGTCACCCTGTCCACGGGTCGCCATTCGATGCCGCCGACCTCTTCTGCCTGCGGCACCACCAGCACCGCTGTTGCGATGTCGATGTCGAATGGCACGGCCTCGTAGCCGGGCCACGGTGCCACAGCCTCAGCCGGGATCCCGGTCTCCTCGTGCAGCTCCCGCAGCGCCGCCCCGGCCAAGGACTCGTCTGCGGGATCGGGGTGTCCGCCAGGGGTGAGGACCTTCCCGTTCGCCAGATGCAGCATGTGCAGGACGCGGCCGACCGGGTCGACGACGATCGCGGCGCAGGTGACGTGTCCGGTGAAGGTGGAGCGGCTGGCGATGTCGGTGGGACGTTCGAGGGCGTCCAGGAGGGCGCCGAGCTGCACGCGCTCGTAAGGGTGGCGAGCGAGGTAGGTCTCGACGGTGGTGCGGACGTGGTGGAGCGATAGCGGCATAGGGCAACCTCAAACGTGCGTGGAGCGGGACGAGTCGAGGTGGGGAGGTCAGCTCAGCCGCATCCCCTCCGCCGGGATCTCTTCGATGGCGGCGGGGCACGCGGTGGGCGGGCCCCACCGCTCCCGTGCTGCGCTATGCGGGATCTGTGACGGTGGTTGAGGCGGGTTTCGGGATGGTGGCGGTGGGGGCGTACTGGGCTGCCTGGGCGTCGAACATGGCGGCATACCGCCCGTGTGCGGCGATGAGTTCGTCGTGGGTGCCGTGTTCGACGAGGTGTCCTGCGTTGAGGACGTAGATGCGGTCGGCGTGGCGGACGCCGGACATGCGGTGAGTGACCAGGACGACGGCCCGGTTGGGGGCGGCGAGACGGCGAATGCGGTTGAAGGCTTCGATTTCGGCTTCGGGGTCGAGGGCCGAGGTGGGTTCGTCCACGATGAGAACGCTGTCCGCGTGCGAGGTTGCACTGCGCCAGTGGGTGCGGGCAAGCCCCACTTTCTGCCATTCGCCGCCGGAGAGTTCGATGGCGCCGCGGAACATGCGGGCCAACAGACTGCGAAGGCCGTCGGGAGTTTGGCGATGACCGGTCCGGCTGCGGCGTAGTCGACAGAGGGCTGCAGGTCTTGGAGCGTGGCCGGGTGGGAGGGGCGGCCGAGGCGGATGTTCATCGCTGCGGTCACGGGCCAGCGCTGGAAATCCTGGGTGAGCAGACAGACACGCTCGAACACCTGGGAGCGGTCGAGGTCGCTGATGTCCGCCTCGCCCCAGCGCAGGGTGCCGGCCTGGGGTAGCAGCATGCCTGACAGGATTTTCATCAGCGTGCTCTTGCCGGAGCCGTTCTCACCCACCACCGTGGTGACCGTGCCCATCGGCAGGCTGAGGGACACCTGGTCCAGGGCAGCCGTGTCACGGTCGGGGTAGCGATAGGTGACGCGGTCAAGAACGATTTCCCTGACCTGTTCGGGGACGGGATCGCCGCCTTCGGGGATGGTGTGCTGCGCTGCCTGAGCCAGGAACCGGCCGTGGTCGCGGACGTAGAGGGATTCCTCGTACAGCTGGTTGATGTTCATCACCAGCGCGCCCAGGCTCGCCGACCCGGTCCGCACCGCGATCACAGCGGTGCCGGCGATAGCGAGGCTCATGCGGCCGGTCATGATCAGCCAGAACATGGCCCCGTAGGTCCCGGCCATGGCCAGCCCGGACAGCGCGGAGGCGAGCCACTCGGTCAGGGCTTTGCTGGAGGCGAGGCGTTCCTGTTCGGCCTCGGCGCTCTCGGCCATGCGCTCGTAGCGGTTCAGGAGGAAGGCGCCGACGGCGTGCAGGCGGACTTCCTGGGCGGCGCTGCGCTCGGTGAGCAGGTTACCGATGAGCCGGCTGGCCCGCACATGCTCGAGCCAGCTCATCACCGACACGTACCGTTCTTGGGCCACGCGCATGGCACCCCAGCCGCGCGGGGCGGCGATGAGGATCAGCATGGGCAGCAGGACGGGATGGAGGACGGCCAGGACGCCTGCGGTGGCGATCAGCGAGATGAGGCCGTTCAGCGCGGCGACACAGACACCGATCCATGCGGCGGGCGGAGCCCGGACCGTACTGGGCGACGTCGACGAGCCTCCGGAAGTCGGGGTCGTCGATGGCTTCCAGCTCGGCACGTGCGGCGGCGGCCAGGTACTGGGTGGTGGCGACCCGCTCGACCATGGGCTCCAGGCGCCCGGCGCGAGAGGTCGACCACGCGGCCAGGGCGGAGTTGACCCACACCGATGGCGGCCGCGGCCAGTAGGCCGGGCAGCAGCGCGTGCAGCCGCTGGGCGGCGTCGCCGCTGCCGGCGAGCAGGGCATGCATGACGGCGTTGATGGCGAGCAGGCCGACGGCGGCGGCGATGCCCTGGCCGATCTCGCTGACCGCCACGGCGAGCAGCGCCCGCCGGTCGGCGCTCCACGCCATGCGCAGGGCGGCGCCGACTAGGGCGGGCATGGAGCGCAGCGCGGACATCATGGTGAGGTCCAGGCCGGCATGTCGGGGGAAGTCGGCCAGCTTCACAGTGATGGGCCCGCTGCTGCCCGAGTTCAGTTTGGTCGCGGCGTCGTAGAAGTTTGCGCCGTGGACATGGATGGTCAGCGGTGGGAACGATGCCCGTCTTCCCGGAGGCGAAGGAACTCCCGGGCGCCGCGCAGGGGGGTGCGCAAAGACCGTTGGGTCGTCCGACTGTCGAGACGCACGTCAAGGCCTCCGGGAACGGTGCTCTCGGCTCGGAGGCCGGCGGGCAGCCGGGAGGCGTCGAGACCGTCGCGCCTTGCGATGAGGACGCCTAGTTCGTGGCGGCTCAGGGCATCGGATCCCGCGGCATGGTGGATTCCCACAGCGCCGCTCAGCGCCAGTTCCAGCAGTGCGGCGGCCAAGTCTGAGACGTGGACCGGGCACCGAATGTCGTCGGTGAACAGGGCTCCGTCGACCGTACCAGCGGCGAGTTGGTGGACCAGGCGCTCGTGCACGGAACGCCCGTGGCCGATGATCAGCGACGTGCGGACGACGGCGGCTTTCGGGTGCACCGCGAGGACCCCGGTCTCCGCGGCTGCCTTGGCTGCGCCGTACGGGGTGACGGGGTCCGGGAGACAGGACTCGTCGTAGTGGACGCGATCGGCGCCGGAGAACACCGCGTCGGTGGACATGTGGACCATGCGGGTTCCGCGCTTCGCTGCGACTATGGCGAGCTGGAGCGGACCTTCTGCCGTAACTGCCCAGTCGGCCCCGCCGCTCGATGCGTTGATGACGACGCGCGCGTTCACCTCGGCCATGATGGCGTCCAGGCTTCCCGCGTCCCGCAGATCGAGCGGGCGCCACGCGCTTGGTGAGGCGATTCCCGCCTTGGTCGTGTACGTCGCGACTGTCGTGTGTCCCGCCGCACTCGCCTGCCGGACCAGCTCGGACCCCAGGAAGCCGGACCCACCAACGATCAGAATCGTCATGTGCGTCACCGTAGTCCCGCAGGCCCCATCGGGACGGCGGCCACCCGGTGTTCGGGTGACCGCTGTCATCGTCCGGCCGGGCGGGAAGCGGCTACGTCTGCGGCCGCCAGACGTAGCGGAGATCGGGCTCGCGCTCGTCGTTGCGCTGACCGTCGGTGCGCTCGGCCTCGGTGAAGCCGTGCCGCCGGTAGAAACGCCGGGCCGCGCCATTGACCTGGAACGTCCACAGTGACAGGCCGTCAGGCTGCTGCTGTTTGGCCAGGGACATGAACCGGTCGCCGAGGCCCCGTCCGCGCCATTCCGGTTCGAGGTAGAGCTGCTTCACCTCCTCTCCCTTGAGCACCAACAGGCCCACCACGCTGTTCCCGGTGACGGCGACCCAGGTCTCGTACTGCGGCACGAGCACGTGGGCGAACCAGTCCCGCACGTCGCGTTCGTCGTGTGCGCAGCGCACGGTCGGCAGCGCCGCGGCGTAGGAGCGCAGCCACACATCGGCCGCGGCGCATGCGTCGGCGGCGAATGCCCGGCGAAGGAGAACGTCGTTGCTGCTCATGGCGCGGCCCGGTGCTACTTCCCCGGCCGCCCGAGCTGGCGAACAGTCCATCCCGCCGCGCGCCAGGGCTCAGGGTCGAGGGTGGTCCGGCAGTCGACAAGCAGGGGGTTGGCCGGGCGGTCCACCAAGGTGTGGGGAACGGCCTGCCGGTACTCGGGCCACTCGGTGGCCAGGACGACGAGGTCCGCGCCGTCGAGGGAGGCGGCCAGGTCGTCGGTGTAGTCCAGCTCCGGGTTGCGGACCATCGCCGTGGGCACGGCTTGCGGGTCGTGGACGGTGACGACGCCGCCGGCCTGATGGAGTGCCTGGCAGAGGGCAAGGGCCGGAGAATCGCGCACGTCGTTGGTGCCGGGCTTGAACGCGGCGCCCCACACGGTGATCCGGGCGCCCTTGATGGGGCGGTCGCCCAAGGCACGGGTGATGAGCCCGAGGGCGACGTCCGTGCGGTGCTCGTTGATCTCCTCGGCGGCGCGCAGGAGGGCCGCGGCCTGCTCGGCGCCGAGCTGCCGGGCGGAGGCGGTGAAGGCCCGGACGTCCTTGGGGAGGCAGCCGCCGCCGTAGCCGATCCCGGGCCGCATGCCCCCGGCGCCGATGCGGGGGTCGATGCCGAGGATGTCCACGATCTGGGAGACGTCGCCGCCCGCGGCCTCGCACATGTCGGCGACAGCGTTGATGTAGCTGATCTTCAAGCCCAGGAACGTATTCGCGGCGCCCTTGGCCAGTTCGGCGGTCTGCGGGTCGGTGACGAAGATCGGCACGCCCGCGTCGATGATCCCGGCGTACACCGCGCGGATCGCCTTCTCGCCCTCCGCGGTGGAGACGCCGGCGATGAGCCGGTCCGGGCGAAGGGTGTCCTCGACGGCGTGGCCTTCGCGCAGGAACTCCGGGTTCCATACGACGTCGACCCGGTCGCCGGCGGGGGCCAGGCGCTGCGCGAGGGCGGTGACCTGGATGGTGGTGCCGACGGTGACGGTGGACTTCCCGACGATCGTGCACGCGCGGTCGAGGTGGGGAGCGAGCTGACGGATCGCGCCGAAGACCTGTGCGGTGTCGTAGGAGCGGCCGTCCGCGTCGATGGGAGTACCGACACCGATGAAGTGCAGATCGGCGAAGTCGGCGGCCTCGCGGATGTCGGTGGTGAAGCGCAACCGTCCGCTCTGGGTATGGCGGGCGAGCAGTTCCGGCAGGCCGGTCTCGTAGATGGGGCATTCGCCGGCGTTGAGCCGATCGACCTTGGCCTGGTCGACGTCCACGCCGATGACCTCGTGGCCGAGCTCGGCCATCGCCGCCGCGTGCGGGATGCCGAGGTGACCGCAGCCGATCACGGAAACACGCATTGCAGGTCGTCCTTGTCTCGTCGGGGGCACACCGACTTCGGTGAGCATCCAGACGCTATCGGTTGGCAAGCACGCCCCAAGTCGGGCTGCTCACGGGTTCGTTGGAGTGTTCGATCGGGTAACGCGAGTCAGGTCGGGGCGCCGACGGTTCAGCTCACGGCGTCCAGCGCGCCGGACAGCGCGGTGGACAGGAACTCGATGTCCTCGTCCGTCGACGTCAGCGGGGGCGCGACGACGAGCCCTTCGCTCTCGGGCTCCCCGGCGCCGGTGAACGGGTAGAAGAACACGCCTCGGTCCTCCACGGCCTTCATCACCGGCCAGAGCTTTCCCGGGGCGACCTCCACCCCGTAGAGGAATCCCCGCCCGCGGATGTCCAGCACCGGCCCGACACCCCTCAGCGACGTCATGGCCTCCCCGAGGCGGTGGCCGCGCGCTGCGAACGCGACGAAGTCCATCTCCTCCAGCTCGTCCAGGACACCCAGGCACGCGGCTGCCATGAGGGGATGGGTGGCCATGGTGCCCATCGCGGGCAGCGGGTCGGAGTCCGCGTGCCGGACCCACTGGGCCATCTCGGGCGACACCAGCACCGCGCCGACGCTCGTGTATCCGGCGCCCAGCCCCTTGGACAGGATCACTATGTCGGGCTCGCAGCCGTCCCAGTGATGGCTGGCGAGCGGGGTTCCGGTGCGCCACATCCCGGTCAGCACCTCGTCGTGGATCACCAGGACGTCCCGCTCTCGGCAGATCTCCGAGACCCGCCGCAGGTAGCCGTCCGGCGGCACGAAGCCGCCGCCCGTGGTCCCGTTGATGGGCTCGATCAGTACCGCGGCGACGTGCTCAGCCCCGCGGCGGTCGATCTCCTTCGCGATCTCGTTGGCGCACGAGGCGTCGCAGTCGCGGTCCGTGTGAGGGTGCGTCGGCGGGTAGGGCGCCGGGAAGCCGGGGCAGAGGCCGAGAGCGTCCTGCGGGCGGGGCCTGCGGGCGTGGTTGCCGGCCAGTGCGAGGGTGAGGGCCGACATCCCGTGGTAGCTCAAGGTCGAGGTCAGGATGTCCCCGCGCCGCTTCCCGTCACGTACCCGGGTGATGATCCGCGCCAGGCCCAGGGCCACCTCGACGCCGAGCGTCCCGCACGTGGTCAGCGCTACGGAGTCGTCAGGTCGGCCCACGGCGCGGCACAGACGTTCCATCAGTTCCATCTGGATGTGGGGCTGGACGACGGCGGCGCCGCCGAAGGAGTAGCGGAAGAACTGCCTCTCGATCCTGGCGTGGACCTTGGGGCTGCTCTGGCCCACGTTGGTGCAGAGCAGCCCGCTCGATCCGTCGAAGATCCGGGCGCCGCCCGCAAGGTGCAGCCATGGGCCCTGTGTTCCTACGACCTCGAAGTCCGGCATGGGCCTGGATGACGTCAGCAGCCGCTCACGGTTTTGTGCGTACCGATCCACTTGGGGGAGTCCCTTCTCGGGTGTGCTCACGGAGGGGGCCGCGTGCGAGCGCCGTGCGCGGCCCCGGGAAACCGTGCCGATCAGGCGGCAGCCTGGGCGACGGGGACGGTCACGCCGAGCTGGTGGCACAGTTCGATGAGCGTGGGGACGGCCTCGGCCTTCACGATCACGTCACCGTCCTGCGGGCCCTCCAGCGGGTAGGGCATGTACGTGCCGAACTCCTCCAGACCTTCGGTGTCGATGTAGAAGACCTTCATGCCGCGCTCGCGGGCCCGCTTCTGGACCGACCGCCGATCGGCGTGCAGGCCGACGACCAGGAGCGCCTTCGCGTCGGGGTGGAACGGCACCGGCGGGATCTTCTGGTCGTAGCGGCGCACGAAGTGCTCCGCGAGCCCGGCCCGTGCGGCGAGCAGATCGAAGTTGTGCTGCATCACCGGGCCGACGAAAACCCCGGCGTCGTGCAGGGCCTTGAGCGCGTGGTGCGCAGCCGTCGGTTCGGCGAGGAAGCTGACGCGGAACATCGTGACCAGCTCGTCCGCCTTCGCCGTGGCGTCGAGCAGCATCTCCCGCACGAGTGTGTCCTTTTGCGGGCTCAGGACGAACGGGTGCGTCTGCTTCATGACGTTGTCGGTCCGCTCGGTGACCCGGTACGCCTGGTGCAGGAAGTGCAGCGGTGGCACCCCGGCCTCCACGCTCGTGCCGCAGCCGATCTCGACCTGGAACGGCAGGTAGTTCTTCAGCTCGCTCAGGTCGTCGGTGTAGGTGGGGTTGCCGCGCTCGTCCTTGATGCGGATGCCGCCGGCCAGGACGTTCCACGGCATCTGTCGCACGTTGCGCGTCACCGCGAAGTCCTCGGAGACGAACACCACGTCGAGCGAGCAGAACCCGGCCGGCGTCTCCCGCGAGGCTCGCTCGTCCTGCGGGTGCGTGTCGTACGGGGTGACGGTGACCCGCAGGTCGCCCTTCGACCACATGGCGTCATCGACCTGCCGCCATCCGCCTTCGGCGAGCCAGGAGCACACGTGGTCGCGGTACTCGCCGATCTCGGCCTTCGGGGCGAGGACCGACGCGTACAGGTACAGGTCCGAGAGAACGAGCCGCGGCACCGGGAACGTGTAGTCGAGGTCGAACCGGTAGCGGTAGTGCACGATGCGGCGGCGGCCCTGCTCGTCCTCGGACCATCCGGACTGCACGGCGTTCGCTGGGTCCTGCGTCCGGCGCCAGATACCCTCTTCGATCGCCCGGGGCCGTTCGTGTTCGGCGCCGGCGAAGTGCTTCTCCCAGGTGGCCACCTGGGTGTCATCGAGTTGTTCGATCACGGGATAGGGAAGGAACATCTCGTCCTCCTAGTGAGCGGTGTTGGAGTAGCGCGTGCTTCCCGGTCCGGGCTCGGCTGCCATTCCGCTGCAACGCGGGGAGGCTGCTGCATGTGCGGTCGCGTGGCCGTGCTCGGACGGGAAGTTGGAGCCCGCCCCGTCCTGCGCCATGTGAGGCAGGACGTGGCCCGGCAGCAGGCCGGGGCGGGAGTCTGAGGGTGCGGCGTTGGCTTTCTTCGAGAACACCGCCGGCATGACGGCCGTGGTGCGCGGCCAGCACAAGGTGCAAACGCCTCAGGATCTGCAGAGGCCGCCTGCCTGAACTGTCAGCGCGGGGGCCTGCGGGCCGCTGCCGCGCGGCTGGCGTGAGGGGCGCTGGCCGTCCCGCGGACGGAACGTCGCACAGGATTCGGACAGACGATCGTGGATGTAGCCGTACGCAAACCAGCTTTTGCCGGTGCGAGTTGTTGCGCAGGAAGTCCGGTCGGCCGCAGCCCTGGGCGGGGCCGGTGCGTACCCACAGAGTCTCCAGGCGCCGGTCGGCCATCTCGTTCTCGTCCACATAGCCGATGCGCTGGCCGCGGGGATGGGGGACTTTGATGATGCGCGGCTGGGGGACGTGCTCTCCGGTCCATGAGGTGAGGTACGGAACCCGCATGCCCCGCCACAGCAGCGGCTTCACCGAGCCACCGTCCCCGCAGCACTCAGGGAGGCCGCGATCGTTGCACCGCCGGAATTGGCAGGACAACACCTTCGGCACTGGTTCGTTTCGGATGTGCCTTCGACGTCGAAGACGGGCGGTGTGAGCGCAGCACTCTCTTGGTCAGGGGAATCAGTGTGGTGGCTTGGAGCCCCGGCCCCGCCCTGGACCAGGGTCCGGTCCGGGGAACGAGAGGGCTGAGGGGGTGCTGCGCCAGGAAAGAGGAAGGCGGGATGGTCGGGCTGCACCGTTGTTGTCCTTGGTCTGCGTCGCGGAAAGCTCTCGGTGGTTCACCCGGCGCGGGGGCGGCTGTAGCGCGCTCGCAGAGGAGGGCGCGTCAAACAGTCGTCCCCGCGCCGGGCTGGTATCCCGCGCTGGGCAACGGGGGTGCCTGGCGAGGGACGTCAGAGGGCGGCACGCCCCGCTATCCGAAGCGCTGCATCCAGCCGATGGGTGTGCTGGCCTCATCGCGGGTCGGAACGAGGTCGGGACGGTGCCAGACCTTGTTGAAGGCATCGAGGCCGTGCGTGGTGACGATTTCCTCCACGCTGTCGACGGCCCTGGTGAAGTACTCCAGCGTTTCGGCGCGTTGGGGGGTGTCTGCCAGGTCTCTGTAGCGGTGCGTGGCGTGTGGGCTGATCTCCTTCAGCGACACCGGGGCGCCGAGGAGTTTCGTCGTGATCTGCCGGTCGGCCCAGTAGGCGTGCCCTTCCACGAGGAAGGCGTAGTCGCGGTCGGCTATGCCCCGCAGCTCCGGGTAGTAGCTGTCCTGTAGCTGCCACATCGCACCGTGGTCGGTGGCGTGCTGGGCGATGTGGGTCAGCTCGTGGCCGATGACCTTGGTGAGCACGGCCTGGTCGTTGAGCCGGCCGGCTTCGCGCATGGACTGGGGCAGGATCACGAGCTCGAACTGGCTCGGACGGAAGTCGACGACCTGGGCGCCGATCAGGGGCCAGATCCGGTGCCTGCCGTTGCACTGGGTGTAGTGCTGCACCTTCGCCTGGCGCCTGCGCCTTCGAGGAGCGCGCAGCTCGCGGGCTTCGGCCCGCAGCAGCCGTGCGCTGCGGCGCTGGTGCGCCTTCAGCCATGCGCGTGGGGACATGGTCCGGATGACCACCGTGTCGGGCAGGGCCAGTCCCGTCACCGCTTCGACGAGGGGGGCGGTTTCGGCGGCGACGGCCTCAACGCGCTGCGCCAGGTCATCGAATCTGCGGCCTGCGTCATGGTGGACGGTGATGTTCATGCGTTCCTTTGAGAAGGGTGGATGGGTAGGGGCGTGTGTGAGGGGAGGGGTGTGGGGGTGTGCGCCCCGCCGCAGGCCTGGCTTGATGGCGTGGTCTGCGGCGGGGCCGGGGCCCGCGCACGGCAATGCGGATACACGGGGGTGCCGTGCGCGGGAGCTCTACAGGGCGGTCGCCGGGTCTGCTCGGGCGTGCCGGGTGAGGTGGGCGAGGCGGGTGGACCACTGCGTTTGGTCGGTCTCCTCGCCGGGGTGGCCGTGTTCGTGGAGGAGGTTCTGGGCGAGGCGGATGCGCTGGACCTCGCCGGTGCCGGCGGGGGCGTAGGTGGTCTGCATGTCGCGCCAGACCCGCTCGAGGGGGTACCCCTCGATGAGCGCGTTTGCCCCATGCAGCTCCATGCTGTCCCGGCCTGCCTCGGCTGCGAGTTCGTGGCCGATGGCTTTGGCGGCGACGAGTTCCATGTCGCAGGGCAGGCCGCGGTCGAGCATGTCGACGGCGTGGTAGGCCAGGATCCGCGCCATGATCGCCCGGGCGGACATGCGGCCGAGCCGGTCACGGACCACGCTGAGGTCGGCGACTGTCCCTTTGTAGCGGGGGCGGTGGCTGAGGAACCGGGTGGTGAGGGCGACGGCCGCTTCGTGCAGGCCGAGGCTGACGGCGGCCAGGTTGGGTCTTCCGTACAGGATGCTGCTGGACTGCGCGACGTCGAAGCCCTGCCCCACCTCACCCATGACGTTCCGCGGCGGGATGCGGACGCGGTCGAAGCTGATCAGGCCGTAGCTGAAGCCGTGCAGGCCGAGCTTGCTGGTGTGGCGGTGGACGTGCACGCCTCGTTGTTCGGTCTGCACGAGGAACGCGGTGAGGGCCTGGGAGGTGCGCGTGCCGTGCGGGGCTGTGCGGGCGACGACAACATGCTGGTGGGCCAGGTGGCTGTTGCCGACGTGGGCCTTGGTCCCGGACAGCACCCAGGCCTTGCCGTCCCACTCGGCGCTGGTGGTCATGCCGCCGATGTGGCCGCCCTGGTCCGGCTCGGTCACCGCGATCGACATCAGCACGCTCCCGTCGGCGACGCTGGGAAGCAGAGCGGTGCGCTGCTCGTCGCTGCCGTAGTGGAGGAGGGCGGCGACCGGGATCAGGCTCGCCTGGAGGATCGCGGCGGCCGCGCCGGAGACGCGGGCAAGGCGGTGGATCAGGATCGTCTTGGCGACGTGTCCGGCCTGCATGCCGCCGAACGCGGTGGGGACGGTGACGCCGAACCAGCGGCGGCCGGCCATGAGCCGGGCGATCTTCCGGTCGACGCGGCTGGGCGCGCTCTCCATGCGTTCCACCAGGGGAAGGACCTCCTCTTGGGCGAAGGCGTCGGCGTCCGCCCACAGGGCCTGGTGGCTGAGGGTGAGGAACCTGTCGAGGGTGGCGGGCGTTGTGGGTATGGGCATGGCGGTCCCTCTTGCTGGTGGGCTCACATAGCGGCTGCGGTCAGAACCGCGTGTGGGGGGTTCTCGGGCACCCGGGTGCGTCAGAGGGCGGGCATCTTGAGCTTGGCGGCGGCCGCGCGGGCGCCGTCCTTGACGATGGCCTGAAGCCGCGCTGCGTCGGCGAGAGTTCGCGGCTCGGGGTCGACGATGCAGACCGTGGCCAGTACGAGGCCGGTGGTCTCGTCGATGAGGGGGCTGCCGAAGTAGGACTGGATGCCGATGGCGTCGACGACGTGGTTGCCCTGGAAGCGCGGGGAGGCCGCCACGTTCGGCAGGGGCAGGCCGCGCCTGCGGTGGACGACCTCGGGGCAGTAGCCGTGGGCGCGGCTCATCGTGCGGCCGACGAGGGGGTAGCCGGCGTCGCGCGGCGGGTTGCGCAGTCCGAGGAAGGTCTGTTCTTCGCCGAAGGCGTTCACCATGGCGTAGAGGAAGCCGGCGCGTTCGCCCATGTCGACGGCGATGTCGTCGAGCACCTCGGATCCCTCCAGGCGGATGCCCAGCTCGTTGAATCGGGACAGGCGGGTGGCCATCTCGGTGAGTTCTGTGGCCGGGTCGTCGGTGAAGACCTGAATCCGGCGCTGCACCGTGTGAAGGGACGGGACCGGGGCTGGGGAGGCCGGTTCGGGCGTGGTCTGGTGGGGCGGGGTGAGGGTCATGGTGCGTCCAGGAGTGCGGAGTCGGAGGTTGCGGTGTTCACTACGTGCTGGACCAGGGCGAGGAGGATTCCGGCGACGGAATCGGCCTTGCGGGCGTCGCAGAACATCAGCGGCACTCCGGCGTCGACGTCGAAGGCCTCGCGGATCTCGCCAAGGCTGCGCGGGGCGGCCCCGGGGAACCGATTGATCGCGATGATGAAGGGCAGGCCGAGCTGTTCGAAGAAGTCGGCCGCGGGGAAGCTGCTGGCGAGTCTGCGGGTGTCGGCCAGGATGACGGCGCCGAAGGCGCCCTGAGCGATGTTGTGCCAGAAGCTCCAGAACCGTGGCTGCCCGGGGGTGCCGAACAGGTACAGCTCGACAGGCTCGGGTTCGTCCCAGCCGACCCGGCCGAAGTCGAAGGCGACCGTGGTGGTCGTCTTGTCCTCGATGCCGTGCAGGCTGTCGACGCTCTCGCCCTGGGCGGTGAGGACTTCCTCGGTGCGCAGGGGAGGGATGTCGCTGATGGATTCGATGGCGGTGGTCTTGCCGACGCCGAATCCTCCGGCGACGACCAGTTTCAGGACGGCCCGCTCGGCGGGCTGCGGCGGCTGGGTCACGCACGTCACCCGGCCATCGCGGCCGCATGGGGCCACTTGCGTCTGAGGCCGGCGCTGAACGCCTGGAGCGTTTGGAGGTCGGACCCCTCTCCGTCCGCCCGGTCCGGCGCGGGCACGGCCAGAGAGCCCGCGTCGATCAGGTCGGAGACCAGGACCGTCACCGAGGCGACGTGCAGGCCGATGGTGCCGGCCAGTTCGGCGATCGGACGCCGCCGCTGCCGGCACAGCTCGATGATCTGGGCGCTCTCCTCGGCCAGCCCGGGGCGAGGCTTGCGGCGGCCGGGACCCAGCACGGTGTGCAGGCTCAGCCTGTGACGGGGGCGGGTGCGGCCGTCGGTGACGGCGTACAGCCGCACGATTGAGGCCGTCTCATCCACGACCTGGGCCGGTAACGAGGCATGGCCTGGGCGGCGGCTCATGCGGCACCGTCGCTCTGGCCGTCGCGGGCGCGGACGGGGGTGGTCATGAACGGCGCGAACCGCGTCACTAAACGTCCGGTGGCGTAGGCGACCGTGCCGATGTTCGCGTCGGCGCGGGCCAGTACCACCAGCACTGTCGCAACGCTGCCCCCGCTCTTGTTGAAGGCCCGCCCGACGCCGGCGTCGGTGACCAGGAACAGTGCGTCATCCCGCTCCACCAGGACCTGCTGGGGCGGCAGCTTCGCACGCATCGGCCCGGAGACCCCTGCGGCCAGACCCGCCATTCCCGCGAACGCCGCAGCCAACTCGTCGGCCCAGTCGGCCTCCATGTGCGAGCAGCGCACCTGCTGCATGCCGTCGCGCGAGAGCAGCAGGGCGTCTGTGACACCGGGAGTGTCGTCGACGAACTGTTCGAGCAGGCGCGTCATCTGCCCCTTGACCTCGTCGGGGGAGGTCGCGGGAAGGTCGGAGATCACACCAGTAGTCGTGCCGTTCACGTCGTAGGTCATGGCAGTTCGCTCCATACGAATCAGGGGTCGGGTCACGAGGGGTTGTTCAGGGATGTGATGTGCCGGGGCCGGGACCGGCGCTCAGCCCGGCGTTGAGGTTCGTGCGCCAGTCCGCTGCGGCCCGGGGGTTCGCCGCCTGCGTGGGCATGGCTGGCGCGGTGGCTGCGGGCGGCATGGGCCTGTCCACGCGCTGGCGCCGGGGCAGGCGGTCCGTCGTGCCGCGGTTGTCCGGTGCGGGGCGTACGCGTTGCTGCACGGCTCCGGCATGCATAGGTGGGGCGGTGGGTACCGGCTCGGCGGAGATGGTGACGGTGCCGACCGCAGGAGGTGTCGGGACGAGGTAGCGATTGGGGATGATCACGTGGGCGGTGGTCCCGCCCATCGCGTTCATGACGAGCCAGACCTTCAGACCGTGCCGCGCAGCGATCTTCGCGGTGGTGATGAGGCCGAGATGTCCGTTGCGGACCTGGGCGGCGACGTCAGCCTGGTCCGGGTGAGCCAGAAGATGATTCAGCATGTCCCGCTGGGCCGGATCCATCAGGAGCGTCGCCCGGTCCTCGACCTCGATCAGCACACCGGCCGCCACCTTCTGCGCGCGGACCACCACGTTGGTCGCCGGGTCGGAGTGCTCCAGGCCGTTGTCGATCAACTCGGCAAGCAGGTGCGCCACTTCGGGGTGCACCTGGGCGGGCAGCGCGAACGCGGCGCCGACATCACCGGGCACAGTGAGCACGCGCGGGTACTTGACCACCTCGGACTTTGCGCCACGCAGGACGGTGCTGACCTGTACGGGTGCACGCGTCTCCCGAAGGGACCGGCCGCCGAGAACGACGGACACGCTCTCCACCATGCGCCGCAGACGCGTCGCAAGATGGTCGATCCTGAAGCTCCGGTCTAACTGGCTCTAACAAAAGTTGTTGATCATGTGACTGTTGGCTTGTCCGCTCGTTGGTCTGGTCGTGGGGAAACGCCAGTCGCGACCGTGGATCGTGTCGGATGAACTCTGGTCGCTCATCGAGCCGTTGCTGCCCGAGCCGGGCCCGAAGCTGGTCGAGGGCAGACCTCGGGTGCCGGACCGTCAGGCCCTGTGCGGAATCCTCTTCGTCCTGCACACCGGGATCCAGTGGGAGTACCTGCCCCAGGAGCTGGGCTTTGGCTCGGGGATGACCTGCTGGCGGCGCCTGGCGGCCTGGAACGAGGCCGGCGTCTGGGATCGGCTGCACGTGCTGCTGTTGGAGAAGCTGCGGTCGAAGGACCAGCTGGACTGGTCGAGGGCGGTGATCGACTCCTCGCACGTTCGCGCGGCCCGGCGGGGCCCAAAAGCGGACCCAGCCCGGTCGACCGCGCACGTCCGGGCAGCAAGCACCACCTCATCGTCGACGGACAGGGCATCCCGCTCGCGGTGTCGCTGACCGGCGGGAACCGCAATGACGTCACCCAACTCGAGCCTCTGCTGGACAAGATCCCGGCCGTCGCGGGCCGGGCCGGCAGACCGCGCCGACGGCCCGACGCGCTGCTGGCCGACCGCGGTTACGACCACGACAAGTACCGTCGCCTGCTCTGGCAGCGGGGGATCCGCCCCGTGATCGCGAAGCGAGGCGAGCCGCACGGCACTGGCCTGGGCGTTTTCCGCTATGTCGTCGAGCGCACGATCGCCTGGCTCCACGGCTTTCGCCGCCTGCGCATCCGCTGGGAACGACGCGACGACATCCACGAAGCGTTCCTCGGACTCGCCGTCTGCCTGATCACCCATCGCCACGTCCAGCGGCTTTGTTAGGGACAGTAAAAGCACCGGGTCCTCGGTCGCCTCCTGCAAACTGGTCAGGTGCTCCAGCATCTCGTCGATCAGAGCGTGCTGGCGTCGCGTCAAGGTCCGGTGCATCTCCACGAGCACGGCCGCCTGTGACTCGTCGTGCACCCGCAGCAGGGCACCCGCCCCCTGCACTTGGAGGTTCCCGATCAGTTCGAAGACGCTTTCCAGCGGGTCGTCGGCGGCTCGCTGGGGGTCTGGCGGGAGTGCCGGCCGGGATCCTCGGCAGAGCTCATCTGCCGTCCAGATCATGGTCTGTTCAGCAGCGCCTGCGGCTTGAGCGACCAGCTGTAACTCGGCGTCACGTTTGAGCTGGAGCGAGGCCGCCACGGCGTGCGCGCGGAGGACGCCGACGATTGCGGTGATGAGGACGCTGCCGGCCAGGCACAGGGCAACCTGCGGGGCGGTGAGCCCGAGAGCCCAGGTGATGGCTGCGGTGAGGCACGCCAGAACGGCCATGCAGGCGAACGGGGCGTGCAGGACGCCGACTACCTCGTCGAGGAGGTAGCGCTCTGTCCGGGAGCGGCGGCCGTGTCTGCGACGACGGGCGGTGGGCTGGAGGGAAGGCATGGGTTCCTCGTCATCAGTTCCAGCAGGGGGTACGCGTGTTGGCTGGGCGCGTCAGCGGGCTGGGCGGATGGCCTGCACAGTCCTGGCCACGATCACGCCGAGGTTGGTGAGCACGAGTACAGGGCTCAGCAGATCCGCTACGAACTGGCAGCCTGTCTGCGCGCTTTCTGGGCCCGGCAGCGAAAGAGACGTCCTGCAACATCGGTCGTGGTTCTCGCTGTGGGGAATCGAGACTTCACCCCAACCGATCGGACTACCGTGTTCGCTGAGCAGATTTGATGCGCTGGTGAGGCATTCGTGTGGCATTGGCCGGCATGACCTGGTCGTCGGCGTGAGCGGGACAAGCGCGGAAAGAGGGACGAGCCCTCGTGCTTTTCTCCGTCCGGCGGCTACAGAACGGTCTGCCAGGATCCACGGGTCAGGGTGGCCATCCCGTCAGGGGTGATGCTGACCTGGGCGCCGTAGATGGGGAGGGCGCCTTCGCGGTTGAGGCGGTTACGGATTCGGTCCAGTTCCGCCCACAGCCGACGGGAACCGCTCTCGTGCACGATGGGCGACTCGAGGAACCCGTGCGCGGTGGCGCGGGCCCAGGAACCGTCGGGGTGCAGCAGCCACACTGTGCGGGTGTCTCCGTCCTGGCTGCGCCGGTAGTCGATGCCGGGAAGTTTCAGCTCCAGCATCGACATGACGTCCCACGCGTCCGGCGGATACAGCAGCGGATACCGGCTGGTGGAGGTTTCCTCTCCCTGCCCGTGTGCCGACTGTTTCCAGATGCCTTCCGGCAGGTGTTCGTAGACGCCGCCGTGGTGCGCGCGCATGAACCCGGCCCGGTCCCACTCGATGCGGCCCGTGGCGCCGCCGTCCGCGGTCTTGTCCGCGGTGAGGATCAGGCCCGTGCCGGCAATCGTCGTCACGAACCGGCCGCCCGGCCGCAGCGCCCTGAGCCAGGAGACCGGCACGGGCCGTACGGACACGGTGGACACGATCCGGTCGTACTCGCCCGGCAGCGGCCCGGTGATGTCGCAGACTTCCATGCGGGGGCGGGCGTCGAGGACCGCGAGCCGCTCTTCCGCGAGCTTTACCAGGTTTTCGTCGATGTCCACGCTGGTTACCTTCGCGTCGCCGAGCCGAGCGCACACCAGGGCGGTGCCGTAGCCGGTGCCCGTGGTCACCAGGAGCTGGTCGCCGTCAGCGATCATCGCGTGCCGGTACATCCGCACGACAAGGCTCGGCAGTGTCGACGAGGAGGCCGGTTTGCCGTCGACGACCCTGTTGCTGGTGGTGTCGGCGTGGCAGGCGTCGACCTGGGTCACCAGCGTCTGATCACGATAGGCCGCCTGCAACCAGGCGGCGGGGTCATCGGCACCGGTGCGCAGATGCCACGTCTCGCCGTCCTGCTCCCACCATCGGGGTACGAACGAGTGGCGCGGCACGCCGGCCACGGCGGAGTGCCGGCGGGATTCCGGCCGCACGACCTCGTGGGCCAGGCGCCGGGCCTGCGGGAGCCACTTCATCGCTACACAGCCCTTTCGTCCTAGTAAGCAGGGTCGCAGGCTTCGGTGTTTGCGGGGTCGCAGTCACCGGAATCGTCAGGCGGGCACGCCGAAGCTGTTCGTGCCGGGATGCGGGCAGCGGTGGCCGCCCACTGCCAACCGCCGAACACTGCGGCAAGCCCGTCGTCCTTCGCGTTCCCCGTGGGAAGGAACCGACCGAGGACGCACGGGGTGACGGTGCCATTGGCCACGACGGCGGCCCGGCCCTTCGCGCAGCGGCCGCACAAGTCGGCGGTGCTCGGGACGTGGACCTCGCCGCGGCCGATGCTGCGGACACGGTCGGTGTTCACCGCGCGGACGCCGAGGCCCAACAGCTCCTTGCGGGCCGCGGTCGTACGCTGTCCTTCGAACACCTCGACGATGCCGACCTGGAGTGGGATGCCCCGGTCGATGGCTTGGACGATTTTCGCGCGGGTCGCGCCGTGCGAGCCCTTGCGGCCGGTCACGCGGTCGTGTTCCTCAGCGATGTCGCTGTAGTACGACGTCGCCAGACACACTCTCGGGTGCGCGAACAGATCCCAGTGCGCCCATTTCACCCGGTACAGATTGCTGTAGACCTGCACCTCGAGCCCGAGCGCTAAAGCGCGGTGCACCAGGGCCTCGAACTGCGGGTGCATCGTCGGCTCGCCGCCGATGAACTGGACCTTCTTTACACCGATCTCGGCAGCCTCGCTGATGATCTGCTTCCAGTCGTCGGCGGTCAAACTGCCGTGGTCCTCGGTCGGGCCGGCCTCGGCGTAGCACAGGGAGGGACAGGTCAGCTGACACCTGCCGGTGATCTCCAGCTCGAGGAACTCCGACGCGGCCGGCTTGGTGAAAACTTCGGGAGCGATCGTCATCGTGCGCCTCCTTGACGTCGAGTGCATTGCTGGGAGAACCGGCGCGGGACAGATACGCGGCCGTGGGGGGACGGTCGGGTAGTCGGCCCCGCGCCGGGGTCTTGCCTGCCTGGCAGCCGGAGCAGTTCTCCGGCCGCAGTGCAGAGGTTCACGGCATCGCCAGGTCTGAGCAGCTTGACGCGCGGCGCGGGGCCGAACGGGTATACCCATGCGGCCCGTAGCGTCACGTCGAGCAGGGCGACCACGCTCACCAACGGCGCGATGAACGCATTCGCTGACCTCGTCGAACAGACCGCGATCATTTTGGGGACCAAGGCCTCGCCTGCGGCCGACTGACGATGCGATGTTCGGGTGGTCACGGTTGCTCTGGCAGTACGACGAGGCTGCACCAGGTCTCCGAACCGTCGCGGCTGGTTCCCCACCTGCCGCCGTTCTCATGGACCAAGGCATCGACCAGAGCCAGACCACGCCCCGATTCGGCCTCGCCGTCAACGTCCTTGCGCGGAGCGCGGCCCGGCATACCGTCGGCGACGGCAATGCGCAGGACGCCGTGCTCGAGGTGAAGGCTCAGAGTGACCTGGCGGGTGCCACTGTGCAGGACTGCATTCGTCAGCAGCTCCGAGACGATGAGCAGCACTTCGTCGATGAGCATGTTCAGGCCGTAGCACCTGAGTTTGGCTGCCACGGCCCGGCGCATGACCCCGACCTGGTAAGCATCCTGTACGCGGGGTGGAGCGTCACAGGAGCGAGGGGCGATCGCGAGCCGCGTGTCCATCACGTTGCTGGTGTGGTCCGAAGACCGGTACTGCTCTCCTACCGCCGCGCTTGCCACGGCGCCTCCCTGGTCGGTCGTCACGTGGGGACAAAGCAACCAGCAGGCCAGCGGCGGCTGCGACGCCAGCGCGATGCAAGAACGATGTAAGTGGAATTCGAGGTAGTAGCCTGAAGGCGCGCGATGGCCCGCCCGCAGTTCGCTCCTTGGTAAGAGACTCTGTTTGACGCCCGCGCTGTCCTGCCATAACGATGCCCCTTCCGGGCTACGGCCTTGACCTCCACTGCGTTTGGCGCGGCGTGATCACGGTTGCGGAAATGGCAGGTTCAGGGCTTCCCGGGAAACAAGCCGTGGCTCCTGACGGCCAAGCTGAGTCGTTGTGCCGCATTTGAATGGGCGTCAGCATCGGCTGGCGACAGGGGTCGGCAACGGGGCGCTGGGACACAACGGCGTCAGATTGATCACTCGTGCAGGCCGGGGGCTGCGACCCGCGCTGTCTGTGCTGGTCGAGCCCCAACGAGCGAGGCGACCCATGTCGCTGCTTGCTGAACTACGAAGTCCGACACCTGGCAGTGAAGCTGCCCCGAGATGGTTATTGCGTCTGCGCCGACTGATTGGCAACACGCTGCAGAAGGAGTCCGCTCTGCTAACACACTTGCCCCGGGCAACTCCCAAGTGAAATCAGCGTCTTGGTTCCGGCAAACCCTCAGCAGATTCAACCCGGAGGAGCAGAAGGTCATAGACCGGTCCGTCGGGTTCGTTGCGGTACGGGCCGGCGTCCTGGTAGCCGAGCCTGTCATACAGCGAGCGCCCGCTGGCGTTGTCGGGACGTACCAGCAGAGAGGACCACTCCGGGTTGATCGATGTGACGAGTGCGGCGTGTAGACGGGTACCGATGCCTCGGCCCTGCCAGGCTGGGGTGACCGCAAGCTCGCACAGCCCCATCAGACGACCGGCGCGGACAGGTTCAGGGATCTGGGGCAGCAGTTCGCTGCCGAACCAGTACTCCGGCGTGCAGGGAAAGGCGTACCCGAAGCCGACCATGGCGCCGTGCGCGTACGCCGCGACCAGTGTGAATCCCTCCCTGTGGTGGTGGACATGTCCGAGGACCTGACGGCGCAGCGCGGGTACGGACAGGCCGTCAGTGGCGGCGCCAGGGGTGTCCACGATCTCGGGGTGGGCGTCGGCCCAGAGGTCGGCGACCGTGTCGATCAGCGGTGCGACCTGGCCGGGTCCGTAGGTGCGGATCACGACGTCTGAGTGGGTGCTGGGGGTGCTCACGCCCGTCCTCCTGCGGTGGCGGTGATGGTGCGGTACTCCTCGATCCAGTCTGCGACCGCAGGGACGCGGTTGTGCCGCTGGAGTGCACCCGCAACATTGTGAAGCGCTTGCAATAGCCGGTCGGAGCGCACTTCGGGGAGAAATTCCAAGACCTTGCCTGCGGCCTCGGCGGCGGCCTCCGGCTCGGGCCTGCCCCTCACGGCATGCTGGATGGCTACGTCGGCGGTGTACAGAGCAGAATTCCTCGCAAATGTCCCCCCGTGTAGCATGACGGCCTGCTCGGCCCCGGCCGCGGCGCGTTCGTGCTGTCCGAGATCAGCCCGGGCCAGGGACTCCAACCCGGCGAGTTCGCCGGGTGCGAAGAAGCCCAGCCATGCCGGGTCTGCATCGCTGGGCCCCTGGGCATACAGACGATGGGACTTCACGATCGCCCGATCCGTCGCGCTGGCGTCACCAGCGAGTGCCCAGCCTCCGGCCTCACGCATGTGGAACAGGGACAACAGCCGGGCGGAACCGATGTGGCGGGCGACAGTTTGCGCACCCTGCGCGGCGGCGACCGCCTCACGCGGCCGTCCCTGGGCCTTGGCCAGCAGGCTCAGGCAGCCGAATGCATGGCTCTCCAGTTCCGGGTCATCGGCGATCCGCGCGGCCGCGAGTGCCTCGCCGTACAGCGAGTGAGCGTCACCCGGGCGGCCGGAGTCGTACGACAACCATCCGGCGGCGATCGACAGAGCGCCGACCGCCGAGCGGAGTTTCCGCTCGGTCTTCCCCGTGTACGTGCCGGTCTGTAACCACTGGTAAGCGGTGTGCAGGGCCCGTGAGGCGGCCTGCCGCAGCATCGCCGAACCGTGGTCGTGGTCCTGCTCGTACAGCATGGACACGGCCCGGGTAACGGCGCGTACGTGGGTGGCGCCGATCTTTCCCGGAGATGTGTCGTCAGCGCCGAACGGCAGCCCGAGGGCGACGCCCGCGCCGTCGAGCAGGAAGTCACGCCGCTCCACCGGATCACTCTCCTCCCGTGGCACGGTCACGGTATCTACCGTGGCTGCAGAGGGCGCCGGGCTGGTACGAAAACCCAGTTGTGCCATGCTGCGGCCGGTCATCTGGGTAAGGATCCGCCGGTAGACGGCGCGAGGACAGTCGACCTCCCCGTCTTCCCAGGCTGCCACTAATCGGGTCTGGCACCCGACGTGCTCGCCCAGCTCCTCGCCAGCCTTGCGGACCGCCGAAGCGAACTCCATTCGGCTCATCTGGAAGTCCAGCTCGCGCACCTGACGCAGCACGGTATTGGGGAGCGCTCTGCGAGGGTCGGTCATGCCGGGCTCCGGAGTCCGCGAAGTGGAAGGGCGCGGCAACGGTACCGCGCTCCTCCTCATTTCATGCCCGGCCTAGGCTAACGCTCACTTGCCTGGACCGACTTACATCGTTCTTGCATTGCTCTGGCGTCGAATCCACAGGGGTACAGGTGCTTGAGTGGTAAGTGACATGACGCCTAATCAGGGACCTAGGAGCGCGGCTGTAGCAGATGCTGCAAGCAGCGCGAGGCGATGGTCAGAACGTCGGGCCACCAGCAAAAGGCCAGTTCATCCGCCAGACATAACACAGGGGCCGGCCCCTCCCTACGCTCCGGCAGCGAGGCCCGCTCACCTGTCTGGCACTGCGTACCGTGCGGAGCCGCCTCCACCTCTACGCATCAAGACCTTTACGTGCCCGTGCCACACACATAGGAGACGCGATGTTTGTACATTCCGACCGTCTGCCCACAAGCGCAGCCATCCCGCAGGGCATCAACACCCCGGAGCCGTGGGGCATCAGTCGCATGGCGCCGTACCCGACATCGGCTCCCGAATACACACAGGTAGAGCTGAACCCGGTCACCCAAACCGCCATATTCTTCGATGGCTCGGGCCGGGTGATGGAGATGCCCGGCCACGGCACCAGCACCGGCACCAGTCCGGCCACGGGAACCAGCCCCGACGGCAACGGCTCCACTCAAGACAGCGACACAGGCAGTGACAACGACCAATGAGCGATCAGCGTCCTGTGCTGGTCGTAACCAGCCTTTATGACCCCACAGCCGACGTGGTGATCAATGAGCTCCACGACCGGGATATCCCAGTCGTGCGGTTCGACTCGGGAGACTTCCCCGCATCGCTGTCGGTGGAGGCAGAGATTACTCAAAACGGCATCCAGGGACGCATCAGCACCCCGACGCGCAGTGCCGAGCTGGCCCACGTCCGCGCGCTCTACTACCGCCGCCCAACCGGCTTCGCCTTCCCTCACCTCGAAGATCAGGACGCGCGGTTCGCCATCACCCAAGCCCGATACGGCCTCGGCGGTGTGATCGCCTCGCTCCCTGACTGCCTGTATGTGAACCACCCTCACCGCATTGGCGACGCTGAATTCAAACCGGCCGGCCTCGCCGCTGCGGTGCAGGTCGGCCTCCAGGTTCCGCCTACTCTCATCACCTCCCAACCTGAGGCTGCCAGGACCTTCATCGAGCGCCACGGCCCGGTGATCTACAAGCCCTTGCACAATCCCGCCTATCACGTCGACGACGTCTCCTGCACCGTCGAGATTGCCGAGGCGGCTGCCGGAGACATCGACGACCGGGTGTCTGGCACTGCCCACCTTTTCCAACAGCGCGTACCCAAGACAGCGGACGTCCGCGTGACAGCGATCGGACTTCACACCTTCAGCGTTCGGATCGACTCCGATCTGTTGGACTGGCGCACCGACTACAGCCACCTGTCCTACACCCCCGTATCCGCCCCTGAGCAGATCGAGATCGCACTTCACGACTACCTCGACCACTTCGGACTGATCTTCGGCGCCTTCGACTTCGCTCTCGACGCCGAAGGCCAATGGTGGTTCCTGGAATGCAACCCCTCCGGCCAGTGGTACTGGCTACAGAACGAGACCGGACTGCCCATGTGCGCAGCCCTGGCCGATCTACTGGAAAGGAAATCGTGAGCGACTACGAACCACTCCTGAGGCAGCTCATCGACGCCGTGACGGCCGTCGGATCCCTACGCACGGACCCGTGGAAGAAGGCCGCTGAGGCCGTGCCCAGGCACGAGTTCCTGCGCACTGGCTTCTTCCGCGCAGTGCCCCACACGTCGCCCACCGCCTGGGCCCCCGTACTTCAGGATCAGGATGGCTGGCTCTCCGCCTGTTACGCCGACGAATCCTTGGTCACACAGATCGCTGGCACGATCAGACCAGCCAATATCCACGGCGAGATCATGCGCGAACCCACCAGCTCCAGCACGCTCCCCTCGCTGGTACTGCGCATGCTGGAGGACCTCCTCGTAGAGCCGGACATGAACGTGCTGGAGATCGGCACCGGAACCGGCTACTCCACCGCCGTGCTCTGCGCGCGCCTGGGCGATGACCACGTCACCTCGATCGAATACGACGAGGGGGTCGCCCAGCAAGCTCGAGACGCTCTCAGCCGACTCGGCACCTTTCCCACTCTGCTGACTGGCGACGGTCTTGCTGGCCACGAGCACGGCGCACCCTACGACCGGATCATCGCCACCTGCGCTGTACACACCGTGCCCGCGACCTGGCTCGAACAGACCCAGCCCGGCGGGCACATCCTGACGACCATCGGCGGCTGGCTCAACGCATCCGAACTGGTCCGCCTGACCGTCCACGAAGACGGCACTGCATCTGGGCCAGTACTGAGCGGACAGGTCAGCTTTATGCTCGCCCGCCCCCATCTGCCGCCGCCCATCGGACTGCTTCCCGACCTCAGTGCCGGCAACGAACGCGAAGCCCTCATCGGGGCCGACGTCCTCACTGACTGGACCACCCGTTTTGTCGCACAGTTCGCCGCGCCCCAGGCACAGCACATGCAACTGCGGCACGGCGAGCAAGACGAGGACGTCCTGATCGATGCCATGTCCGGATCGTGGGCCGCGCTCTACGAAGAGAATGGTCGCTGGATCGTCCGGCAGGGCGGTCCTCAACCCCCCTGGGACGCCATCGAGGACCACCTGGGCCGCTGGCATGCCGCCGGAACTCCGACGGTTCAAAAGGCCGCAGTCCGGGTCACCGCGCAATCCCAAAGCATCCACTGGGGGCATGCATGATAATTCCGGGTGGGATTCGACTGAACCTGCCCCGCGATCGACGGCACCCGCCAGGATGGACCGGGTGACCCGCACCGCAGACCTCTGGCACCACTACGGCCGCACCCGGCACACCACCGACCGTGCCGTGCCCAGCGAATTCCACTGGACCTGGGGCCAGGACAGCGGACCCGGAGCGGAACTCCTCGGCGACCTCGCCGGCCGTTATGTAGGCGATCTCGGAGCTGGGGCGGCCCGGCAGGCGTCCCACCTGGCCGTCCACCACCACCCCGCCGGCATCGTCGCCATCGATGCCTCGCCCGCTCAGCACGCCATGGCCTGCAACCTGTACGGCCACCTCGCCCCACGGCTGCGCCTGGCCCTTTGCGACGTGCCCGCCCACCTCAGGGCCAGCACCGACACCTATGACGTGCTTTACAGCGTCTCCGGCGCCGTCGACTTCACCGAGCCGCGCGACTTGCTGCCCGCAGCGGTGAGTGCGCTGCGCCCGGGTGGACGGCTGGTGTTTTCCACCCTCGCTCATCACCTCGGCGGCACGCCCGCCCACCCCGACGTGCAGCACACCGAGATCGGCGGGAAGACACCGGACGGCACGGCGGCCGTCATACGCCGCTGGGTGCTCCAGGAGCACGTGTGGACCGAGCTCCTTGACGAGGCCGGGTTCACCCGGATTACTACCGAGGTGCTACCCGGCGGACCGGGGCCGCGCGCCGCCGACACACTCCTGGTGACGGCGTATCGCACGCAGGAACCGTCCGGCTGAAGTGGCGCCGACTGGCCTGTCTGTTCCGGCCCGGCTTGGGTCCGCTCGCGCGGAGAGGACGGTCGGTGCGGTAGCAGCGTGCACGATAAGAACGGGACACCTCCGCGCGCGGATAGGACTTGTCGAGGACGCGATCCCAGTCGGCCGGCCACGGGACACCACCGCTCCCGCGGAGATGTCCCGTGGCCGGGGAATCAGGCCGGAGCACTGGCGTGTCTGGCTAGCCGAGGCTGGCGGAGAACTCCCCATTCTCTGCCTCTTCCGCGCTCAGCTGGACGGTGCCGCGGTGGGAGACCTCGACCTTGTAGAACTTCTCATCCTTGGGCACGTCTTCGACCGCAACGCCGAACTTGCAGGTACCGAAGGTGATGATTTCGCTGTCGCCGAGGGAGCCTGTGGCGATGACGTCTCCGTCTGCTCCGTAGACGGTGACGGAGGCGCCTTCGGCGATGTCGTCGTATCCGCCGGTTCCTTCGCAACCGCTGCCAGTTTCGGAGGCGTCTTCGAGGAGTGTGAACTCGCCTTCGAGGGTGAAGCTGCCGGGGCTTCCGGCGGCGCTGCTGGCGGTGATGGCCCAGATACCGCCCATCAGTCCTGCGCCGATGGCGAGTCCGATGAGGCCGGCGGTGAGCGGGCGGAGGGGCTTGCGGGGCGGGGCCGTGGGCATCGGCGGTGTGGCTGGCGCCTCGGGTGCCGATTCGGGGGCGGCCGGTGCGGTGGCAGGGTGTGCGGGTGTTTCGTCGGTCATGATCCCCCCAGGGTTGTGACGGATCGGCAGGTTATCGCCGGATGATGTTGATGTAGGCGGTCCGGTTGAAGGTTCACCGATTCGAGATCGGCATCACTACCGTCGACGACCTACTTGTCGGCGTTGTCGATGAGCCAGCGGGCGACCGTGCCGCCATACCGTCCGCTCCGCGCCCGCGGAGGTGTCCGGCACCTCAGCCGCTGGTCAGGTGGCAGATTTCAACGCGCGGTCAGCGGCGGCCGACCCCTAGCCGCGCCGCTTCCCATGTCCTTACAACTGGTGGGCGTGGACGTCGTCTGCGGTGATCAGAGCGTCGGGGCGCTCGCCACTACTCGGCTACAGCGCCTGCCTTGCGTGCGGTGCCCGAGCCGTTGAGGAGTTCGTTGATGAGCTGCGTGGTCTCCATCTCGAGCGAGCAGTCCAACTCCCGGTTGACCTGCTGCACGCGCGTGATCGCGGTGTGCAGCCCGGAGCGGTTCCCGCGCGCAGCCTCGAGACGCATCCAATCCCGGTAGAGGAGCTCAGCCGAATCGTCGACGTCGAGACCGGTCGAGACGGCCCGGCGCGCAGCGTCCAGATCATGATGCGGGCCTGCGGGAATGCGGTAGGTGGCCACGGTGTGCGCGACGTCGACGATCCGCGTGATCATTTCCTGTTGGTAGGGCTCGGCCCAGGGCAGTGGCCGACCGCCGAACGGCTTGCCCCGCACCAGAGTCAGCGCCTTCTCCAGGTCGGGAAGGCCGGACGTCCCCAGCGGCAGCGCGCGTTCGACGAGCTGGAGGAATCGGGTCCAGTCGCATCGCACGCTGGCAGTGAGCCGGTACGGGTCGTCGCCCGCCTTACGGCGCGGCACGTAGACATTGCCGGTCGGGTCGCTGCCCAGGGAGCTCCGCAGACCCTGCATCCTTGCGTTGAGGGTGGCCGTCGACCACGGACTGACGGGATCCATGTCCGAACACAGGACATCCGCACTCCGCCCCGGCCGGAAATACAGCAACGCGGCAAGCTGCGCCATCCTCGGGCCGTGGCCCGTGCTGTCCACGCCTGTCACCTCGACCGGCCCCAGGACCCGGATCTCCGGGGCGTGCAGTTCGTGCGCCCTGGACTCTTCCGCCTCCGCCGAGGCGGGCTCCTCGAATGCGGCCGCCGGACCGTCCGCAGCCGCTGTCTCTGCCGCGTAAGTGGAGTCTGCGGCACTCGCGGATGCTGGCATGGAAGGCCTCGTCTCCGGGCCAGCGTCGTTGCTGAGCCCAGATGACGGCGCGGCGGGGGAGAGGAGACGGAGCCCGGACGGATCGGTGCTGGCGGCGAGCAGGGCTGGGAAGACCTCACCGCTCACCTCCGTTGCCGCCGTCCGCGACGGGATCGGGGCGGCGGCGGGCGAGGGCACGGTCGGCTCCGCGGGCGATACCGGCTCGGGCTGCCTGCTGTCGAGCTCGTCCGGGATGTCCTGCCAGGGCCCCTCGGCCGGGTGGGAGGGCTGCCCGGAAACCTTCAACGCGGTGGTGATCTGCAGGTAGGCGGCGTGCTCCAGACGCTGCACCGTGATGTCGGCGCCGGCGTAGTCGAGCGTCTGCGGCTCGTTGAGGGAGGCGTTGAGGATCTCCGCCTCGGGGAAGCGGGCGGCCGCCGTACTCGCCGGGGCGATCAGGGTGACGGGCACCATCCCCGCCCGGTCGATGACGTCGGCGAACTGCCAGGCCGTGTCCTCGTCCAGGGAGGCCGCGCACAGGACCAGGTACGGCTGATGCTGGTTTTCGTGCATCTGGTGCGCTTCCAGAAGGCGTTCGCTTAGATCGCGCAGCGCGTGGGCGGCCTGCCGCATGTGGGCGATCCGCGCGGTGGGCAGCAGTTGGGGCAGGTCCTCGCCGAACCCGACGGTGACGACCTCGACTTCGGATGTCCACGGACTCATCCCGAGTTCCAGGGCGAGCGAGGCACATACCTCGGTGATGTGGACCAGGTTGCCGTCCAGCAGCAGCGCGGGCAGCCCGGCGAGGTTCAGCAGCAACAGATCGCCCGACTCGGTGCTGCCGATCGTGACCAGCGCCGGGTACGGCGCCGCCACGTCGCGGGCGGCCTCGTCGTCTAGGAGTGTGGCATCGGCGGGCAGGACCCACCAGCCGGCCTGCCCGGAGGTGAAGGGGGCCACCGGTTCCTGGGCGAGGTCCTCGGGCAGCACCTCCACCGTGCGGGTTCCGATGCGGGCGGCCCGTAACGGAGGCAGGACCGCGTCCTCTCCCTGCAGGGCCACGTGGTGGGCCAGGGTACGCAGCGACACATCCAGACGGGCAGCGCCGCTGGGCTCGGCTGCCGCCGCCAATTGGGCCTCGGCGGCGGACGTCTCCGACGCGATGGCGATCGTTTCGCCCGGTTTGCGGCGCCGGCGCTGCAGCGTCCTGCGCAGGGCGAGCGCACCGGTGATGGCGGCAGCGAGCAGCGCACCGGCGCCGAGCACGATCCGCAGGTTCAGCGGGCTGCTGGCCGGCGACGTCGCCGGGGTCTGAGGCGCTGGCGTGCTGGGGGTGGAGGCAGCGCCACCGGACCGCTCCGCCGACGCCGGCGGGGAGGCGGTCGGAGACGAGACACTGGCGGTGGGCTCGGGCGTCGCCGACGCTGCTGCGGGCGGAGAGTCCTGTTCCTGCCCAGGCCGCTGCTCCGGACGACTGGACGGTGCAGTGGGCGCCGACGACTGCGGTGCGGGCGTCGCGCTCTGGCTGGGCACAGGCGCCTGCGCGTTGCCCGTACCGTCGCCCGGCCTTTGTGCGCCGTCGGGGTTCTGGGGGGCCGGGGGAGTGGCCTCCTGGCTGCCCGACTCCTCACCCTGGCCGCGGTCTCGTGGCCGCTGGTCGGTCTCGGCACCGGGCACGGTGACTTGCTGTCCCGCGTAGACGACGTCGGGGTCGGTGATCTCGGGCAGGCCGTGCGGCTGTGGCTTGCCCCTGCTGGCCTCGAACAGCTGAGGCCATTCGTTTCCGTCGCCGAGCTCTTCCTCCGCGATCTTCGACAGGTAGTCGCCGGAGTGGACCGTGACGACGTGCCCGTCCTTCTTGCCGGCAGCCGGGGCGCTGTCACCGAGCTGCGTACGGGCGCCTCCCGCGGCCGCGGCGGTGTCGGGCATCTGCAGTTGCCAGCCGGGTTGCAGAAAGCTGTTCGCGCGGAAGACTGTGCCGTCGGCCATGGTCCGGCCCTCGTTCAGGTCGGCGATCTCCCGCCACCGCTCGCCGTCTCCCAGCTGCTTTTCGGCGATGCCCCACAGGCTCTCCGCGGGCCGGGTCTCGCGCACCGTGTACGTCGTGCGGGACTCAGGGGTGCTCGCCGCGGGCGCCTGAGCCTGCTCGGTCTCGGCGGCCTGCGCTTGGGCTGGCCCGGGGACGCGGGTCGCCGCGGTGGCTGGTGCGGCCTGGGCGTCGGATGCCAGCGCCGAGCTGGTGGGCAGCAGCACCAGGATGCTGCCGATCAGGAGAGCCGCGGCGCGTTGCGAGGCGCCCATCCCGCGCGGGGCGTGCCAGGTCCGGCCCCGCACCTGTGCGATCAGCTCGCGTACGGCGCAGAACGTGAACTGCAACCAGCCGATCCAGCCCACCGCGACGAGCAGCAGCAGGAACACGCTGCCGGTGTCCTGCCGGTCGAGCAGGTGCGTGAGGTCGTCATGGGTGGCAGCCCAGATGACCGGGGTGGCCCAGGCCAGCAGCAGCGGCAGCCCGGCGACCGCGACTGCCAGGGCCAGCAGGCTCAGCACGGCTTTGAGGACCCGTGCCAGGGTGCGGCCGGCGGTTGCGGTGGGAGAGGGGGTGGTGCGCATCAGTTTCCTTCGGGAGCCGTGACGCCGTGCAGGAGGGTGGCCTTGCCGTGGCCGGACACCGGCAGTGAGCCGATCCCCACCACCGATAGGAACTTTGTGTTGTATGAGCCGGTGATCGTGACGGTGAGGGTCTTGTCGTCGGCGGACACGCTGACCGTGCCGGTGGCACCGGCGGAGCGCAGGTAGGTCTGGGCGGCGGCGGCCGCGGCCTGCGGATCCACGACGACCGCCTTCCCGCTGATCGCGTCGGCAGGATTGATGGCCTGCCCGCCGGCTCGCGCGGCTTCGCCGGCGATGTAGTCGGCGCGCTCGGTGGCCCGCATCTTGCTGCCGCCGTCGACGGCGACGCCGATGATCCCGATCAGGGCGATGACGCAGACGGCGACGAAGACGGTGACGCCTCCCTGGTCGTCCAACTGTCCTCGGCGCAGGCACATCTGTTGGAAGGTCATCAGTCACCCCTCTGCCTGTACTGATCCACTACCGAGGTCGCGGTCGACGTGAGGGTCTTGGCTCCTGGCACGCCCGGAAGTAGAAGGTCTGCCAGATTGACGGTGCAGGTCACGGTCACGGTGACCGTGCCGACCTGCCCCACTGGAACGCTGAGACCGCCGGTGTTGATGCTGACGGACGTCGACGCGCATGTGATGCCCTGGTCCTCCAGGGACTCGGCGGCTGCCGACTGCGCGGCGCTCTGGGCGGCCGCCGCCGTGCGGTGGATGGACGCCTCCCTCGCCGCGTCCTCGGCCGCCGAGTCGATCTTCGCGCCGGAGGTCACGATCCGGCCGCCGGCGATCGCCAGGCACAGGAACATGATCAATGCGGGGAGGACGATCGCCGCCTCGATCGCGGCACTCCCCTGATCGCTGCGGGCTCTGCGAGCCCAATGGGCCATGGATCGCACGTTGTTCACTCCGCCGGTACCCAGCGCTCCAGGGGGCCGGATGCCGACTGCGTGATCTGCAGGCCTGAGACACCCGGGATCATCGACAGGGCGGTGCCGGACACCTGGACCCGCACCCGCTGCCCGTCACTGCTGGCGGAGACGCTGTAGCCGCGCAGGCTGTCACCCGCCGTGCGGCCCAGCACGTCCTGTGCCTGGGCGGCACCTTCGGCCGGGCTCGACTGGTAGGCGCGGGCGGCGGTGAGGCCCTCGCGGGCAGCGGTCAGAGCGATCTGCCGGGCGTAGTACCACATGGAGGCCTGGATGACGGCGACGGTGGCGAGCAGTACGAACGGGAAGATGATCGCCATCTGGATGCTGGTGTCGCCTCGGTCGTCGCGCCATCTTCGGCCCTGCCACCAGTCCTTCAGCCGCTCCGGTTGAGACATCGCTACAGCCCGCTGAGCTTGCCGTTGTATTTGGTGATCACGATGGCGATGGTCCCGGCGATCAGTACGGCGCCGGTGACGGCCGCTACCCAGATGATGACGGTCGTCGTGCTGATGTCGCCGCGGTCCGGTCGCTGCTTTGCCTCCTCCAGGCTCTCTTGCAGGCGTGTGGTCAGCCAGTGCGCCGCACGGTAGGTGCGGGCTGCGGTGTGTTTCATGATCGGTTCTCCTTGCTCCTTCAGCGGTCCAGCAATTCGAGGTGGTCTAGACGGTGAGCATGCGGATGACCGCGGGGAACGCCATCAGGAGCATGACCAGGACAGCGAGCAGGGCTCCCGGAGCGGTCATCTTCTCGCTGGCGGCGTTGGCCTCCGCGGCCTGGTCGGCCAGCAGTTCGGCGTTGAGGGCGGCGGTGCGGGCCCGCAGCGCCTTGTAGACGGCGGCGCCGTCGGTGGCGCTGCCGCGCATGATGTCGGCGACGTCGTCGAGGACGGGCAGGTCGTACTGGGCGGACAACTCTGTGAGTGCCTGATACGGCGGGATCTTCTCCAGCCGGGCGCGGCGCAGGGCGCCCTGCAGATACAGGAAGGGCCAGCCCTCGCCGACCTCGGCGGCCTTCTCCAGCGCTTCGGCGGGGCCGGCGTCGGCGGCCCGCTTGAGCGCGACCAGGTCGAGGTAGGCGGACAGGGCGTGGGCGAACTCTTCCCGCGCCCGCTTGGCCTGGTCGCGCACCGCGAGATCCGGGGTGATGAACAGCAGCCCTGCGATGACCATTCCGACACCGGCGGGCACGTAGAACGGCAGGGAGACGCCGGCGATGATCCAGGGGATCGTCGCGATCACCGGGCAGAGCAGCCCGAGCGCGGCGAGCGCGGTCTTCTTGAGCATGAACTGGCCCGGCCCCTGACCGAGCAGGGCCAGGTTCGTGGTGGGGACCCGAACTCCCGGCAGGCGCTCGAGGCGGGGCAGCAGCCACCGGCCCCACACCTCCTCGCGGTCCAGGTCCGGCTCGGGCATCGTCAAGGTCGCCGGGGCACTACGCCTCAGGGCCGGCCCCAGCGCGGGCTGGGGCTGCAGGAGCTCACGGATCAGCAGAGCGACGCCGGCGCCGACCGTACCGCCGGACAACACCACGGGGATCAGGTTCACGGGGTGGCTCCTTCCGGCTCGCGGGCAGCGATCGGCAGGTCCGGCTCCGGCGCGGCCGAGGGCAGGCGGACGGTGCTGGTCGGGTCAGTGACCAGGAAGCGCGGGATGCGGCGGAAGTTGCCCAGCTGCCGCATCAGGGCGAGCACGCCGACGAATCCGGCCGTCAGGAAGGCGAGCACGAGCTGTCCCAGGAGAGTGGAGTAGGGCTTGGTGTAAGAGGGCACGAAGAACCCGGCCACCACGACCCCCACGGTGATGATGGTCATCCACCGCACCGTGGTCCGCGGCTTCGCCCGGTCCGCCTCGATGGCGCGCTTCTTCGCGACCTCGTCGCGGACCGTGCCCGCCAGGTCCTCCAGCGCCTGAGCCAGCCCCGGTCCGCGGTCGTTGACCGACAGGATGAGCGCGGCGACCACCTTGTCCGCCGTCACATCATCTAGCTCATCCGCGAACGCGCGGAGCGCTCCTTCCGGCCGCCACCCCAGACGCAGCCGGTCGGACAGGGCGACGATCTGCGGAGCGAGCTCGTCCGGCGCGCCCTTGCGGCTGGTCATCATCGCCTGCTCCAAGCCCATGCCGAGGCGCAGCAGGCCGGCCAGGCGCTGGGTCCACTCGCTCAACGCCTCCAGCTGGCCGATGCGGTCCTTCGCCATCTGCGCCGGGGTGATCAGCCAGGGCACGCCGATGACGCCGGCGCCGAGCAGCGCGCCGCCGACGAAGTTCCCCGAGACCAGCCACACGGTCACGAACACCACAACGGCCGCGACCATGAGCGTCCGCCGTCGCATCCGGGTGTCATCACTCTGGTTCCTCCCACCACGCAGGGATGCCTGCCAGCGCCGGTGCAGCGGGGCCCGGCGAGGCGCCGTGGTGCCCACGAGACCCGCCACGGCACCGAGCAGCCCACCGACTACGGCCATACCGCACAGCAGCCCGAACAGCAGCGTCATCGGCCCGCCCCCACCTTCAGCGGGAGCGGCGCCTGCCAGGCCCCGTAGGACTGCTGCAACAGTGAGGAGTCGAAGCCGACGCGGCGCAGGTCATCAACGCAGCCCGGGTCCATCCGGGGAACGGCCCGCAGGTCCCCCCACTCCCTGCCGGGGGAGAAGACCGTGTTGGTCGCCGGCCGGCCGTTCTCGCCGATCCCGGTCAGCTCCAGCACGTGGGAGACGTAGCGGTGGCGGCGGCCACCGATCTGCGTCTCGTCCGTCATGTCGACGTAGACGATGAAGTCCAGGCCGTTGGCGGTCTGCCGGTAGGCCAGCGCTTCGGACAGGTTGCCCTGGGCCAGCGCATACAGCTCGGCGATCCGGTCAAAGATGATGTCCGGGCGACGCGCGTGGATCGTGCACAGATTGCCGCCCGAGCCGTTCGTCAACGCCTGCATCATGGCCACGACCTCGGGGCCGCGGACCTCTCCGACCACGATCCGCTCCAGCGACATCCGCAGCGCCGGGTGCATCAAATCCAGCAGCGTGACCTCGCCGGCGCCGCGGCCGGTGACGTCCTTCTCCCCGTTGGACTCGCGCCCGACCAGGGAGACGACCTGCTGGTGGTAGCCGTTGGCGTGGGCGAAAAGCTCGTCCTCGGTCTGGATGGTCGCGAACCGAGTCTCGGGGTCGAACTCCTTGAGCATCGCCCGCAGGAGGGTGGTCTTCCCGGCCTTCTGCTTCCCCGCGATCATGATGTTCTTCTCCGCGCGCACACACGCGCCGAGGAACTCCCGCAGGACCGGGTCGATGGTGCCCAGCCGTACGAGGTCGTCCAGGTCGGCGTGGGAGACCCGGTGCCGGCGGATGACCGCATAGGTCATCGGGCCGAGCCCCGTGATGGCCTGGAGACGGGAACCGTCCTGCAGAGACAGAGCGAGGGTGGGGTTCGCGGTGGAGATGGTGCGCTCGTTGTGCCCAGAGCCTCGGGCCAACTCCCGCAGCAGCTCCAGCAGTTCCTCCTCGGAGTCCGCGATCGGGCCCACCCGGCGGCGCTCGCCGTCGCCGTAGTCGAGCCACACCTCGCCCGGGCCCTGGATGATGATGTCCTCGACCCGCTCATCGTCCAGGTACGGCTGGAGCCGGCCAGCACGGAAGAGCAGGTCGTAGACGGCACGCCGCAGAGCTTCGTCTTCCTGCGGAACCATCGCCTGGGCATCCGACCACAAGGCCACGGCCTCGTTGATCCAGTCCAGGCAGCGCTGCTCCTCGCTCGCCCGGTCCATGTCCGGTGTCGTCTTCAGCAGCTCCTCGCGCTGCTTGGCGACCTGCGCAGCGATATGCCGGGCGACCTTGTAGTCGACGGTGACCTGAGGAGCCGTGGCGCCGAGCACCTGCGTACTCGAGGCAGCACCGGCAGAGACGCCGTCTACCTGGTGCTTCCACGCCTGCTGGGACCGGCCAGGCGGCGGAGCCACTGTGGGATCGGTGTGCAGAGGCTTACCGCGCACGGGTCACCTCGCCGTCCCCGACGCGCGCGCCAGCCGGATCGAGGCGCGCCCGACGCAGCGCAGCCCGCTGAACCACCAGCGCGCTGCCCGTACGGGCAGCCTTCATCAGCGGTGACCTGGTGAAGTGACGCGGCTGCTCCGCGCCGTCGGACAGCACCTTGGCGTCCTTGGGTGCGTATGGCAGGGTCGCGACCACCGGCACCTGGAGCACGCGCTGCACCTCGCCCGCGGGATACGGACCCTCGTTGATCATCAGCACGCTGACGTCACCGACCCGTTCCTCCAGCGCGCGCACCCGCCCCTCTGCTGCTTGGAGACAGCGCAGGGTGTTGCGCACGACCACGAACACGGCGTCGGCCTGCTCGGCCAGGACACCGGACGGCCCGAAGGCACCCCGGCGGCCGAGGTCGATCAGAACGTCGTGACCGTGCTCGGCCGCGATGCCACGGAAGATGACGCCAAGCGCCTTCCACACCGAGCCCAGACTCGCCGCCTGCGCGGGATCAGTGATGCCAGGCAGCAGCAACCGGTCGTGCGGCGCGTCCTTCGTGCCGTCCTCGCTGCCCAGATCGATCAGCTGGCGCCAGAACGCGTCGCCGAGGTCGCCCTGCCGGGCGGCGACGGAGAGGTTCCGCAGCCCGTACCGGTCCCCGAGCGTGCCCTGCAGCAGCCCGTGCAGCACAGCGCCGCCGTCTGGGTCGCACTCGGCCAAGATCATCCGCCGACCCGGCTCCAGCGGCCAAGACAGCAGCAGCGCCAGGGCACTTGTGGTCACGCCTGGCGCACCGCTGCATCCCGCCAATGCGATGACAGCCATCAGCTACCGTCCGGGGCGGCGAGGACCAGGCGCAGGGCGCCAGCAGCCACCCATGCGGCAGCCTTGGGACCGTCCGTGGCAGATGTGGCGACGTCGACCACCACGATCCCGGTGCCTGGAGCTGCTCCAGACGCCTTCACGACCCGGCCGTCGATGGTCTGCGGCGAGGCGTCGGACGTCTCGCCGGTGTCCGTCGCCCCCTGGGCGGGGACATGCACCAGTTGGACCTTCTGGCCCGGCACCAGCGCGGTGGCGGGGATCTGCTTGGGCTCGAGACCGACCGGCACCAATTGCTCGCCGGCCTTCACCAGCGAGTCCTTCGTCACCTGCGAGGGGACGAGGAGAGAGCCGGGCTTGAGCTCCACAGCGGCCCGCTTGCCCACCACCGAGTCCACGTCGTCGGAGCGCACCGCTTTGACAGCCGGGTCCAGGGCGATGGAGGCCTTGCCCAAGTCGCCTTCGGTGAGGACCTGGCCGACCTGGACGTCGCGGACCACGGTCACCACCTCGGTGCGGTTGCCGACCTGAAGCAGCAGGACGGCCACACCAGCGCCTCCGGCGGCGATCAGCGCCAGCGACAGAGCGACAACGCCTGGTCGCCGTCTGCGGGCTGAAACCCGTGGTGGAGTCACCGGGCTCGCCGGACGTCCCACCGGTGGGATTCCGTTCGAGCTGACTGGGCCTACACGTTCTTGAGTCTTGCTCAACGTTCCGCCCTTCTGGCGACGTTACCTGACGACCTGCAGCTCTCCGATTGCCATTTGTGTCTGGGACTGCCTGGTCTCCGTGAACTGCCCCGTCTGTCCGCCACCGTTCACCTGCCAGTCCACGGTCCACGTTGCGGTTGCGGTCACGTTGTATTTGTCTCCGGGCTGAGAAGCTGACGTGCGGGCATAGGTGTGGCCGCACGTCGGGGACTCCTGCTTGCCGTATGCAGCCCTGTACGGCGTACCTGGCCCGTTGCAGGTGATTGCTGAGCCGTCGCCCATCTTCCAGTCGATCTTGGTGACCTCTGCCTGCGCGGTGACGGTCACACCCGCCAGCGTTGCCGAGGCCGAGTTGGGCCCGAACGTGGTGGGGCTCTTGTTGACCCACATCCACATCGGCATGCCCACGATGTATGTGGCGGCAGCGCGGGGGCTGGCGATGTCCGGGCCGGTCAACAACATGCGGTCGACGGCCTCACGTGCCAGCTGTTCCGGGTCGACGTTGACTGCAGGGGCCTCGGCCGCCCAGAAGACCTGCGGGACGATCTGAGCGCCTGTTGCGCTACCCAGCACATCGCTGAGGCAGACCCGCGTATAGATCGCGCCGTCACTGGGCTCGTGGCCGTTCCAGACCGGATCGCTGGAGGGCGGCTGAGGATCAAGCCGCTCCACGGAACAGGTCTGCGGGCGAGGTTTGCTGTCCTGGCCGGCGTCTGTGCCCGACTGATCACTTGTCTGGTCTTGTCCGCTCGAGCTGCCAGGCTCCTGTCGGCAGACGGTGACGAAGGAACTCGCGCCGTCGCAGTCCCCGCCGACGACCGGGCCGTCGTCCGCGCCAGCCGGTAGGACTGCGAGCGCGCAGAGCATGGCGGCAGGGAGCACCATTGCCAGCGAGGAACGCCTCAGCATGTGCGGTTCCCGTTCGGTGTGAGATCCGTGATCATCCACTGGTTCCCCCACCTCTCCGCCTTGGCCGTCGTCACGTAACGCAGGGGCTGATTGGACGGGAACGGCTGCACCGCGCCCGTTTTGGTCTTGACCGTCTTCCAGCCTGAGATGTCCAGGCAGTCACTCAGGCTGGCTTTGGGGACGTCTCCGGTGAGTGTCAGCGAGGTGACCGTTGCCTTGTGCGTCGGTGCGCCTTCGGTGGTCGTGCCGGCTTCCTTCATCACCAGCACATCGCCCATGGCACGACCGAGCGCTTTCTTCGTGGCGTACTTCTTCAGGTTGGTGCCCTTGATGTCGGCCTGCCCGTAGGCCTTGACCTGCTCTGCCCAGAAATCCTCGTACGCCTGCAGCACAGTGTCTTTGGCTTGCTTCTGCGTATCGGCGCTGGCCGACGACGTCTCGGGGGCAGGCGCACTGCTGGTGGGGACAGGGCGCTTGGCGGAGCCGTCGGAGTCGTCGCCGCTCCCGCAGGCCGACAGAGCGATCAGACCGCCCGCCATCAGTAGCCCGGTTGCGTGCCTCCGGATGCGAACTGCGGTGAAGCCTGACGGGCGTCGTTGTGCGCGTGTCACGATGTGTCTCCCCGTACGACGCTGTGCGGTGCGACCGCTGCTTCGGGCGCCTACGCACAGGCAGTCCAGATCGGCGGCCGGGTCGGCTGCAGTGATGCGTTGCGTGATGGCAAGTTACGCATATGCCTGCGGCCGGTTTCGAGTGTTCGTCGTCGGCCTGCTTGGTGAGTTGTGTTTTTGGCTGTGAAGTTGAGGTGCGCGATGCGTTGCGACGTCCGCCCGTCGTTGCTCGGCGTCTCTGCGTCGCGAGCCGGTTTGGGGTAATTTCGTGCGCTACCCAGGCGTTCCCTGGTTGGCGGCTTTCTAGGTCGGGCGACACGCTGGGACGCGTGGGGCTGTTGGGGCGCCTGGCGCGATGTGGCTGGAATGCGATGCGGAAAACGGACCGGCCGCCCCTGTTCCGTGTGCGGCTGGTGGTGTATCGGGCCGGGCTCGATCTCCGCGAGTTCTTCGGGAGCGAAGGTTTTTGGTGGGCCTGGGCCGTCAGCCGGTCGGTCGGGTCGTGCTCGGCGCTTCAGGAAGTCCGGCTCCGGCTGCTCTCTCGTCTTTGCCTCGGCTCCCGCATCGCGGAGGGCCGAGACGGCTGCCGCCGCGTCCTCCTCTTCGGCCATCGCCACTGAGCTTGTCGTTCAACTTCAGGCGCTCGGTGGGGTCGTGGCAACGGTGACCTGAGCTGTCCAGGACCCGGGTTCCCAGAGCGAGTTGGCAGTGTCGTAGCGGTTCGTGCCTCGCGTCGGCGACATGTGATCTTCTGTGGCTTCACCGTGTGGATTAGCAGGTGGGCAAGGGTTTTCTTCCTCTTGTTGATCTTTTGGATCTATGGCCGTTTGCGGTCGAACTCTTGGGTCTTTCGTTACTCATTGATGGTGATTGCATCATTCACTCTATTTATTTTCTTTGCATTTTCGGTGTCACCTATGGGGTGACTTCGTCCAATTGGTACTTCCGTTGATTGATTGACGCGAGGTGACCGACCGGGCTTTGATCACCCGGCTGTGAGGAATATGTAAACGCAAGGTGGGGGTCATGGGGCGGGGTGGAGTGCGTCGTATCGTCGGCGCGGGTGTGAGCGGCAGATGGGTGTCAGGGCGAACGGCCTGGCTCGTGGCATCGGTACTTCTCGTGCCCGTGATGGGTGCCGCGAATGCCCGGGCGGTTGCCGCCACGGTCTCGGAAGCCTCGCCGGTGACAGCCGACACCAGGGACTTGTCGCCTGAGGCAGTCGCCTCGCGCAAAGCCGCAGACTCTGATTCGCCTGTCGAGGTAGGTGCGGAGACGACTCCCACGCAATTGGTTACGGCCCAGCCGGACGGCACGTTCACCGTTGCGTTTGATCCGGTACCGGTGCGCGTGAACAAGGCGTCCGGGTGGGTCCCGGTGGACACTGACCTGGAGGCGACCTCGTCCGGCGTCGTCGTACCGAAAGCCGCCGCGGCGGACATCGCTTTCTCCGGAGGCGGCTCACGCGACCCCCTCGCCACCATCACGCAGGACGGGAAGACGTACAGCGTCGGTTCGCCGTGGGCGCTGCCGTCGCCGAAGCTGTCGGGTTCCACCGCGACGTATCCGGATGTCATGCCCGGGACAGATTTGGTAGTGCAGGCCACGGCAGACGGCTTCAGCGAGAACCTGGTAGTCAAGTCCCGCGACGCGGCTCAGAACGAGAATCTGTCGAGCATCGCCTTCCCTGTCTCCACCGACGGCGTCTCCGCGTACGACACGCATTCCGGCGGCGCCGCCTTGGTGGATGATCAAGGGCGCCCGGTGTTCACCACGGGTACCGCCCTGATGTACGACTCGTCGGCGGTCGCCGCGTCCCCACAGGCAATCGATTCGGCCACGGCCGCGAAGGCTTCGTACACCGTGGCGGCCGCATCGTCCGACCAGGCTGCGACTACGCAGGACGGCGAGTTGGACGGTCCAGCCCCGGGGGCCAGGTCGCAGGTCATGGACGTGACGGTTTCTGACGACGCACTGACGCTGAAGCCCGACCGCTCGTTCCTTGACGACCCTGACACCACGTACCCCGTGGTGCTGGACCCGCAGACGACCAGCGCGTCGCTGTCGGGCTGGACAACGGTGTGGTCGAGTTCACCCTCCACGTCCTTCTGGAAGACCTCGCACTCGCTCGGCGTGGGCTACGACGCCTGGGTGGACAACAAGAAGGCGCGTTCGCTGTACCAGTTCGACACCCACACTCTGGGCGGCAAGAAGATCCTCTCGGCGACCTTCACGGCGTTGGAGGTGTGGTCGGCGAACTGCACGGCCAAGGCAGTGCAGTTGTGGCGCACCGGGTCGATATCGTCATCGACGAAGTGGTCGGCGCAGCCGTCCTGGGCCGCACAGGTGGACTCGGTCAGCGTCGCCAAGGGCTATTCGACTTCGTGCCCCGGCGGGAACGTCTCCTTCGACGCGACCAGCGCCGTCAGCTACACGGCCGGACAATCCTCCTCGACCACGACGCTCGGTCTGCGGGCCCCCGGCGACGAAGACGACGAGATCGCCTGGAAGCAGTTCGCCTCGCCGTCGGACACCAAGCCGACGCTGTCGGTGACGTTCGTGTCCAAGCCGTCCGCGCCCACCGGTGTAAAGCTGTCGAGCCCGAGCGTGGCATGTGCGACGAGTCTCGGCACCGGCGCCGTGATCCGTGACGCGACCCCTACGCTGACGGCAGCGCCGAAGTCGGCGGACGGTTCGCAGTCGACGCTGCGCCCCAATTTCGAGGTGTACCGCTACGACGCGAACGCCGGCGACCCCCTGATCGGCTCAGGCAACCCCTCGGCATACACGACGTCGGGCACGGCCGGTACATGGACGACTGCAGCGCTCGCCAGCGGCCAGACCTACTGGTTCCGGGCCCGTAGCCAGTACAAGTACTCCTTCGGCGGCACGACCGGCTACATGTATTCGGCCTGGAGCGCGGCCTGCTGGTTCAGGATCGACACCTCCGCTCCCGTCCAGCCGGATGTGGATTCCGCGACGTATCAGGAGTGTGCGAGTCCGGACGCACCGGATGAGTGCACGGCCTACGGAGGTGTGGGCGCTCCCGCGTCCTTCACACTCAAGGCCAATGGCGCGACCGACGTGGTCAAGTACACGTACCAGCTCAATGACAACCCGGTGCGGACCAAGACCTTCACAGCCGCGACGACCAGCTACGCCACCTCCCTCGCTCCCGATGTCCGCGGTGTGAACACCCTCACCGTGCAGACCTGGGACTCCGCGGGCAACGCCTCGAGCAGCTACACCTACACCTTCAAGGTCGCGGCCGGCGCGGGACCGCTCTCCCAGTGGTCCATGGATGAAGGCACCGGCGCCTCGGCGGCGGATGCGATCGGCGGCAAGACCGCGACCCTGGCCGGTTCGGCCACGTGGTCCGACCACGCGAGGCTCGGCAAGTCGGTGCAGGCCAACGGCACCACGTCGTACGCGGCCACGACCTCCCCAGTGCTGGACACCACCAAGAGCTTCACGGTGTCCGCCTGGGCCCGCCTGGACGACCTTTCGCACAACTCTGTGGCCTTGGCCCAGGCCGGGGTCAACGGGTCGGCGTTTGCCCTGTACTACTCGACCTCCTACAACGCCTGGGTCTTCAACCGGTACACCACCGACGTCGTGGCCCCGACCATCGTCCGCTCGAATTCGACCGCTCTCCCGGAGGCCGGTGTCTGGACGCACTTGATGGGTGTGTACGACGCGCAGGAGCAGACCATCCAGCTGTTCGTCAACGGCATCCCGCAGGGTGCCCCCGTCTCGTACACCACCGCATGGCAGGGCACCGGCGGACTCCAGATCGCCCGGGGCCAGTACGGCGGCCACTTCTCCAACTACTTCCCCGGACAGGTCGACGAGGTGACCGTCTGGAACCGGATCCTCTCCGAGGAAGAGATCGCCGACCTCCAGGCCACGACCGACGCGAGCACCGGTCAGGCCCGTCCGGCCCTGGCAGCCGAGTGGGGCATGGAAGAGACCACGGGAACGAGCGCCGCCGACTCCTCCGGATACGGCCACCCGGCCACCGTTGCAGCCGGCGGCACCTGGACCACCGACACCGACGGCGGCAAGGGCAACGTCCTCTCCCTGGCTGGAACGTCGACGGCCAACGCCACCACAACCGGCCCCATCGTCGATTCGCAGGGCGACTTCACCGTGGCGGCCTGGGCCAAACTCGACGCTTCGGCACTGGCAGACACCTCTGTGGCCCATCACATGAGGATCGCCACTCAGTCCGGAGGCGTCCGCGACTCCTGGGGCCTGTGGTACGACCAGGCCGCAGGATCCACCCAAGGCATGTGGGTGTTCGGCCGCACCACCGCCGACACCACCAGCGGTGCCGTCGTGGCCGTGCCCGCCAACATCGCCTCGGCCCAACTGGTCGACCCCGGTGACTGGACCCTGCTCACCGGCGTCTACGACGGCGCCCACCACCAGCTGTTCCTCTACGTCAACGGGGTCCGGCAGGGCGCCCAAGGCGACACCGACACCGACGACGACACGGGCGATGGCATCGTCTTCACCCAGCCCTGGCAGGCCACCGGCACCTTCAACATCGGCCGCGGGCGGATCAGCACAGGAGCCTACAGCGACTACGCCCACGGCCTCGTGGACGACGTACGGGTGTGGACAGGCGTGATGTCCGACACCGCCATCGACCAGATGTACGTCAACGAAGTGCCCATCCCTCTGTAGGACCGTCCGCCGACACGGCGCACGCGACAGATCACCAGCGGACTTTTCACACGTCACACGATCGGGAGTGCAGTCATGGGTGGGCTACGGCGGACACAGCTGGGGGTCGTCGCTGTCACAGCGAGCGCCCTGGTGGCCGCGGGGCTGGGCACGGCCCCAGCTGTCTGGGCGACCGAGCGGCACGGGCACAACACTGTGGACGCGCCCGACGTCAAGGACGGCACGGCCGAGCCCTTCAAGGCCGGCAAGTTCACGAAGAAGGACCCGACGCGGGCCGCCGCCGCCCGCACGGCCGCGGCAGTGGCGAAGCCGGCTACCTGGCCCGTCGCGTCCGCCGCCACCCTGCCCGTGGCGGGCAGGGCAGCCCTCGCCAAGGCCACTTCGGTCGGCAAACTGCCGGTCAAGGTGAGCGCCCCGGCCCAGGGGGTCGCCCCGGGCAAGGTGACGGTCAAGGTGGCCTCACACAGCACCGCGACCGCCCTCGGCCTCAACGGCACCGTGCTTTCCGTGGCCCGCGCCGACGGGCGCAAGGGCACCGCCCAGACTCGGCTCACCCTGGACTACTCCGGCTTCGCGAACGCCTACGGCGGGGACTACGCCTCCCGCCTCACCCTCGTCCGCCTCCCCTCCTGCGCGATCACCACCCCGGCCCTGAAGAAGTGCCGGACCACGACACCGGTCGCCACCACGAACGACGTCGCACACCACACCCTGACCACGACCGCCCCGGTCAGTTCTTCCTCGATCACAGCTTTCGCTGCGACTGCCGCGGCCGCCAGCTCCGGCGCCGGTTCCTACCAGGCGACCTCCCTCAACCCTTCCGCCGCCTGGAACGCGGGCGGCTCCAGCGGTGACTTCACCTGGTCGTACCCGCTGTCCGTGCCCCCCTCCAATGGCGGTCCCGCCCCGAACCTGGCGATCACCTACGACTCGCAGAGCATCGACGGCCGGCTGCCGTCCACCAACAACCAGCCGTCCTGGGCAGGCGAGGGCTTCGACCTCTCCACCTCCTACATCGAACGCTCCTACGACTCCTGTGATGACGACGGCCAGAGCGACAAGAACGACGAGTGCTGGGCGAACGACAACGCCACCCTCGTCCTCGGCGGCAAGTCCAGCCCTCTGATCAAGGACAAGACCAGCGGCACCTGGCACCCCAAGACCGACGACGGCGAGCGCGTCGTCCACTCCACCGGCGCCACGAACGGCGACGACGACGGCGAGTACTGGACGGTCACCACCGAGGACGGCACTCAGTACGTCTTCGGCAAGAACCGCCTGCCCGGCTGGACCACCGGAGCCGCTGTCACCAACTCCACCTACACCGCACCAGTCTTCGGCGACGACTCCGGCGAGCCCGGCTACGACCAGGGCACCGCCTTTTCCGGCAGGTCCCTCACCCAGGCCTGGCGCTGGAACCTGGACTACGTGGTCGACCCGCACGGCAACGCGATGTCGTACTGGTACACCAAGGAGACCAACTACTACGCCAAGAACGGCACCACCACGGCCAACGGCACGGTGTACGACCGCGGCGGCTACCTGAGCCGGATCGACTACGGCATCACCGCCTCCACTGTCTTCGGCACCGCTCCGGAAAAAGTCACCTTCACCACCGCAGAACGCTGCCTGGTGACCAGCACCGAGGACTGCTCCTCGCTCACCACCAGCACGGCCTCGCACTGGCCAGACGTGCCGTTCGACCAGATCTGCGCCGCCAGCAAGGTGTGCGACGCGACCGGGCCCACGTTCTTCTCCCGCAAGCGACTCACCGGCGTCACGACCAGCATCTGGGACGCGAGCCTGGCCACCCCGGCCTACCGCGACGTCGACTCCTGGGCGCTCGCCCACTCCTTCCCCGACCCCGGGGACGGCACCTCCGCGGGCCTGTGGCTGCAGTCCATCACCCGCACCGGCAAGGACGGCGCGACCACGGCCATGCCGCCGGTCACCTTCGACGGCATCCAGCTCTTCAACCGCGTCGACACCACGCACGACGACATCGCCGCCCTCGTCAAGTGGCGCGTCCGAAAGATCATTTCGGAGACAGGGTCCGTCCTCACGGTCAATTACTCCGACCCGCAGTGCGTCGCGGGCACGACCATGCCAAGCAGCCCCGACTCGGACACCCTGCGCTGCTTCCCCACTTACTGGCAGCCGCCCTACACAACCGATCCCCAACTGGACTGGTTCCACAAGTACGTCATCACCCAGGTCACCGAGTCGGACCCGACCGGCGGGGCCCCGCTGAAGGAGACCGACTACACCTACAACGGTGCCCCGGCCTGGCACTACGACAGCGACAACGTCACTTCCCCCGCCAAGCGGAAGACCTGGTCGGTCTGGCGCGGCTACGGCAGCGTCACATCGACGTCCGGTGACGCGCAGTCCCTCCGTACGAAGACCGTCTCGACGTACTTCCGTGGCATGGACGGCGACAAGCAGTCCGACGGGACCACGCGCACCGCCAAGGTCACCGACTCGAAGGGCACGACGGTGACGGACGCCGATCCGCTCGCCGGCACCGTCCGCGAATCAATCGCCTACAACGGCAGCGCCGAGGTGTCGGGCTCGATCACCGACCCGTGGATCCGTCAGACCGGCACGGACGGCACACGCGCCTCCACCTACACCCGCGCCCAGACCGTCCACACCCGCACCGACCTGTCCTCCGGCGGTACCCGCGACACCACCGTCAGCACGACCTACGACGACACGACCGGCGCGGCGCTCACGGTCGACGACTCGGGCGACGCAGCCGTCACCGGCGACGAACAGTGCACCCGCACCACCCTCGCCGACAACACCACCGCCTGGCTGCGGGCCTTCCCCGTACGGGTCGAGACGGTCGACGTGGCCTGCGGCGCCACGACCAACCGCCCGGACGACGTCGTCTCCGACGTCCGCACCCTCTACGACAGCCAAGCTTTCGGCGCCGCGCCGACGATCGGCGACGAGACCGCCACCCAGCGGCTGTCCTCCTACAGCGGCGGCAGCCCGGTCTACCAGACGGTCTCCACCAGCCACTACGACAGCCAGGGCCGCGTCGACTCGGTCAAGGACACCAACTCGGCGACCGTCAGCACCACCCAGTACACCCCCGCCACAGGCGGCCCGCTCACCAGCACGCTCACCTCCGATGCCAAGACGTACGGGACGACCACGAACTTCGACCCCGCCCGCGGCGTCGCCACGTCCGTCGTCGACCCCAACGGCAAGCGCACCGAATACGCCTACGACGGCCTCGGCCGCGTCACCGGACTGTGGCTGGCCAACCGGTCCAAGGCCTCGAACCAGTCCGCGAGCCTCGTATACAGCTACTCCGTCTCCAACACGGCCGCCTCGGTGGTCACCACCGGCAAGCTCAACAACGACGGCACGACCTACGACACCACCTACGCCCTGTACGACGCACTGCTGCGCCCCCGCCAGACGCAGACCCCCGCGCCAGGCGGCGGCCGCGTCATCGCGGAAACCAAGTACGACAGCCGAGGCCTCGCGGTAGAGGCCGACGCCGACTACACGGACGCGTCCAACCCGTCCGGCACCCTGGCCATCATCACCTCCGCCGTCCCCGCCCAGACCCTCACCACCTACGACGGCGCGGGCCGGCCCACGGCAGCCGACTTCTACGCCAACGGTGCCAAGCGGTGGACGACCTCCACGTCGTACGGCGGCGACCGCACGACGGTCACCCCGCCCAACGGCGGCATCGCGACCACGACCCTGACGGACACCCTCGGCCGTACGACCGAGACCCGGCAGTACGACAACGGCAGCCCGTCCGGCACGTACACGTCGATCAAGTACTCCTATGACGCGAAGAGCCGCCTGAAGTCGGTCGTCGACGACGACGGCAACACCTGGTCCTACGGCTACGACCTGATGGGCCGCAAGACCACCTCCATGGACCCGGACGCCGGCACGACGACCACCGCCTACAACGAACTCGACCAAGTCGCCTCCACCACGACCGCGGTGGGCACCGCCGAGGCGAAGACCCTCAGCTACTCCTACGACGTCCTCGGCCGCCAGACCGACATGTACGACGGCACCACCAAAGACGCCGCCCACGAACTCGCCAAGTGGACGTACGACTCGCTCGCCAAGGGCCAGCCCACGTCGTCGATCCGCTACGTCGGCGGCAGCTCGGGCAAGGCGTACATCAGCCAGGTCGGTGCATACGACTCCCTCTACCGGCCGACCCTCACACGGGTCACGATCCCCTCAGTCGTCGGTGAGGAAGCTCTGGCGGGCTCGTACACGTCGACGATCGGCTACAACCTTGACGGCAGCGTCCAGCTGACCTCCGATCCGGCGGCCGGCGGACTGCCCTCCGAGTCCCTGGAGTACGGCTACAACGACCTGAGCATGCCCACGACGCTCAAGGGCGCCACGGGTTACGTTCAGAAAACGAATTACACCAAGCTCAGCGACATCAGCCAGGTGACGCTGGGGGTGTCCCCGTCCGACACCGCAAAATGGCTCCAGATCACCAACACCTACGAGGACGGCACCCACCGCCTCAAGCGTGAACTCGTCACGGACGACGCCCAGACAGATCCCGTCCAGGACACCGCCTACACCTACGACGACTACGGCAACCCCACCAAGGTCGCCACGCACGCCGACGCCACGGACGACGTCCAGTGCTACCGCTACGACGGCCACGACCGCCTCACCGAGGCCTGGACCGCCACCGACGGCTGCTCCGCCGACCCGTCCACGGCCGTCCTCGGCGGCCCGGCCCCCTACTGGCAGAGCTTCGCCTACGACGACCTTGGTAACCGCAAGACGCAGGTCAACCACGCCACGGCCACGGGCGGCAACGACAGCACAACGTCCTTCGTCTACCCGACGCCGGGCACCAGCCAGGCCCACACCCTGAGCTCGTCGACAACGGTCACCGCGGGCACGACGACCACGAACTCGTACACCTACGACGCGTCCGGCAACACCCACACCCGGACGCTCAACGGCAAGACCCAGACGCTCGACTGGGACGACGAAGGCCACCTCGCCAAGGTCACCAACTCGGACGGCACCTCGGCCTCCTACCTGTACGACGCGGGCGGCAACCGACTGCTGTCCCGGGACGCCTCGGGCACGACTCTCTACCTCGGCGACACGGAGGTCCGCCTCGCCAAGGGCACGACGACGACCACGGGCACCCGGTACTACAGCTGGGCCGGGCAGACGATCGCCGTCCGCAGTAACACAGGCAGCCTGCAGTGGCAGGTCACGGACGCCCACGACACCGCCGAGACCGCGGTCGACGCCACCACACAGGCGATCACCCGCCGCCGCCTGGACCCCTTCGGCAACACACGCGGCACCCAGCCGACCGCGACCGCCTGGCTCGGCGACAAGGGCTTCGTAGCCGGCGTCCAGGACACCACCAGCAGCCTGACACACCTGGGAGCCCGGGAGTACGACCCCACGATCGGCCGGTTCGTCTCCGACGACCCGATCCTGGAACTCACCGACGCCCAACAGATCGACGGCTACACCTACGCGGCCGACAACCCCGTCAGAGGCAGCGACCCCTCCGGTCTGCAGATGCCCGTCGACCAGGGCTGCACCAGCTGCGCGCAGGCCGACCAGAAGTCCACGCTGGTCGACACCGGCTCGGTCAACGACAGCGGGACCCATCACAGCGGTGGCGGCGGCGGATCCCACAGCGGTGGCGGCAGCTCCCACCACAGCTGCGGCTGGTCCCTGTCCTGCCACGTCTCCAATGTCGCGCACAAGGCCTACCACGCCATTCAGCAGCATCCGGTGATCGCAGCCGTGGTGGCGACAGCCGTCGTGGTGGGGGTGGTCGCCTGCGTCGCCGCTACCGCGGGCGGATGCGCAGCCGTTTTGGTGGCGGGCGCAGAGGGCTTCACAGCTGGTGCTGAGGCGGGCAGTCTCGGAGGTGCCCTGGTGGGCGCATCCGTGGGAGTAGCGGCCGAAGGCGGCGCCGTAATTGCCGGGTCGATGGGCATTGCAGGGGCGGGAGCGGCAGCCGTCGCAGAGGGAGCCGAAACAGCCTCCGCGTCCAAGACGGCGACGGCGTCGGGTGCCAGAGCAGCGCAGAGCGCGGCGCAGTCGACTGCCGGTTCCGGTGCAGCTGGTGGCACTACGCGCACCGCCACTGCAGCGCCCAAGAGCGGATCGGTTCCGGCGCGCGGGAGCCGTGGAGCCAAAGGCAAGTTCCAGCCGAAGGTTCAGGTCCATCCTGCCCCAGGCAGCTGGAGTCTTGAGAGCCGGGTGTCAGATGCCAATGCCCTTCGTGACGACGTCGGGACGGTCGCCACTGGCGCTGCGAAGAACCGGACTTATTCCGCCGCGATCAATGTAACCACTGGTGACATCGCGGTTGGCTGCTCAGGGGCCGGTAACTGCGCGGAAGTGAATATTCTTGAATCCACTGGATGGAGTCCGGCGAATGTACTCTTCACCCGTGCAGGCCGGTTGATGGACGTGGACGACGGGCTTGGTAAAGTCTGGCAGGAGATGGAGATCTGCACGACGTGTCAGGGGATCTTCCCGCTGGATTCTTTTGTTCCTGGAGCGCTCCTGGCGACAGAGCAGGGTCACCCCGGGTAGGAGGCAACAATGGTGAGTGCGGCTCTTCTTGAGCTGGAGAGATATGACTGGGAACAGTTCCGGTGTGGCTGCGGAAAAAGTGCCGCGCACATCCCGGAGACGTTCCGTCGACTACTCGCGGCGAAGTCCCCCGAGGATGCGGTTGGATATCGTTTCGACGGGCACCTGGAAATTCAGTCCATGCTGTTTGAAGCTGCTGTCCCCGCAGTGTCCGTGATTCTGGCTGCGCTGACCGAGGAACCCGCCCGCTTTGCGCGCAGTCATTTCTTGGTGACGCTCCTGTTCTTGGTCTCTGGAGAGTCGCATTCCAGTGAGATGGAGGCAGGGCGGGAGGACCTTGGTGAAGAGTGCTGCGAAAAGGCGCGGGACGGTCTTTGGGAAATCTACCGAGAGGCGGTTTCGGGAGATACGGAGAATGCGCTTGATATTCTCGAGGTGATCGAGGATGACGGACTTCGGCTTGCTCACTTCCGTACCGCTCTCCAGGATCGCCTTGCAAAACAGCAGAGGAAAAAAAGGCCAATTTGAGCGTCGAGGGAAACGGATGTTGGGATGAGTGGTGCGACGGCTGGCGTGGCAATGGTGAATCGGGAAGGCGTCGCGGGAGTGCCTTCCATGGTTGCCAGGGCGATGGGGCGGGAGTGGTACAGGGACTACCTGGCCAACATGGAGCCCCTACGGGGCACACGGCCTGAGGGAGCGTTGGTCGAGTATGCCGCCAACGCAGTGGCGGCTGCCGGGGCGACAGCAAATCCAGTGCTCGTGCTGGCGTCAAACGGACGCAGGGTCGCGGCCCGTCTCGTGGACACGGTGATCGCGTCGGCGTTCGCATGCCTCGGCTTTATGGCTGCGGCGGCATCGAGCGATGGCGTTGCGCTGCTGGTGCTCGTACCAGTGGGGTTCGCCGCAGGCGGACTGCTCTACTTCCTTCCCCTTGTGCACTGGTGGGGCACGACCATCGGCAAACGAATCTTCGGGCTGCGGGTGGTCCGGCTGTGGTCGGACGGGACCCTTCCCCCGTCCTGGAAGGACACGTTCCTCCGCGAGTTCGACCGTGCGGCCTTCTTGTCGCTTCCGGTGCTGAACTTGTTGGTCGGCGCGATTCTGTTGATGCAGATGGCGAAAGACCGGGGGACTTACCACCAGAGCAAGTACGACCGTGCGGCGCGCACTGTCGTGGTGCGCTACTGACCCGTGTTCCATCGTGACTGCTGCCCCCGAGGAGTGGAATGCCGCTCGTAGCGGGCCCGGTGGGCTGGCCATGGGGGTCGAGGGGTTCAAGAAGCAGCGTGCCCACAGCACTCCGCGTGGATCTCGGTCGCGGGAGTCTTTGTCGAGGTAGTGCCGATGGAGTCGGCCGTCTGGGCGGCGGAGGAGGACCAGGTTGTCGGGTGCTGTGTCCTCGACCTCGCGCTGGGTGATGAACGGGACGAGACGAGGGCTGGATGGTGTGGGAGACGTTGAGTGTCCAGTCCAGGTTCCGAAGCGCTCTCGAAGAGCGGGCATACGTAGCCCCGACGACTTCCTACCCGAGTACCAGAAGGCGGCCGAACGGCAGCTTGAGGGGCTGGCTCAGTAGGGCTGGAAGTGAAGCCCGCTGGCGTCCGGCCTTCGGCTGGGCGGTGGTCAGTTCCATTCGTTTTCCTCTTTCGACAGGGGGACAGCGGCGGCGTCGGCAGGAGCGCGCGCGGCGAGGAAGGCGGAGACCCGGCCGAGCTGTTTCGCGGCGTGGTCAGTGAGCTGGTCCAGCGGGAGCGCTTGGGCGTTCGCCTGCGCGGCCCGCTCCAGCGCGGGGACCTGCTGCGGGCGAGCCTGGGCGGCGAAGACGTCGTCGAGGTGGGGTCCGCGTAGCTGGATGGGCCCGATGCGGCGGCCGCGCACGTTCATGGAGACGTAGTGCTCGAAGCGCTCCATGGTGGCGACCCGGTCCGGGCTCGGGTTGTCGCCCCACTCGGCGGTGACCGGCGCAATAGCGGACTTCGACCCGGCGGTCGTGGCCAGCGTGGACGCGTTCTGCACCAAGGACAGCCGCACCGGGGTGGGCAGGCGGGAGAGCAGCTGGGTCATGCCGTGGACGTGGCACCGGTACTTGCGGAGATCCTCGAACATCGCGGCGATCGTCTCCGGGGCCGCGCCGGTCAGGGTGATCAGCTCGTCGAAGTACGGGCGGAACGGCACCCGCTTCTCCTCCGGTGTGTCACGCCTGGAGCGCGCGGCCCGCAACAGATCGCGGGCGAGCAGCGCGGTCAGCAGGCGGTCGGTGGGCCCGTTGCCGCCCGGGCACACCCACACGATCATCTTCGAGTCCATCGCCGCCCGGATGTTGTAGACGCCGGCCGGCTGGCCGAGGAAGGCGCGGGTGACCGGGTTGGCGGCGAGACGGGCGATCGGGTTGAGGACCACGGCGAATGCGTCGGGCGGCAGGGCCGGGAACACCACTTTCCACCACGAGCGGGTCTCCTCATTCAGCCGGCCCGCCACCGAGGCGAGCGCGGCCGAGCGGAACCCCGCGTCGGTAAGCAGGGCCCTTATGTGGAAGATCGTGGCCTGGTCCTCCGGCCGGCCGGTCTGGCAGGCCGCCTCGTTCACTGCGACCAGGACGGTGAGCGCGGAGGTGAGGATGGTGAGCGCGCGTGGGGCGGTCGCGTCGTCCCAGCCCAGTGTGGAGGCGTAGGCGTCGGCGATCGCCTCGACGACCTCGTACGCCGTCTGTCCGTGGTGCATGCCGAGCGGATTCCACGAACTCACGCGCGGGTTGGGGCCGAGACCGTTGAGGTCGACCAGTGCGATCCGCGGCATCAGGTGACCGTGAGCGAGGAACGTGGTGGCCCGCGGCCAGGAGTCGCGGTGAGGGTCGACGAAGACCAGCCCTCCGCCCGCGTGAGCCCAGCCGATTGCCTGCGCCAGGGCCCGCTCGGTCTTGCCACCGCCCGCCTTGCCGACCCCGACCTCGAAGAGAGTCTCCTCGGCGTAGGTGGCGACCAGCCGTTCCCGGCCGCCCGGCCCCCGGTAGATGCCCTGTAGCAGTAACTCGGGCTTGCCGAATGCGAAGGTCGGCAGGTCCCCGGCGAGTACCGGCAGGCGGCAGTTGGTGGTCGGCGGTTTGAGCAGGCCGCACAACTCCTCCAGACGGACCCAGTTCGCTCGCGGAGGCTGGCAGTGCCCCAGATTCCAGCGGCGCTCGAAACCACCCTTGGTGGGCCAATGGTCAGCGCCGACCCGCCCCGGTCCCAGCCTCCAGCCGCGCATGGCCCACCGGGAGCGTCCGCCGAACACATCGAACGCGGCCTGGAGCTGGGCGAGCCTTGCCTGCGCGCGGCCCTCTGTGTTCGAGGCGCACATCACGAGCAGCTGGACCCTCACCAGGTGGTCATCGTCGGCGAGCTTGCCCAGCGCCTCGGCCGGCTCCACCCGGCGGGGAACCGGCGGCATCACCAGCCGCCGCCCGGAACCTGAGCCGGGTTTGTCACCGAGGAGTTGCTGCAACTGCCCGCTCCAGGAGTCCTCGATGCCGCTGGCGTCCTGCCGCAGCCAGCGCGCGGCCCGCTGGGCCTCTCGGCGCTCGGCCCGGCGCGCGGCGCTCATCAGCTGCAGGCGGCGCGCTCTCAGGGCCCACTTCGGAGCGCGCTGGATGTCGAGCCGTATCTCGGCGAGATCGCCGAGCTCGGCCCGAAGGTCGGACACAGCATCGACGAGTGGCTGGAGCGGGTCGGGGTTGAGTGGCACCTCCCGCAGCGGAGCGATGAGCTTGCCGCGCAGGATGAATTCGGCTCGCACGGTGTGCGTCCGTGGCTTGTCGACGATCGGCCGGGCTCTCTTGACGGTGATGTCCGGTCCGAACGGGGTGATGGACAGCAGCCGTTCACCGCCCGCCGGGCCCTCGACGCGGTAGCGCAGCGGCGTACTGCCGTCCGCGCGCAGACGGATCTGAACGGTCTTCGCCCGGCGCGGCGCCCACCAGGGCATGGCCGTGGACGCCCGGGCCAGCTGGACACCGCGCCGGAAAATTTCCTCCAGGCTCGGGTCGAAATGCCGGTTTGGGACGAGCTCCAAGGCCATCCGCTCGGCCGATGCCCGCGCCGCGAGCCGACGCACGAGCGTCGCGCCCACGCTCCAGCACACGGCGATGGCCAGGGCGAGCAGATACCAGTGGTCGTAGATCCAGTCGACGGCGTCGATGAGGGCGCTGAGTAGCCCGACTGCCTGACTGGCAGTTGTCTCGTTGGCCCGGTCTGTCAGGTACGGGGCTGCGGAGTCCACGTCGCTGTTCCCTTCTTGATCGTGCGGGTGAAGAACCAGTCGGTGATGCGGAGGTCGGTGAAGGTGCCGCCGCGGTCCATGCCGGCCCACACCAGATGGACCACCGCCTTGTCCGGGCTGCCGTCGCGGCGGGCGATCGCGGCCTGGATGCGGAAACGGGCGGTGGCAAACGCCGGGGCCACCGCCTGGCCCGAGTCGGGAAAGGCAGTGGGCCACTTCGCGCGGCCCACTCCGGTGGCGTCCGCGCGCAGGAGCGCGCGGCCGGCGGTGAGCAACTCCCGCTCGTCATCGGTGGGAAGGTCAGCGGGCCAGGCGTCCTCCAGGTTCTGCTGGACAGCCCGGTCGCCGGCGACGCCCTCGCCGTGCGGCGGCAGAGCGGACTCGAGGACCGGTGGTGTCGATGCGGTGGGCGTCGTGGAGGGAGCCGTGCTGGTGGCCGGCTTGCTGGCAGGAGGCACAGCGGCCGCAGACGACGGGTCCTCAGTCGCGTGCGAGGCCGTTGCCGCGGCCGGGGGCTCCTGGCCGTTCGGCACGCCCAGCAAGGCGATGCCGGCGACGGCGAGCATGACGGTGCTCAGCATCAGCAGACGCGGTGAGCGCGGGGTGGTGGTCACAGCAGCCGTGCTCCCCCCGCGTAGCCGGACATCGTGTTGACGGCGTCCAGGCGCACCACGGCGCCCGGGCGGGGGGCGTTGATCATCTGTCCGCTGCCCAGGTAGATCCCGACGTGGTAGATGGTGGAATCGCGGCTGGGAGCGGTGGCGAAGAAGACCAGGTCACCGGGCTTGAGCGCAAGTGTGCCGAGGCTGGCCGGGATGCGCTGACCGACACCGGCCTGGGAGGCCGCGACGCGCGGCAGGCTGATCCCGGCCCTCGCGTACGCGTACTGGGTCAGCCCGGAGCAGTCGAAACCCTTGATCGCCGCGCCGCTCTTGCCGCTCGGTGAGCAGCAGATGCCGTAGGACTTGCCGCTCGCGTTGCCGCCGCCCCAGGAGTACGGGACACCGCGCTGGGAGAGCGCGGCCTCAATGACGGTGCGGACCTTGCCCGTGACGTTCTTCAGGTCCGGGTCCGTGGCGGCCGCCGTGTACTGGTCGATCCACCCGAGCACGTTGGTTACGTATTCGTCCGAGTGGTTGTACTGCCAGATCGCGGCCCTGAGCTGGGCGCGCTTGGAAAGGTCACGGCCGTTGCCGCACAGGTACACGGACGCGCCGAGCGCGGCGTCGTCGGCGTTGTGCGGATCCGCCGTCTTGTCCCCGTTGCCGTCCTCCCCGATCGACTCCCAGGTGGAGGGCAGGAATTGAAAGAGGCCGACCGCGCGCTCCCCGGCCGCGGTGCCGTCCCAGCGCCCGTTGTCGGTGTCCGCGAAGACGGTGGTGTTCCCGCCGACTCCGGACCCGTTGAGGAGCACTCCGTAGATCTTCGGGGTGATGTCGCCGTTGTTCGTGATGTTCCGGCCGATGGCGTGGTTGGACTCGACCTTGGCGATCCCGGCCAGGACCGGCCAGCGCATGCCCTGGCACTTGGGCACGTACTTCCCGACCTGCTGGACGGCCTTCTTATAGGCCGTCAGCATCCGAGCAGGGATGTCCGCGGCGCTGCCGCCCTCGGCGATCCCGCCGTCCTCTGGCGCACCCGTTTTCAGCGCGACATACGCGCTGATCGCGTTCCCGACCGGCGCGGCACAGCACACGGCGGCGAACATCAACAACGCCACCACACATCCCCACCGCCGGACGCGGCGTCCAGGTCGGGTCACTCGTCCTCACCGTCCTCGGTCCCCCATCGGTCCCGCACCTGGCGCAGGCGGTTGAGCCGGTCGTCGTCGGGTGTGTTTCGCCGCATCAGCTCCCGCATCCGGGCCCGCGCCTCGTCGCGCGGGTTGCGCGCACTCCCGCTCTCGGGACGAACGGGCCTGCCCAGATCGGGCCGAGGCTGCGGCGCAGGGCCGTTCCGGGGCGGGAGCGATACCGGGGGCGGAGTTGCGGCGGGACCGCCCGCAGACGGAATGGGCCGTGCGGGGGCAGGGGCCGGACGGCCCGACGGTGCAGGGCGCGGACGGGGTGCCGGTCGGGGGGTGGCAGCCGGTGGAGCTGCGGTCGGCAGTCGGCGGCTGGCGAATGGACCCGAGCCACCGCTGTTCTCCCGGATAGCCCGGGACGCATGACGCCCCGTGTCGCCCCAGGCACGGCCGTCCTCGCGGACGGTGTTGCCCCACACCTGCACTTGCTGGCGAGCGTCCTGGGAGTAGCGCGAGCCCCCTGACCGTGCCCGGCGGACGTTGGCCGGCAGGCCGACTGTCGCCCCGTAGGCGGCCCGTCCGCCGCGGTTCAGGATGCGGTACCCGCGGAAGCGGACCAGACGGTTGTGGGCCCGGGTCGACAGCAGCGTGCGGTCGCTGTTCTGGTCGTGCAGCACCTGGCCGGTGTTGCGGTCGACGACCTGCCCCTGCTCGTTGCGGTACCGGTCGGGCGGTCCTGAGGGCCGCCGCGGCCCGGTACCGCCTGGACCACCGTCCCCGCCGTCCGACGGCCCGATCCCGCCCGGGTCGCCGTCGGCGGTGGGCTTGCGCCACTTGGCCAACTGCTCTCTGTCCGGGCGGCGGCCGATGAGTAGCCAGTGCGTGCCCTTCGCGCCGAATCGTGCGCCCAGCCCGCCCACGGCCGCGGCAGCGGTCAGTGGGGCCAGCCCCCGCCTGGCTTCGGCCGTTGCATCGGCGAGGATTCCGCCAGTGTCTGCTGGCATGCCTGCGCCGTCGAGCAACGAGGTGAGCGCGCCCATGAGCCGTTGGCGGGTGCCGAGCATTCCGTACCGGCCGCCCCCGCCGCCAGCGAACATGCGCAGTCCGCCGCCGTATCCGCCCGTTGCGGCGGGGGAGTTCATGGCGAGCGCGGCGCCGAGCTCGGAAGTGTCGCCAGGCATGTGGGTGCCGCCGACCTTCGCGTAGCGCATGCGCATGGCCATGCGCCGGCCGAAGGACGTGACGCCGGTCAGCAGGCGGCGGTGCCCGGCCGCGCCGGCGATGGCAAGGACGTCGATGAGCAGGATCCGCTCCACCACCAGGTCCGGCCCGTCGGTGATGGTCGCGTCGATGGCGATGCCGAAGAACGGGATGAACGCGCAGATCCCGACCACGGCCAGGACCGCGATGCCCCAGATCGACAGCCACTTCCACACCGACTGGCGGGCAGGCCCGGGCAGCATGCCCGCGATGAAGGTGACGCCGCCGACGGCCGCTGCGGCGGCGCAGATGCCCTGGGTGCCGAGCAGCACGATCGCCGAGGAGAGCAGCATGCCGCAGATGAACAGTGCGGCGATCAGCAGCAGTCCAGCTCCGCCGACTCGCCACCAGGTGGGTTTCTCGGCGTAGGCGGCGCAGGACTTGCCGACCTCGCCGGCCCGTTTCATGTCCGCGAGGAACACGTTGAATTCGCGGTCTTCGTCGGTGACGAGCGCGTTGGTGGTGTCCAGCAGCTCACCGCCGGGAGTCAGTGCCGGAAGCCCGTCGCCACTGGCGTCAGCGTTCGTGACGCCCTCGATGTAGCCCCGCTCGCAGTACTGCTTGGCCGGGCCGTGAATCTTGCTGCACGCCTCCTTTCCCTCGTCGGTGACCTTGGCGTTGCCTACCTTGTATCCGCCGGTGATCCACTTCAGGTGGACGGCGTAGGCCTTGCGGTCGGCGGGCCGGGCCGGGTCGAGGATGCGTCCGTACTGCAGGAGCATGTACGGCTTGACGATCAGTGCATTGGTGATGCTGTCCTGGATGGGACGGGCCACTTCCGATGATGAGACCGGTCCTTCGCCCTCACGCTCCTCACACTTGATCTCGGCGTTTCCAGCCATGCCGGCGCATGGGTCATAGCTGGCGAGCTTGCCGCCCCAGTCATAGGAGTTGACGCTCTGCTGAGCGACCTCCGCGGCCACCTGCTGGGACTGCCCCAGCGGTCCGTTTTGGCTGAGCAGCGTGTCGGGGCGGATCAGAGCCGAAGCGGCGAACGCCCCGATGAGCAGTGTCAGGAAGATCTCGCCCAGACCGCGGCCGACGCGACCGCGCACGATCATGAAACCGGCGAAGACAAACGCCCAGGCCAGCAAAAGCCCCTTCAACCCCAGGGTGTCGACGACCACGTTGTCGTAGGTGTCTGCGACCTTCTGCGCCGGGCGGGTGAGGATCTTCAGCAGCGGGAACCTGAACGCGACCTCGATCGCCCACCCCGCCAGCCCGACCAGCAGCCGGATCAGGGTGAACACCCCGGACAGGGCGAAAGAGAGGGCCTGCGTCTTGAAAGCGACGATGGACCCGCCCTCGGAGTTCAGGTCGTACCCGTCGATCGGCACACCCTCGGACGAGGTGATGTTCAGCGGGGCAAGCAGGTCTCCGGTCTCGCTGTTGCTGCTGCTGGCCGCGTACACGACCTGGCTGTTCACCAGAAGGAACACGCCGGTGAGCACCACCACGAAGCCAGCCGAACGCAGAGTCACGCGGTCTGGACGGAACACTTCAGCGCCGCCTTTGCCCAGCAGCGGACCGCAGCCGCCACACCACCAGGGCAGCCACACCGGCACCGGCGGCCACCAGCCTCCACGCAGCACCGGCAGTGTCCTGCTGACCGGCGGCGGTGGTGGCCCCGCGCTCGCAGTACGCCTTGGCCGGCCCGACGATCAAGGCGCAGGGATCGTGGTGCGCGGGGCGGGCATCGGCGGCGAACGCCTGCCCGGTGTGCGGCCACCAGGCGTCCGGCAGGCCGACCCCGAGGGCAAGGATGACCGCGCCGGCGATGACGGCGATCACAGTGAGGACGCTCACGACCGCGGCGATGCGCCGGGAACGGTCCCAGGACGAAGTGGTCATCGGACGTGCTCCTTCGGACGGGCGTCCACGGCCTCACCCACAGCGGGTGCGGAGCGCGGTGCGGCGCTCATGCGGCGTCCTGGCGTGGTGGTGATGGAGGTGGTGATGCGTGGGATGCGGGGGATGGAGACCTTGATGCGGCCGGTGTTCTGCCGCGGGCAGGTCAGCAGGAACTCGCCCTCCCGGCCCTTCTGGCCGACGGGGGACAGGCCGGTGGTCACCAGCCGCAGCAGCTCCGGGTCGCCTGGGTCGAGGCCGACGAACTCCAGGCCGCGGCGGGCACGTTCGCGATCCGCGGTCCGGGCGAGCGCCCGGTAGGCCATCAGGCCGCGGTCGGGGCCGAGTTCCTCGGCTTCGTGGGATGCGCCGAGCAGGCCGGCGCCGTGTTTACGGCCGTCGTGGAGGATCTCGTGGACCAGGGCGGTGCCCTCCGCGGACGAGGTGAGCCAGTACAACTCGTCCAGGACCACGGCGGTGAACCGCTCCGGGTCCTCGAACGCGGTCTGGCGGGCGATCGCGGCAATCAGATAGAGCACCGCGCGCCCGATCAGCGCCTCCAGCGGCTGCTGGTGCAGAACCTCCGGATTGGCGAACGCGGCCTTCGGCGGCAGTTTCAGACCGGTCGTGGTGATCACGATCATGTCGGAGTTGCTGGAGGCGTCCAGCCGTACCGGCGGCAGCGAAGGGTCGAAAACCATCGCAGCCAGGGAGTTAGTGGCGACGACGCGGATGAGGCCGGCGAGGGTGGCCGCCGCGTCCTGCCGCTTGCCCGCCTCGCTCGTGGCCATCTCTTCGAGGACCCCAAGGACGCGGTGCATGGACGGCTCCGAGCCAGCGGCGGCCTGCTCCACTGCGTGGTGCAGGACCTCGCCGCTGGTGCTCATCGGGCCGATGCCGAGCTGCAGGGTCAGGTAGGACAGGGCGTAGTGCCGTCCCTCAGGCCCGGTGAACATCCGCAGGGGGTCGATGGACACCTCGGCCTGCGCGGCGTCGATGATCTGGACGCGGCCCTTCGCGGCGGTTCGGGCGAAGGTGGCCCACTCGCGCACGGGGGTGCGGTCGATGCAGATCGCGCATCCGCCACGTGCCCACACAGCCTCGGCGATCAGCTTCTGCAGCACGCTCTTCCCAGCGCCGAGATCGCCGACGATGCCCATCGAGGCAGAGGCGTCCACCCTGGGCGCATCCGCCACGTTGATCATCACGGGTCGGGTGGTGCCGCAGTCCAGGTCGATGCCGAGGAACATGCCGTTCGGGTCGCCGACCTCCGCGGCGGTGAAGGCCCCGGAAAGCGCCCAATCCTCGCCGACCTGATGCTGGGTGAACTCCCGCACCACACCGGGCCGCACCGTGCCGGGCAGGCCCAGAGTGAAGAGGGCCTCCTGCAGGCCAGCCGGGCGCACAGCGCGGTAGTCGGCGCCGCCGAGCAGCGCAACCAGGGCGCGAGCCCGGGCGTCGCAGACGGAAGCGGTCGGCCCCCACACCGTCAGCACGGTTACGGACTGGACCTCGACCTCCACGCTGGTGCGGGAGAGACGGGCGTCCAGCTCGCCGAGGTCCCGGGCTGCCTCGGTGAGCGAGGCGGGCATGCCGGTGGGGCGGGCGTCATACTGGTCCGCTTGGTCGATCAGCTCGTTCTTCTTGCGCCGGACCTGGCCGCGGGCCTTCTCCGCGGGCACAAGGGTGAGGTCGACGGTGTAGTCGACGGGGAAGTCCAGCAGCTCCAGCTGGGCGAACAGATCAGCGGCGTCCTGGCCGACGGCGGGCGGGCACTCGGCCAGCGCCAACTGCGCCTGGTAGCCCACCCCGATGTCCGTCTCGACCTGCAGCCAGCGCCGCCCGAGCGGCGAGCCGGTGTTCAGCCGCCACCAGGCCTTGCGTCCCGACCGCGTGAGCTGTCCCGCGCTCTTGAGCTCGTCGACGTCGTCGAGCTCGGGGTCGATACCGCCTTCCTGCAGGCGAACCTGCCCGAGGTCGGCGTAGCTGGGGGAGCGCAGCACCCCGTCCCGGATGCGCCCGCCGTACAGTTCGCTGCTCTCGGCCTCGGCCAGCAGCGGCTCCGCGAGACCGCGGTGGAGGGCGTGCTCGATCATCCACACGATCTCCGCCGGGCGGGCGGGGCGGAAAGCTATGCCGCCGGCGAGCGCTGCCTCCACCCGGGAAGCCTGCTCGCGGTAGGCGCTCACCTCGCGCCGGGCCACCAGCGCCGGACGCATGCCCAGCATCGGGGACAGCTCGGCCCACGCCGCGCCGAGGGACGCCGACACCTGCATGCCGGCGCTCTCGGTCCGCAGCGGCACCGCCAGCCACAGGGTGCGCCGGTGCATCTCCTGGTCGTCCAGCAGGTCCAGGGTGGCCTCGACGTTCTCCACCCACGGGCGCCGGCCCGCATCGGGTACCTGGTCGGCCGGCGCGATGCCCTCGATCATGCGCAGGGCGACCTCGCCCGGGTCGACCTGCGCGCACAGCCCGAACAGGCGCGGCGCCCCGGGCAACGACCGCACCAAATGTGTGATCTTGGCGAGCTGTTCGTCACGGACGGCAGCGGGAACGTACGTGCCCTGAACGGTCTCCTCCACCCGTCCCTGCGCGTCCGGGCCGGGGTGAAGACGATAGAGGGCCCACACGCTGCCCTGCGTCGACCACACCAGGTGCCCGGCGATGTGCCGGATCGGAACCCTCACCGTGCACCTCCGCCCTGCCCGGCGAGGGCGAGCAGCTGCTGCACACCCGACACCGGACGCGCCGGCGCTGCGGGAGCCGCTGGCTCCGCGGGCTGGCGCGTGGACGAGCGACCGGCTACCGGGTCCGGGCGCGCTGCCCGGGAGGCACGCTGCAAACCCGGACGAGTCGGAGCGGCCGCCGCGGCGAGCGCGGGCGCATCCTCGATCGTGAAACCGCCGAGCAAGGGACGGGACCCGCGGTCGCGGGCGGCCCGCCCGCCGATCCGCCCTCCGCGGGGCTGCCAGGTAAGCAGCACCCAACCCAACGCCGCCTGCATCGGGGCACGCCCCCGGATCTTCGGCCGCCGCACGGCCCAGATCGTCAGCAGCCAGGCCACGAGCGGAACCGGCCCCATCCACGACCACCACGCAATGGTCTTGATGAGCAGAAAACCGCCGACGACGGCGACCGCGATCTGCGCGGGGGTGTACGGGCCGAGCGGGATCTTCCAGTCGGCAACCTTGCCCAGCACCCACGGGTGACGGCGGGCTGAGGTGTAGAAGCGGCCCACCCGTGCCGCGGCGGCCGCGCTCACAGCCGGCCCCCGACGCCCGGCGAGTGGTCACGAGAGGCCGGGAGTTCGGACCGGACAACCCCCGGAGCGGCGGGCGCGCCCTTGGACGGGTTCTTCACCTCGTCGGTGAACATGTTCGCCAGGTCGTTGCGCGAGTTGTACAGACCGAGCGCGATCACCATCAGCAGCAGGGCGCCGATCCCCGCCTTCAACGAGAACTTCTGGATCATGGTGACGACGACGAGGACGAGCAGACCGGCCTGCAGGCCCTTGGCCGCCCAGTTCTTGAACATAGTGATCCACGAGTTGCCGAGGTCGTCCAGCTGCCCGGCGAGCATCAGGCTGTGCACCGTGTTCACTGCGCACCGCCCACCTGAGCGGTCCCGGACTCCAGAGCCGCGACTTCCCACCGGCCCGAGCGGGCCTCGAGAGCCAGCTCGTACGCCAGCGGCCACCGGCCGTCGGCGTCCCGAGCCTCCACCTGGACCAGGGCACGCACCTTCGTGCCGTCGGCCGGCACCTGCCCGGCGGCCGCGGCCTCCTCGACAGCGGACACCTGCTCGACGGAGACCGCCTGGTACGGGGCGGGAGAGACAGCCGACAGCCTCACACCGGGAGCCAGGTAGCGGCTCACCTCCCCAGAACCGGTCAGGTACGCGGCGAAGAACTCCCCGACCGCGGACGACAAATCACCCTCAGGGACAGTCACGCCGTACGACGACTTCGCCACCTCGGCCCGGGCAGGACCGGCCACCACGCCGGGCGCACCGGTCACCGCGAACGAGGCGCCCGCGCCGCCAGCAGCAACCGGCACGGCGTAGTAGCGCAACCGTCCATCGGCGTACTGCGCAGCCACCGTCACCGACCACGTGCCGCCGGTGCGCTGCGCACTGAGCACCGCCGTCACGGACTGCGGCTTCGACTGCACACCCGCGGCCGGGTCCGGCAGTTCGACGTCGGGCGCGAGCGACTGCGCAAGCCGCGCCTGCGCAGTCGTCGCGGCGTCTGCGCTGCTGCGCAACCACGCGCTGACGAACAGCTGCGCATAGCCGCCCGGGTCGGCGGCGACCGCCGCAGTGCGCACGGCGGCGGGCTTGGCCGGGGTGGCCGCCTCGACCGTGGTCGGGGTGGAGGCGACGGCGATGCACAGGGCGATCGGGCCGGCTGCGATGACGGTCCAGACCGCCAGACGCGAGAAGCGTACGCGGCGGCGCATCGCCTCCAGGCGGGCACCGGCCGCCATCGGAGCAGCCGCCTCGCTCTGTGAGGTCTGCTTGCCAGGGGACATGGTCAAACTCCCAGGTCAGCACGGATGTTTCTGACCTCGAGAAAACCCGTCGACCCCGACCCGACCACCGACCACGAACCCCCGACCAAGGTCACGATGGGGACACGAAGTCCGTGGTCGGGGTCATGGTCGGCCCGACCATGACCCCGACCACGGGTCAGCCGCGAGCCGGCGGCAGGCCATCGTGTCCGGGGCGCATTGCCCGGACCGGCCACCGCCGTGCGATCACGTGCCGCCCGGCCGCTGGACCCCGACATCGATGCGCAGATGGAAGTCGGCCGGGCCGCGACAGACGCCTGCGCAGTGCGCCAGACGGACCTGCGCAAGAGAAGACCAGGAAGTCCGGGCGGACTGCGCAGCCAGCCCGGCACAACTCGACTGCGCAGGATCCTCGACCAGTTGCGCAGCCCGATTGCGCAACGCCCGTCCGAGCCTGCGTAGTCGGCTGCGCAATCACTGAGCGCCCGGGCTGAAGGCTCGTGGTCGGCCCGACCATGAGCCCGACCACGGCAGCTAGACGGCTCCGTTGCCGGATCGTGACCGATGGTCGGGGCTCGTGGCCGTCAGCCTGGTCGGGGTCGGCCGGTGAGCTGACGCCATGGAACACACGCACGCCTCCACGCCCAGGACCCCCGGCCGCCCCACCGCGGCGGGGCTGGTGTGCCGCCGTGTCCACTGCGCGCGGCGTGCGTCAGGGGCACGGCGGTGAGCCGCTTCGGGGTGGGGATCCGCCGGGGTGTCATGGCGGGCGATCAGTTCACCCAGATCGCCAACGCGCTGTTCCGTGACTCCGGGCTGTCGTTCAAAGCCAAGGGGATCTTCGGGTACGTCTCTACGCACAGGAGCGGCTGGCAGGTGACGGTCACCGACCTCGTCCGACTTGGCCCGGACGGACGCGAAGCGGTACGCACCGGCCTGAAGGAGCTCGAGGCACACGGCTACCTGATCCGTGAACGCCTGCGCCGCCCGGACGGCACCCTGGGCGAAGTCGTCTACTGCATCACGGACCGGCCGGCCGCCTTGGACATCGCACTGATCGAAGCCGACTTGGAGGTCACGGCTCCCGAGGCCGAGCACGCCGGCGGCCTCCCGGCGGGGATCCGGCGGGGCGTTATGGCGGCCGATCAGTTCACCCAGATCGCCAACGGGCTCTTCCGCGACACCCGGTTGTCCTTCAAGGCCAAGGGCCTGTTCGGACTGCTCTCCACGCACCGGGACGGCTGGCGGATGACGGTTGCCGACATCGCCCGCCGTGGACGCGACGGAGACTCAGCCGTCAAGAGCGGGCTGAAGGAGCTGGAGAAGCACGGCTTCCTGGTCCGGGAACGCGAGCGCGGCCCAGACGGCACCCTCGGCGCGGCCGCGTACTTCATCACCGACCTGCCCGCTCTGCAAAGCAGCAGGTCACAACCAGAGTCGGGTTTTCCACCAGTGGATGACCCTACGTTGGCTGATCGGTCCACTAAGAACACCAACAGAAAGAAGACCACTCAGCAGAAGACCAGCCCCCTCCGTCCGTGCCGTGGCGACGCGTCGCGAGCACCCGGACGGACGGACCGGCCGGACCCGCTGCCGTCGCCGCCGGCCGCGCCCGCGGCGGATGAGATGCACCCGGGCATCCTGCTGCTGCTCGACCTCGGGGCGGCTCGCCCCGAGCTGCTGCTGACCGGGCAGGCGCTGACCGACCAAGGCCGCGTCGTGACCGTGATGCTCGAATCCGGCTGGAGCCGCGAGCAGCTGCGGCACGTCATCGCTGCCCGGCCCCTGCCCCATCCGGTGCGAACCTCGGTCGGCGCGATCATCGCCGCCCGCCTGCGCGCCGCCCAGGCCTACCCGCCGCCCACCCGCGCGGCCGACCACCACGACCAGCCCGTGTGGGACGACCCGCCGCCGCAGCCGACGACCGGCTCCGCGGCCGCGCGCACAGTGAGCGAGGCCCTGACCTACCGGGCCCTGACCGAATGCGCCGGCTGCGGCGTTCCCGGAACCGCCCCCGGCGAAGACCTCTGCCCGGCCTGCCTCGGCTGGCCGCTCTGCCGCACCTGCCCCGGCCCCACACCCCGGCGCGCCCACCCCGACGGCGACGGCCGCTGCACCACGTGCGCCTCCGCCCTCACCGCCCAACCAGAAGGACTCAGCCCGTGACAGCCACGCTCCACACACCACCCCAGGCAGCGGCCGCGCACCACGAGCGCCCCTTCACCCGCGACCCGGGACGGTGGGAAAGAGAACGCTCCCGCGCCCTGCGGACCGGCCACGTCCGCGACCACACCTGCTCGGCCGCCTGCGAACTCGTGCTCGTCCACGAACGCACCCCCTGGGGCTGGCTCGCCTGGACCGTCCCCAGCGACGGCAGCCCGCCCGAGCTCCCCCACCGGATCGCGGTCCTCACTCCAACCGCCACCCGTACTCAGCGCCTAGCCCTGCGCTGGCTGACCAGGCGCCCCGCCCAGCGCATCACCCTGAACAGCGTCCCCGGGCCCCTGCGGTTCTCCGCCGCGGTCGCCGCGCTCGTCAGCCTGGTCGCCGGCCTGGTCGCCATGAGCCACGCATTCCCCGTCGACGTCGCCCTGCCGGCGATGCTCCTCGCCCCGCTGCTCGCCGAACACCTGCCCGACCGACTGGACATCTGGGCCCGCGAACACGTCCACATCGTCGAAGGCGACGATGCCTGCCGCTACCTGCAGCGCCTCGCCGCCCTGCACACCTCGCTCGTCCAGGCCGCCGTCGGCAGCGACCGCTACGAACTGCGCCGTTCGGCCGAACTCGGCCACAACCTGCTCTGGGATGCCGCCGGCCTCCTCCAGGCCCAGGACACCCGCTCCGCCCCGGACCGCCGCATCGCCTACGAGCGGCTGATGCTCCAACTCGCCCACCAAGTGGCCCAGATGCGCCCGGCATCCAAGCACGGAACGGCCAACACCGACCTGACCCGTGAGCCCGGGCCGCAGCTGGGCCCGTACCCACCGGGCACTCGGTCGACGCCACCCCCAGCACCTCACCGCGTTCCCGGCGCACCACCCTTGGAAGGAACCCTCCTCATGCCCCAGCCCGACCCCAGCCCCGCCCGCAAGCAGAACGTGTACCTGCTCTTCGCGCACGCGCCGTACTACCCCGGCCCCGGAACCCAGGAGATCAACACCACCGTCGTCGCCGCCGGCTCTCTGCTCCACCCGCAGGTGTGCCAGCCCGACGGTGTCCGGATCCACGACCTCCTTACCCGAGGACGGCAGCTGGACGAGATCGTTCCCCTGTCGACCCTCACCCACGAACTGGGCGGCGGCGTCGACTGGCCGGCCGTCGGCGACTGGGAGCGCGTAACCACCGACCTGGTACAGCTCGTCCACTCCGGCGACTGCGATGCCCTCAGCCTCGGCCTGCCCGAGATCGCGCGCGCCCTCGTCTGCACCAGTCCGGTCAGCCACGTGCGCGCCTTCGACGCCGCAACTGACGAGTTCATCGACTACGGCCCCGAAGAACGGGCCGCCGCGCTGGCCGAAGTGGGCACGCTCCTCGCCAGCCTCGTGGCTGACCAGGACCTGTGGCCCGGCGACGGTCTGCTCGCTCCGCTTGCTCGACGTCCGTGAGCCTGCCCCGGGCCCGGGCAGATCCCGGCTCCCTTCAACTGCCCAATCAGGGCAGAGAACTTCAGACGCTGACCGGATTCCAAACGCGGGCGGTGCGGGTCGGTCCTCTGCGCCTGCTCCTTCGACCTCTACAGCACGCCCGGTGATGGTCACGGCGCGATCTTCCACGCCCAGTGCCCAGGCTGCCCAGCCCAACAAAGGCCTTCGTCTGAACCGAGCGAGCTGATGCCGCCGACTCGCGCGCGCCTCCCCGCCCGCCGGACCACCTTGATCGTGTGGGTTGACTCCGTGCAGAGAAGCGAGATCTTCTGACTTGGAAACGACGCTGGACGAGGATTAGGCAACGCCGCTCTTCGACAGCGCCATCACGCAAACCCGCACGAGGTGAATCGCATGGAGCAGATCACGACGGCACTGATATCAGGTCTCGTAGCCCTGCTCGTTGGAGGTGGAAGCGCCCTCCTGTCCCTGACACAGATCCGCAGGGAGCACCGAAGGTGGCTGACCGATCTCAAGGTCGCATGGTCACTCGAACTCCATAAATCACGAATGGCGACCTACCCCGAGGCGCACAGAGGCCTCGCGCCGCTGTCACACGCCAGCCCGGACGCGGTCACCCCCCAAGTCGCCGGCGAGGTGGCCCAGCAGCTCAACAACTGGCTCTACTCCGCCGGCGGTCTATGCGCCGACGCCACCACCCGAGGTGCTCTGCTCGGCCTTCGTGAATGCTGTCGCAATTGGGCAGCGACAGGGGGGCCTGAGCCCGAGGACCTTTATGCCTGGCGCAACCTCCTGGGCACCTTCCTCCGCCGCGATCTTGATGTGCTCGGGCTCGAGTCCTATGACTTCGACCTGGACCCGACTCTGCTGAGCAAGCTGCAAAGAGAACTCGAGTCCGCACGCCGGCGACGGAACCGCAACGGAGACTGAAGAGGCCAGCACCGCAGGCCAACCCGCCCGGCCTGACTACCCCACACTTCATCCGTCGCTGCTTGTGCGGTTGGAGGCCCCTGCACAGGGAGCGGGTAGATGCTGCGGAGGTTGGCGGGTAGCTCTCCATGCGGCCCGTCCGATACGCACGTGTCCTCCGAGCTGAGCAGATCCTCGAAGGAGTGGTACGCGGCGACCCGCTTCACGATGACGTCGGGTTCTGGCCCGGTGTCCCGGTCGCGGAAGACGACCGTGTCACCGACTGTGACGGCGCATTTATGAGGGGTAGCCACCCTCGCTTCGATCGTCTTGCGGCCTGCTTCCACTTGGCGGTAGTACCGCCCGAGCAGGTGCATGTGGTGCTCGTGTGGTCCACCTCCGGTCGCCGGACTCGGGACGGCTGGGATCGCCTGCTGGGTGTCGTCGGGCACGTGCCTGCGTTCGATGTGGTCCGTCCGTTGCGGCGTTGGGATCGCAGGCGCGCCAGGGTGCGGTCGCTGCGCTCCTGTCTTTCCGGATCCGCCTGGGTGGCGCCACGGACGCCAACAGACGGACGGGAAGGGTCGCAGCGCCCGGTCTCTGTCGGTGGTCGCCCGTAGAGTCATTGCGGGGCGAGCGTGGCCTGCAACCTGACTGAGGGATGGACAAGTTGGTATCAGGACGTGCGACTGACCCGGAAGATGCGCGGCAGCTCATGCTTCGGAACGGGTGCGACTCGAAGGTGCCGTTTACCTCGAACAAGACGCCCTGGGAGAGTACGTGCATGAGGTGCCAGGGGGACATTGACCCGACGTACGACAGCATTTCCACGAAGGCCAAGCGACACGGGGATGCACCCCGGGGGTGTCGCCCGTGTGCTGACAAGGAGCGTGCAAAGAAGTTCAGGCTCGATGAGGACGAGCTGGCGAAGAGCGTCGTAGCCGCCAACATCGAGCCGCTGGAGCCGTACGAGAAGAACTCCAAGGGATGGGCATGTCGTTGCCTCAACGTCGGTTGCCCACGCGAGGGTAATCCGATCAAGGTACTCATGAAGGTGGTTCGGGCCGGCGGCATGGCCTGCCGTTTCTGCTCCAAGAAGGAGATCCACCCCGATGATGCCTTCAAGATGATGGTGGACTCGGGGCTGGTCGAGCCCAAGGTGCCCTACCCTGGCGTCGACATACCGTGGCTCGGCGAATGCCGCCGGTGTCACAAGGATGTGACCCCTCGTCTGAACGATGTCCGAAACGGTCAAGGAGCGTGCATACACTGCGCGCCCAACACTCCGCTGACCCCGCAGCAGGCATGGGACCGCGCCCTCTCCTACCGTTTTCTTCCCGATGATCTGCACACATTCAAGAGCACGAATACCCCTTGGCCGGGGACGTGCATCGAGTGCGGGGCCGAGGTAGAGGCCCGACTGGGCAACCTCTACCGGGGCCAGGGCGCCTGCAACTCCCAAAAGTGCAAGCTCACCGGCTTCAAGGACGACGCGCCGGGCCTAATCTACCTCCTTCATCGCTCGGATCCGGAGATAGTAAAGATCGGCATCTGTGAGGACGCCCCGCACAACAAGCGCCTTGAGAGCCACATCAACAATGGCTGGGAGGTCGCACAAACTCTTACTTTCCAGGTGGGACTCCACGCACGGCTGCTGGAGTCGACCATCAAGAGGTTGTGGTTCAAGGACCGGGCCTGGGCGGACGGCCGGGCCCGCGGAGAGGCGTGGTTTGACGGCTACACCGAGACGGTGCTGCTCGATGACCCAGAACGGACTGAACCGTGGACTTCGCTCACGACGCTGTCCCTGTGGACCGATGTCCAGGTCCAGGCGGAGCGGCTGGGCTTCGCGATGGATGAGCGGCGCGCTCTGGCCGAAGCCGAGGGAGGCGAGCAGCTGACCTGAGCGGGGCGAACGACGTGTCGTTCGGCTTGGACGTACGCGTGAGGACCCCTATGAGGGCGGACCGCGCAGTGTACTTGGCCCGTTCGCGAGGTGATGTCAGCGCGGCCTTGTCGCCGTGCAGGATGCAGGTCCCGGTGTCGTCCGGGCGAGCGGTGGCCCAGGAGCCGCAGCCGGGCGCGCCGATGACCAGGTGGTCGGCGGCCCAGTTCCGCACGAAGCCGGGATGCAAGTGGTCCAGCCCTCCCCCGAGCCTTGTCCGGCGGCGGCCCCGTGCGGGTGGTGTGGGCGCTGCCGCCGTCCGCGGCTTCGATCCGTTCCCCGAAGCGGGTGTTGAGGAACGTCTGACTCCAGCCGTGGCCGGCACGGTGCCCGAGTGTCATCGCCTCCAGGCGGGCCGACGCCGGACAGGGTCCATGACAAGTAGGAGGGCGAGGGCGAAATTCGCCCGAGCCTGTGGTGCCGACCCGGACGTCCTGCGAAGTCTCCGGGAGTCTGAAAAGCTCAGCGAGAAAGACCGCGGCCCGGCAGTGGATCCCGACGAACCTCCCATGCCAGCTACCGAACACTCCGCGCCGCCATCCGCATCCTGCACCTGCGCGCCGGGCGCCCCGCGCCCAACGACGTCGCACTCGCCACCCGCTGGTTACTGAGTACCGGCGCTGTCGCCTCCATCCTGGAAACCACGGTCTTACGGTACGGATCAGCATGGACAGGATCTGTGAGAGACGGTGAAGGCCGCGCCCCTTGGCTTCGTCCACGTACAGCTCAGACGGGCTGGACGCTCCGAGAGGCGTATCTGTTGTTCGGCCGGATCGTAGAGCAGCCGTCCTGGTGGCACGGCGTGAGGATGACCGTCAGCGAGCCGGCCAGGCTCGGGACGATCAACGCGGCCGCCTTGGTCCCCCGGGACCGTGACGGTCTGTTCGTCCAGCGCGGTGAATATCTCCTTGACCAGCCGCTCCGCCATCCTCGGCGCCTTCGGCCGCAGCAGCGTGACCAGCCGCCGACGGCCCGCCTTGCGTATCTGGGCCGGTGACCCGAACCGTTCCAGCAGCGTGAGAACGGACGGGTGCTGCAACCGCGGCCGCAACACCCGTTCCAGCGACGGATGGATCTGCGTCAGCAGCCCGTGCAGCCGGTTCGCGACCTGGGTGGCCTCGCCGGCGAGGTCAAAGGACGCAGTTTCCCGCCCCTCAAGGCCAGCCAGGCGATGCGGTCCGTCCCCTATGGTTTGGGCGACCAGGGCGGTAGTTCAGATGTTCGTCATGTTTGCTCATGCGCCTGTGCTGCGGCGTCCTGTTTTTCCCGCTGCCGACGTTCACGGCGGTCGAGATATTTCAAGATCGGCAGGATAAAGGGCGTCAGAAGTGCAGACGCGATGTCTGAAGCGCGTTCCTTGGCCTCTTCTCGCCGCCAGGTCTTCAGCTCCTCGCGAAGGGCGGGGGAGCCCTTGATGAGGGCCTTTCGGGCGGCCCGTGACTGCCGTTTGACGAGCTGCCGATTCAGCGTCGCCACGAGCTTGGTGTTGTGACGTTCGCGAGCGGCCTTGTGGAAGCGTCGCACGGTCTCGGGAGGGGCGTGGTCTGCGAGCGCGGCAATCAGATTTCCGGTCCAGTCGCTGCTGTGGATCTTGCCGGAGGAGATCATCCCTACAGAACGGTAGAGCTCCAGAGGGTCCGCGAAGCGCGCAATCGCCGTCATCATGCGCTGCTGGTCAAACATCCGCTGGGAGCTGTGGAACTGGTTCCAGATTGCTCGTGCTGTGGTGAGCGGTTCGGTCTGGCTCAGGTGCTCGATCGCTGCTTCTGCCGTCTGGTCCTCGTCCTGGTCCCGCCACTGAGCCACCTGCTCGACGAAGCGTTCTGCGATTACGTTCATCGCAGCGGCGCGCGGAGGCGCCTGCTCCCACCGGGCGAGCTCCGCTGCCGTTTCGGCTGCTGCCCGCGTCATCATGGCCGCCTCGCTGCGTTGCAGGCGCAGGAGCGCTTCGGCCTGTGCGACCTGGTCCTGGAGCTCGTCGATGCGCCGCTGCGCGGCATCGCGCTGCGCCTGGAGGGCGGCGATCTGCTCTTCGGTCCGGGACGACAGATCCTTGAGTTCTTCCTCGGCCTCTTGCCGCAGCCGACGTTCGGCCTCCAGTTCGCTGTTGAGAGAGGTCAGCTGTTGGGCCGTGCGTTGCCGTTCCTGCTCGATCGCTTCGGCTGCCTCAGCAAGTTTGTGTTCCCGCGCTTTCAGCGCGGCTCCGCTCGCGCGGGCTGCTTCATACATCAGTGTGCGCGTCAACGACACTTCCTGCGGGTCGACCTCGGTGCCCTCTTCTTCGGCCAGGACCCGATGAAACCGTGCCGCCAGCGCATGACGGGGGACCTCGCGCCCGTTTAGGAACTTCGACAGGCGCGTCTTGTCCACGCGCATGCCCTCGTCACTCAGCCGTTCCGCCACCTCGTACGAGGGCAGGTCCATTCGTTCGTGCAGCTCGCGCAGGCGCTGTGCGCATCGCTGCACCTCGATGGAGAGGTTCTCGTCGAGCTCAGCGAGTCCGCGCCGCTGCGGGAGCCTCTCACCCACGACCTTCACCTCCTCGTGTTGCAGCCCAGGCAACTTGCGCTGGCCTGCGGCAATGTGCAGGTGCGGCCTGCCGCAACCATGCGTGACACCGGTGTGATCGGACCCTATCCAACCGGCTTAACCCATGGAGCGGAAATGCCCACTCAGCCCTTTCGTCCCTCCCACCGGGGGGTCCACGAAAAGCAGTTGTGTACGTCGCTGCGACCTGTGCACGTGAACGGCACCCACGAACAGCCGGGGCGTGCCAAGTGAGCATCCATGACCTTGTACTCCTCATGCTCGCCCTGGCTACAGGCCTGCTGTTCGCCTTACTTAGTGAGCGTTTGATTTTCTGATGTCTGTTTCGTTTCGCTTAGCTGTCGCGCCAGTTGTGGGTGGCTTCGTGGGTGAGGCGGCGGGTCATGAGGTTGATGGCGGCGAGTTGGATCATGGCTGCTGATCGGTGTGGGTGGGTTTCGTAGTCGCGGGCCAGGCGGCGGTGGTGCATGAGCCAGCCGAGGGTGCGTTCGATGACCCAGCGGCGGGGTTGGACGTGGAAGCCGCGGGTGGTGGGGTCGCGTTGGACGATTTCGAGGTCGATGCCGAGGTGGGCGGCGTGTTCGACGGCTTTGGTCTTGTAGCCGTTGTCGGCCCAGGCTTTGGTGATGGTGGGGTGGCGTTCGCGGATTTTGGTCAGGAGCTGGGTGCCGGCGGCGGAGTCGTGGACGCTGGCGGCGGTGACGGCGACGGCCAGCAGGAGGCCGAGTGTGTCGGTGACGATGTGCCGCTTGCGTCCGATGATTTTCTTGGCGGGGTCGATGCCTTGGCTGGTCAGGGGGACGGTGGCGGAGGTTTTGACGCTCTGGCTGTCGATCAGGCAGGCGCTGGGCTCGCTGGTGCGGCCTTCGGCCTGGCGGACTTTGCCGCGTAACAGCCCGGTGAGCTGGTCGAAGATGCCGTCGGTCTCCCAGTGGGCGAAGTAGCCGTAGACGGTCTGGTGGGGCGGGAAGTCATGGGGCAGGTAGCGCCAGGGGATGCCGGTGCGGTCGACGTAGAGGATGGCGTTCATCAGGGCGCGCAGGTCGTGGGTGGGTTTGCGGATGCCGTTGCGGGCCTGGCGCCAGGCTTCGAGGGTGGGGCGGATGAGTTCCCAGCGGGCGTCGGACAGGTCGCTGGGGTAGGGCCGTGAGGGCTGCATGATGTCTGGGTATGCGGTCGCGGCCGGGCTGAGCAGGGCGTGTGCGGGGGCGTTGGGTGCACCGGGGCGTGCGTCCTCCATCTCGGGTGAACCGGTAGGTTTCTAAATGAGACAGGAGCTTTGGTAAGGAACCCGGCGCATAACTGGTCTGCTGATTGCCGCAGAAGCCGTATTTCCGGCGGATCGCTTGGTTCGGCGCTTGCGCATGGTCGCTGAAAATCTCTATGAACCGCCCAAAAGGCGTATCAAACGCTCACTTAGACGTCGTTTCCTTTGGCGGGGGTTGTCGTTGTGTTCGTATGACGAGTCTTGCTGAGCATCTGGTCTCGGATGAGTTGTGGGAGTTGTTTCGGCGGGTGGTGCCGGAGACAGTGGTGGTGCGTCCGCAGGGCGGGGGCCGTCGGCGGGCCGGGGACCGCGAATGTCTGACCGCGATCGTGTTCGTGGCCACGTCGGGGTGCTCCTGGCGGCAGTTACCGCCGGTGTTCGGGCCGGCCTGGCCCACCGTCTACCGACGTTTTGCGCGGTGGAGTCAGCAGCGTGTCTGGGCCCGTCTGCACCGCGTCATCCTCGACGAGCTCGGTGCCCAGGGGGGATTGGACTGGTCTCGATTCGCCGTTGACTCCGTCAGTGTCCGCGCCCTCAAAGGGGGCAGCTGACCGGACCGAATCCGACCGACCGCGGCAAGTTGGGATCGAAAATCCATCTCGTCGTCGATCGTGCCGGCCTGCCTGTCTCTGTCGCCATCTCGGCCGCCAACACCCACGACAGCCTGGCCCTGCAACCCCTGGTCATGGGGATCCCGCCGGTCCGCAGCCCCCGTGGACCGCGGCGTCGCCGACCGGCAAAGCTCCACGGCGACAAGGGTTACGACTATCCCTACCTGCGGCGATGGCTCCGCGAGCGGAACATCGTTCCTCGCATCGCCCGCCGCGGCGTCGAGAACTCACAACGACTGGGCCAACACCGCTGGGTGGTCGAGCGCACCATGTCCTGGCTCGGCGGATGCCGCCGCCTCCACCGACGCTACGAACGCAAGCCCGAACACTTCATGGCCTTCACCGCCATCGCCACCAGCCTCATCAACCACCGCCGACTCACCAAGTGAAACAACGTCTTATGGGGGGTGTCGCGTTCGGCGTCGCGCGCTGGGGAGGCGCCCCTGTCTCAGAGTCGATCAACCGCGGGAGTTTCGTGGCCTTCAGCGTCATGATGCTGTTCGTCGCCCTCCTGGGCGTCCTTCTGCCCCTACTCACATGACCGGTTCCCTCACAGGCGCGGAGCCTTGGCTGGGCTTCCCTGGGGACTGGTGGGCGGGCTGCGCCGTCCTCTTGTGCAGCCTGCCACTCAGCCGGGTGTGATGACCGTCGAGCGTTCCCGGGTGCAGATCCCTTGCGAAGGAGGGGTTCCGGAAGGTGGGCGTCGGCAGCCCTCCCTGACTCTCCTGTCTACGCGGCGACACTGGTGCAGTACCTGCTACAAATGGAACAGTCGATTACCCATGCATCGGCCTCGCAGCCGTCTGCTGAAGCTTGACGGTGTCAGCGAACCACTCACCTTGTCCTGAAGTGCGGGTTCGCAGCGAATCGGTATCTTGAGAGACGTCAGGCGTACCAGGCCCGCACCAGCAGTGTGCCCAGTGCCGTTGGCTCGGGATCGGGCAAGATCCGTGCGTCGATGTCGATGAAGCCGTGGCGCTTCAGGATGTCAGCCCACTGTTGCGCGGTGTACTGCCACCGGTACACCGTCAGCTCTGCCTCGCGTCCTTCCAGCCACTTCCCGCTCATCTTCTGTGCGCCGTGCTGGCCGGTGATCGGCTCACGGTGGGAGAACGCGAAGACACCGCCGGGCTGTAGGCACTTGGCTACAAGAGGGAAGAGATCTTCTGGGTTGGTGAACCACGCAGCGCCCCACGTTGAGTAGATGGCGTCACCACTGGCGCAGGTCGTCACGGAGGAATGCGCAGGCTTCGGGGTGGACGAATTCCAGCCCGGGGAGGCCGGCCAGAAGCTCCGTGCTCTGTTCACCTGGACGAGAGAGAAGTCCACGGCGGTGACGTGGACGCCGCTGCGGGCGAGGAAGGCGGCATTTTCTCCCTCCGCCGGCCCCAGGTCCAGGGCGGTTGTCGGCGAGTCGAGGAACTCCGAACCGGGCCCATGCCCCGCAATGCCCGTCCACTCGAAGCGTTCCGCCGCCGGGCGCGGCTGGAGGTCCTTGCCGCGATGCGGCCTGTACGTGTGCCAGTACTCGGCTGAGGTCTTGGGAGCGGCGCTGGACATCGGTCCCCAGGCCCTGGAGGTGCTGGCTTCCTGGGCCCCAGGGCCTCCACGAAGCCCTTACCGGCCTCGGTGAGGACGACCACGTCATCGTTGACGGCACACTGATCCCCACCGACCGCGTCCGCGCCGATCAGCCGTACTACTCGCAGAAACACAAGAAGCACGGCATGAACGTGCAGGTCATCGCCCGCCCGGACGGCACACCTCTGTGGTTCTCCCGCGCGACACCCGGCCGAACACATGACCTGACCTCGGCCCGCGCCCACGGCATCGTCCAGGCCTGCCTGACCCGACAGATCCTTGTGCTGGCAGACCGCGCCTACCAGGGCGCCGGCGGCACCTTCCGCACCCCGTACTACCACCACAGCGAACAGCCCGAGCACTCCCAGCAGTTCAACCGCGACCACGCTCGACTCCGAGCCCCCGGTGAACGCGCCTTCGCCCGACTCAAGTCCTGGCGCATCATGCGCCGAGCACGCTCCTCCACCCGCCGCATCAGCCGCACCGTCCAAGCCATCCACGTGCTACTGACCTGCGATTCCTCAGGATGAAAGAGGTTCAGTGAAGTAATGGTTGTGGCCGGAAGGAATACGACACACAACCGGGTCGACTGCCTCCGCTCACGTGTGATCGGTGTTGAGCGCCAGTCTGCCGTGATGCCGGACGCTCGTCGGCGACTCCATCGGCCACGAAAAGCATTCGGGCAGGAAGGGCGCTGTGTGTCGAAAAATAGCCTTGCCTGAGGCATGCAGTATTGCCTGACTTGCGGCGGTCATGAATTCTAGAAGGCTTGCCAGGGTGGCAGGCGTTTGGGGGATGTGATGGGCCGCCTGACGGTACGCGATGGCAGCGATCCCAAGGCCATACGCGACACTCGCGTGTTGGTCGACTGTCTGCAGGAGCTGGTGCGAGGCGCTACCCACCGGCCCGTCAGGAACTGTGCCAAGTACTCAGAGGTGGTGTGGTTCGCGGACGTTCCCGAAGGGCTCGTCCGCCGTTCCCCGGACGCCGACTCCCGGATCATGGTGGTCAAGCACCGTCCCCCGCTTGAAGCACCACGGTTGCCTGCGATCCTGCACGGCCGTGTGTCGGTCGAGGCCGCTGCCATTGCTGCAGTGGAGCCTCCCCAGCTGATCGACGACACGTCGACCGATGGTGAGCAAGCCGAAGTCCCGGCTGGCGAGGGCGAGATACTCAGCGTGTTGGACAACGGCACGTCGGAGGTTAGCAAGGCGTACGAAGCCTGGGTCGGCCGATGGAGGCGGTGGGCGCAGGAGGAGTTGGCGGCCGAGCCGCAGCGTCGTCTGCATCAGCAGCTGTACCGGATGGCCAAGAAGATCCAGCAGGACGGTGACACGTTCGAAGTCGTCCTGGCGGTGGGACTCTTGCAGCTGGGGGCCGAGCGCGTTTCGGCTCGGGTGCGCAGGCATATCGTCACTGCCCCCGTCACGCTCACGGTTGATCCGAATTCGGTCAGCATGACGGTGTCCCTGGTGCCGGGGCAGGCTGGCCGTCTGGAAGACACGGAGTTCCTCAGCGAGTCCGACGGCTACACCTCGGAGCTGCTGGGGGTTGTGCGTTCCGATATCGATGACGTCGCCTTCCACCCGTTGTCGGAACGGGCGACGGAGGCCTTGCGCTCGTGGTCACAGCGAGCCTTCGGAGTCGATCGTACGCTTCCATTCGACCCGGGGAGGGAGCATCCCGACCTCACCGCGGACCTGCAGGTGCGCTCGCTGCATCACGCGCCGGCGCTCATCCTCCGCGAGCACGGCCAGCGCTCGGTACTGGGCTTCTTCGAGGGCATCGCCCGAGCCTTGAAACGCCCGGGAACGCAAGCTCCTCTGGGGCTGGCGCAGCTGCTGTACGACCTCGAACCGGAAGAACGTATGGCCTGGCGGAGCAGGAGCGGCTCCGTCCCTCCGGCACTGGGCCCGGAACCATTGTTCCCGATGGTCACCAATGCTGCCCAGTTGGATGTTCTGGACAGGCTGCAGCACGACACCAGTGTGGTGGTCCAAGGGCCGCCGGGGACCGGAAAGACCCACACGATCAGCAATCTGATCGCAGCGCTTCTCGCAGACGGGAAGCGGGTCCTGGTCACCAGCGAGAAGGGCCAGGCCTTGAAGGTGCTGCGGGACCAGCTGCCCGCCGGGCTGCGTAGCATGTGCGTCATCCAGCGCGATCATTGGCAGGGCGGCAGCTCCGATCTGCGCCAGTCGCTCGGCGCTCTGGCCCACCTGAGCGCGACCACGAATCCCGACAGGCTTCAGCAGCGTATTGAGGCTCAGCAGATGCAGCGCCACCAGCTTATGGCGGAACAGACCAAGCTGCGGGAGCGCCTGCGGGCGGTGCGAGAAGTCGAGTGGTACGAGCACCCTGAGATCGCGCCGGGGTACCGCGGTCGGCTCGACGAGATCGTGCAGGCAGTCGAGCGCGGCACCGTCGAATACCAGTGGCTGCCGTCCCTGCCTGCCCAGCCGGAGCAGCTGCCGCCTTTGACCACGGATGAGGCGCAGCGGCTGTGGCTGCTGGTCACCATGCATGGTCCAGGAATCCTCGACGCGCACATCCACTACTGCCCCGATCCCGCCACCCTGCCGAACCCTACGGATGTTGCCAGCCGCATCAGCGAACTGGGAGGGGCCGAGGAATCTCTTGGCGCGGAGCCCGTCACGCCGCTGGCCCAGACGCTGGCCGACCACGGCGACGCGGAACTCACGGTCCTGGAATCGCTGATCGACCAAGCCCAGCAGGCCCTGCAGAGTGTCGGACTGTCCGCGGACCCCGCTTCTTGGCACGAAGAGATGTGGTCCACCCGTGCACTTCAGGACGGCCTCGCACGCCGATGGCAGCAAATGTGGGACAGCATCCGAAACGCCTCACAGCGTGCCCAGCAGACCCAGCAGGAGATAGCGGCTGCCTCCTTCCCCGAGGTGGAAATACCGCAGCTTTCCGAAAGCGGGGAGAAAGAGCTCCTGATCAGCGGCCGCAACGTGGAGCAGTACGCTCTGCAGGGCGGGCAGTTGAACAAACGCTGGCCCCGGCCGGCCGTTCTCAAACAAGCCCGTGTCTTGCTGGAACAGTGCCGTGTCGAAGGCATGGCCCCCGCTGGCCAAGAGCAGATCGCCGCGGTGGTGCGCCATCTGGAGATGCGCGCCCATGCCCGTACCCTGCGCGGCCGATGGGCAGGCGTCGGATCGACCGTCGGACAGGATACTGCCGAGTTGCTGGTATCCGAACTCCTGGACCGAGCAGCTGTCTTGCAGGCCGTCGACACGTGTGTCAAGGTCATCCGCCAAGTCCACGCGACCCTGTTGGCCAGCGGCATCCCGGCATCGGTCACTACCTCTGAACAATGGCAGGACATCCGCCACGCCACGGCGCGGGCCCGGCAGCTGCTGCGGGTCAGGGCGGCAGGCCGACAGCTCGACGAGCTCCTCGCTGGCCTTCCTCAGCCACAACCCCACGCGGTCGCGGAACTCCAGCATGCGGCTGATGCGGCAGCCGCCCGCGACGCGCAGGCTTACGCGCTGGCCGTGGACGCGCTGGCGGCGGCGTACCAGCGCGAGGCGGACCGGCGCGAGACCGGCAAGCTCTTCCAGCGCCTGAGCGAAGCCCACCCCGAGCTGGCACAGGCATTCGCTGCCGATCCTCTCACTGCGCACTGGCGCGCCCAGTTCACCGCATTGGCCCAAGCCTGGGCATGGCGTCAGGCACAGGACTTCCTCGACACGTTTCTGCTTACCGGACGTGAAGAGCAGTTGGAAGGGGAGCTGGCACAGGTCGAGGCCCGACTCAACCACCTGGTCGAACAACTCGTCTGCGACCGTGCGGCCCTCCATTGCGTAAGCCGGATGACCACGAAGCACAAACAAGCCCTGGCCGCCTACGCCAGCGCCATCGCCAACGCCGGCCAGGGAACAACGGAGTACGGCAAACGCCATCAACGCCACGCACGCTCAGCCATGCAGACAGCCCAAGGCGCGGTACCCGCGTGGATCATGCCGCTGAGGCAGGTAGCCGAAACGATCAGCCCGGAACCGGACTCCTTCGACGTCGTGATCGTCGACGAAGCAAGCCAGGTCGGTCTGAACGGACTGCTTCTGCTTTGGCTCGCCCCGCGGATCATCGTCGTCGGAGACGACCGCCAGTGCGCGCCCTCCTACACCGGCAGCAAGCACGACCGGATCACCCAGATCTTCGACGAACGCATGGCCGCACTCGAGCCCTGGCAGCGCGAAGGCTTCGACCCCAAATCCAACCTGTATGAACTGCTGTCATCCCGGTTCACCGAGGTCATCCGCCTCACCGAGCACTTCCGCTGCATGCCCGAGATCATCAAGTGGTCCTCCATGCAGTTCTACCCCGACAACCAGCTCATCCTGCTGCGCCAGCACGGCTCGGACCGGCTCCCCCCGCTGAAAGTGGTCCACGTGCCCGAGGGTCACTGCGAAGGACGCAGGGACAAGCTGATCAACCGGCCAGAAGCAGAAGCGGTCGTCGACCAACTCCACCGCCTCACCCAGGACCCCGCCTACGCCGACCGCACCATGGGCGTCATCATCCTGCGCCAGGGCGACCAGACTCGGCTCGTACAAGACCTCGTCGACCAGCGCATCGACATGCCCGCCCGAGAACGACACAACATTCAGATCGGCACCCCCGAAGAATTCCAAGGCGACCAACGCGACGTCATCCTGCTGTCGATGGTCGTCGACGGCCGCAACGTCATCGCCGCGACCGGCCGCCACCACGAACGGCGCTTCAACGTGGCCGCCAGCCGAGCCCGCGACCAGATGTGGCTCTTCCACTCCCTGACCGCCGACCAGCTCAGCAGCAAGGACCTCCGGCACTCCCTGCTCACCTACATGCAAAGCCCTCCCCCGCCCTACACCCACGCCCACCAGCTGGCAAACGTCAGCCCAGACCAACTCTGTGCCCCCTTCCAGTCGCTCTTCGAACAGCGCGTCTTCCTGTGCATCAAGGCACACGGCTACGACGTGGTGCCACAGTGGGAAGTCAACGGCAAATACATCGACCTCGTCGTCACTGGAGACCACGGGCGCCTCGCCGTCGAATGCGACGGAAGCCCCTACCACTCCACCAAGCAGCAGATCCACGACGACGCCGAGCGGGAACGAGAACTGCGCCGCGCCGGCTGGACGTTCTGGCGCGTACGCAGCAGCGCCTTCGCGCTCTCACCGGAAGAGGCCTTGGCTCCTTTGTGGAAACGCCTGACCGACCTGGGCATCCACCCGCGCACGACGCCGGAGACATCCACGGAGGACACCGGATCTCACGCGTCATGGACACCGGTCGGACTGGCCGAAGCCGAACCCGACGATGAAGACATCGACCCCTACGACGGTGAGCTGGACGACGACGGCGAGGCAGCCTGACATGGAAAACTTCGACGACGGCACCCTCGACGAACTCGCCGCCATGGTTTGCGGCGATGAGCCCGGCATGAAACGCCGGCGTGGCTGGGAACTGGCGCTCTTCCTCCGGCGGGCCGGCTGGGAAGACGTCCCCGACCACGACGGCAGTCCGCGCCAGCGCTGGATCCTGGACCTCCTGCGCGAACGGAAAGAAGACGATGCCGGAGACATCGAACGCGTCGTCCTGCGATTGGCCGACCGTCGCGAATATCAGCAGCAGCCCAGCGAATACGACCCTGTCCTCGAACGCCTTCAGGAAGTCCTGGCGCTGGAAGGCCGTCGCATCGACTACCGCAACGGCCAGCCCGTTCTCGTCGAGTACGACCCCGACGAGCCACCCCGCCTACAGCGGGTGGAACTCAAAGTAGCCATCACCGACATCGTCGACGACCCAGACCTGGCCCGCGCAGTTCAACTGCGCCTTGATGAGGCACACATCTGCCAAGAACACGGCGCCTTCACATCCGCGGTCATTATGCTCGGCAGCCTCCTCGAGGGCGTCCTGGTCCACGCAGCCGAAGTCAGGACCGCAGGTGTGCCGCTTCCCAAGCCACTACGCGCCACCGGGTTGCAGGATCTTGTCCAGCACGCGCACACCAATGGGTGGATCGACCAGGATGCCAAGATGGCTTCGGAGCTGCTCCGGACGTACCGCAACCTGGTCCACCCTCTCGCGGAAAAACGAGCCAAACACAGCGCAGACTTCGACACGGCCGATTTGTGTTGGTCGACGGTCAACGCTGTTCTCAACGACCTGGCGGCAAGTAACCGACAATAGAGGTCGGTAACGGCGTTGACGGATTTTACCTCTTCGAGCGGTCGACCGGTCTCGGACCGTTGGTGTGCGGCGGCATGGTCGCGCTTCTGAGCGTTGTTCAGCAATCCCGATACGCTCGCGTTTGCTCGCCAGCCAGAAGGATTGCCTCGCCGAGGCGATCACCGGCGAGGGTGGGGAGTGGGACGCGCAGCGCTCCGTCGCCGCGCTCCACGAGATCGGCCACGCCGTCGACAGGAACTTCTTGTCCCGCAGGTTGTAGAAGCTCCGGAACCGTCGGTCCACGGTCGACTACGGCTTCCTCGGGCAGTGGATTGACCCGCGGACCGGGAAACGCGGCGTCGCATGCACCCAGCGACGGAACGAGGAGATCGACACTCGTTCTGGCGAGGCCGGGAGTTCACCTCGATCGAGCGCATACCTGCAGCTTGTGCTCGTCACGGAGGCGCTGGTGGGTCGTCGAGACGGTCACCGTCCCGAGCAGGCTCTTGATGTAGTCGCGGTGCTGGTCGATGTCCGGCCAGACTTGCCTCAGTCGTCTGTCGATGAGACCGGGAACCACTCCTTGATCAGTTTCGACCAGTCCGCCTCGCTCATCGGCGGGCCGCCCGGGCTGATCCCGGCCGGTTCCGCCGGGGCCAGGTACTTCCTGACCGTCTTGCGGTCCACTCCCAGCGACGCGGCCAGCTCGCTCTTCGAGCGGCCTGCGTACCAGTGGACGTAGATCTCGGTGATGTCGACCACGACGAACGCTCTTCTCGCCAGCCGGGCTGCCCATCGGCCATCCGAACCACGGGACGATGAACTCGAGCGGCTCCGCGACGACCAGGTCCCTCGATCCCGACCTCCGCGCTACCCATGGCCAATTAGGATTCGGGATGGGGAATTACATGACGCTCAAACCGCCCGACCTGGGGAAAACTCGATCGTCGACAGGCCCGTAGCCAGGAGACGACCCCCAGTACGATCAGCGCGAGGGCGACGATCGGCGCCACACATCCGAGCAGATACCTGGCAGGCAGGACGAGCTCCTCGGTGAATGCACCACGCTCGTATGCCGTGGCAAGGCCGTCGGCACCTTTGGGCAGGCCGCAGACGTCGCGGGGACGGCGCCGGATCTGGTGGAGGCGGGGCAGGGTCATCGGCCATGGAAGTCTCCTGGCGTCACCTGATCGAGGGCTCCAGGTGGTGGTGCGGTCAGGTAAAGGGGGCGCAGTGGAGGTCGACGATCGATACCAGGGCGAAGGGACGCCCCGGCCTGGAGACAGAACAGGTGCGCCACCGGTCGTGGCCCCCGGGGACCGCTCCTGTGACGGTTCCTCCGGTCGCTGCAACGGGCCCGCGTGAACCGCCCGAAGACTCACGCAAGCGCTTGCTCCATCCGTTGAAAGCAGCAGGCCGGCGGCCGCCTGGCTGCGCAGGCTGAAGGCGGATACGTGCAGCCTGGCAGCCGTCGGCCGGAGGCAGGAGCGCTGAGGGGAGGTGCTGCCTATGTGCTGTCGAGCCGTGCGCGTAGGGCGCCGGCCACGGCGCGGTGGGCTGCTGTTTCGCCGGAAAGAGCGGTCAGGAGGGAGTGCTCGATCTCGAGGTAGGGAGCGGTGCATTCGGTGATGGCGGGGAGTGCTTTCACGGTGGGCTGGCGCATACGTTCGCTGATGCCTTGAAAGGCGGGAGCGTAGGGGGCGAGGTAGGTGTCGAGCAGCCCAATGGCTCGGTGGGTCTGGCTGGATTCGCCCATGGCGAGGAGGTTTTGGCGAACCTCGGGCAAGAAGTCGAAGGTGATCTGGCCGTAGTCGTTGCCTTCCCCGATGGAGGGCTCAAGGCTCACGAGGAGTCCGCTGGTCAGAACGGCGGACAGGTCGCGAGTGGTGGCTGCGGGGGCGAGTTCGGTTGCGATGAGCTGCATGACGAAGCGGTTCAAGGGGGCAACGGCGAGCAGGATGGCCAGGTTGAATGCGTGCTCGGGTGCGGTGGTGTGGAACTCCGCGATGAGTTGACTGGCGTCGGGTGCATCGTCCTGGGCGCGGGTGGGTGCAGGCACTACGGCGTTCGGGGGAACAGACATCGTGACAGTCAGGGCTTGCTGGTGCACGAGAAAGTTCGTCAGGAGCAGGCGGGTCCACTGGTCGAGCCAGCGTTTGCGGATCTCGAGTACGGGGATGACCATGCTCTGGTCCCGCGCGCCTGCGGTGCTCGCCTGGGCGGCGCTGTCGTGCTCGGTGGGGGCCGTTTCCAGCTCCCTGTTGGGGCACCACTCGCGCACCGCGCGCAGCTGCATGGGCTGTGCGGGGATGCCGGACAAGGACCAGTGGTGGTGCGGCAGAACGTGCAGGATGGCGACGGTGTGCGACGAGGCCCATTCGTACAGGTCCGGCCAGAGCAGACGGCGTTTCCAGGCCGCTCCGACACCGTCGGTCAGCACCAGAGTGATCTTCGAGCGCTCGGGAGAGAAGCGCTCGGCCTGCAGGGTCGGGCGGTCCGTCGGGCGGAACAGATCGTCACAGCCTGCGGGTCGGCGGTTGGCCATTTCGATGACCTGCACGCTGTGGAAATGCGGCAGGTCGCGCAGGCACGCAGCGATCGCGTTGGCTGCCGGGTACCAGGCGGTCATGGACGGGCTGGTGTCGATGACCAGGACCAAGTCCAAGCCGGGCGCCGCGGGGGCGTCGTCGGGGCCCTCGGGAGGGTCGTAGATGCTTGCGGCTGGCCGGGTGGGAGTTTCTCCCATCAGGCTGAGCGGGCTCAGCGCTGAGGCCGCGTTCTCCGCAGGTGCTGTCGGTGCGACCGTCGGCCAGTCGTCCGGGGCCTCCAGGAAGACCGGATCGAAGGACAGGGGACTGCGCCATCGATGGTCCACCGCGGGGATCGGTGCGGCGGTGATGAGCCACGGCTGCGCGTCGAACAAGGTCACAGGGGTACCACCGCGTCCGGTGATGTGAGTGCTTTGAGCACGGGGCGTGGCTGGTTCGGGTCGTCCCACAGCAGCGTCAGATCGCTCAGTGGTCCGGTACCCAGGCTGTCCGACTGGTGCTGCAGCTCGCCCAGGCGTGCGGGTAGATCGGCCAGGGAGCCTTTGGTGAGGTCGCGCACGTGCTGGCGAAAGGATCGTGAGGTGCAGTCGCTGCGATGCCATAGGATCGCCGGTGCCCCGGCGCGGATGCCGTCGAGGAGCTGCCGCCGGCCTTCTTCTCTGTCCGGTGGAGTGTTCAGCACCAGCAGTCGGCCGGGGGCCGGCGGGCCAGGCAGGGTCTCAGTGTCGGGGGCGGGATCCTGTGTGCCGGAGTCGTGACCTGCGATCAGCTGATCCCACTGCTGTTTCCACGCGGAATGCGTGGTTTCCAGGCTGTCTCGGTCCAAGCTGCGCACCACGACCCGGTAATTCGACGTCCCCGCGGCGTTGCGGGCGGGACGGCACCACTGGGCGACCGGCAGGTTGGCCAGCATCAAGGGCAGCCAGAACTCGACGGTGAGCGCGGCCGGACGGCCGATGTCGGCCAGAGACTGTTGCAGTCGCTGATGGACGTGGTGGCCCAGGTCGTGACGGCGTACCCGTTCGTCGCCTTCGCGCATGGGGGGTGATTGTCCGCTCTGGCCGTCCTGGTGCCACACCTGAAGGACGCAGTAGTCCTCGTCCAGGCCGTCCGCCAGTAGGACGAACATGACTCGCCCTGTGCGTTCGGTGCGGGGCGCCGCAGGTGTGGCCTTGACGCGGGCGCGGCATCCGGCCAGCTGTTCCTGCAGACCCTGGGACTGGGCGTAGGAGTCGGCCCAGGCGCGCAGCTCGTCCTTGGCAGCGGCTTCCAGCTCGGGAGCCAGGTGTTCGAGGAAGACCAGGAAGACGGGCAGGCCGGTGGGCAGTGCGTTGCGCCGCAGCAGATACAGCACCACGCTCCACGCGTCGGTGCAGTGGACGGGTAGGTGCACGGGGAACGGTTGCAGGCATGTCCGTGCGATCATCCTCGCGCTGGAGACTGCCTTGCCTTCCAGTAACTGTCCGAGCACGTCAAGGTCCTCGTCGCTGAGCCGGGCGCTGGCCACCCGCCAGTCCGACAGCACTCTCAGTTGCGCCGCGACTTTGTCATCGCCGGTCACCGTGCCCGCGATCCGTGCCAGGGCGTCGGCGGACTCTGTTGCTTCCCTGTGCTCCATGCACCGTGCCACGATCCACGACAGATGCTCCTGTGCCAGCTGTGTGGTGGATTCGTCGTCGGAGAATGTGCGGTTGAGCGCGTGGGCCAGCATCCTTGCCAGAGCTCTGCGGGTGGGGGCGTCGGACAAGGACGGTGACGTACACAGCACGTCGACCATGGCCCTCTCCAGCGCCTTGGGCGGCGCCACCCCCAATACGGCACGCCAGTAATGAACTGCCCTAGAAACCCCCATGACTGCCACCCCCCAAGAACAGCCTGCTGTGCTCGTGTCTGCTGCGCAGTCTGGCCGTCACGTATGACTGTCCGGCCTCCGCGCTGTTGCGGACAAGACACAAATCAGCTGATTTTGACGTACCGGTGGAATCTCTGGTCACAGCGGTGCAGCGATCGGCGAAAATCGAAGCATGGGGGATACGAGCACCTGGGCCGCCTGGGCTGCCGCGGCGACGAGCCTTGCGACACTGGTCGTCACCACGGTCGTGGGAGGCCGCCGGGAGCAGCATCGATGGGCCCGCGAGGCGCTGACGGATGCGTTTGTGGCGTTTCTGGAAGCCAGTTGGGCCCATTCTGACGCGGTGCGCTCGCTGCCGACGCAGGCCGGCGCCGAGTCGGCCCCGACGCTGGCTCTGTACCAGGAGATGCGCTCGCAGCTGACGCGGCTGCGTCTGCTGACCTCCGAGGAGGTGCTGCGCACGGGCGAAGAGCTGCTGCGTTGCCAGCGCCGTGTGCACGACGCCCCGCCCGGGCCGGAGCGGACGGCCGCGATGGCCGACGCCTCTGCTTTGCGGCGCTCGGTGGTCGATGCCGCCAAGAAGGAGATGGGTCTGTGATGCGTCAGATGACATAGCGCCCCAGTCTGTCCTCGATACCGATGCGAAGCTCTGTCAGCAATGCGCGTGTCTGAGAAGGCAGCTGCTTCACACTCATTTCCATGCTGAGCGACTCCGCTACCTTCGTGAAATACGGATCCGGACCCATGGATGTTCGAGGACCTGGCAGCCAGTGATTGACAATATTGCGCACGGATGACGCGAGAATCGGGTCCTCCCGCATGCACAATGCCCCCAGCAGGGGCGCCAACTGACCCCAGTAGCCAAGGGCCACCAGACGGGCCCGTTCCATGCTGGGGTGCATGTCACCGGTACCCCGCCCCATTTCCTCGAGCGGACCGGTGATCGTTGCCGCGTCCAGATCCGGGTCGTCCAGCGCGGCCAGCATGCCCAGGTATCCGATCGCCGTGACGGCGTGGGCTGCCAGCGTGACCTCGACCAGACCATGGATGCCGTGTGCATGCCGGATGACGGTCTGCTGGTTGTAGTCGTCGCTCGCGACCTGCCTGATGAACGGCAGTTCCTCAGGCAGCCCGGCACTCGCCGCCAGCAGAACGAACTGGTGGGCAACGGGCCCGTCCGCAGTCGAGGGCTTCAGATCTCCCAGGCGCCTGCGCAGGGCCGGCGCCAACGGCATCGGCTTCACATAGGGTGCGTCGAGCAACACGTCCGCACTGCCCAGCACCGACAGCAGCGCAGCATCGGGCCCCTTGGAGCGCCAGGAACGCAACCGGCTTTGCTCGCCGAGGAACAGCGGAATCTCCGCCCTGGGCGGCAGCGCACGCCGCCACGTCGTGCACCACGGCCAGTGCAAAGCCTCCTGAGCCAGGCCCTGTTGCGCCAGCGCATGCTGCACCCGCAGCGCCAGACGCCGGCCCGTTTCCTGGTTGAGGGTTTCCGCTGCGCTGACAAAGCTGGACACCGCTTCGACCATCGCAGCGTCCATTCCTGCCAGGAAAGGCTCCAGCAGCTGTTCCAGCGCCTTGTGCCCCTCGGGGGGCAGACAATGTACGAATGCTGCCACCACAGAAAGGGAACGTGCCGACCCCTGCGCGGCAACCTCGGAAAGCAGTTCCACACTCACCACGTCCCTGGCCGCCAAGATGTAATGCGCGGCAATCGCACATACACCTTCATCGCCGAAAACCAGGAGCCGCTTCCACCGAACGGAATCCATGCCCACCGCATGCAGCGTGCTCTCATCGAGGAGTGCAGCAACCGCCGACGTCATCGACTCGCCCGCCCTGTGCGCGGTCACGGCCCGCTGCAGCATCTCCGCCCAGGCGGGGCATTCAGCGAGCCCGGCCCGGAACCGGTACTTCAGCAGAGTCTCGATGTCCCCAGCCGCCGCCAGTTCCTCCAGCACCTGGAGTCGTTCAGCGTTCAAGGCATCCGCGGTCTCGGTGTCGGCCGTGGTGCGAAGCGCCTCGTCGACGGCGCTGAGCCGCGAGCCGCACCCTGTGGTGTATGCGCGCTGACGGGCCCGGTCGGGACGCAGACCCAGCTGTCTTAAAGCCTGCCAGGCCTGGGACAAAACCTCCCAGGGCCGGCCCGGCGTCACATGGGCCCACGCATAGCCTGCAAGCTCGCCCAGCCGCGCCACCTGGATGCTGCGCAGGGCACGCACCGTGATCCCGACGTCAGCTCGCGCCCCTTTCCCCGCATCCAGGAGAGTGCTGACGACGTCCGTCAGACGTAGCGTCGCCCCGGGGACAGACCATTGATGCATCATCACCAACCCGTCCAGCGATGCCTGCACCGCCTCTGCCGGACTCTGCGACGAGCAAGCGATCTTGACGAGGACGTCTTGGGCGGAGGGCACACCGTACTTGGCCAGAGCGTAGGCAGAACGTTTCCACGCCGGGGCGCCACTGTAGGGAGAACGCAACACCTCCTTCTGATGATGCAAGAAGGCATGGTGGACCTCCTGCGTACAGTGGTCCGGTGCCGCCTGCAAAAGCAGTGCTCCGTACCACGGGCTGGCTTCGACGCCCGCCGTCACGACCGCAAGCACGCAGCCGGGATCAGTGCGCTCGTCGGCGACCAGGAACACGGCCGTGTCCCGCCATCCATGCCTGAGGATGCGCTCTCTCACCACCGGCAGCTGATCGGCCGGGTACTGCTGGAGGGCGATGGCCGCGCAGTAGGCCTGCAGCAGCGGGTCACGGAATCGGATCCGCTCACCGGACTCCATGACGACACTGGAATGCACCAGCATCTGCAGCATCTGCTCCACGCCCAAGGGCACCACGTTCAGCTCTTCGACTGCTTTGCGAAGGACGGCAGTTGCCTGCTCCCGGCTCAAGGAACCGGCGGATCCGAGTTCTTCTGCCAACTTGCCCAGTACCGTCAGCAGGCTCTCGAGTGGTGCCGAGGCGGCAGCTGCGTGCAGCAGGTGCTCCAGATAGGTGCGCAGTAACCCACCGATGTTCGCGGGAACCTGACCTGTCTCGGCTAAATGGTGCACAAGCAGCCGCAAAGGCTGGGGCTTACCCGCCCAGTCCCGCAGCGCACCTGCTGCGGGATCGGCGAACAAACGGCTGTCCAACTCGCCGAGCGGTTCCTGCCAGCTCTCCGGAAGGCGTCGGCGCAGCACTTCGGTCGCATAGGAGCGCGCTGCACCCTCGCGCACCTTATGGATCACCACGGTCGGCCACTTGAGAACCGCCGGATGGAAATCGCCCGCCCGCTGGCACACCAGCAGGCGCAGCCGGGGCTGGTTCGATGACAGCCGTCTGATCCAGGCGAGGATCTTGCGCTGGTCCTGCTCCGCCACGTCGTGCAGTTCGTCGACCGTCAGGTGGACAACGCCCAGGGACACCAGCTGCTCCAGGAGCCTTTCCGTCAGCATCCCGCCTTCGTCTGCCAGTTGCAGCAAGAACTTCGTGACCGTGCGCTCTTGGCCTTGACGCTGCTGCAAGAACTTCATGATCTGCTCGGCGGTCGCGTGCAGCGGCAGCAACACGCTGCGGTAGTGCGGGTGGTGCTCCGCCGTTGTTCGCAGACGGAACTCACGGGCAATGCGCGACGTGCCACCGCCGGGCTCCGCGATCAAAATCATGGCCGGGTCCTGCATGAGCAGGGCGAGACAGTCACGTGCCTGCACGGTCAACGCGCCGTTGCCCTGGCGCACGTAGGTTTCTCCCGGGGCGAGCTGACGTCCTTCCAGGTCGATGTAGGGGTCGTCACCCCAGCCGGCGTCCTCCGACTGGGCAGCAGCCGAAGAGCGTTCGTGCAGAATGCGCCGGACCTCCCGCAGAGGCCCCGCCGATAATCGCTTGATCACTCTGTTGCGCAATGCGGGGTCCGCCGCCGCAGCAGCCTGGACCAGCAGGCCTTCGGTCACCGGATCGCTTTGATTCCCGCAGAGCAGGACACGCGCCACGACATCCAGGTCCTGTCGCGGCCAGTGGGAGAGAGCGCCTTCCACGCCGAGGAATTCACAGGCCACGCCTGCGGCTGCCGCGGTGACCTGTACGCGTTCGGGCTCGTCGAGCGAGTCCCACCGGAAGGTGCGGCAAGCTGAGAGGACCAGGTGCTGGAAGTAGTGCCGTGACCAGGGCGCGCGGCACTCGGAGGGCACCACCGACCAGATGCCGGACCGCAGCCGCCAAAGAATCAGCAGACATCGGGCCAAGGCGGGATTGTCCTCGCCTGCGGCCTGCGCGAGCAACTCGGCAGCCGACGCGAGGTCCGACTCGCTCCAACCGGGCCGTAGCAGCGTCAGCAGGCCAAGATAGCGCTGGAGGCGGACCATCTCTGGAAACGACAGATGCGCGGCGATAGAATCACGCAGGATGCACGTCTCCAGCCAGGTGACGTCGGCAAGCGTGAAACCCTCCCGGCTGAAGGTGGCACTGTCGATCAGGTACGGGACACGGCCCGACAAGATCACATTTCTGGGGTTCAGATCCCCGTGCACCGCCGTGCGCATGCGAGGTTCCGCATCCGCGACCAGAAGAGTGTGCAGAGCCGCCAAAGGGTGCCCGACCGTCACCCCCTCGTACTGAAGCGTCTGAGCACTGCCATCCTCGGTGAAGCCGTTGCCGTCACCGAAGTGCTTCTGGAGGAAGGCCGACCACCGCTCGGCACGCACAGAGGTCAACTTGCCCTGCACTTCGACAGTCTGGCCGGCCCGTACTTTATTCAACTGCTGAGGCAGCTTGGCGCTGTCGGCCAGTTCCACCTGCACCCGGGTTGCGTGGAACGTCCCCCGTACGAAGTCGTCCTGCCTGATTACGCTTTCCAGCGTGAAGTCCGCGCGCTCGTCCACCCGCAGGGTTCTGCCCTGACCTGGCGGGGACGTGGAGCTGCGCAGGACTTCCGAGGACGTAGGCCGGGGGTAGGCCTGGCCGGGCTGCGGATTGCCGTACACGAGGCGCAGCTGGGCACCCGTGCCCTCGATCTTGTTGACCGTGACTTTCAGGTCGTCGCCCAGACCGCGGTTCTCCGCTTCGAGGTCGATGTGCTCGCATTGGGCGGTGTGGTACAGATTCGAAGACAGCGATTCCAGCACGGTGGTGAGCGTCGTCGTGCAGATTTCGAGATGTGCAGGCGAAGTCACGGCTGCGGTGACGAGATCTTCCAGCGCCTCGAGCTCCCCAGGAGCGTGGTTCCAGGCGCTGACATGGCGGTACACGACCACGCTGCAGGGTGCCTCCTGGCCGCGGTTGGCGTGTACGCCTTTACTGACGGCGACAATCGGAACATATAGGGTGGAGTCGAAAGTCTCCTTGAGAGTCTGATAGGCCTTCCATTCCTTGAGGGCCTCGTCATAGGGCATGAGCTTCGCTGCCTGAAGCGAACTCGCTCTATTTTTCCGTGTGACGAGGATCTTCAGGACGTCTGCTCCGCCGCGGCCGCCGGACAGGCGGCCGTGTACTTTCACCGACTGGATATCGGCCGGCCATACGCCCTGATCGCGGCAGTGTTGTTCGGAGGCGTGCGTGTCGCTGCTGACCGCCACTCCCAGCAGCGCGTCCTTGACGTGGGCCTTCTTCTTGTCGCTGAAGCCGCAGGCGGAATCGAACGAAATCTTCGGCTGCCCCACGCATCCCCCCGCACACCGGTGCACGCCAAGGAGAGTTCCTCACCGTGCAGAAGCGACTACGGGCGGTAAGTGTAGCGAGGTTCCGGTGTCAGGCGGCTCGAATGCCGGATTTCCCCCCACGATGGCTCAGCAGGCGCGTACCGACGCGCCATGGCCGCTGTGACGAAGCGCGGTGACGGGTGGGTTACTGAGCTTTTCGGGTTGCCTTCGGGTGGTGACGTTGAGTGATCCCTGTGGTATGCCGGTGTCATGCGGTATGCGGATGGTGGGGGCCTGACTGCCGAGCGGCGGGCTACGCGTGAACGGATCCGGATGGAAGCCGGCCGTAGGTTCGAGCGGGGTGACAGAACGTCGGACATCGCCAAGGACCTGCGGGTGAGCGAGCGTTCAGTCGAGCAGTGGCGGCGCAACTGACCTGGAACCGGCGGCCGATCAGGATCCTGACGCGTTCCAGTGTCCACCGCTGGTCCTCCCAGCCATGCGACGCCGGCCCCTTCGCCAGCTCCTCCTCCAGCAGAGCGAACCGCTCATCCGACAGCTTCGGCAGCTTCGCGGGCCCCTTCGACCTCAGACCCTCCAGACCGCCCTCACGCCAGTTGCGCCGCCACTGCTCGACTGAACGCTCGCTCACCCGCAGGTCCTTGGCGATGTCCGACGTTCTGTCACCCCGCTCGAACCTACGGCCGGCTTCCATCCGGATCCGTTCACGCGTAGCCCGCCGCTCGGCAGTCAGGCCCCCACCATCCGCATACCGCATGACACCGGCATACCGCAGGGATCACTCAACGTCACCACCCGAAGGCAACCCGAAAAGCTCAGTAACTCGGCGAAGCACCGATGCGCGGTCGAAGCCGAAGTGTCGAAGGTTGGCGGCAGTTGCTGCCATGTGTAGTCCGTCGTGGTGTCAATCCAAGCCTGAGGTGCGCCCGCGGCGCACCTGCCAGCGGTAGTACGTGATTGCGCACATGCCGACCACGATCAAACCGGCAGCACGGGCCGCTTCGATCGCAAGGTCACTGCCAACCGGAGCGCCGCTTTCCACGACCTTTCGGGCCGCGCTGAGGGCGTGGTACCCCGGGACCCAGTGCGCAGCAACCGTCAGCCATGTCGGATAGGCGGACGGAGGAACGAAGAGGCCCAACGCCAGCGAAAGGAACCACATGGCGAGGTTGATGACGGTGAAGATGTCGCGCACGCAGAGAGCAAAGACACCAAGAAGCATGCCGAGGGCAGCGCTGGAGAGGGCCCCGCACAGCAGGCATCCCAACAGAACAGGCAGCACGTCGTCCGGCAGTCGCACATCGAGGAGCAGCATGCCGAGGGAGTGTAAATCTAACGGCGGATCCGACGATCATGGGAGAGACGTCAAGTGACTTACACCGCCGTGGAGTTGGAGACCGTGGAACCTGTCGAGATTGCCCCGTCCGGGCAGCCCGTGTCTGACGAGCAACTGGTCGCGATGCTGGTGGAACGGGCCCGGTCGGAGGGATTGCAGCTGACCGGGCAGGGCGGGCTGCTGCAGCAGCTGACCAAGCGGGTCCTGGAATCTGCTCTGGAAGGTGAGATCACCGATCACCTCGGCTATGAACGCCACGATGCTGTCGGCCGGGGCAGCGGCAACTCCCGCAACGGGAGCCGGGCCAAGACCGTGCTGACCGACGTCGGGCCGGTGGAAGTGAAGGTGCCCCGCGACACTGCCGGCAGTTTCGAGCCGCAGATCGTCAAGAAGCGACAGCGACGCCTGACCGGCATCGACGAGATGGTGCTCTCCTTGTCCGCGAAGGGCCTCACGCACGGAGAGATATCAGCTCATCTCGCCGAGGTGTACGGCGCCGAGGTGTCCAAGCAGACCGTCTCCACCATCACCGACCAAGTGATGGAGGGCATGGCCGAATGGCAGAACCGCCCCCTCGACCGCGTCTATCCGGTCCTGTTCGTGGACGCCATCAACGTCAAGATCAGGGACGGGAAGGTCGCGAACCGCCCCATCTACGTGGTGATGGCGGTGACGGTGGACGGCACCCGCGACATCCTCGGCATCTGGGCCGGCGACGGCGGCGAGGGCGCCAAGTACTGGCTGCACGTGTTCACCGAGCTGAAGAACCGCGGCCTGGACGACGTGCTCATGCTCGTCTGCGACGGGCTCAAAGGACTCCCCGAGGCTGTGGAAACCGTCTGGCCTCGCACAATCGTCCAGACGTGCGTCGTTCATCTGCTGCGGAATTCGTTCCGTTACGCCGCCCGCCAGGACTGGGACAAGGTCGCAGGGGCCCTCAAACCCGTCTACACCGCACCCAGCGAGGACGCGGCGACGGAGCGGTTCCTGGAGTTCCAGGAATCCTGGGGCCGGAAGTATCCGGCGATTGTGAAGCTGTGGTCGGACGCCTGGGCCGAGTTCGTGCCCTTCCTCGCCTTCGACGTCGAGATCCGCAAGGTCATCTGCAGCACGAACGCGATCGAAAGCGTCAACGCCCGCATCCGCAGGTCCGTCCGCGCCCGCGGCCACTTCCCCAACGAGGCCGCCGCCCTCAAGTGCATCTACATGGCCCTGATGAGCCTGGACCCGACGGGCAAGGGCCGCAAGCGATGGACCATGCGCTGGAAAGCACCCCTGAACGCGTTCCAGATCGCCTTCGAGGGTCGCCTGACCCCGAGCAACAACTGACCACTCAACAACCAAGATCAGCCGTTAAATTGACACACCCCCGCATGACTTCGACCTCGCCCCACCGACCGGCGTTGGCCCGTTGCGGATCGGTATGACCTTCCATCACCCCCTGGTCGGCGAGATCACCCTGAACTTCCAGGGCATGCAACTCGAAGGCAGCCCCGGCCACCGCCTGGGCGTGTACGTCACCACCCCAGGAACCCCCGAACACGACGCCACGGTGCTTCTCGACATGGCCGCACCCCGAGCCGCCCAGATCCCGGCGGCAACGGACAGGCAGTCCCCCCGGCAGCCTTGAGTCGAGGGTCCGCCACCCCCCGACCGCAGCGACCGGGCCGTTCGGGGGACGGCGTCCCTTTCCTCCGTGGTACCGCGGTCCCACGCAGGCGAGCCGATTGTGTCCCGCGGTCCCACGGACGCCGCTGTGGCCGTCCCTAGCCTGGTGCGGGATCCGACGCCACCGATGGTGACGCCACCCTTCCTGAGCCGTCGAACCACACTAAGGACTACATGGTGCTGTTCAGAAGTACGTCCACGAAGTTAAGCGCGGCAGCCCTCTGCGCGTTGTTCCTCCTGTGTGAATCACCTGCCGCGACGGCGGCGCAGAACGGTGCGGGCCCCGCGGCCGTTCACGAAGTCGACGTCACCGACCTGCCGGCCACCAAAGAGGGTCAGCCGACGGTGGCGGTCAATCCGAGAAACCCGAAGAACCTGGTGTTCGTCTCGACGATCTTCCCGCCGGCGCCCGGCCTGGAGCCGGTCGCCGGCGGCTGTTTCCTCGCCTACTCGAACGACAGGGGCGACACCTGGACCCGGGCGGCGTGGCCCCTGGGCGACGCGGCGCCCAAGTGCGGGGAACCGAGCGTGCAGTTCGACGCGAAGGGGACCGTGTACGTGGACAACAACCAGGTCAGCTCGGGCCTGGACGCGAACCTGGTGAACCACAACCAGGTCGCGAAGTCGGAGGATGGGGGCAAGACCTGGTCCGATCCGGTGTCCACGCCGCTTCTGCTCGGCGGTGCCCCGAAGATGCGGGTGGACGTCGCGACGGGCAGGGTCTACGCGGTAGCGGGAGCGGCGTGGGAGTACCCGAGCGCGGTCTCCGTCAGCGCCGACGGCGGGGAGACCTTCAGCGGCGACTCGCGGGTGATCCCGGGCCCGATGCCCTGCATCGAGGTGGCACCGGGCATCCCGCTCGTCTGCGGCTATCCGGGGCGTGAGATCGCCGTGTACGGCGGGATCCTCGTGTCCGCCTCCCAGGAGGCGGGGCAGCCGGTGAACTTCCACGTCAGCCATGACGACGGCAAGACGTGGACGAACACGACGGTCAACGACGGCCTGGGCACGCCTGTCGCGGCGGGCACCGGTTCTCTGGTGCCGGTTCCGGCACGGGGTGCGGCTGCCGACCCCGCCCCGTGGGTTGCGGCCGATCCCTCCCACCGCGGCCGGTTCGCCGTCATGGTGCCCCGGGACTCCAGCACCTTGGAGGTCTACGTCACCCCCGACGCCGGCAGGACCTGGACCGGGCCGGCGGTCATCTCCACTCCGAACGCCCAGCGGCCGGCGATCGACTTCGGCGCCGACGGTGATCTGGGTGTCATGTGGCGGACCGTCACGGGTGACGCGTTCTCGGTCGTCTCGTTCGACCACGGACGCTCGTTCAGCGCGCCGGTGCAGGTCAACCATGTGACGGAGCCGGTGGGGGAGATGGGTCCTCCCGGTGACCGCTGGTCGGGGATCACCATCGCCGGCGGGTACGCGTACGTCACGTGGGCCGACGGGCGCAACAACTCCTCCCTCGATTCCCTCATCAGCCGGGTGCCGCTGAGTCTGTACAGGAAGCGCCCCGCCCCGAAGGCGACGCACTGACGGGGTGACCCATGACAATGCTCCGCCGAGGCGCCTCGGCGGAGCATTGTCATGCAACTGACAGAAGTCATGGGCGGGGAGTGACCAGTCCCGCGTCGTAGGCGACGATGACCGCCTGGATGCGGTCGCGGGCACCGACCTTGGCCATGACCCGGCCGACGTGCTTCTTCACGGTGGACTCGGTCAGCACGAGACGGTCGGCGATCTCCGCGTTCGTCCACCCCATACCGATCGCCACGAGCACCTCGTGCTCGCGTTCGCTGAGCGCGGTCAGCCGCGCGTCCGTATGGCGCTGGGCGCCGGGCGCCAGGAAGTGGTGGGCGTGGGCGTCGAGCAGGCGGCGGGTCAACCGGGGTGACACGACGGCGTCGCCGGTCGCGACCGCGTGGATTCCGGCGAGGAGTTCCGGCGGCCTGACGTCCTTGAGCAGGAATCCGCTGGCCCCGGCGCGCAGGCCGGCGTAGGCGTACTCGTCGAGGTCGAAGGTGGTCAGGATGAGCACGCGGGTGCGAGCGCCGGACGCCACGATCCGGCGGGTCGCCTCGATGCCGTCGACACCGGGCATCCGGACGTCCATGAGGACCACGTCGGGGCGCAGGTCCGCTGCCATGCGGACGGCCTGCACGCCGTTGTCGGCCTCGCCGACGACGGTCATGCCGGGGGTGCCGTCGAGCAGCATCCGGAAGCCCATGCGGGGGAGTGGTTGGTCATCGGCGATCACGATGGTGGTCATGGCGTGGGCTCTCCGGATGTGGCCGAGGCGGACGGATCCATCAGGACGTCTACGATCCAGCCCTGATCGTGGTCCCGAGGTCCGATGGTGACGGTGCCGTCGTAGAGCGCGGCCCGTTGGCGGATGCCGACCAGGCCGTGGCCGGTGTCCCCGCGGGGAGCCGTGGGCCGTTTCCGCGGCGGTGAACCGGTGTCGGTGACCCGGACGCGCAGCCTGCTGCCCTCGACCGTGACCGTGACGTCGGCGGTGGCGCCGGGGCCGACGTGTTTGAGGGTGTTGGTCAGGGCTTCCTGCACCACACGGAACACCGTGAGCTGCACACCGCGGCCCAGCCCGTCGACCGGTCCCGCGGTGCGGTAGGCCACTGGCAGACCTGCCGCGCGCACCCGGTCGAGCAGCGGCTCCAGGTCGCGGATGCCTGGCTGCGGGGACCGAGGCGTGCCGTCGTCCTCCGATTCCTGGGAGTCGCGCAGGACCCCCAGCACGCGACGCAACTCGTCCATCGCCTGCCGGCCGGTGTCGCCGATGAGATGGAGTGCCTGCTCGGTCCGGCCGGGGTCGCGGGTGGTGAGCGCGGCGGCGCCGTCGGCGAGGTTCACCATGACCGACAGGTTGTGGCCGACGATGTCGTGCATCTCCCGGGCGATCCGCGAGCGCTCCGCCGCCGCCGTCAGCCGGACGCGTTGGTCGCGCTCGATCTCCAGCCGCGCCGCCCGGTCCCGCAGCGCCGACAGGTACAGGCGGCTGATCCGAAGGGCCAGGCCCAGGGCGACAGCACCGATGCCCGTGCCGGCGGACAGGATCAGAAAGGCCACCGGATTGGCCGCCGGGATCACGGTGACCACGAGCAGCACCCACCCCGCCACGGTGACGGGCAGCGCCCAGCAGATCGCTCGGAGCGAAGCGTGCAGGGCGAGGTTGTACAGGGTGATCAGCAGCACGGCGGCGGCCGCGGGGCCCAGGCCCAGCGACCACATGACCGGGCACACCACCAGGCAGACGCCGAAGACCGCGGCGGGGGCGCGGCGCCGCCACCACAGCGGCACCACCAGCACGGTCGCGATGCCCAGCACCACACCGACGGGCAGTCCGGACCCCACCGGGCGCGCCACCGGATGCCCCGGGCTGTGCACCAGCAGATCCGGCGGCGCCGCGGCGGCGACCAGGACCACCACGGCGGTGTCGAGCAGCCACGGACGCCGCCGGTCCGCCACCCGCAGACGGCTCAGTATCCGCAGCGACGTCCGCATGACGGGGTGCGCCCAGACGGCCTCGGCCCCCGGGCCGGCACCTTCCGGCCCGGGGGCCGGCCCGGTCGAGGGCGACGCCGCTCCTGCCCGAGCCGACCCGGCCGAGCGGGAAGCCGTCCCCGCCCGACCGGAGTGGCCCGACCTTGTGTGATCCATCGGCTCCATCCTGGGGGACGGCCGCTCAGACGTCACTGTGGCGCAGCCGGTGAGCCGCACCGGCCAGCAGCAGTACGGCCCACACCAGCAGCGCCGTCGCACCCGCTCCGGGGCTGACCAGAGAGTCGCTGGACTCGTGCAGGGTCATCACCGACTGGCCGGCGTTGCTGGGCAGGTAGCGGCTGACGGTGTCCCCCAGCGAGCTGGGCAGCAGCCCGGTCAGACCGGGCAGCACGAGCACCACGCCGGCCAGGATCGCGATGCCCCCCGCGTTGTTGCGCACCAGCAGGCCGACCGTCACGCCGTACACACCGACCAGACCCAGATACAGGCCCGCACCCACCAGGCAGCGGAAGACCCCGGGGTCACCGAGGGACAGGGCGATCTCCTCACCGTCCAGGGAAGCGCTTCCGAGCAGGAACGAGACCAGGGCGCCGACGGTGGACGTGACGAAGGCGATGGGGCCGTAGACCGCGCACCGCGCCCACAGCACGGGCAGCCGGCCCGGCACGGCCGCGAACGTCGAACGGACCATCCCCGTGCTGTACTCACCGGCCGACAGCAGGACACCCAGCGCGCCCACGGCCAGTGCCGCGAGGTTGGTGCCGGCCAGCGCCAGGGTGAGCGCCGCACCGGATGCCGCGTCCTTCCCGCCCAACGGACCGCTCGGACTGTAGAGGGCGGCAGCGATCACCCCGATGACCACCAGGAACAGCACGGCCACCCCCAGCGTGATCCAACTGGAGCGTAGCGACCAGAACTTGGACCATTCGGAACGGACCACCCGTCGGCCGGTCACGCGGTACACCGGACGCGCCGGCGTGGGGGCGGTCGTAGCGGGTGTGACGGTGTTCGTGGTCATCAGGCGGCCCTCCTGGCGTCGCTGCTGTGGTACTCGACCGCGTCCTGGGTCAGATTCATGAACGCCTCCTCCAGGGACACCGACTCGGCGACCAGTTCGTACAGCGGCACCTGATGCTCGGCGGCCACCTGCCCGATCCGCCGCGTGTCCAGGCCGCGGACGACCAGTTGCTCGGCACTCGCCGAGGTGACGGTGACCCCCGGCGCCGCAAGCAGCGAACGCAACCGCGCGGGCTCGCCGGTGGCCACCCGTACGCCCCTGTCCTCGCTCTGCTCGACCAACGCGTCGACGGTCGTCTCGGCCAGCAGCCGACCCCGGCCGACCACCACCAGACGGTCGGCGGTCTGCGCCATCTCGCTCATCAGATGTGAGGAGAGCATCACCGTGCGGCCCTCGGCGGCCAGTCCGCGCAGCAACTCCCGTACCCACCGGACGCCTTCGGGGTCCAGCCCGTTGACCGGCTCGTCCAGCATCACCACCGCGGGGTCGCCCAGAAGTGCGGCGGCGATACCCAGCCGCTGCCCCATCCCCAGCGAGAACGCCCCGACCCGCTTGTGCGCCACGGCGTGCAGTCCGGCCAGGTCGATGACCTCCTCCGCCCGCCGACGCGACACGCCATGGGTGTAGGCCAGCGCCATCAGATGGTTGAACGCGCTGCGGCCCGGATGCACCGCCTTCGCCTCCAGCAGCACCCCCAACTCCTGCAAGGGCGCGCGGTGCTGGGCGTAGAGTCTGCCGTTGACCAGGGCCGTGCCGCTGGTCGGCGCGTCCAGGCCCACGATCATTCGCATGGTGGTGGACTTGCCCGCCCCGTTGGGTCCCAGGAATCCGGTGACCTGTCCCGGTGGGGCGGTGAAACTCAGGTCGTCCACCACCGTCCTGTCCCCGTACCGTTTGGTCAGCCCGCGAACTTCGATCACAGCGCCACTCCCCGATTCCGGCCCGGCCTCTCGCCGGATCACTGCTTCGAGGCTAGGAGCGGCCACACCACGACCCGTGGACCCGCAGGCCACAATTGCCACTGGTCACTGGTACCGCGGTACCAGTGCCCCAGTCGCGAGACGCCCGTCGACCCCTGCGGCGGCTGTGAGCCCCGGGACGCGGCTCTCCGTCCTGTGTTCGAAGTCGGCACGGTGTCACGCGGGCGCCCCCGTGCGTAGGCCGTCGTACAGGATGGCCACGACGTGTTCGCGCGTGGCGCCGGCACCGAGGTGACGGAGGGCGTACAGGACTCCGCCGAGGACGGTCATGAGGTCCGCGATGCCGATGTCACCGCGGACCGCACCGCTGTCCTGGGCGCGGATCAGGAGATGGCCGATCTCTGCGTGGAGCCGGGTGACGTCCGTCGCGAGCGCCGTCCGGATCTCGACGCCGGCGCCGGCCAGCGTGTCGACGAGATCCGCCTTCGCGGCCGCGTCCTCGACCACCTGGTCCAGCAGGGCGAAGAGGGCTGCTGCGGGGTCTTCGTCATGCCGCAATGCCTGAGCGTGATCGACCAGGCGTCGGACTCGCTCCCGCACGACGGCTTCGAGGAGTGACTCCTTCGTGGGGAAGTGGCGGTACAGAGTTCCTGGCCCCACGCCCGCGCGGCGCGCGATCTCGTCCAGGGGGACGGACACTCCCTCGGCGGCGAACGCCCCACGGGCCACCTCCAGAAGCCGGTCCCGGTTGCGACGGGCGTCAGCCCGAAGCGGCCGCGGCTCGTTTCCCACGACATCTCCCTTGCTCGGCGGAACCATAAGCGGGGCGTACTCTCCGATTCGATGTTAGCTTAGCGGGGCGCACTCTCCGGATCCTGTGAAGGCGCTGTTGAACGCCGGGTCGGCGAGCGCAGATAGAGCCTGACCTGCGCCGCCCTCCGCCGCCCTGCGCACAGGGAGGCCACCGGGCCTCCGATCACCACTGGTCTCACCCCATGAAGGAAGTCCGAGATCCCATGACCATGGCCAACGCAGCCGACCGCACGCAAACCGCCTTCCTTGCGCTCGACTACGCCACCCGCATCGTCGAGAACTACAGCCACGACCCGGGCGTCGCCGACCGGGCGGCGTACGCCCTCGCCTCCGCCCGGAAGGCGGGCGCGCCTGTTTTCCACATCGTCCACGAGGCCATGCGAGACCAGTTCCACCCCCTGCTCGCCCCCCTCGGCGACGAGCCGGTCCTGGGCAAACGGACCCTGGGCGCCTTCGCCACCACCGACCTGCGCGAGCGCCTGGAGACGGCCGGCATCCGTCGGCTCATCCTCGGCGGCGTCGCGACGTCCGGCACGGTGCTGTCCACCACGCGGTGGGCCTACGACATCGGGTACGAGGTCCTGGTCTGCGCGGATGCCTGCGCCGACCCCGATCCGCAGGTGCACGCGGCCCTGGTGGACGAGTCGGTCTTCCCCGACAGTTGGCTCGGCCTCTGGCGTATCGCCCGCATGGTGGATTCGGACGCCGTCACCAGCCTCCTGTCCTGACGAGCGACGGACTCCCGCCTGGAGGGAGAGCCTGGGGGGAGACGGCGGTGACCCCCGCCGCGATGTCGAACGCGTCGGCGACGGCTGCTGTGGTGCCTCGGACGCCCGGGTCAGGCTCGGGGCCATGTCCCGTGAAGGGCCGCCGGCGCTGATCGCAGTCCGGGCGGCCCCTGCTCGCGTTGCGTGACGAACGGCCCGCGGTGGGCCGCTACGGGACGCGGGCCCTCACGTCACCCGGCGGTGGAGAGGGGCTCCCACTCGGCCTCGGGGTCGAGGGGCAGTTCCGGGCGGTCGCGTTTGAACGCCTCGGCCTGTTCCTCGAGCTTCGGCAGGGCGTGGTCGGGCGCGCCGAAGCCGCGGAACAGGGTCGTGCAGTACTCACGGGACAGGAACGCCGCGTCCCACTGCCCGTCCGTGCGCACCCATTGATACGTGTGATTGTGCAGATTGAGGAACTGGAGGGTGGCCAGCCGCGGCGGCATCGCACGGAACGTGCCCTGTCCGACGGCCTCCGCGAGCAGCCCCGAGATCACCTCTTCGAAGTCCGAACGCTGGCCCAGCAGAGTCTTCAGCTCGGCGCCGCTCAGACTGCGGTAGTCGTGCTCGTAGACCCAGATGTGGTCGAGCCTGCGGAAGATGATGGTGAGCAGCGACTCGGACAGCAGGCGCAGCCGCAACAGGGGTTCCGTGTCGTCGAGGTCCGCGATCTGGCGGGCGCGGGAGAGCAGCGGCCCCATCACCCGCGCCTGGATCTCGACGAGCAGGTTCTCCTTTGAGCCGATGTAGTAGTACAGGGCTCCCTTGGCCAGGCCGACTGCCCGGCCCAGGTCGTTGATGGAGGTCGCCGCGTATCCCTGCTGGGCGAACAGCGACGCAGCGATGTCGATGATCTTCTGGCGTCTGACTTCGAAGCCCGGTCCGTGGCCCGGCGGTCGTGGCATGGGTCTCTCCCCGCTTGACGTGACGACGTATCGATCCAAGCCGACTCCCAGGCCGCTCGGACTGGTTCCTCATGTCCGGGGGAAGCGGACTCCGGGACCGCGTTTGGTTCGCTGGACCAAACGGTACATTGAAAGGCGAAGCCCAGACGGCGCATGGGCGCCCTGTCCACGCGAACGTTGCGAGGACGCGCGCCACTCGGGCGTCGCCGCACCCCAGGATCCGGGCACGCGGCCTGCCTGATGCGCCGGCGGGCCAAGGGCGGGCAGACAGGCAGCGGCGCATCACGGCCGCGGTGGGGCGATGCGCATCGCGGATCCCGGGCTCGGACCTGCGGCGCCAACGGGATCGTCGGTGCCGGAAACCGCCGGACTGGCCGGCGCACACCGGCTACCGTTCCGTCGAGAGTCCGCAGCCGACCCGGCCACAGCCCATCCGGCGCCTCGCCTTCTCGACGGGGCGTAGGCCGCGGGACACCCGGGCAGGTCCGGACACCGACAACCGCGAGACACTCGTCCCTTGACGAGTGTCTCCAGTGAGGAGTGGCGCATGACCACGGTAGGTATTGCCACCGGTGCCGGTCGCGGGACGGGGGAGGCCTGCGCGAGGCGTCTCGCCGACATGGTGGACGTGCTGTTGCTCGCCGACCCGAACGAGGCGGCCGCGGCTGCGGTCGCGAAGGAACTGTCCGGCTCCGGCAAGAGGGCCGTCGCCGAGCCGTTCGGAGTGGATGTCACCGATCCGGAGGACCTCACCCGGCTGGCCGAACGGGTCGGGGAGCTCGGCACGCTGAGGGCGGTCGCGCATGCCGAGAGCGTGGCGCCGGAGGAGGGCGACTGGCGCAGGATCATCGAGGTCGACTTCGTCGGAACCGTGCTGCTCGGCGAGGCGCTCCGCCCGCTGGCCACCGCCGGGACGGCTTTCGTGTACTGCGCCTCGGTGTCCCCGTTGATCGCTCACATCGACCCCGACCCGGCGGTCGCGTCCGTGCTTGACGACCCGGCGAGCGAGATGTTCCTCGACCGGATCCGCGACGCGATCGGCCCGGCTGTCGAGGATCCCGCATGGGCGTACCCGTGGGCCACGTACGGCGTGCACCGCTTCGCCCGTGCCGAGGCGGTGCGGCTCGGGCCGGTGGGCGCTCGCGTGTGCTCGCTGTCGCCCGGCGCTGTCGACACCCCGCAGACCCGGATGGAGGCGGCGCGGTACGAGTCGGTGCGGCAACTCATCGAACGCACGCCGCTCGGCCGTACCGGTCGGTACGACGAGGTCGCCGCCGTTGCCGCGTTCCTGTTGTCGGACGAGGCGAGCTTCGTGAACGGTGTGGACATCGTCGTCGACGGTGGCCTGTGCGCCGCTGTGCGGGACGAGTGACACCGCGCGGCGGCCCATCGGCCACGGGCCGCCCACATCCTCGCGTAAGTGCCGGGCCGCCGACCGCGGCCGCGGCGCGACGACGGATCGTCCGGCCTCGGCCGGCTGCGGGAAGAGTGAGCGGATCGCGGGGCCTCGGTACCGCCCTGGCTCGCAGTGGGCCGCCTCGACCTGAGCCGCTTGAAGCTTCGTGCGGTTAACTCGTCATTGCATAAACGCATACTCTTTTTCGTCTCAGGGTGGGAAAGCGGTGGGGGCGGTGACGGGCGATCCGGCCGAGACCGTACGGCGGTGGCTGCGCACCCTGGGGGACATCACGCCTCCGCCTGCCCCCGCGCGCGTCGCCGGCTGCCCGTTCCTGGCCTGGGCGGCCTCCGGCGCCATGGAGCTGACCGGCGAGGCGGACGGCCCGCCCGTCCTGTCGCCCGGACCGATGACGGCCCTGCTACGGGAGTCGGTGGCCGCACTGGCGCACATGACCGGGCCCTTCCCCGTCGACCCCGTTCTCGTCCTCAGCGGTAGGGCCGGCGCCATGAACCTCACCCGGCGCGGGCGGATCTCGGTGGGCGGCGCGACCCGCCTGCTTCGGGCTTCGGACGGCTGGTGCGCGGTGACCCTGAGCCGTCCCGACGACCTGGAACTCGTGCCGGCGATGCTGGGCCGGGCCGACCTGACAGACCCTTGGCAGGAGCTGACCACGGCCGTACGAGGCGCGAAGGCGAACGAATTCGCCGACCACATCCGGATGTTCGGCGTTCCCGCCGCGGCCCTGCCGCCCGAACCGCCCTCCGTGGACGTGCCGTGGCAGGCGTCCACGATCGCCGCACCCGACGGGGACGCACGGCGGCTGGACGGTGTCCTCGTGGTCGATCTCTCCTCGCTCTGGGCCGGCCCCCTGTGCGCCCGCCTCCTCGGCCTGGCCGGTGCCAGAGTGGTCAAGGTGGAGAGCACCCGGCGTCCCGACGGCGCCCGCACGGGGAACCGGCTTTTCTACGACTGGCTGCATGCCGGGCACGAGAGCGTCGCCGTCGACTTCACCCTGCCCGAAGGGCGGAGCGCGCTCGCCGAGCTGGTCAGGGCCGCCGACGTGGTGATCGAGGCGTCCCGGCCGCGTGCGCTCGCCCAGTTGGGGCTGGCCCCGGAACGGCTCGACCACCGTGCGGGCAAGGTGTGGGTGAGCATCACCGGGTACGGCCGCGGTCATCCCGACCGGGTCGCCTTCGGCGACGACGCGGCGGTCGCCGGCGGGCTGGTCGGCCGTTCCGCGGACGGCGAGCCGGTGTTCTGCGCCGACGCGGTCGCCGATCCGCTGACGGGGGTCGTTGCCGCGCTGGGCGCGCTGGGCGCCCTGGCCTGCGGCGGAGGACAGATGATCGACGTCTCCATGCGGAACGTGGCGGCGGCGTTCGCCACGGCTCCCCGTGTCGATCACGGGCCGCACCCGGTACGGAGAGCACAGGGCGGCTCGGTGGTGGAGTGCCCGGCGTTCGGCCGGACGCAGGAGGTTCTCCCGCCTCGCGCGCCGGTAGCGGAGAGGGCGGCGCCCGCGATGGGCGCCGACACGGCCCGGATCCTCAGCCGAGTTGCTGGGCTCCGTGGGCGATCCGCCCCTCGATGAAGGTGGCGCGCACGTGGCCCGCGTCCGGAGCCCGCACCGCCTCGCTCCACGGCCGGTCCAGCAGCACGAGGTCAGCCGGCCGTCCCACCGCGATCCGCCGCGCCGGGCCGCCGGGGTCGTCCAAGGGCGAGAACATGCTCCGCAGGGCCACCTCCACCGGAACCCGCTCGTCGGCGCCGAGTACCCGCCCGGACGGCGTCAGCCGCTCGGCCGCGGCCCGCAGGCCGGCCCAAGGGTCGGGATCGCCGTAGGGCGCGTCGCTGCTCGCGGCCACCCGGACCCCGGCGTGCAGTAGCCCGGCATATCGCCACAGGTCCGGCCGGTCGGCGGGATCGACGCGCTCCCAGTAGTCGTCGCCCCGCAGGGCGACCAGCGTCGGTTGTGTGACCACCCGGATCCCTCGGGCGGCCAGCTCCGCGGCACCGGCACGGTCGGCGACGGCGCAGTGCTCCACCCGGTCCCCGTCCAGTCCACCCGCTCGGTCGAGTGCGGCCAGGGTCAGCGCGAGGGCCGTGCGGGTCACGCAGTGCACGGCGACGGGGCGTCCGTTCGTATGTGCCTGCCGCATCCGCCCGGCGAGGTCGTCGACGTCCGGGAGGGCGTGGTCCGCGACCACGAACTTCAGTGGGCCGATGCTCAGCCGCGGATGGGGCGGGAGACCGGCGTCGGCGGCCATGGTCATGATGTGCTGTGGGAGTTCCTCCCTCCGCACGGCCTCCGATACGAGGTGGCCCGCGCCCTGGTCCGGTGTCGCATCGGCGACATGGGTGACACCGAGGGCGGCCAGCCGTGCGCCCACCGCTCGCAGCGACGGAGGCCGTCCGCCCAGCACCTCGCGCAGCCAGGCGTCGGCACGCCACAGCCGCCCGGTCGGTCGGCCCGTCCGCTCACGTTCGATGCCGGCGTGGGCGGCGGCCAGGGCGCCGAGCCGCTCCAGACCAGGGGAGTTGACGACCCACAGCGCGCCGGACCGGTGCTGGACACGCACCGGCAGCACACGGTTCCAACCGTCGAGGACGCTCCGGTCCAGATCGCCGTGGACCACGTCGTCGTACCCGACCGCTCGCACCCACCCGTCCTCACCCGCCACGGCTTGGGCGACGGAGGACGCGAGACCGTGCCGGGAGAGGGGGGACACGTCGAGCGAGGCACGCCGTGCGGCCATGGCCGCCAGGTGCAGATGGTGATCGGCGAGGCCGGGCAGCAGTGCACCGCCGTCGCCTCGTACGACGAACTCGTCCGGCCGGGGGCGCAGTCGACGGCCGATCTCAACGACGGCACCGCCGCGGATCCGGCAGTCGACCGGATCCTGGCGTGGATGAAGCTCCACACCGCGCAGGAGCACCTCACCGCTCATGGTCGTGGTCGATCTCGTCCACCAGCCCCCACTCCAGGGCGGTGCCGGCCCCGACCCGGGCCCCGCTCAGCATCATCCACGCCGCGCGCCACCGGCCGATCCGCCGCGGCACGCTCATCGTGCCGCCGGCGCCGGGCACCAGACCCATCGCGACCTCGGGCAGTTGGAAGAACGCCCCGGGTGAGGACACCAGACGTCCCGCGAAGGCGGCCATCTCCACACCAGCGCCCACCGCCGCGCCCCGCACCCGCACGGTCACCCGGTCCCGCATCCGGTCGATCAGCCGCCAGGGCGCCCGGTCCAGCCGTACCAGGTATGCCGCGACGAGGTCCGCGGCCGTCCCGAACTCGGACAGGTCGCCGCCACTGCAGAACACCGGCCCGGCGCCGTCCAGTTCGACCCGGTCGATCGTGCCGTCGACGAAGGCGAGTTCCAGGGCCTCGAACAGCTCCTCCCGCATCCGGAAGCTCAACGCGTTCCGCCGTTGTGGGCGGTCCAGTTGGATGGACAGCTGATCGTTCTCCCGCCGGACGCGGACCAGCGGGCCGTCCTCCGGAGCCGCCCGGAGCGTGCCCCGGTCGGCGAGCCAGGAAGCGAACTCCGTCCCGCCGAGAAGCATCGAGTACGCCGCGGCCTCGGCCGCCAGGCCCTGCAGGGTGTCGAGTCGCGGCGTCTGCCGCAGCAACTGCCCCAGGGCCAGGCTTGTCCGAGGCCGACAGGCGACGAGCCGGGCCAGCTCGTCGAACGCGACCAGCGGATCGTGGACGGGTACCAACTCCCGTGTCCGGGCACTGACACGGGGTGCCGTCAGGGTCAGCGTCACCGCCTCCAGCAGCGGTCGGAGCCGGGCCGGCGGCTGCCGGGTCGCGATTCCGAACGTCAGGGGCAAGGAGCCGGCCAACCGGGCGGCCTCGGCCTCCACCCGGCTCGCCTCGGCGTCGTGCCAGTCGTCGAGAAGCAGGCGCCGCACGGGTCTTCCCACCTGCCCGTCAGACCGGAGCATCAATCCTTCGTCGCTGTACACCGGGGTCACCGATCCAGTCTGAGGGACCGTGACCGCCGTGGCCACGGGCTACCGCACGGTCAGCCCCTGCGGGTGTTGATCTCCGGGACATGCTAGGACAAGGGCAGTTCCGCGAGGCCCTCGAAGCCTCCCTGTGAGCGGGGCCCCGTTCGGACGTGCCCCCGACGGAACGGTCCCGCCCGCCCATGGAGCCGGCTACGACGAGGCTCCGGTTGGGTACCTCGCGTACAGGCGACCGTCGGATTGTGCATCATGTGCGAAGCGGAATGACGGCCGATGGCGTACGGGCCCCCGGGGTTCGCCGGGGGCGGCGCCGGTGCCCGAAGGGAGAGACCGCGGATGGCGCCGCTTCGGGACACAGGGGATGCGGGCACGGGATCCGTCCGAACGGGCCGACCGCGCGCGACGTCAAGGGCGGAGCTCGAACGGCTGGGCTTCGAGCTGTTCGCACGGCAGGGGTTCGACGGCACGACGGTCGACGACATCGCCGACGCGGCGGGAATCGGCCGCCGCACCTTCTTCCGCTACTTCGCCTCCAAGAACGATCTCGTGTGGGGCGACTTCGAAGACCAGCTGGCCAGGCTCGACGCCTTGCTGGCGGCGGCCGACCCGGACATGCCGATGATGGACGCGCTGTGCGAGGCGGTCGTCGAGTTCAACCGGTTCGACCCGGCGATGGTGCCCTGGCACCGGCAGCGCATGGCCCTCATCCTGCGGGTGCCGACGCTTCAGGCGGACTCGGCCGTGCGCTACGCGTCGTGGCGGGCCCTCGTCACGGAGTTCGCCGCGCGACGCCTGGACAGGCCCGCGTCCGGCATGATGCCCCGGCTGATCGGCAGTACCGTCCTGGCCGCATGTGTCGCCGGCTACGAGCAGTGGCTGACCGACGAGGGCGCCGACCTGAGCGACCTGCTGGAGCTGGCCGTCCGGCAGCTCGCGGCCGGATTCGGGGACCTGGCCCTTCGCCCGTAGCGCTTCCGCCGCGTCGCGTGTCCCTCTGCGAGCCCTCGGACCGGTTCACGTCAGACCGCGCCGCACGGCGTCGGCGACGAGTTCGCCGATGAGGACGGCGGTAGCCGCCGGGCCCCGCGACGGCGGCGTCGGCAGGATCGACGTGTCCGCGACCCGCAGACCGTCGACACCGTGCACCCTGCCGTAGGGGTCGACGGCGGCCCGAGGATCGTCGGCGTGGCCCAGCGGAACCGTGCCACAGGTGTGGTGGGACGTGCCGAGATGCCCGTGGACCCACTGGTCGAGCAGGCAGTCGTCGTCCAGCACCTCGGCCACCGGCTCCGTGAGCCCGACCGAGACCTCCGCGAAGTCACGGGTGCCGACCAGCTCGGCGGTGACGCGGACCGCTTCGCGCATGCGCTGCCGGTCCGCCGCGGTCGACAGGTAGCCGTAGTCGATACGCGGAGGAGTCGTGGGATCGGCGGAACGGGTGCGCATCCGTCCGGTGAGCCGCGGCGTCTGGACGGAGGCGAGGAACGCGAGGGGCGCGCCGGGAACGGACACCCGGCCGCCCGTCAGCCCGGCCATGGGGATGAGGGACTGAAGGATCTCCAGGTCCCCCGAGTGGCCCCCGTCCGACGAGGACAGGTGCAGGACCCCGCCGAGCCATGAGCCGACGGGCTCGGGCATGGGCCGCCGGGGCATCCACTCCAGGACCACCTGGGGGTGGTCCCCGAACCGGGCTCCGACCGCGGGAGCGTCCCTGACCACGGGGATACCGAGGACCTCCAGTTCACGGCGCGGCCCGATTCCCGACAGACGCAGCAGATGAGGGGAGCCGAACGCCCCCGCGCAGAGCACGACCTCCCCGCCGCGCACCACCGTGCGGCGCCCGTACCGCTCGACCACCACGCCGGTCGCCCGGCCACGCTTGAAGACGACCCTGAGGACCGTGCTGTCCCCTTCCACGCGGAGGTTGGGGCGGCCGGAAGCGCCCAGGAGATAGCTGATGCCGGTGTTGACGCGCTCTCCGCCCACGGCGTTGGACGGCACCGGACCGAATCCCGGCGCGTCCTGGGCGTTCTTGTCCCCTTCCTCGGGGAAGCCCAGCCGGCGCGCGGCCGACCGGAACGCGACGGTGGCGGGGTGGCGAAGCTCCGTACGGCGGACGCGTACCGGCCCGCGGTCGCCGTGCAGCGCGTCGGCACCGTGGTCGAGGTCGCTCTCCAGAGCGCGGAGAAGCGGGAGCACCTGGTCGTACGACCAGGCCGCGCCCCCCACGGCCGACCAGCGGTCGAAGTCGGCGCGCCGGGCACGGACGAAGTACCCGCCGTTGACGGTGGTCGAGCCGCCGAGGCACCGCCCCCGGACGACCGTGTACGGACGTGTCGGAGTGAGGTGCACGGCGTACGGCTGGACGGCGCCGTGTCCGGGCTGTGCGCCCGGGACGAGCCGGGCGTCCAGCAACGCGGGTGCGAACTCCGACGGTCGACGCGGTACCGGGCCCGCCTCCAGCACCAGCACGGTGCGGCCGGGATCCTCGCTGAGCCGTGCCGCGAGGACGGCGCCGCTGCCCCCGGCGCCCACCACGATGACGTCCGGGCGGCGTACCCGGCCGCGTCCGTGCTTGGTCTGCCCCATGGGCAAGTGATTCAAAACGCGGTGAGCGTCCCGCGCCACGGTCCGTTCCAGTGGCCGGGACAAGCCCAGGCACCCGGCACATCGGTGAACTACCGTCAGCCGAGCCCGGTGAGTCGGCAGTGCGCGTCCCTTCACTTTTGGCACCTGGTGCCATTACTCTCCGAGGCATCCGAAGGGAGCGGTCCGCGGCGCACGACCGCGGCGCCGCGGGAAGCCTAGGGAGAGTCGCATGACCGAGCTCCGCTCCGCCCCGTTCGAAGAGACCGCCACCGACGCCGAGGCCGACCAGGCCGCCGCGCCGCCGGCGCTGATCGAAGCCGAGGATCTCCTGGAGGAGATCTCCATCGACGGCATGTGCGGCGTCTACTAGGCGTCGCCGGATGACCGGGATGGACCTCGACCGTGCCTGGGACCTGCATCCGCAGGTCTCGGTACGGCCGGAACCCTTCGGCGCGCTGCTCTACCACTTCGGGACCCGCACACTCACGTTCCTCAAGGACCGTCGGCTCCTGGCCGTCGTCCAGGCGCTCGCACAGGCCCCCACCGCCCGCGCCGCCTGTCTGGCCGCGGGCCTCGGCGAGGAAGAACTGCCGCGCTACGGCCGGGCGCTGGCCGTCCTCGCCCGCTCGTCGATGGTCGTCGGAAGGACCCCATGACCCAGCCCATGACCGCCCCCCGGACCACCGGGTCGCGGCTGGTCGACCTGTTCGAGCCGGGCCTCGACGCGCCGATCTGCCTCACCTGGGAACTGACCTACGCCTGCAACCTGTCCTGCGCCCACTGCCTGTCCAGCTCCGGCCGCCGCGACCCCCGCGAGCTGAGCACCGGAGAGGCCAAGGCCGTCATCGACGAGCTGGAGGCCATGCAGGTCTTCTACGTCAACATCGGCGGTGGCGAGCCCACCGTCCGCGCCGACTTCTGGGAACTCCTGGACTACGCCACGGCACACCACGTGGGGGTGAAGTTCTCCACCAACGGCGTCCGGATCACCCCCGAAGCCGCCGGGCGTCTCGCCCGCAACGACTACGTGGACGTCCAGATCTCGCTCGACGGCGCGAGTGCCGACGTCAACGACGCGGTGCGCGGGCCCGGTTCGCATGCGACCGCGCTGCGCGCGCTGGAGAATCTCGCCGCCGCCGGGATGAAGAACTTCAAGATCTCCGTCGTCTGCACCCGGCACAACATCCCGCAGCTGGACGCCTTCAAGGCCCTCGCCGACCGCTTCGGCGCACAGCTCCGCCTGACCCGGCTGCGCCCGTCCGGGCGCGGCGCCGATGTCTGGGACGACCTGCATCCGACGGCCGCGCAACAACGCGAGCTGTACGACTGGCTGTTGGCTCATGGCGAGAACGTGCTGACCGGAGACTCCTTCTTCCACCTCTCCGCGTACGGCCAGGCACTGCCCGGTCTCAACCTCTGCGGCGCCGGACGCGTCGTCTGCCTGATCGACCCGGTCGGCGACGTCTACGCCTGCCCGTTCGCCCTCCACGAGGAGTTCCTCGCCGGCAACGTACGCGAACCCGGCGGCTTCGGCGCAGTGTGGCGCGACTCCGCGTTGTTCCGACGGCTGCGCACGCCGCAGCACGGCGGGGCCTGCGCGTCCTGCGCGTTCTACGACACCTGCAAGGGCGGGTGCATGGCCGCGAAGTTCTTCACCGGGCTGCCACTGGACGGCCCCGACCCCGAGTGCGTGCGGGGATACGGCGAGGAACGGCTCGCCCTGCGCCCGCGCGGGACCGCACACCTGCCCAAGTCGTCCGGGGACCACTCCCACCGGACCTCTCCCCGCCCGGTGGATCTCGTCCTCACCCGCCGCCCGCCGGTGAGCGACTGCGCCGAGGACCCGTTGGCAGGGCTGGATCCGACACTCCTGGGAAAGGGCGGGACACATGCGTAGGAACCCCTGGTTCGAGACGGTCGCCGAGGCCCGTCGCAGGGCCAGAAGCCGGCTGCCGAGCCCTGTCTACGGTGCGCTCGTCGCGGGGTCCGAGCGTGGCCGCACCATCGACGACAACACCGCGGCCTTCGCCGAACTGGGCTTCGCCCCCCGGGTCGTGGGCCACCACGCGGAGCGCGACCTGTCCACCACCGTCCTGGGCGTGTCCACCGCGCTTCCCGTGCTCATCTCGCCGACCGGGGTGCAGGCGGTCGACCCGGACGGCGAAGTGGCCGTGGCCAGGGCCGCCGCGAGCCGGGGCGTCATCATGGGCCTCAGCTCGTTCGCGAGCAAGCCCGTGGAGGAGGTGGCCCACGCTCAGCCGGACCTCTTCTTCCAGCTGTACTGGAGCGGCACCCGTGAGGCCATGGCGCAGCGCATGGACCGGGCCAGGGCCGCCGGCGCCAAGGCGCTCATCGTCACCCTCGACTGGTCCTTCTCCCACGGCCGCGACTGGGGCAGCCCCGCCATCCCGGACAAGCTCGACCTCAAGGCCATGCTGCGGTTCGCCCCCGACGTGCTGCCCCGGCCCGGCTGGTTGTGGCGGTATGCCAGGTCGGGCCGCGTCCCCGACCTCACCGTTCCCAACCTGCGGGCTCCCGGCGGCGAGCCGCCGACCTTCTTCGGCGCCTACGGCGAGTGGATGCGGACCCCGCCGCCCACCTGGGAGGACGTCACATGGCTGCGTGAGGAGTGGGGCGGCCCCTTCCTCCTCAAGGGCGTGACCCGGGTGGACGACGCCAAGCGGGCGGTCGACGCGGGTGTGTCGGCCCTGTCCGTGTCCAACCACGGAGGCAACAACCTGGACACCACCCCGGCCACCATCCGGGTGCTCCCCTCCGTCGTGGAAGCGGTCGGCGACCAGATCGAAGTCCTGCTGGACGGCGGCGTCCGCCGCGGCAGCGACGTGGCGAAGGCGCTCGCCCTCGGCGCCCGTGCCGTCCTCGTCGGCCGTGCCTACCTCTGGGGACTCGCGGCGAACGGACAGGCGGGCGTGGAGAACGTGCTGGACATCCTGCGCGGCGGCCTTGACTCGGCCGTGCTGGGCCTCGGGCACTCCTCCGTCCACGAGCTGGGACCCGAGGACCTGGTCGTACCGCCCGGCTTCCCGTTGACCCTGGGAGGCGGGGACGTCGCGGCGCTCCGCTCCGCCCCGGCGGCCTGAACATGGCGGTGTCGCGGGCCCTGTCCGACTCCGTCTGGCCGGCCGTCCCGACCGGTGGGCTCGTCCTGGTTCCGGTCGGGTCCACCGAGCAGCACGGACCACACCTGCCGCTCGACACCGACACCGTGATCGCCCACGCCGTCGCGCGGCGGTGCGCCGACGCCCTGCCCACGGGAGCGTGCGGCCCGCTGTCGGTGGCGCCGCCGCTGGCGTACGGCGCCAGCGGCGAACACGCGGACTTCCCCGGAACCGTCTCGATCGGGCACGAGGCGCTGCGCGCGGTGATCGTGGAACTGGTGCGCTCGTTGTCCCTGTGGGCGGGCCGCGTCGTGTTCGTCAACGGCCACGGCGGCAACACCGCCACCCTCGACGGAGCCCTCGGACAACTGCGCGCGGAGGGCCATGACGTCGCATGGACCGGCTGCGAGGTACCGGGCGGCGACGCGCACGCCGGCCGTACCGAGACCTCCCTGATGCTGCATCTGACGCCGGAGCGGGTACGGCCCGACGCCGCGGTCGCCGGCGACACCCGACCGCTCGCAGTCCTCCTGCCGGAACTGATGGCCCGAGGTGTGCGCGCGGTCTCGCCCTCCGGCGTGATCGGCGATCCAGCCGGGGCCTCGGCAGGGGAAGGACGCCGGGCGATGGACGCGATGGCCTCCGCGGCGGTCCGGCGGATCGACGCGTGGACCGTCGACGGCAGGGGCCGCCTGGTCGACCGGGCGCGGACACCACGGCCGGGGGCCGTACGCCGATGAACCTCCCCCTCGGATTCGTCGTCGAGCTCGACCGGCACACCCGGGTGGTCGACGGCGGCCGGGCCCTCCTCGGCGGATTCCCGACCCGGCTGCTGCGGCTGACCCCGAGGGCCAGGCGGCTTCTCGTCGGCAGGACGCTCCCGGTGCGGGACGCGGCGGGCGCCCTCCTCGCGGACCGGTTGCTCGACACCGGTATGGCGCATCCCGTCGTCGACTCGCTCCCGGCGCCCCCCGACCCCCGGTACACGGTCGTGGTTCCGGTCCGTGACCGCCCGCGTCAACTCGACCGGCTGTTGCGGAGCGTCGGCACGGACACTCCCGTGATCGTGGTCGACGACGCCTCGCGGCACCCGGCGGCCGTGGCGGCGGTCGTCGCCCGGCACGGGGCCCGGCTCGTCGCCCTGAACGCCAACGTCGGCCCCGCCGGCGCCCGCAACGCCGGGTTGCGTCTGGTCACCACCCCGTACGTGGTCTTCGCCGACTCCGACGTCGTTCTGGATCCCGACACGGTCCCGACCCTGCTGAGGCACTTCGCCGATCCCCGCGTCGCCATGGCCGTACCCCGTATCACTGGCCTGTCCAGCGCCACCACCACCTGGATCGAACGGTACGAGAACGCCCGTTCCTCACTCGATCTCGGCGCCCACCCGGCCTCGGTGCGTCCCGGCACTCCCGTCTCCTGGGCGTCCTCGGCCTGCGTTCTGGCGAAGGCGGACGCGCTGGCGGAGGGCTTCGACGAGGGCATGCGGGTCGGAGAGGACGTCGACCTGTGCTGGCGGCTGATCGAAGCGGACCGACGCGTGCGCTACGAGCCCGCCGTCCGGGCCGCCCACGAGCATCGCGTGCGTGTGGGGGACTGGCTCCTGCGCAAGGCTGTGTACGGCACAGGGGCCCAGCCCCTCGCCCGACGGCACCCCGAGTACATCGCGCCCGCCGTGTTCGCCCCGTGGAGCGCGGCGTTCGCCGCCGCGCTGCTCGTCCAGCGGCGTTGGTCGATGCCGGCCGCGGGGGCCGTCCTCGGCGTCGTCACCGTGCGCATCGCCCACAAGCTGCACGGCACCCGGCACCCGTACCGGCTGGCCGCGCGGCTCACCGTCAACGGCGCGCTCGGCACCCTGGCGCAGACCTCCGCGCTGCTGACCCGCCACTGGTGGCCGCTCACGGCCGTCGGGTGCACGGCCTCCCGCCGGCTACGCCGGGCCACGGCGGTCGCCGCTCTCGCCGACATCGCCCTCGAGTACCGACGCGATCAAGCCACTCTCGACCCCCTCCGCTACGGCGTCGCCCGCCGTCTCGACGACCTCGCCTACGGGGTCGGCGTGTGGCTCTCCGCCATCGAGGGCCGCTCCACCGCCGCGCTGCGGCCCCGCGTCGTTCGCTGAGGCGGCCCAGTCCCGGTCAGCGGAAAGCGCCCAGCGGGGCCTGGTCCCGTCCCCCGAAACTGAGGACATCACGCCGCCGGCGACGTGCGGCGCATGCGAGGGATCAGTCACCAGGAGGTGTGCGGAGTGACGCATGAAGTGGTCGGCCGTGTCGAGGAGCTGGGCGCCGAACTGGCCGCGCTCGCCGACGAGAACGAGTCACTCGGCAAGCTGAGCGACCGGACCGTCGAGCTGCTCCGATCCGCAGGGGTCATCCGCCTTCTTCAGCCCAAGGAGTTCGGCGGATTCGGCGCCCATCCGCGGGACTTCGCGGAAGCGGTGATGGAGGTCGCCCGGCACGACGGCGCCGCGGGCTGGGTGTGCGGCGTGGTCGGGGTGCACCCCTGGGAGCTGGCCCAGATGGATCCCCGGCTCGCCCACGAGGTGTGGGACGAGAACCCGGACACCTGGATCGCCTCGCCCTACATGCCCAACGGCATCGCCGAGCCGGTCGACGGCGGCTATGTCCTCAGCGGACGCTGGCCGTTCTCCTCGGGAAGCGACCACTGCGGCTGGGACTTCCTCGGCGCGTTCCTCGGGGACGGCAAGGGGAAGCCCGCCGGGCCCATCACCGTGCTGCACGTCGTGCTGCCCCGCTCGGACTACGAGATCATCGACGGCACCTGGGACGTGGTCGGGCTGTCGGGCACCGGCAGCAAGGACGTCGTCGTGGACAAGGCGTTCATTCCCGAACACCGCGTCATCAGGCAGGAGGCGGTCCAGGACGGCGCCGCCGCGGCGGCCGTCGGGCTCACCGACACCCTGTACAAACTGCCCTTCAGCTCCATGTTCCCGCTCGGGATCACCTCGGCGGTCATCGGCATCTGCGAGGGCGCGCTCGCCCTTCACCTGTCCCAGCAGCGTGACCGGGTCGCCGTGACCGGCGTCCAGGTGCGCGACGACCCGTACGTCCTCTACGCCGCCGGCGAGGCCGCGGCGGAGATCGCCGCCTCCCGGGTGCAACTGATCGACGGCATCAGCCGGTTGTACGACCAGGTCGAGGCCGGCAAGCCCATCAGCATCGAGGACCGGGCGGACGTACGGCGGAATCAGGTCCGCTGCGCCTGGCGGGCCGTCTCCGCCCTGGACGAGATCTTCGCGCGGTCCGGCGGGAACTCGATGCGGCGCAGCAACCCGATGCAGCGGTTCTGGCGCGACGCGCACGCGGGACTGGGGCACATGATCCACGTCCCCGGCTCGGCGTATCACGCGAACGCCCTGGCCCAGATGGGACTTGAGCTGCCCGAGTCGATGCGCATCCTGATATGAGCGACGGCGTGACGCACTGCCGGACGGCGGACGCGGGCGCCGTCGACGGGCGGCGCTTCCGCGACGTACTGGGCAACTTCCCCACGAGCGTGGTCGCGATCACCACCACGGATCCCGAGGAGCGGCCGCACGGGATGATCGTCGGCACCTTCACCTCCGTGTCGCTGGACCCGCCCCTGGTGTCCTTTCTGGCGGACCGCTCCTCCACGACCCTGCGGACGATCAGGGCCGCGGGCCGCTTCTGCGCCAACGCGCTCGCGGGCAACCAGGAACGGCTGTCCCGTCGGCTGGCGACCGGCCCGGCGCAGGAGCGTTTCGCGGACACGGGCTGGCAGGCGTCACCGCTCGGCAACCCGGTGCTGGACGGCGTCGTCGCGTGGGTCGACTGCGCGGTGGAGCAGGTCGTCGAGATCGGAGATCACCTGTTGGTCGTCGGGCGGGTCCGTGACCTGCGCGTCGAGTCGTTGAAGACCCCGCTGCTCTTCTTCCGGGGTGGGTACGGCGACTACCTGTCGAACGCGGCGCTGCTGCTGGACAGGCTCGTCGGCTGGGACGAGATCGGTCGGTAGACACCGGTCGGCACACAAGGGAGCCGCAGATGAAGAAAGACCTCTACATAAGACTGCAACGCGTGTCGGCGTGGTGTGGCGTCATCCTTTTCGTGGGATTCTTCGCCGCATTCGCCGTGGGCCATCTCACCCCGCCGATGAGCCCGACGGAGAGCCCCGAGGACATCGCCGCCTTCCTCAAGGACCACCGCACGGGGATCCTCACCTGTGTCGCCCTGATGGTTCTGCTCATCCCGTTCGAGTACCCGTACGTCATCGTGACGAGCATGCAACTGCGCCGGGTCGAGGGCGGCTGGGGGATGCTGTCCATGATCCAGCTCACCACGGGCATCATGGCCCCGGCCGGGTTCTTCTTCCCGCTCGCGATCCTCGCCGCCGCGGCCTACCGACCGGAGAGCCACTCCCCGGACGTCCTGTCCGCGATGACCGACATCTTCTGGCTCATGTTCGTGGGCAACGCCTGCGTCTTCGTCCTTCAGGTCTGGTCGATCGGATACGCCGCGTTCGTCGACCACACCCGGGAGAAGCCGGTCTTCCCGCGCTGGTACGGCTGGCTCAGCCTCGTGCTGGGAGTGCTGCTGATCCCGGGCGCCTTCATCTTCCTCAACCGGACCGGACCGCTCGCCTGGGACGGACTGCTCGCGTATCTGATCCCCTCGATCGCGTACGTCTTCTGGAAGATCGCCACGCCGTACGTGCTGCTGAAGGCGATCACGAGGGAGGAGAAGGAACTGGCCGAGACCGCCGCCGTGCCGGCCGAGCCGGTGACCGCGTAGGACCCTTGCGGCGGCGTGACAACAGCCGAATCTCACCCCTGGCACGAGCGCACGAGCGCACGGGACCCTGCGGTGGCCGTCGGCCGGACGATCTCCGAGCCGGCCGACGCGCCGACGGCGGTCCACGGACGGAGCGGCGGAAGCTGCGCAAGCGCTTCTGCCGCTCCGACGCATCCGGACCCTCCGGAGCGGGCCGCGTGTTCCGGAGGCCAGGGCCTCTCTTTCGGATCTTGCCGTCGCTCGCGGGGTCTGGCACGCCCATCTGCGGCGTTGTCGTCGGTCGCCGACTCCCCCACGCTCGACTGCGCTCGCGCGGGGGGACCCTCATCGCGTCGACTCCCTCCTCCGCCTTGCAGCTGCACGCACCAGACCCCACTCGGGCCGCGAACAAGGCACCGCCGCTCCAAGCCGACCTGATCCGAAAGAAGGGCCCTAGTGCTGGATTCCTCATTCCCTGGGTACAAGTCCTGGTGGCGGGGTAAGTCGAGTACTCGGGGCGGGTGCTGGACGGTGGTGTTACGGGCACGGCCGAGCCGTGACGAGAACGAGCAACGGGCCGTGCGTCGGCTGTCGCGAGCGCGTAAGGCGCCGCGTGATCTGGTGCTGCGGGCGCGGATGGTCGAGTTGAGCTAGGCCGGGCCGCGGGTGCCGGCCATCGCGGACGAGTTGGGGTGCAGTCCCAAGACGGTCCGCCGCTGGTTGCACCGCTTCAACCGCTTGGGTCTGGACGGGCTGGAGGATCTGGGCGGGCAGGGCCGCAAGCGGCGGATCACCGAGTCGGAACGCTCCAGGATCATCGGCCTGGTCAAGCAGCCGGCGCCGGGCCGGCTGACTGTGCAGGCCGACGGCGAGCTGGCTGCGGAGGATGAGTCCGGACCGCCGGAGTGGACCCTGGACGCGCTGGCCGCCGAGGCCAGGAGGCTGGGCATTGGGGTCGGCCGCAGTCAGGTCCGACGGATCCTGCTGGCCGAGGGGGTGCGCTGGCGCCGCACCCGGTCATGGACCCGCTCGAGAGACGCGGACTTCGAGGGAAAAGGACCAGGATCATCGAGCTCTACACCTGCCCGCCCGAGGGCGCGACGGTCGTCTGCGCCGACGAGCTTGGACCGGTGATCCCCCGCACGTTCCCCCCGGCGCCGGGCTGGTCGCCGGACGGCCACCGCATCAAGTCCGAAGTCGATTACGGTCGCGGACCAGAGAAGACCTGGGTCTACGGCGCACTGCGAGTACGGGACGGACACGAGATCACCATGACCGCACCATCCCGCAACAGTGCCTACTACCAGCAGTTTCTTCAGATGGTCGAGGCAGCCAATCCCACCGGGGACATCTACGTCGTCACCGACAACCTGTCCTCGCACAACAGCCTTTCCACTCGGACCTGGCTGGAGGACCACCCCAGAATCCGGCACGTCTTCATCCCCGTCGGCGCCTGCTGGCTCAACCTCCAGGAGGGCTGGTGGCGCATCTTCCGCAAGGCCGCCCTCGCAGGCCAGTCCTTCGCGAGACCAGCCGAGATCGAACACGCCACCCTCCTCGCAACATCCCAGCTCAACACCCGAGCCCAGCCCTGGGTATGGGGCAGACCGGCACCACCCACTCGCCTATTTCGGCGCCGGTATGTGTACATCCAATGAGGAATCCAGCACTAGACCGAGAGCGCGAACCCGCCCGTCACACGGAGGGTTTCGCCGGTGACGAAGGACGCCCTCGACGAGACCAGATGGAGCAGCGCCTCGACGACGTCCTGCTCCTCGCCCTCCCGTCGCAGGATCTGTTCCCCGAGGACGCGGTCCGCCTCGGCGGCGGACAGTTCGGCCCGGACCGCGTCGGTGAAGATCAGTCCCGGCGCGATCGCGTTGACCCTGATGCCGTCGGCGGCGAACTCGCGGGCGAAGGAGACCGTCAGGCCCCGCACGGCGAGCTTGGACACGCCGTAGATGCTCCGGTTCGCGTAGGCGGCCGACGAGGAGATGTTGACGACGGAGGCGCCGGCGCGGCCTTTCATCGCCTCGCGGGCCGCGAGTGAGCAGATGATGACGCCCATGACGTTGACGTCGAGCACGCGCCGCACCTTGGCGAGACCCAGTTCGGTGAACGGCCTGTTGTAGGCGGCGTGCAGACCGGCGTTGTTGACCAGGATGTCGAGTCCGCCGTGGCGTTCGGCCACACCGTGCACCACCGCGCCGACTTCCGCCTCGTCGGCGACGTCACAGGTGACCGCGGTCGCGCTCGCGCCCCGTGCGGCGAGTTCCGCCGCCGCCTCGGCCGCGGCGGCGCCGTCGATGTCGGCGAGCACGACATGCGCGCCGCGGGCCGACAGCGCCTCGCCGAACGCCTTGCCGAAGCCCCGGCCACCGCCGGTGACGAGGGCCACCTTGCCCTCGTGTTCGCCTTTCGGGCGTGTGTGATCCGGCATCAGAGACCTCACTTCGGTCCGAACCGCTGGCCCGCGTCCAGACGCAGGCACTGGCCGTTCAGCATGGGGTTGTCGACGATCGCCAGGGCGAGCTTGGCGTACTCTTCCGGGCGGCCCAGGCGCCGGGGGAACGCGGCGTCCTTCACCAGCGCGGCCCGCACCTCGGCGGGGATCTTCTCGGTGGCGCCCGTCTCGAACAGGCTGGGCGCGATGGCGACGACACGGATACCGAGCGAACCGAGATCGCGGGCCATGGTGAGGCTCATTCCGGCGATCGCCGCCTTGGCGGCCGAGTAGGCTACCTGCCCCACCTGCCCCTCGAAGGCGGCGATCGACGACGTGTTGACGATGACGCCGCGTTCGCCGTCGGGCTCCTCGCGCTCGTTACGGCTCATGTGCGCGGCGGCCAGACGGCTGACGTTGAACGTGGCGACGGCGTTGAGGTCGAGCACCCGGCGGAAGGTCTCCAGGTCGTGCGGACCGTCCTTGCCGAGGGTGCGCCGCACGCTGCCGCCGCCCGCGGTGGTGACCGAGACATGCAGCCCGCCGAGGGCCTCCACGGCGGCGTCCAACGCGCTCTCGGTCCCCTCGAAGTCGGTCACGTCGACGGGATGGAAGCTCCCGCCGAGCGTGGCGGCGACCTCCTCGCCCGCCGATGCAGGACGGTCGAGCACGGCGACGTCGGCGCCGCGGGCCGCGAGCAGTTCGGCGGTGGCCCGGCCCATGCCGGAGGCGCCGCCGAACACCACGGCCTTCTTGCCCTTGATCTCCATGGAAACCTTTCAGGTCGTTCGCTTCGTTCGCTCACGCGGACGCGGACGCGGGCGTGGACGCGGGCGTTCGGCGCAGGAGGGTGCACAGCCGGTCGCGGTGCACGGCCGCGTCGCCGTACAGCACGCTGTCGGCCCGGGCGCGCCGCAGGTGGAGGTGGAGGTCGTGCTCCCAGGTGAAGCCGATGCCGCCGTGCAGCTGGAGAGCCCGGGCCGCGACCTCGCCGGTCCCGGCCGCGACGTACGAGGCGGCGGCGCAAGCAGCCCGGGAGGCCTCGTCGGCACCCGCGTCGGCGGCCATCGCCGCGTACGCGGTGGCGGCGCGGGCGCCGTGGACCAGCAGCGCCATGTCGGCGCACGCGTGCTTGACGGCCTGGAACGTTCCGATCGGCTGCCCGAACTGCACGCGGGACTTCGTGTGGGCGACCGTGAGTTCCAGCATGCGCTCCATCACCCCGAGTGCGTCGGCGCACCGCAGCACCGAAGCCTCGTCGAGCAGCCGCTGGATCTCTTCGGGCCCGCCGGCGAGGCGGCGTTCTGGTGGCACCCGGACCCCCTCGAGCCGGACCTCGTAGAACGAACGGGTGGAATCCAGCACATGCTGCCGTCGGACGGTGACACCACAGGCGGCCCGGTCGACCAGGAACGACGCCAGGACCCCACCGTGGCGCGCGGTGACGAGCAGCCAGTGGGCGCCGGCCGCATCCTGCACCACCGTCTTGACCCCGTCGAGGACGATCGCGTCCCTGTCGGTCCTGGCGGTGGCGCGGACGCCGTCGAGGGACCACGGGACGTGCGGCTCGGCGAAGGCCCAGGTGGCCCAGCCCGCTCCGGCGGCGAGCGCCGGCAGCACCTCGGCCCGCAGGTCCGGCGACGCCGTGGCGGCGAGCGCCCGGCCGACGATCGCGGTGGGCGTGAACGGGCCCCGCCCGAGCGCGCGCCCGATCTCCTCGGCGACGAGCGCGAGTTCCACCAGGCCCTGGCCGGCGCCGCCGTACGCCTCGGGCAGGCAGAGACCGGGCCAGCCGAGGTCGGCCGTCAGCCTCCACACCTCGGGATCGACGTCTTCGTCGCGATCCGCCCACGCCCGTACGTGCTCGATCGGGGCCCGATCCGACAGCAGGTCGCGCGAGGCCTCGCGCAGCATGTCCTGCTCCTCGCTGAGCTCGAAGTTCACCAGGGCAAGGTATCCTCTACTGGCGGTACGGTCGAGACGGCGGGGTGATATAGCGGTAGCCCTGTCAGGGACTCCTCGATTTAAGTACTCTTAATTCCATGGTTGATGCCGTTCTTCTCTCCGCGTGCCGCACCGCGATAGGAACCGCCCGCCGAGGAACCCTGCGGGACACCGGCGCCTTCGAACTCGCCGCGGTCGTCGTCCGCGAGGCCGTGCGGCGCAGCGGACTGCCCCCCGAGACGATCGACGACGTCGTCCTTGGCGAATCCCTGGCCGGAGGCGGGGACATCGCCCGGTACGCGGCGCTCCAAGCGGGGCTGACGCACGTCCCGGGCCTGGCGCACAACCGGCACTGCGCCTCCGGCCTCGCGAGCGTGGCAACCGCCGCCGCGAGCGTGCGGGCCGGGATGGACCGTGTGGTGATCGCGGGCGGGACGCATTCGTCGTCGACGGCGCCGGTGGCCCGGCGACGCATACCGGGCACCGAGGAGTGGCAGGACCCCTGGATGTCGCCGACCCATGTCCCGACGCCCGACGCCCCCAACGACGACATGGGGGTCCTCGTCGGCTGGAACACGGCCCGGCTGGCAGGCCTCACCCGCGCGGAGATGGACGCCTGGGCGCTGCGTTCCCACGAGCGGGCCGTGCGGGCCGTCGACGAAGGCCGGTTCCGCGACGAGATCGTGCCGGTGAAGGTCACCCGCCGGGACGGAGCGACCTCGGTCTTCGACACCGACGAGCATCCGCGACGCGACACCAGCGCGGAGAAGCTCGCCGCGCTGAAGGTGCTGCACCCCGAGATCGACGGGTTCTCCATCACGGCCGGCAACTCCAGTGGCGTCAACGACGGCTCGGCCGCGGTCGTCGTCGCCGGTTCGGACGTGGCCACCGCCCATGGCCTCACCCCGCTCGCCACCGTGCGGGCCTGGGCGAGTGTGGGAGTCGACCCCGTCGAGACGGGGCTCGCGCCGATCGCCGCGATCTGCAAGGCCCTCGACCGCGCCGGACTCGGCATAGACGACGTCGACCTGTTCGAGGTCAACGAGGCCTTCGCCGCGGTGGCCGTCGCCACCACCCGGGAACTGCGCCTCGATCCCGAGCGGGTCAACCCGTTCGGCAGCGGGTGCAGCCTCGGCCACCCGATCGCCACCACTGGCACGCGGTTGGTCGTGACGTTGGCGCACGAACTGCGGCGCCGGGGCGGCGGGACCGCGGTCGCGGCCATGTGCGCGGGCGGCGGCATGGGCTCGGCCATGGTCCTGACGGTGTGAACGACCGTGGCCGGGGCCGTGGCCGAGGCCGTCACTGTGACTGTGGCCGAGGCCGGAGTAGCGGTCGGACAGTCGGCCGGGCGGCGCACGCGGGTGGGCGTGCCGCCCGGCCGGCCGCTCAGCGCGCGGCCCAGCTGACCGTCTTGGTCTGCAGGTACTCTTCCAGCCCGAACTCGCCCCACTCCCGGCCGAGTCCGCTCTGCTTGTACCCCCCGAAAGCGGCCCGAGGGTTCACTCCCGCGCTGCCGCCGTTGATCGTGACAGCGCCGGTCCGCAGGCGGGAGGCGATGTCGTACGCGGCCACGGTGTCGGCGCTCCAGACGGCGCCGGCGAGGCCGTACGGACTGTCGTTCGCGATGCGTACCGCCTCCTCGTCGGTGGCGAAGGGGATGACGACGCCGACCGGGCCGAAGAACTCCGTGCGCGCGATGGTCATGTCGTTGTCGACGTCGGCGAAGAGGGTCGGTTCCACGAAATAGCCCCGGTCGAGGTGGGCGGGACGCCCGCCGCCGCGGACGAGACGCGCTCCCTCCTCCTCGCCGACCCGGATCAGCTTCTCGACCTTGTCTCGCTGTGCCTCGCTGATCAGCGGGCCCATGGTGGTGGACGGGTCGGCCGGGTCGCCGACCCTGACCTCGGCGAGGGCCGCGCTCAGCTTGGCGACCAGTTCGTCGTGGACGGACTCGTGGACCAGGGTGCGCGTCAGCAGGGAACAGCCCTGCCCGGCGTGGGTGGTGATCCCCGTCAGCGCGGAGCGGACGGCGCCGTCGAGGTCGGCGTCGGCGCGGACGATGTTGGCCGACTTGCCGCCGAGTTCGAGGACGACCTTCTTCAGGGAGGCCGCGGCCTGGGCGTAGACCGTGCGTCCGACCGCGTCCGACCCGGTGAAGCTGACGAGGTCCACCCTGGGGTGGGTGGTCAGCTCGCGGCCGGCCTCGACGTCACCGGTCACGATGTTGAGCACCCCCGGCGGCAGCCCGGCGGCGTCGGCGAAGTCGCCGATGAGCAGGGACTCCAGGGGAGTGGCGGGCGCCGGTTTCAGTACGGCGGTGCAGCCGGCGGCGAGAGCGGGGATCACCTTCATCATGCTGAGGAAGAACGGGAAGTTGTAGGCGGAGATCAGCGCGCACACCCCGAACGCCTCGCGGCGCAACACCCCTTGGGAGACACCGATGCCCGGTGCGACCGTGGGGTCCATCGGGCGTTCCCAGGAGAAGGCCGGGATCACGCGCTCGGCCATGTCGCGCAGATGGGCCACCGGGACCCGGGTCTGCAGCGTCTCGGCCAGCGCACGGACCGAGCCCGCTTCGGCCATGTTGACGGCCACCAGTTCGGGCAGTCTGCGCTCCATTTCCTCGGCCATGCGCAGTAGGACGGCGGCCCGTTCGATGGGCCTCATCCGTGGCCAGGGGCCCTCGTCGAAGGCGCGCCTGGCCGCCTCGACGGCAAGCCGTACGTCCGCGGGGGAGGAGCCCGCGACCACCGCGACCGTCTCCTCCGTCGCTGGATTGCGGACGGGTACCGGGGTGTCCGACCGGCCGTCGGTCCGGCGCCCGTCGATGTAGAGCCGCGAAGAGAACGAGTACGTCGTCGTCATGTGCCGTCTCCTGATCGCCTGCCAGACCTGTCTAGTTGAGTGTACTGAATTCACCCGACCGGAGAAGAGGGGTGCGTCGTGGGCTCAGTGTCAGCGATCTTTCGGCTTTCGGTTCGCGGCCGGTCGCTCATTCCGTATGCGGAATCATTGACTAGACCGTTCGGTACAGCTAACTTCGGCGTCATCCGCGGGGTGGGTTCTGGCGCGAACGACGAGGTTCGAAAGAGGTACCGCCTGTGTTCAAGGAATTTGTCGTGTCCGGCGATTCGCACATCATCGAGCCGGTCGATCTCTTCAAGACCCGACTTCCCGAGCGACTGCGCGACCGTGCGCTGTGGGAAGAGGAGTTCACCCTCGACGAGCCGATCGTCGAGGGCGGACACACCGAGTTCAAGAAGCTGCACACGATCGGCTTCGACGGCTGGACCATCTCGAAGTACCGCCAGCTCGGCGGGGAGACCCCGGACGGCGATCCGGACCACATCATCCGGGACATGAACCTCGACGGCGTCGACGCCTCGGTGATGTTCCCGAACCTGTCGTTGTTCGTCCTGTTCACCGACGACCACGAGCTGTCCATGGCGCACGCGCGTGTGTGGAACGACTACCTCGTCGAGCGCTACCTCCCGTACAAGGACCGGCTGCGTCCGACGGCGGCGATCCCGCTCACGGACGTCCCCGAGGCCGTGGCGGAGATCGAGCGGTGCGCGCGGCTGGGGCTCGGCGCGATACTCCTCCCGGAGATCCCGCCCCTGCCGTACTACGCGCGGGAGTACGACCCGGTCTGGGCCGCAGCCCAGGCGCACGGGATGCCGGTGTTCATCCACGTGGCCACCGGCGGGGTGAAGGTCAAGGAGAGCGTGTCGGAGACGGCGATGACCGTCCGGGGGCTGATGAACGCCATGAACATGGGCAAGGGCAACCTGACCGACGACATGGTGGCCGGCCGGACCATGGGCAGCGCGGTCGGATCGGCCGTGGCCGGTCCGCAGGGCATCATCGCCAGCCTGGTGGGCGGCGGCGTGTGCGAGCGCTTCCCCGACCTGCACTTCAACCTGATCGAGTACACCGCCGGATGGCTGGTCTCGTTCATGGGCTACATGGACAAGTCCTGGAAGACGGGTACCGGCCAGGACCCCGACTGGTGGCTCGGCTTCTGGGACGACAACCGCTCGCCCAAGGAGCAGTCAGCCATGGGGCGGCTGTTCGCCGTCAACGACAAGTGGCCCTACCCGCTCAAGCCCACCGAGTACGTCCGGCGGCAGATCCACGTGCAGTTCGCCGACGACCCGACGGCCGTCAAGGCCCGCCACATCACCGGTCTGTCGACGGTCATGTGGGGCAACGACTACCCGCATGCGGAGGGCACCTTCCGCAGCAGTGCCGAGTGCATCGCCGAGAACTTCGAGGGAGTCGACGACGAGGACCGCGCGGCGATCCTGGGCGGCACGCTGGCCGATGTCGTGCACTTCGACAAGAGCAAGAAGCTGGCGCCGGCCCCGCAGGAAGTCTGAGCCACGACCGGACGGCGACCGGCCCCCGACCGGCGACCGGGCCTGGACCGCGACCGGCCCCGGAGCGATCTCGCTCCGGGGCCGGTCCCCCTCCGCGCACTCGTCACGCCTCCGTCGGGACCTGGCCGATCAGCGCCAGGGATGCCCGGGCGTAGGCGGCCCGGCGCCGGTGGCTCACCATGAAGCTCGGCGGCGCGAAGTAGCCGACGTTGCAGGGGAGCGAGCCGGCGCGGCGCGCGAGGGCGTCCTTGGCCTCGGCCGTCGTTCCGCAGACGGCGATCTCGGTGAGCATGTCGTCGGTGACGGCCCGCGCCATGCCGTCGGTGTCGCCGGCCCGGAACGCCGCGCGCAGCTGTGTGACGGGCTCCTGCCAGCCGTGGTGGGCCACGAACGGGTCGTACGTCTTGACGGTGAGGTAGAAGGCGATCATCCGCCGGGCGTCGGCGACGGCGCGTTCGGGTGCGGCGTCGTCGACCGCCGTGATGATCCAGCCGTGTTCGAGAGAGCGGGCGCCGGACCGAGCGCCGCCGGTCGTGCCGCGCTCGACGGAGGGTCGTACGACGTCGTTCCACCAGGAGCCGGTGAACAGCCCGTGCCCGATGACGCCGTCGGCGACCCGGCCCGCGGTGGCGGCCATGCGGGTGTTGAAGGCGGCGAGCAGGACCGGGATGTCCAGCCGGCCCAGCACCGGGGCGCGGACGTCGGCGTCGAGGGCGTAGAACTCGCCGGAGTAATGGACCCCTTCGCCGTTCTCCGCGTGCAACCAGGCCCGCACGGCACCGACGGTCTCGGCGATCCGGTCCACGGGGCGTTCGGCGGGAACGCCCAGCCAGTCGCGGTTGATCCGGAACGCCGCGCTGCCCAGGCCGAGGAACAGCCGGCCCGGCGCCTGGGCGTGCAGGTGGCGCAGGGCCGTGGCGTGCGCGTAGGGGGTGCGGGCGAACGCGTAGGCGATGGCGGGGCCCGCCAGGGCGTGTTCGGTGTTCGCCACGATGTCGGCCACAGTGAGGTAGGCGTCGTGGTCGGCGAACTCCCCGGCGCAGAAGGCGCCGACACCGGCCTCCTCGGCCTCCCGCGCGACGTCCCGGCCGGGCCAGGGCATGCCGAACCGCATAAGAGCCTCCCCTATAAAAAGTACACTTATTTAGGGGAGGGTAGGGGAGGGTCAGCGCAGTGTCCATCGCCCCCTGGGCACCGCGGAGCGGTCGATCCCGGCCTTTCCGACCGGGTTCCCGAGCTGGGTGTACGACAGTCCGGTGCGCAGCGCCTGGGTGCGCGTCGAGTCGAGCGACTCCCAGATCGCCCGGACGGTGCCCTGGACGGCGGCGGGCGGTTTGGCGGCGATGATGCGCGCGATCTCGTCGGCCCGGCCCCACAGGTGCTCGTGCTCGACCACCTCGCTGACCAGGCCGATCTGCAGGGCGCGCGTCGCCGACACACGCTCGTCCAGGCCGAGCAGCGCGATGCGCAGAGCCTCGCCGAGCGGGATGCGCCGGGCGAGGCCGATCGGTTCCAGGGCGGCGGTGAGTCCGTAGCTGACGTGGGGGTCGAAGAACGTCGCGTCCTGCGAACAAATCATGATGTCGGCCTCGTTGAGCCAGTAGAAGGCGCCGCCGGCGGCCATGCCGTGCACCGCGCACACCAGGGGTTTCCACACCTGGTTCAGCTTCGGCGAGAGGTACTCGCCGGGATCGGTCTGCGACCAGACGTTGGGGTGGCGGTCGATGCCCTCCTTCACGTCCATGCCCGTGCAGAACGCCCGCTCACCCGCACCGCGCAGCACGATGACGCGCACGTCGTCGTCGGCCTTGACGGTGTGCCAGAGAGCCGAGAACTCCTCCAGCATCTCTTGGTTGAAACCGTTCATCACCTCGGGTCGGTTGAGGGTGATCGTGGCGACGTGGTCGGTCACCTCGAACAGCACGGTCTTGAGTTCCACTCGGCAGCTCCGTTCTCGACGCGATCGAGGTAAGTAGTATACTTTTCTCTGGTTACTCGGTACCAGTCACCCGGTACCACGAGAGCCGCGGAGGACACTGCGATGAGGCCACGCGTGGGGCAGATGCTCGCCAGTACGGTCGACACCACGGCGGTGATCGTCGTGCGGTGCCCGGACGAGGAGCTGGAGATCACGTGCGGCGGGGCCGCCATGACCGAGGGGGCCGGGCCGGGGGCCGACGTCCTCGGCACGCCCGATCCCGGTCTGATGGGCGGCGCGTTGCTCGGCAAGCGGTACGCCGACGAGGGCCTCGGTCTCGAACTGCTCTGCACCAAGTCCGGGCCGGGCAGCCTGGCGGCGAACGGCCTTCCGTTGCCGGTGAAGAGCCCCAAGCCGCTCCCGGCCTCGGACTGAGGGGACGGGGCGGCTCATGAACATATCGATGCTGTCGGACATGGCCGCCGAGGGATTCGCCGAACGGGTCGTCGTCGGGCGCACGGACGACGGGCTGACCGCCGGGCGGTTGCGCGAGCTGGCGGCCGGCGGAGCGCACCTGGTGCGCTCCGCCGGCGCCGACGCGGTCGTCCACCTCGCGGTGAACGGTCCGGCCCTCCCGGTCGCCCTGTTCGCGGCGGCCCGCGCCGGAGTGCCCCTGGTACCGGTCAACTACCGCCTGGGCGAAGCCCAACTCGACGCGCTGCTGGCGAACCACCCGCGCGCACTGGGAATCGCCGACCCGGAGCACGGCGAGGCCCTGCGCCGCGCGGGGCTGCCGGTGCGGAGCCCGGCCGAATGGCTCGCACAGGCCGCTGAGCACGTCGGCCACCCCGCCGACGAAGCCGGAGGCGATCCGGCGCCCCCGGACACCCCGGCCGTCCTCATCTACACCAGCGGGACGACCTCCGCGCCGAAGGGCGTGGTCCTGCGCCACCGCAACCTGGTGTCGTACGTGCTCGGCACGGTGGAGTTCGCCGGAGCCGGCCCCGACGAGGCGGCCCTGGTGAGTGTTCCGCCCTACCACATCGCCGCCGTGTCCAATGTGCTGACGAACCTGTACGCGGGGCGCCGGGCCCTGACCCTGGAGCAGTTCACGCCGGACGGCTGGCTTGGACTCGCACGGGAGCAGCGGATCACCCACGCGATGGTGGTGCCGACGATGCTCGCCCGCATCATGGACACGGACGGTCTCGACCGGTCCGTGCCCTCGCTGCGCGCGCTCGCGTACGGCGGAGCCCGGATGCCGGTACGGGTCATCGAGACCGCGCTGCGCACCTGGCCGCGGGTGGACTTCGTGAACGCCTACGGGCTCACGGAGACCTCGTCCACCATCACCGTCCTGGGCCCGCGGGAGCACCGGACGGCCGTGGCGAGCGACGACCCCGTGGTGCGCGCCCGGCTCGGCTCCGCCGGACTGCCGGTGCCCGGCGTCGAGCTGGAGGTGCGCGACGCGTCCGGCGCGGTCGCACCGCCCGGCGCGACCGGGCAGATCTGGGTGCGCGGCGAGCAGGTGTCGGGGGAGTACGCCGGGCAGGGCTCCGCGGTCGACGACCGGGGCTACTTCCACACCCGCGACCAGGGCCACCTCGACGACGACGGCTATCTCCACATCGAGGGCAGGGCCGACGACACGATCATCCGCGGTGCCGAGAACATCGCGCCCGCCGAGATCGAGGATGTCCTGCTGGGCCACCCGGACGTGCTCGACGCGGTCGTCGTGGGCGTCCCGGACGAGGAGTGGGGCCAACGGATCGAGGCGGTGGTCGTCCTGCGCGACGGTGTGGCGATCGACGCGGATGCCCTGCGCGCGCAGGTGCGCGGCACGCTGCGCGGCTCGAAGACCCCGGACCGCATCACCCGCTGGCACGAACTGCCCCGCACTGCGACCGGCAAGCTCGTGCGCCGCGACATCGTCGAGGCGCTGACCGCCGAAGGCCCTCAGGCCGTCGGCCGACAGGGATGAGGACATGAGCGTCGTCGCAGGCAGTGCCGACCTGACAACGCAATTGACGGAGCGCGCCGCCGTCGCGCTCCGCGGCTGGGCTCCCGGGGCCGCCGTGGACTCGGTCGAGCCCCTCACCGGCGGTACGTCCAGCCTCACCTACGTGGCCGTGCTGTCGGGCGCCCCCGCCGGATACGAGCGCGTCGTCCTCAAGGTGGCCCCGCCCGGCCTGGAACCGGTCCGCAACCGGGACGTGCTGCGCCAGGCGCGGCTCATGCAGCTGCTGTCGGGAGTGCCCGGGGTGCGGGTGCCGAAGGTGCTCTTCAGCGACAAGGGCGCGCCCACGGCTCGCCAGCCCTTCGTGGCCATGGAGTTGGTGCCCGGGGAGTGCGTGGAACCGGTGCTCGTGCCCAGGGGCGCCCTTCCCGCGGGCCAGGTGAGGGCCCGTGCCCTCGACGCGGCCCGGATGCTCGCCCACCTGCACCGCGTGGACCCCAAGCGAACCGCCCTGGCCGTGGAGCCCGTCGTCACGCCCGGTGCCGAGGTCGACCGCTGGACCCGGGCGTTCACGACCGTGCCCGAGGATCTGCGCACCGGCTACGAGGCGGTCGAGGCACGGCTGCGCGCCACCCTGCCCGCCGCGATGATGCCGGTGTTCACCCACGGCGACTACCGGCTCGGCAACACGCTGTGCGACGCCGATTCGGTCAACGCGGTCATCGACTGGGAGATCTGGTCGCTCGGCGATCCCCGGGTCGACATCACCTGGCTGACCTTCTTCACCGACGAGGCCCGCCACCCGGCGTCCCCGTCGCAGGAGCCGACCGGGATGCCGGGGAAGGCGGAGCTGATCGACGCGTACCAGGAGGCGCGGGGCGAGCGGCTGCCGGAACTGGGGTGGTTCGAGGCACTGACGAAGTACAAGGAGTCCGCCGCGACCGCCCTGCTGATCAAGCGCGGCCGGAAGGCGGACCACCTGACCGCCATGCACCGGCGCATGCTGCCCGCACTGCCGGTGCTGCTGGAGGAGGCGATGGAACTGCTCGGCCGGCGTGCCTGAACGCTGTGCCGGGAGGCCGGGGCGTTGTCCGCGGTCCGTCCGCCGCGGCCGGTCGCGTCCGTACGGCGGATCCGCACATCGGTACAGGACATCGGTAGAGGACGTCGGTACAGGCCCGCGCCCCTTGGGGCGCGGGCGCCCGCGTCGGACCCGCTCGCTCAGTACAGTCCGCCGTCCACCCGGATCAGTGACCCCGTGGTGTAGCCGGAGGCGTCGCTCGCGAGGTACAGCGCGGTGCTGATGATCTCCTCCGGCCGCCCCGGCCGCCCGGCCGCGCTCCGTGTGGTCCGGCGTTTCTCCTCCGACCAGGCCTTGGAGATGTCGGTGAGGAACGGACCGGCCGAGATGGTGTTGACGCGCACCTTCGGGCCGTACTCCAGGGCGAAGACGGCGGTCAGGGCGTTGAGCGCGGCCTTGGCGCCCGCGTAGGGGCCGAACCGCGGTTGCGGGAACAGCGCTCCCGAGGAGGAGACGTTGATGACCGAGCCGCCGTCGTCCTCGGCCATCCGTTGTCCGATCAGCGAGGCGAGCCGGAACGGCCCCTTGAAGTTGACCCCGATCACCTTGTCGAACAGCTCTTCGCCGGTCTCCGCCGAGGAGGGCGCCAGCGGTGACATGCCGGCGTTGTTGACGAGGATGTCGACCTTGCCGAACTCCTCGTACGCGGTGTCGGCGAGCCGGCCGAGGTCGTCCCAGTGGCCCACGTGCGCGGCGACCGGGAGGGCGCGCCGGCCCAGGTCGCGGACCTCCGCGGCGACCGTCTCGCATGCGTCGAGTTTGCGGCTGGCGATCACCACGTCGGCGCCCGCGGTGGCGAAGGCGCGGACCATTTCCCGGCCCAGGCCCCGGCTGCCGCCGGTGACGAGGGCGACCTTGCCGGTCAGGTCGAACAGGTCCGCCGGAGCGATGGACTTGGCGTCACGGCCCTGCGTCTCGCGCCCGCCGCTCATGCGTCCCCCCGGCCGCTGAGGCTGTCGTCCTCAATGATGTGCGCGTACCGCTTGCGGGCCGCCTCCCGCTTCGGCGGGATGTGCTCGCTGGGGAACAGCCCCTCCGCCGGCCGGTGGTTCTTCAGCACCTGCTTGGCGACCGTGGTGCGGTGCACCTCGGTCGGGCCGTCGGCGAGGGCGAGGTTGGGGGCGGCCATCCACCACTTGGCGAGCGGGAGTTCGTTGGTGGTGCCGAGCGAGCCGTGCAGGTGCAGGGCCCGCTGGATGACGTCGTGCAGCACCTTGGCCGTCTGGACCTTGCACATGGCGATCTGGGTGCGGGCGGCGCCGTGCGGCTGCGTGTCGATGATCCAGGCGGTGTGCAGCACGAGCAACCGGAACTGCTGCAGTTCCACCCAGGAGTCCGCGATGAACTGCTGCGCGGCCTGCTTCTCGGCGAGAAGGGTGCCCTGCGTACGACGGGACAGCGCACGCTCGCACATCATGTCGAAGGCGCGCGTGCACTTGCCCACCGTGCGCATCGCGTGATGCACGCGGCCGCCGCCGAGGCGGGCCTGGGCGACCTTGAAGCCCTCACCGGGGCCGCCGAGCATGGCGTCGAGCGGGACGCGGACCTGGTGGTAGCGGATGTAGGCGTGGATGCCCTCGTCGAGGTTGTCGCGTTCGTCCATCGTGCCGACGTTGCGCTTGATCTCGATGCCGGGCGTCTCGGACGGGACGATGAACATCGACATGCGCGTGTGCGGCGGCGCGTCCGGATCGGTGACGGCCATGACGATGAGGAAGGCCGCGTACCGGGCGTTGGAGGAGAACCACTTCTCCCCGTCGATCACCCACTCGTCCCCCTCTCTCCGTGCGTGGCAGACGAACTCCTTGGGGTCGGCGCCCGCCTGCGGCTCGGTCATCGAGAACGTCGAGACGATGTCCCCGTCGAGCAGGGGCCGGAGGTAGCGGGCCTTCTGCTCGTCCGTGCCGAACATGGCCAGGATCTCGGCGTTCCCGGTGTCCGGGGCGGCGGTGCCGAACACCGTCGGGGCCCAGTAGGAGCGGCCGAGGATCTCGTTGAGGAGGGCGAGCTTCACCTGGCCGTAGCCGGGTCCGCCCAGTTCGGGACCCAGGTGGCAGGCCCACAGGCCCTGCTCGCGGACCTGCTCCTGGAGTGGCCTCAGGATCGCGCGGGCCTTCTCGTTGCGCGTGTCGTACGGGTCGCCGCCGTGTGGGAACAGGAGATCGAGCGGCTCGACCTCCTCGCGGACGAAGGCCGCCGCCCAGTCCAGCTTGGCCTGGAACCCAGATTCGATCGTGAAATCCAGCATGACGAAAACAGTATACTTTTTGGCCCCTGCCGGTCCATACTCGAAGCCCGTATTGCGCATTGGGTATGCGCAATAGCGTTGAGCCGCTGGAGGAGTTGGTCCGATGCAGAGGCCGATGGAGGGCGTGCGGGTCCTCGAAGTCGCGCAGTTCACCTTCGTCCCGGCGGCGGGCGCCGTGCTCGCGGACTGGGGCGCCGACGTGATCAAGATCGAGCACGCCGAACGCGGTGACGCCCAGCGCGGGCTGGTCCGGGTGCTCGGGTACGAGGCCGTCAGCAAGGGGTCGTCGTTCTTCCCGATCATGGAGGGGCCCAACCGTGGGAAACGCAGCGTCGGCCTCGCCCTGGAGAAGCCCTCGGCGCGCCCGGTGCTGGAGGAACTGATCCGCGCCAGCGACGTGTTCCTCACGAACTTCCTGCCCGCGGCGCGGGCGAAGCTGCGGATCGACGTCGAGGACGTCCGGGCGATCAACCCGGACATCATCTACGTCCGGGGCAGCGGCTTCGGTGTGCGCGGGGACGAGGCGGGCAAGGGCGGCTACGACAGCACGGCCTTCTGGGCGCGCGGCGGAAGCGCCGCCGGTGTCACACCGACCGGTGCGGACCGGATGGCGCGGATGCCCGCCGGCGCCTACGGCGACGCGATGGGCGGTATGACCGTCGCCGGAGGCATAGCCGCCGCCCTCTACTCCCGTGCCACCACCAGTGAACCATCCGTCGTGGACGTGTCGTTGGTCGGCGTCGGCGCCTGGGCCACCCAGTTCACGGTCAACCTCGCGCTGATGAACGGCGGCCCGCTCCCGGTGAACACCCCGCCCCGGCACGGCGCGGCCACCAACCCGCTCATCGGCGCCTACCGCACCTCGGACGGCCGCTGGATCGAACTGGCGATGCTGCAACCCGGCCGGTACTGGGCGGAGTTCTGCAAGCTGGCCGGCCGCGAGGAGCTGAGCGGCGACGAACGCTTCGACAGCACCGAGAAGCTGATGGCCAACGCCGCCGAGGCCGCCGAGATCGTGGCCGAGCTGATCGCGTCCCGCCCCTACGCCGAGTGGACCGAGATCCTCTCCCGCGGTGCGGGACAGTGGGCGGCCGTGCAGAACGCCTGGGAGGTCGGCCAGGATTCCGCCCTGCGCGCCAACGGTCTCATCGCCCCCGTCGTGGACGCCGACGGCGTGGACCGCGAACTCGTCGCCAGCCCCGTCCAGTTCGACGAATCCCCGGTCCGCCTCACGCGCGCGCCCCAGTTCGCGGAGCACACCGACGAGGTCCTGCGCTCGCTCGGTCTCGGCGACGACGAACTCCTCGCGCTCAAGATCGACGGCGCCGCGACCTGACGAACGTGCGACGAGAGGAGCCGTGATGAGCACGACGCTCGAACCCGACGGAACCCACGACGGTCTGCCCGCCTACCACTTCGACAACCGGCTCGGCGGCCCGGTCCTCAGCCACCAGGAGCGATGGGACGAGATCGCCGGCGCCCACTCCGGGTTCCGCAGCACCATCGCGCGCGGCTACTGGGTCGTCACGGACGGCCCGGAGGTGCAGAAGGCACTCCAGGACTGGCGGACCTTCTCCAACAAGTCGGTGACCGCGCTCGAACCGAACCCGAAGTTCCTGTGGATCCCCGAGATGCTGGACCCGCCCACGCACTCCGTGTGGCGGCGCCTCCTCGGCCGCTACTTCTCCCCGAGCGCCGTCGCCGCCCGGGAGCCGGAGGTCCGCCAGGTCGCGGCGGAGATGATCGACGCACTGAAGGGCCGGGACGGCGCCGACGTGCTCGACGAGTTCGCACGCCGCTTCCCGACCCTGATCTTCATGCGTCTGATGGGCCTGCCGGAGGAGGACCTGCTCACCTTCCTCGCGTGGACCCACGAGCTGCTCCACCTCTCCCACGACGAGGACCCGGACGGCGCCCGGCAGATGACCGCCATGCGGGAGGTGTCGGCCTACTTCGAGGAACAGATCGCCCTGCGCCGCAGGACGCCGCGTGACGACCTGCTCTCCCACGCCATGGCCTGGACGATCGACGGTGAGCCGATCGACGACCGGGACATGCACGCCTTCTGCATCCTGATGTTCCAGGCAGGCTTCGACACCGTCCCCATCTCCATCGGCTGGGCGCTGTACCACTTCGCCGCCCATCCGGAGCAGCGGGCGGAGATCCTCGCCGACCCCTCGCTCATCCCCACCGGGGTGGAGGAGATCCTCCGGGTCTACTCGTTCGTCGTCCCGGCCCGCAAGGCCACGCAGGACGTGGAGATCGGCGGCTGCCCGGTCAAGGCCGGCGAGATGGTGATGCTCCCGCTCGCGGTCACCAACCGCGACCCCGGCCGGTACGACAACCCGCTCGAGGTGGACCTGCGACGCAAGGCCACCAACCACATCGCGTTCGGCTCGGGGCCGCACCGCTGCCTCGGCTCGCATCTCGCCCGCCTCGAACTCAACGTGGCCGTCGAGGAGTGGCACCGGCGCATCCCCCACTACCGGATCGCGCCCAGACAGGAACTCTGGCAGCACGGCAACATGTACGGCATCAAATCGCTCCGGATGGAGTGGTGAGGGACGTCATGAGCCATCCCCTCAGAGCGGCGGATCTCTACCACACCGGGATCGTGGTCCCGGACGTCGACGCCTGGAAGGCCCGCATGGGCGAGGTCGCCGGCTACCGGTGGACCGAGACCATGTCCGCGGACCTGCCGGTCCGGCTGGCCGACGGCGACCGCGTGCTGAACCTCCGCTACACGTACTCGCTCGACGCCCCGCACATCGAACTCGTCCAGGAGATCCCCGGGACACCGTGGACGGCGGCCGAACGCGTCGCGACCCACCACCTCGGTTACTTCTGCGACGACGTGCCCACCACGTCGAAGCGGCTGGAGGAGGCGGGCTTCGCCCTGGAGGCGTGCGCGCTCGTCGACGGCGCCCCGTCGATCTTCGCCTACCACCTGGCCCCTTCCGGTGTGCGGATCGAGATCGTGGACCGCGCCCGGATGCCCGACTTCGCCGCCTACCTGCGGTCGAAGGCACCCCAGTGACAGCCCCGCTGACGACTCCGCTGACAGTCGAGGACGAAAACCACGTGACACCCACCTCCGCCTTCACCGAGGAGCACGAGGCACTCCGGTCGACGCTGCGCCGCTTCCTGCGCGACAAGGCGCCGAGCGAGGCGGTACGCCGCTCGATGGAGTCCGAAGCGGGCCACGACCCGCGGATCTGGCGGCAGATGGCGGACCAACTCGGCCTGCACGGAATGGCGTTGCCGCAGGAGTACGGCGGCTTCGGCGGCGGGCCCGTCGAGTTGGGGATCGTCCTGGAGGAACTGGGGCGGGTCCTGCTGCCGTCGCCGTACTTCGCCACCGTGGCCCTCGCCGGACAGGCCCTCGCCGCGTCCGACGACGACACGGCGAAAGCGCGCTGGCTGCCCGCGATCGCGGAGGGCTCGCTGACCGGCACGCTGGCGGTGGCCGAGGAGAGCGGGACATGGCGCGTCGAGGACGTGGCGGCCGAAGCCGTGCCCGGCGACGGGGGAGCCTGGCGGGTGTCGGGCACGAAGATGTTCGTCATCGACGGCCACAGCGCCGACCTGCTCCTCGTCGCGGCCCGCACCGACACCGGACCCGGACTGTTCGCCGTGGACGGTTCCGCGACCGGAGTGACCCGCACCCGCCTGGAGACGCTCGACCCGACGCGCCGCCTGGCGCGCGTCGACCTGGCAGGCGCGGCGGCGCTGCGGGTCGGCCCGGAGGGGGACGCCACCAGGTATCTGCGCACGGTGCTCGATCTCGCGGCCGTGGCGCTGGCCGCCGAACAGGTCGGCGGGGCGCAGGCGTGTCTGGACGCGGCGGTGGAGTACGCGAAGGTCCGGGTGCAGTTCGGCCGGCCCATCGGATCGTTCCAGGCGATCAAGCACAAGTGCGCCGACATGCTGCTGAAGGTCGAGGCCGCCCGGTCGGCCGCGTACCACGCGATGTCCGTGGCGGCCGGGGGACCGGACGAACCGCCGGGGGCCGGGGAAGCGGACGGGCTGGCGGTGTCCGCCGCGCTCGCGGCGGCGTACTGCGCGGACGCCTTCACCCACGCGGCCAAGGAGAACATCCAGATCCACGGCGGCATCGGGTGCACGTGGGAGCACGACGCGCACCTCCACCTGAAGCGCGCGAAGTCGTCCGAGCAGCTCTTCGGCAGCCCGGCGACGCATCGGGGGCGGCTGGCCGACCTGCTCGGAATCTCCGTCCCCATGGCGACGAAAGGCTGATCACGTGGGAATTCGCGACCGCCTGTCCCGGCTGCTGGCCGAAGCCGCCGCCGACGCCGAGGCGATCGAGCACCACGGGCAGTGGTGGACCTGGGGTCAGGTCCAACGGACCGCGCGGGGAGCCGTCGAGGCGCTCGACTCGGCGGGTCGGGAAACCGGCGCCCGCGTCGGTGTCGTCTTGGAGAACCGGCCCGAGCACGTCGCCGTGGTCGCCGCGGTGATCGCTTCCGGGCGGTGCCTGGTGATGCTGAGCCCCTTGCAGCCCGCCGCGCGACTCGCCGCCGACATCGCCCGCTGCGAGCTGCCCGTCGTCGTCTCCGGCGCCGAGGCCCTCGCCGGCGAGGGCGTCCTGGCCGCGGTGACCGCTCACGGAGCGGCCCTGGAGCTGCGCCCGGACGGCACCCTGCGGCCCGCGGGCGGCACGGCGCCCGCCGAGGCGCCGGCCAATCCCGGGGTCGCCGTGGAGATGCTCACCTCCGGCACCACCGGGCCCCCCAAACGCGTCCATCTGCGCAGCGGGCAGCTCGACCAGGCGCTCGTCTCCGGCGGGCAGATCCCGAAGCCCGAAAGGCTGCTGTCGCGGTCCGCGTCGCTCGTGGCCGCCCCGCTCGTGCACATCGGCGGCCTGTGGCGGGCGCTCGCCTGTCTCGCGACCGGGCGCCGCATGGTGTTGATGTCCAAGTTCGCCGTCGAGCCCTGGGTGAGCGCGGTGGAGCGGCACCACCTGCGGGCGGCGAGTCTGGTGCCGGCGGCCATCCGCGCCGTGCTCGACGCCCGCGTTCCGCAGGAGCGGCTCGCGAGCCTGCAGGTCGTCACCTCCGGTACGGCGCCCTGCCCGGCCGAACTCGCCGACGCGTTCTTCCGCACGTACGGCATCCCCGTCCTCATGACCTACGGCGCCACCGAGTTCGCCGGAGCGGTGGCGGGCTGGACGCTGCCGTTGCACGAGCGGTGGTGGCAGCGGAAGGCGGGCAGCGCCGGGCGGGCCCTCGACGGGGTCGAACTGCGGGTGACCGGTGACGACGGAGCCGAGATCCCCGTCGGCGGAACAGGCCGGCTGGAGGTCCGGACCGAACAGAGCACCGGAGGCGGCCGGGCGTGGGTGCGCACCAGCGATCTCGCCCGGATCGACGCCGACCGGTTCGTCTGGATCGAGGGACGCGCGGACGACGCCATCATCCGCGGCGGCTTCAAGGTGCAGCCGGAGACGGTCAAACGCGCACTGGAGACGCACCCGGCCGTACGGGAGGCGGCCGTGGCGGGGCTGCCGGACGCGAGGCTGGGCGAGGTGCCGGTCGCGGCGGTCGAGGTCGAGCGGGAACAGGCCGCCCCGGACCCAGCCGAACTCACGGCCCTCTGCCGTGTCCGGCTCACCCCGTACGAGGTGCCGGCGCACATCGTGGTCCTGGACGCACTGCCCCGGACCCCGTCGAGCAAGGTGAGCCGCACGGAGTTGCTGCACCTCGTCCGCGCCCGGATCGCACAACAGGACCGTGTCGAGAAGGACCGCGTGGAGGAGGACCGCGCGGAGAAGGACCGCGTCGAGAAGGACCGTGTCGAGGAGGACCGGCGATGACGGACACGCAGGAGAAGAGGCCGGAGCGGTTCGGCGTCCTGACCGACGAGGCGGTCGAACGCTCCCGCCGCCGCCTCGGCGTCCCCCAGCCCCAACGCAACCCGCCGCACAACTACGAGGTGACCTGGGACGGCGTACGCCACTTCGCCTACGGCTACGGCGACGACAACCCCCTGTACTGCGACCCGGACTACGCGGCCGGGACCCGCTGGGGCTCGCTCGTCGCACCGCCCGCCTTCCTGTACACGATGGGCGAGGACGCCGCTCCCACGCCGGATCCGCCCACCAGGGCGCTCCTGAAGGGCGACCCGTTCGCGGGCCTCGGCTCCTACCAGGCGGTGATGGAGTTCGAGTGGTGGCGCCCCCTGCAACTCGGGGACCGGTGCCGGGTGTTGCAGGCACAGGTGGGCGTCCACCTCAAGCCCAGCAGCTTCGGCGGGCGCACGGCACATGTCGTGCGCGACTACCTCTACGCCAACGGGCGGGGCGAGATGCACGCCCTGAGGCGAGGCACCTGGATCAACGCCGAGCGGCACACGTCGCGGAAGCGGGCCAAGGAGCACCGGGAACAGGAGCCCTACACGGCCGAGCAGCTCGCCGGGATCGACGCCGCCTACGCGGCCGAGACCCGGCGTGGAGCCGAACCGCGCTACTGGGAGGACGTGGAGATCGGTGAAGAGCTTCAGCCGCGGGTCAAGGGACCGCTGACCACCACCGACGTGGTCGTCTGGCACCTGGGCTGGGGCATGCAGCTCACCCCGCCGGGGGCGTTCGGGATCGCCGCGAAGGTCCGCCGCAAGGCCCCCGGCCTCTACCCGCCGAACCCGCTGAACATCCCGGACACCGTGCAGCGCCTGCACTGGGAACCCGAGCGGGCGAGGGAACTCGGGCTGCCGAACCCCTACGACTACGGCGGGATGCGGGAGACGTGGCTGTGCCATCTGCTCACCGACTGGATCGGCGACGACGGCTGGCTGTGGAAACTGCGCTGCGAGCACCGCAGGTTCAACTATCTCGGCGACACCACCTGGGTACGCGGCACGGTCGTCGACAAACGACAGGCGGACGGGCGGTCCGAGGCGCACGTCGAGGTGCGGTGCGAGAACCAGAGGGGTGAGGTCACCACCCCCGGTACGGCCGTGGTCCTGCTGCCGACCCGGGACCGGGCCGTGGAACTCCCGGCGCCGCCCGCCGAAGACCTGGACGGCATGGTCGCCCATGAACTGGCCCGATTCGCCGTGACCGGCGATCAAGTGCACGATTCGAGGAGGTAGGCGTGTCCGACGACGTACTGGTGGAGCGCCGTGGCGCGGTCCAGGTCATCACGATCAACCGTCCTGCGGTCAAGAACGCGCTGGACGCCGGGGTGGCCGCCGGGGTGGCGGCCGCGGTGGACGAGCTCGACGAGTCGGACGAGCTGCGGGTCGGCGTGCTCACGGGGGCGGGCGGGACGTTCTCGGCGGGGATGGACCTCAAGGCGTGGCTGCGTGGTGAGAGCCCCGCCATCGAGGGCCGGGGACTGTGCGGGATCAGCATGACACCGCCGCGCAAGCCACTGATCGCCGCCGTCGAGGGCTGGGCCCTGGCCGGCGGTTTCGAACTGCTGCTGGCCTGCGATCTGGTCGTCGCCGCCCGCACGGCGCGGCTCGGTGTGCCGGAGGTGACCCGGTCGCTGGTGGCCCGCGCGGGAGCCGCGCTCCATCTGCCCCGCCGGATCCCGTACGCGATCGCCCTGGAACTCCTGCTGACCGGCCAACCGATCGATGCCGAACGGGCGGCCGCGTACGGCCTGGTCAACCGGCTCACCGACGAGGGCGGCGCGCTCGACGGCGCGCTGGGACTCGCCGAGCCCATCGCGGCAAACGGCCCCCTGGCGGTCGCGGCGACCAAGGAGATAGCGCGTTCCACCGCCGACTGGACCCTCGCGGAGGCATGGGGCAAGCAGTTCGACATCGCCGAGCCGGTTTTTCGGTCGCAGGACGCCCGGGAAGGGGCGGCGGCCTTCGCCGAGAAGCGGGCGCCGGTCTGGAAGGGCCGCTGACAGCGCCGTACGCCCGATCAAGTGCCGCCGTACGTCCGATCAAGCGTCCTCGACCGAAGGAGGGGTGATGACGACAGGACCGCTCGCCGGCTGCCGGGTCGTCGAACTCGGCGGCATCGGGCCGGGACCGTTCGCCGGGATGCTCCTGGCCGACCTCGGGGCCGAGGTCGTCCGCGTGGACCGGCCCGAGCGCGCGGACGAGGCGGACGCGGGCGGACCGGCGGACGTGCTCAACCGGGGCAAGCGCTCGGTCGTGCTCGATCTGAAGGACCCGGCCGCGACCGCCGTACTCCTCCGACTCGTCGAGCGGGCCGATGTGTTGATCGAGGGGTTCCGTCCCGGCGTCACCGAACGGCTGGGCATCGGACCGCACGACTGCCTGGCCCGCAACCCCCGTCTGGTCTACGGCCGGATGACCGGCTGGGGCCAGGACGGACCGCTCGCCGCCGCGGCCGGCCACGACCTCACCTACATCGCGCTGACGGGCGCGCTCGGCGCCATCGGGGACGCGGGCGGCCCGCCGCAGATACCGCTGAACCTCGTCGGCGACTTCGGGGGCGGCGGCTGTTACCTCCTGATCGGCGTACTGGCCGCCCTGCACGCCGCCGCCCGCACCGGCCGCGGCCAGGTCGTCGACGCGGCCATCGTCGACGGCACCGCCCACCTCCTCGCCAGCACCTTCGCCAAGCTCGCCCGCGACGAGTGGCACGACGAGCGGGGCGTCAACCGCTTCGACGGCGGCTGGCCCTTCTACGCCGTGTACGCGACCAAGGACGGCCGGCATGTGGCGGTCGGCGCGCTGGAGCGCAAGTTCTACCGGTGCCTCGTCGAACTGCTCGGCCTGGAGGTCGACCCGGACCGGCAGCACGACCGGTCGACCTGGCCCGAGCTGCGGCGGCTGCTGACACGGCGCTTCGCGGAGCGCACCCGGGACGAGTGGGCGGCGCTGTTCGAGGGCACCGACGCCTGCGTGGCACCCGTCCTGAGCCTCACGGAGGCGGCGGCACATCCCCATCTGGCCGCGCGCGCAAGCCTGTTCACTCGCGACGGAGTGGTCCAGCCGGCCGCCGCGCCGCGCTTCTCGGCGACCCCGTCGAGCCCGGGCCGCACGGCGCCGGCCGTCGGCGCCGACACCCGGGCCGTGTTCCGGGACTGGGGAGTCGACGCCGCCGTGCAGATCCCCGACTGACCTCAAGGAGCTTTCATGCGAGACGCCGTCATCGTCGACGCCGTGCGCACCCCGATCGGCAAGCGCAACGGTTCGCTGGCCCCGGTGCACGCGGCGGATCTCTCGGCGAAGGTGCTGAACGCCCTCGTCGAGCGCACCGGCGTGGACCCCGGCACCGTCGACGACGTCGTCTGGGGCTGTGTGACCCAGATCGGCGACCAGTCGAGCAACGTCGGCCGGTTCGCGGTGCTCGCCGCCGGATGGCCCGAACACGTCCCGGCCGTCACGGTCAACCGGGCCTGCGGCTCCAGCCAGCAGGCGGTCGACCAAGCCGCGCACGCGGTCATGGCGGGCCAGTACGACCTCGTGGTCGCGGGCGGGGTGGAGACGATGAGCAGGGTGCCGCTCGGCTCGCACCGCACCACGGGGCAGCCCTACGGACCCGGAGCACTGGCCCGTTACGACGGCGTCGAGTTCAGCCAGGGCACCGGCGCCGAACTGATCGCCGAACGCTGGGGTCTCACCCGCACCCGGCTCGACGAGTTCGCCGCACGGTCCCACGCCAAGGCGGCCGCGGCGATCGACGCGGGTGTCTTCGACGACCACATCGTGCCGATCGAGGTCGACGGTACCAAGTTCGCCGTGGACGAGGGGCTGCGCCGGGGGACGTCGGTCGAGACGCTGGCCCGCCTCAAGCCGTCGTTCAGGGAGGACGGAGTGATCCACGCCGGGAACTCCTCCCAGATCTCCGACGGCGCCGCCGCTCTGCTCGTCACCACCCCCGAGCGGGCCCGTGAACTCGGCCTCACCCCGATCGCCCGCTACCACTGCGGAGCCGTCAGCGGCGCGGACCCGATCACCATGCTGCTCGGCCCGATCCCCGCGACCGAGAAGGTGCTCCGCCGGTCCGGGCTCACCCTCGACGACATCGGCGTGTACGAGGTCAACGAGGCTTTCGCCCCGGTCCCGTTGGCCTGGCTGGCCGAGACCGGCGCCGACCCCGAGCGGCTCAACCCGCTGGGCGGGGCGATCGGGGTGGGCCACCCGCTCGGCGGCTCCGGCGCCATCCTGATGACACGGCTCCTGGCCCGGATGCGGAGCGAGAACCTCCGTTACGGACTCCAGACCATGTGCGAGGGCGGCGGCACCGCGAACGCCACGATCATCGAGCTGCTGTGACCGCCCGCGCCGAACGTCCGCTGCCCCAACCCACCCTCGCCAGCGCCGAGTTCTGGGGTTCCGGGGCCGACGGGGTGCTGAGGATCCCCCACTGCGGGGACTGCGGACGTCACTTCCATCCGCCGCTGCCGGTGTGTCCCTCCTGCCGTAGCCGCGCGGTGGCCCTCGCCCCCGTCTCGGGCAGGGCCGTGGTGGTCGGCTTCAGCGTCAACCACCAGACCTGGCTGCCGAAGTTCCCGCCGCCGTACGTCGTCGCCGTGGTCGCCCTCGCGGAGGACGACCGGGCGCGGCTGACGACGAACATCGTCGGCTGCGACCCGGACGAGGTGCGCGTCGGCCTGCGGGTCCGGGTGCGCTTCGAGCAACTCGAAGAAGACGTGCACATCCCCCTGTTCGAGCCGGAGCCGGAGCCGGAGACCGATGCGGAGACCGAGGCCGCCGAGGGCCCCGGCCCGCTGCCCGAGCCCCGCGACGTCCGCACCGCCCTGCGGCCCATGGCCTCACCCCGCAAGTACGAGGACAGGGTCGCGCTGACCGGCGTGGCACAGTCCAGCGTGGGCCGACGCCTCATGGCCGACCCCCTCTCCCTGACCGTCGACGCCTGTCTGGCAGCGGTCGCGGACGCCGGCCTCGACCTCGACGAGATCGACGGGCTCTCCACCTACCCCGGACCGAGCCCCGACGGCATGAGCGAAGGCGGCGTCACCGCTCTCACCGAGGCTCTGCAACTGCGCCCCACCTGGGTCAACGGCGCCCGCGAGGTGCCGGGCCAGATCGGCTCGATCACCGCCGGCATGCTCGCGGTCGCCGCCGGACTGTGCCGGCACGTGCTGTGCTTCCGCACGGTGTGGGAGTCCTCCCACAGTGCCCTGGTCCGGTCCGGCCGGTGGCAGACGTCGTCCGGCGGCCGCGCCACCGGCATGTTCGAGTTCCGGGCGCCCTTCGGAGCCATGTCGGCCGCGCAGTGGATCGGCTGCAACGCCTCGCACTACATGCACCGTTACGGTGTCGGCCGCGAGGCCCTCGGCGCCATCGCCGTCACCGCGCGGGCGAACGCGGCCCGCAATCCCGAGGCCCTGCACCGCGACCCCATGACCCTCGACGACTACTTCGACGCCCGCGTGATCACCACACCGTTCGGGCTCTACGACTGCGACGTGCCGTGCGACGGGGCGGTGGCCGTCGTCGTCTCCGCGATCGAGACGGCGTACGACCGGCCCCGGCCGCCCGTCCTGGTGGAGGCCGTCGGCACGGCCGTGCTCGAACGCCTCAGCTGGGACCAGGACACCCTGACCCACCTGCCGCAGGCGCACAGCCCCTCGGCCCACCTGTGGACGCGGACCGACCTCACACCCGCCGACGTCGATGTCGCCCTGCTCTACGACGGGTTCACCTTCAACGCCCTGTCCTGGATCGAGGGCCTCGGCTTCTGCGGACCGGGCGAGGCGACCGACTTCATCGCGGGCGGCAAGACCATCGCCCTGGACGGCGACCTCCCGCTGAACCCGCACGGCGGCCAGCTCTCGGCGGGCCGCCTGCACGGCTTCGGCTTCGTCCGCGAGGCCATGCTCCAGTTGCGCGGCGACGCGCGGGACCGCCAGGTCGAGGACGCCCGGGTCGCGGTGGTGACGGCGGGCGGGGGAGTGCCGTCGGGGGCGATGCTGCTGAGGAGGGCGGAGTAGGCGACACCGCATCGTCGACGCCGCACGCCCGGGCGCGGAGAGGCGCGGCTCCGTACCTGACCGGAGCCGCCGCCGCATCCCGTGTCGGCTCTTCTCACCCCTCGTCGTCGAAGGTGACGATGACCTTCTCCACGGCTCCGGGGGTCAGCGCCAACTCGAAGGCCCGTGTCACCTCTGAGAACGGCACCTGGTGACTGATCAGCCGGGCGAAGCGGTCCTGGTGCTCCGCGAGTTCCGCGGTCACCTCGAAGATCTCGGTCGGATACCCCTGGGAAGCGATGAGGGTGAGCTCGCTACGGAGCATGGCGCCCAGGTCGATCGCCTCGGACGGTTTCTGCACACCGACCATGACCAGTTTGGCGCCCCACTTGGCGGCGTCGACCGTGGCCTTGAAGACGGCGGCGACACCAGCGGCGTCGATGTAGACGTCGGTACCGGCACGCGGCTGGCCCAGCGCGTTGGCCGCCTCGCCGTGCAGCTCGGTCAGCCGGGCGGTGACGTCCTCCTCGGCGGAGTTGATCACAGCGTCCGCGCCGACGGCCAGCGCGGTCTCCAACCGCTCGGGGATGACATCGGCGACGACCACGTGCTCCACCCCGCGCAGCTTCAGCCAGATGGTCGTGGCCAGCCCGATCGTCCCGGCACCGAAGACGACGACCTTGTCGCCGGGCTTCGCCTCCGAGCGGTTGACGCAGTGCCGGGCCACCGCCAGGGGCTCGTTCAGCGCGGCCACGCCGAAGGGCAGCTCGTCCGGGAACACCGCCACACTCGTGCCCAAGACGGCGTTCTCGACGAGCAGGTACTCGTTCATCCCGCCCAGCTCACCGCCGCAGCCGATGATGCCGGACGGCGCGGCCTGCGGGTTGACGACCACCCGGTCGCCGACCGCGAGGTCCGTGATCGCGGAGCCCACCTCGACGACCTCACCGGCCGGTTCGTGTCCGAGCGGCAGCGGGACCACCGAGCCGGTGACGTCGTACGGGGTGCCGCCGCTCCGGACGAAGAACGTGTCGGTACCGCAGATGCCGCAGGCGCGGATCCGCACGAGGACGTCCTGCGGGCCGGGCGCGGGGCGCTCGACCTCCACGACCTCGATGTCGTTCTTCGCGCCGGTCCGGACGGACTTCATCGTGGCCATGGAGCCGACTCCTTCTGCGGGAACACCGGGTTACCAGGTGACGGGGAGGTCGTAGATCCCGTAGGCCTGCGAGTCCTCCTTGAACTTGAGCTCCGAGACGTCGACCGCGAGTCGCAGCGTCGGCACCCGGCGGAACAGGGTGCTGAACACGACGTGCAGTTCGATGCGGGCCAACTGCTGTCCGACGCACTGGTGCGGTCCCCAGCCGAACGCATGGTGATGCGCGGCGGTGCGGGTGAGGTCGACCTTCTCGGGGTCCGGAAACGCCTGTGGGTCCCAGTTGGCCGCCGGCAGCGACGCGATGACGCCCTCGCCCGCCCGGAGGATCTCGCCGTCGATCTCGATGTCCTCCACCACCGCCCGCCGCGCCAGCAGATGCGGGATGGTGAGATAACGCAGCAGCTCCTCGACGGCCTTCGTCACATACTTCGGATCATCGGAGTGTTCACGCAGGCCCGCGAGCTGGTCGGGATTCCGCAGCAGCAGCGCGGTGCCCAGCGTGATCATGTTGGCGCTGGTGTCGTGACCGGCGACGAGCAGGATGTGCCCCAACGGGGCCGCTTCCTCCATGGAGAGCACGCCCTCCTTGACCCGGGCGCCGAGGTCGGAGAGCACGTCCTCACCGGGGTCGTCCATCTTGGCCTCGATGAGCCCGGAGATGTAACGGCGCAGATCCGCCGTCGAGCGGGCAGCCTCCTCGGCGGTCTTGAACCGGGCGTTGGTGACTCCGGCGTGCTTCTGGAAGAACTCGTGGTCCTCGTAGGGCACTCCGAGCAGCGCGCAGATCATCAGGGACGGCAGAGGCAGGGACAGGGCTTCGTTGAGGTCGGTCGGGCGGGGTCCGGCCAGCATCCTGTCGATGAGGTCGTCGGTGATCTGCTGGATCTCCGGGCGGAGTCTCTCCATGCGGTGACGGGTGAACGAGTTCGTCAGCATCCGGCGCCACCGGGTGTGCTCGGCGCCGTCGGTGTTGTTGATCGACGGCTGGATCTCGGCCGCGTGCGCCTTCATGGCCTCGGTCGTGTGAGGGTATCCGGGCGCGCCGATGTTCGCGCTGAGCCGTGGGTCGGTCAGCAGCTGACGCTGGGTGGCGTGCGACGTGACGACCCACGGGGTGGTGCCGTCCCATGTCCTGGCACGTACGACGGCCTTCCCGGCGTCGTGCAGTTCGAGCAGGCCCGGGGGCGGCGCGAACGGGCACTGGCTCGATCGGGGCGACGGATACTCCGGCAGCTCTTCCGTGGCGTCGGTACCGACCACGCGCTCGGTCATGGTTCCCTCGTCCTCTCGTCGTCACAACTGAGGGCACCTTACGTAGACCGTTCGGTACAATCAATAGTCCGGGACGTCATCGACTCGTTCTGTCCGTATGTATTGACCGAGCGGTCTATTTTGCGGGCGCGGGGCGGGCCGAAGAGATCAGCGACGTTCCCGCGGCAACCCCAGCCCCCGCTCGGCCGCCTGGGTGCGCAGAACCTCGTTCGCCCCGCCGGCGATCGTGTACGCGCGTGAGTACAGATGGGCGTCCTGCCACCAGCCGTCGGCCACCGCCTCCGGGTCGTACTCGGTGAGCAGGCCGTCCGTGCCCTGAAGACGCAGACCGAAGTCGGCCAGGTCGTGGTTGAGGTCGCTGAAGAAGATCTTGCCGAGGAGGGCGTCGGCGGGCTGTTCCGTGCCGTGCAGCATCCGCGACTGCGCGAGAGAGAGCATCGCGCCGTTCACGTGCACCCGGGCGGCGAGTTCACCGATCGCCTGCCGGGTGGCGGAGTCGTCGAGCGCGGGGCGGCCGCGAACCGGCGTCGCCTCCGCGAGCCCCACCAGGTCGTCCAGCACGGCGAACAGCTCGGCGCCGCGGGCGGCCACGCCGGAACGTTCACGGCCGAGGCTGCTCATCGCCACCCGCCAGCCGTCGTTCACCCGGCCGATCACGTTCGCGGCCGGGATCCGGACGCCGTCGAGGAAGACCTCGTTGAAGTCGGTGGTCCCGGTGATCTCGCGCAGCGGCCGTACGTCGACCCCCTCACTGCGCATGTCCAGCGCGAACGCCGTGATGCCCTTGTGCTTCGGGGCTGCGGCGTCGGTGCGCGCGAGAAGGTAACCCATGTCGGCGTGCTGGCCGTTGGTCGTCCACACCTTCTGACCGTCGACGACGAACACCGCGTCAGGATCCTCGGGGCCGCCGCCCTCCCGGCGTGCCCGGGTGCGCAGTGCCGCCAGGTCGCTGCCCGCCTCCGGCTCGCTGAACAGCTGGCACCACACGTCCTCGCAGGTACGGATGCGAGGCAGGAAACGCCCCCGCTGTTCGTCGGTGCCGAAGTCGAGCAGGGCGCCCGAAGCCAACGAGGCCGCGCCGACGGGCGGCCAGGTACGGGCGCGGGCGATCTCCTCGGCGACGACGAACGGTTCGAGGGGATGGGCGTCGGGCCGGCCGCCGTACTCGACGGGCCAGTCGATGCCGAGGAAGCCGGCCTCGTACAGCTTCGCGGTCCACTCCCGGATCGCCGGCATCAGGGCCGGCTCGGGTGCGCGCACCCCGGAGTGGGTCTTGACGCCGGGCGCGTGCTCCGCCACGAAGGCGCGCACTTTCTCTCGGAACGCCTCGAGTTCGGGTGTGGGGTCCAGTCGCATCACGCTGCCGACTCCTCGGTCCTCGTGCGAGCGATCTCGAAATGAGGGTACTCTAACCAGGTCATCGAGCCTGCTGCCAGGGATGTACGGCGGAATCAGTGAACCGATCTCGCTGGAATAGACTGGGGATCCGCGATGTCCCCGCAGAGGAGTTGGCCCATGGCGACTGCCGTCGACCGCGAGCCCGCCGACGGCGAGACCGGCGCCCCGGTCGGCAAGCTGGCCGCGCAGACCGCGCAGCGCATCGAGGCGACCGTGATCCGCCAGGGCTGGCCCGTCGGCGATTCGCTCGGCTCCGAGGTGGACCTGCGGGAGCAGCTCGGGGTGAGCCGTGCGGTGCTGCGCGAGGCGGTACGTCTGGTCGAGCACCATCAGGTCGCGAGGATGCGGCGGGGCCCGGGCGGCGGGCTGATCGTCTGCGCCCCCGACGCGGGACCGGCGACCCGGGCCATGGTGATCTACCTCGAGTACGTCGGCACCAGCGTCACGGACCTGCTGAAAGCCCGCCAGCTCCTCGAACCGATCGCCGCGGGTCTCGCCGCCGAACGGATCACCGAAGAGGGCATCGCCACGCTCCGTGCGACGCTCGACTCCGAGCTCTCCCACTGGGACGACCCGTCGGTCCATTCGCAGGACCCGTTGCACCCGGTGCTCGGCCAGTTGTCGGGCAACCCGGTTCTGCACCTTTTCATCGACGTGCTCACCCGCCTCACCGCCCGGTACGCGAACACCTCCCGGCGTGTCTCCAAGGCGGAGATGCAGGCGGCGAAGGAGACCTCGCATCGGGAGCACAAGGCCGTCATCGACGCAGTGATCGCCGACGACGGCGCCCGCGCGCAGACGGAGCTCACCGCGCATCTGGAGTCGGTGGCCGGGTGGATCGAGAAGCACCGCGTGCGCCGCGGACAGCGGATCTCGGGGAACGTGGTCGATCCCGAACTGGTCGAAGGGCCACGGGCCAAGCTCGCCGAAGTGGTGGCCGCGCGGATCCACGACGACATCGCCGCGCGGGGTTGGCAGATCGGCATGGTGCTCGGTTCGGAGACGGATCTGCTGGCCCGCTACGAGATCAGCCGGGCTGTCCTGCGGGAGGCCGTTCGTCTGCTGGAGTACCACCAGGTCGCCCGGATGCGCCGCGGGCCCGGCGGCGGACTGGTGGTCACCTCGCCCGAGCCGCAGGCCAGCATCGACACGATGGCGCTCTTCCTCGAGTATCAGGGCGTCACGGCCGACGACCTGCGGATCGTCCGCAACGCCATCGAACTCGGCGTGGTCGCCAGGGTGACGGCCCGGCACGCCGAGGGCGACACGGAGGTCGCCGAGCGCCTCACGAAGGCGGTCCGCTGGACCACCGAGGGTCCGGCCGACGACCTGCGCAAGGCCGACCTGTTCCACTCCGAACTGGCGGCCCTGGCCGACAACCCGGTGCTGTCGCTCTTCCTCGCGATCATCACCGAGCTGTTCCGCCGGCACGCGTCCGGCCGTGACCGGCCGCTGCCCGGAGACACGGCGGCCGACGAGGTGCAGCACGTCCATCAGCGCATCCTGGACGCGATCGCGCAGGGTGACGCGGGCGTGGCCCGTCACCGGATGCGCCGCCATCTGGACGCGCTCATCCCCTGGTGGCACTGATTTACTGACACTCATTCCCCACGCCACATGCGCATCTACGCGCTATGGGGCGTTCCTCTGTGCCGTGACTGGGTAATTGCGTATACTGAATAGGGTTGAGAGTCGAAGGAGATCCGATGCGCCGGACCCTGTTCGAGCAGGACCATGAGGACTTCCGTCTCCTCGTCCGTGACTTCCTCGTCCGTGAGGTGCTCCCGGTGTACGAGGACTGGTGGCGCGCCGGCCTCGTCCCCCGCGAGTTGTTCACCTCGTTGGGTAAGCTCGGGATCCTCGGTACGGCCGTCCCCGAGGAGTACGGCGGAGGCGGCCGGGACGACTACCGATTCAACGTCGTCATCCAGGAGGAGTGCGCCCGCGCGGGCGTCACGCTGGGCGGCCTGCGCACCCATCTCGACGTGGTCCTCCCGTACTTCACGTGCCTCGCCGACGAAGGGCAGCGGGCCCGCTGGTTCCCGGGCCTTGCCTCCGGCGAGCTGTACACGGCGATCGCGATGAGCGAACCGGGTACGGGTTCCGACCTCGCCGGCGTCACGACACGAGCGGTCCGGGACGGCGACCACTACACGCTCAACGGCGCCAAGACCTTCATCACCGGCGGCCACCACGCCGACCTGGTGATCGTCGTGGCCCGCACCGCCACCGACCCGGAGGACCGGCGCGCCGGCCTGTCCCTGCTCGTGGTGGAGAAGGGTATGCCCGGGTTCGCGGTCGGGCGCAAGCTGGAGAAGATCGGCCTCGCCGTCCAGGACACGGTGGAGCTGTCCTTCGACGACGTCCGTGTTCCCGCCGCCGACCTCCTGGGCCAGGAAGGCGCCGCCTTCACCCACCTCGGCCGCAACCTGGCCCAGGAACGGCTGGCCATCGCGGTCGGCGCCGTCGCCCAGGCCCGCGCCGCGATCGACCTGACCCTCGGCTACGTCCGCGACCGGACGGTGTTCGGCAAGCCGGTCGCCCACTTCCAGAACACGAAGTTCGAACTCGCCGCCATGGCGGCCGAGCTGGAGGCCTCCCAGGCCCTGCTGGACGCGGCGACCGCCGCGCTGGTCGCTGGCGAACTGAGCCCGGCCGACGCGGCGAAGACCAAGCTGTTCTGCACCGAGACCCAGGGCCGAGTGGTCGACCGCTGTCTGCAACTGCACGGCGGCTACGGCTACATCCTCGAGTCCCCGATCGCCCGGCTGTACGCCGACGCGCGGGTCACCCGCATCTACGGCGGCACCAGCGAGGTCCTGAAGACCATCATCAGCAAATCCCTGGGACTGTGAACCCCTCCCGTGAGGAGTCGAACATGAACATCGACGGTTCTGCGGCACTGGTCACCGGCGGCGCCTCCGGCCTGGGACTGGCCACCGCGCGCCGCATCATCGACCGAGGCGGCCAGGTCGTCCTGGCCGACCTCTCCGAGGAGCAGGGCGTCAAAGCGGCCGCCGACCTCGGTGACGCCGCGCGTTTCGTCCGCGCCGATGTCACCGACGAGCACGCGGTCACCGCGGCGCTCGACGCCGCTCGGGAACTCGGTCCGCTGCGCTTCGTCGTGCACTGCGCCGGGCGGGGCGGCGATCGCACCCGGATCATCGACCGCGACCGCAACCCCGGCGAGCTCGAGACGTTCGCCGAGGTCGTACGCGTCAACCTGATCGGCACGTACAACGTGCTGCGTCTGGCCGCCGCGCGGCTGTCCGTCAACGACGTCGTGGACGGAGACCGCGGAGCCGTCGTGCTGACCGCCTCCGTCGCCGCCTTCGACGGCCAGATCGGTCAGACTTCCTACACCGCCGCCAAGGCGGGCGTGCACGGCATGACCCTCGTCGCCGCCCGCGATCTGGCCAGTTGGCAGATCCGCGTCAACACCATCGCCCCGGGCATCATGGACACCCCCATGCTGGGCCGGCTGCGCGCCGACATCCGTGACGGACTCGCCGCGACCGTTCCGCACCCCAGGCGCCTCGGCGACCCGGACGACTTCGCCCGCCTCGCCGTGGAGACGCTGGAGAACCCCTACCTCAACGGCCAGACCATCCGCCTCGACGGCGCCATCCGCATGGCCCCGCGATGACAGCGGCCGAGACCGACGAACGGTTCCGCGCCCGCCTGCGGGCCTTCCTGACGGAGCACCACCCCGGCCGCCGCCCCGAAGACCCCGCCGAGCGCCTCGCGTGGCAGAAGAAATGGCTGGCCAGGCTGTACGACGCCGGATACGCCGGCCCGAGCTGGCCGCTCGAGTACGGCGGCATGGACCTGTCCTTCGCGCGCCAGGTCATCTATCAGGAGGAGTACGCGCGAGCCCGGGTCCCCGGACCCCTGGGCACCGGACTGGGCATCGCCGCCCCCACCCTCGTCACCTACGGCACGACCGAGCAGAAGGAGCGCTTCCTGCGCCCCATGCTGCGCGGTGACTCGGTGTGGGCGCAGGGCTATTCGGAACCGGAGGCCGGTTCGGACCTGCCGGCGCTGCGCACGACGGCACATCGCGAAGGCGCGCAGTACGTCGTCAACGGGCAGAAGGTGTGGAACAGTTCGGCCGACATCGCCGACGTCCTCTTCACCCTCGTCCGCACCGGACCCCCCGACTCCCGCCAGGACGGCATCAGTTACCTCCTGATCGACGCCCACGCCCCGGGCGTGCACGTGCGCCCCTTGCGGGACCTGACCGGGGAGGCGCGCTTCTGCGAGATCTTCTTCGACGACGTCCGCGTGCCGGTCGCCGACCGGATCGGCCCCGAGAACGGCGGCTGGCCGCTGGTGCGGACGAGCCTCGGCCACGAACGCGCCGCCGGCGCGATGAACCAGGCGGCCTTGTACCGGCGGGTGCTGGACGAACTGATAGAGCTGGCGCACGCACGCGGGGCGACCGCCGATCCCCTGGTGCGCGACCGGCTCGCGGACTTCGAGATCCGGGTGACGATCATGCGGCTCACCGGGATGCGCACCATCGCCGACATCATGGCGAAGGGTGAGCCCGGCCCGGCCTCCTCCACGTCGCGGCTGTTCATCGTGACCTTCGAGCAGGAACTGCACGAGTTCGCCCTGGAGATGCTGGGACCGTACGGGATCCTCGGCAGGCGCGATCCGCACGCCGTCCAGCGGGGGCGCTGGGTCTGGGGTTTCCTGCGCACCCGGGCCTCGACGATCGGGGCGGGCACCGCCGAGATCCAGCGCAACACCATCGCCGAACAGGTGCTCGGTCTGCCCCGGGACCCGGCGACGCCGACCGCGGGGAGGGCACGATGAGAGCCGCACACTGCACGCGGTACGGGCCTCCGGGCGCTCTGGAGGTCGTCGAACGGGACGACCTCGAACCCGGCCCGGGGGAGGTGCTGGTCCGGGTGCACGCAGCCGCGGTCAACTTCCCGGACGTGCTGCTCGTGGCGAACCGTTACCAGGTCCGTGCGCCGCTGCCGTTCACGCCCGGCAGTGAGTTCGCCGGTGTCGTGGCCGCGCTGGGGCCCGGGGTGGCCGGGCCGCCGGTCGGCTCACCCGTGGCCGGGGCGGTGCTGACGGGCGCGTTCGCGGAGCAGGTCGTGGTCCCGGTCACGGGTCTGCGTCCCGTTCCCGACGGGCTCGACATGGTGCATGCCGCCGCGTTCCACGTGACGTACGCGACCGCCTACCACTCCCTGGTCACCGTCGGGCAGGGCACGGCGGGGGAGTGGGCGGCGGTGCTCGGGGCCGCCGGCGGGGTCGGCTCCGCGGCCGTCGACGTCGCCACCCGGCTCGGGATGCGCGTGGTCGCGGCGGCGTCGAGTCAGGAACGGCTCGCGGTCGCCCGGGAGCTCGGCGCGGAGGCCGGTGTCGACTACGTCCGCGAGGACCTGAAGACGCGGATCCGTGAACTGACCGGCGGCGAGGGCGCCCACCTCGTCGTCGACCCTGTGGGCGGCGATCACGCGGAGGCCGCCCTGCGCGCGCTGCGGCGGGGCGGCCGGTTCGTCACGGTGGGCTACGCCGACGGGAAGATCCCGCGGATCCCGCTGAACCTGGTGCTGCTGAAGGACGCGGTGGTACGGGGCTTCGAGATCCGCATGCTGCGCCAGTACGCCCCGGACGCGGTGGCCGCCGGCGACCGGGCGCTCGCCCGGATGGTCCGGGACGGGATGCGCCCGCTCGTCTCCCGCGTCCATCCCCTCGCCGAGGTGGCGTCCGCCCTGACCGACGTGGCGCGGCGGCGCACCGCCGGCAAGGTGGTCATCGACATGACCGACGGGGTGGAGCCGGCGGTCAGAACGTGGGCAGTTGGGGACGCTTCCTGACGTAACCGCCGGCGTCGACCCGCATCTGCATGCCGGTGACGTAGCGGGACTCGTCGGAGACGAGGAACAGCACGGTGTCGGCGACGTCCTCGGGCTCGACATAGGGGTTGCCCATGCCGGTCGTCGCGGGGAACGAGAGCAGGGCGTCCTCGCGGGTCGGACGGTCGAGGTCGGGCCGGAACGACCGGTACATGAGGTCGTTGTTGAGCATGTCCGTGTTGACGTTGGTGGGGTGCAGTGCGTTGACCCGGATCCGCCGGGACAGCAGCACCGTCGCCAAGTCGTGCACGAATGCGGCGACTTGGCGCTTGGCGAAGGAGTAGCCCAGCCCGCCGGGGCCGTTGGCGGGGTTGTCGACGCTCGCCGGGGTCAGGGCCGCGATGGAACCCGTCGCCACGATCGAGCCGCCGTCGGGCAGATGCGGCAGGGCGGCCTCGACGGCGTGCACGACGCCGTTGAAGTCGACGGTGACGGCGTCGATGAACGCCTGGACGCTCTGCCCGCTTCCCAGCGGCGCGATGCCGGCCTGGGCGACGACGGCGTCGAGCCGCCCCAGCTCGGCCACCCCCTCGGCCACGGCCGCCTTGAGCGCGGCCGGATCACGGACGTCGGCCTTCCGGGCGACGATGCGCCGGCCGAGCTTCTTGACCTCCCGCACCGTCTCGTCCAGGTCCTCCTCGGTGGCCAGCGGGTAGCCGTTGGTGGCGATGTCCTCGCACAGGTCCACGGCGATGATGTCGGCTCCCTCCGCGGCGAGCCGGATCGCGTGGGCCCGGCCCTGACCGCGCGCGGCCCCGGTGATGAAGACGACCTTGTCCTGCACTCGACCCATGGGGTCTCCTTCCCTCGATTAAAAGAGTAGCCTGAATACGGGTGCGTGATCCTGGCTCATCCTCGATGATCTCTTGATCGAGCAGGATCGCAGTGATCACTTCCGCTGAGTGAGACCTGTTCAGTGCACACAATGCATCCAGTGTTAGAGAGTCTGCGAGACCGAAGGAGCGCAAGGATGCCGTTGCAGCCATGGATGAAACTGCTCTCGACCGACGACCATCTGATCGAGCCGCCGCGACTGTGGTCCGACCGACTGCCGGCGAGGCTCCGGGAGGCCGGGCCGCGCATCGTGGAGCAGCCACGGGGGGAGGGGCAGGCGCCCGCCGAGGTGTGGGTCTACGAGGGCCGCGTCCACCCCTACATCGGCCTGAACGCCGTCGCGGGCAAGAAGCCCGAGGAGTTCGGCCTCGAACCGACGCGCTACGACGAGATGATCCCGGGCTGCTACGACCCCAAGGCCCGGCTGCGTGACATGGACCTGGACGGAGTGTGGGGCGCCCTGTCCTTCCCGTCGTTCCCGGGGTTCGCGGGCACGGTGTTCCTGGACGGACAGGATCGCGAGCTGGCCCGACTGTGCGTCCAGGCCTGGAACGACTTCGTGCTCGACGAGTGGTGCGCCACCGCGCCCGGCCGGCTCATCCCCCTGGTCATCCTGCCGCTGTGGGACGTCGAGGCCTGTGTCGCCGAGATCCATCGAACCGCGGCGAAGGGTGCCAAGGCGATCTCCTTTCCGGAGAACCCCGCCCCGCGCGGACTGCCCTCCTTCCACACCGACCACTGGGACCCCGTGTTCTCGGCGGCCGAGGAGACCGGACTGCCGCTGTGCCTGCACTTCGGCACCTCGGGCAAGCCGCCGAAGACGGCCGAGGACGCCCCGTTCGCCGTGACGATCGCCCTCTTCGGCTGCAACGCCATGTTCGCCACCGCCGACCTGCTGTTCTCGCCGGTGCTCCACAAGCACCCCAAGCTGAAGATCGGCCTGTCCGAGGGGGGGATCGGCTGGATCCCGTACCTGCTGGAGCGCAGCGACGGCACCTGGGAGCGGCATCGCTTCTACCAGAACGTCAACCAGAGCGTGCGGCCCTCGGAGCTGTTCCACAAGCACTTCCACGGCTGCTTCATCGACGACCGCTTCGGCGTCGAGGTACGCCACCACGTCGGCATCGACAAGATCACCTGGGAGTGCGACTACCCGCACTCCGACTCCTACTGGCCCAAGAGCCGCGCCTACGCGGCGGAGGTCCTCGCCGACGTACCGGACGACGAGGTGCACCAGATCGTGGAGTTGAACACCCGCCGCCTCTACAACCTCCCCGCATGAGCCGGCGCCCGCAGTCCGAGCGGTCCGACTGGACCGACCTGGATCTGCTGACCCGCGAGGAGGCCCACGGCAGGCTCCTCACGGAGATCGCCGAGACGGACGTACTCCTTGCCGAACTCGGCGCCGGCGCCGGCGACATCGGCACCGACAGCGACCGCGACGAGCGTGAACTCCTCCGGTCCCGGCTGCGCGCCCTGCGTGAGGCCGCCGACGACCTGACCGACCACGCGAAGAGGGGCTGAGGCAGTCATGGGGCGTGTCGAGGGCAAGGTTGCGCTCATCACGGGAGCGGCTCGCGGACAGGGCCGCTCCCATGCCGTGCGACTGGCCGAGGAGGGAGCGGACGTCGTCGTCACCGACGTCTGCCACGACATCAGCGAGGAGCTGCCGTACTCCCTCGCGTCGAAGGAACAACTCCAGGAGACGGCGGAGTTGGTCAGGGCGACGGGGCGGCGGTGCGTCGCCGTGCAGGCGGACGTCCGCTCGATCGCCGAGGTGCGGGCCGCCGTGGACGCGGCGACAACGGAGTTCGGCCGGCTCGACATCGTCGCGGCCAACGCCGGCGTCATGAGCATCGGAGCCGCCTGGGAGCTGTCCGAGGAGGCCTGGGACGTCGTCGTCGACGTCAACCTCAAGGGCGCCTGGAACACCGCGCGGGCCGCGATCCCCCGGATGATCGAGGCCGGGGAGGGCGGCTCGATCGTCCTCACCAGCTCGGCCGCCGGCATCCGCGGGCATGTGCCGTACGCCCACTACGTGGCGAGCAAACACGGCGTCGTCGGACTGATGAAGGCCCTCTCCAACGAACTCGCCCCGCATCGCATCCGGGTGAACACCGTCCACCCCACCGGGGTCAGCGACACGGGCATCACGGTCGGCGTGCCGGTGGAGGAACTCGCCGCGCGGGAGCCGTTGTTCGCCCTGGCCGCGATGAACCCCCTCGCTCCCTACGTCGAGCCGCGGGACGTGTCGAACGCGGTCCTGTTCCTCGCCTCGGACGAGGCGCGGTACGTCACGGGACTTCAGTTCACCGTGGACGCGGGCTCGACGAACAAGCCATAGGCGGGGGAGGGCGCATGTCGATGCCGACGGTCGGGTTCCTCGGTGCCGGACAGATCGGCGAACCGATGGTCGAGCGGCTGCTCGCGGCCGGCCACCGGGTCCGCCTGTACGCACGACGGGCGGAGACGCGCGAGCGGCTCTCGGCCGCGAAGCTCGTGGCGGAGCCCCTGGAGGTGGCGGTGTCCGACGTCGTCGTCAGCTGCCTCTACGACGACGCGCAGATGCTCGAGGTACTGCCTGAGGTCGTCGCGGCCATGGAGTCCCGCACGGTGCTCGTCTCGCACACGACCGGAAGACCGGGCACCCTCGACCGCCTCGCGGCGTACGGACCCGGGGGCCGCGCCGCGATCGTGGACGCCGCGTTCAGCGGAACGGCCGACGCGGTGCGCGCCGGCCGGCTGGTGGTCTACCTGGGAGGTGAGCCCGAGCACCTCGCCACGGCCCGCCAGGTCGTCGGCGCCTACGCCGGTACCGTGCTCACCACGGGAGCGCGCGGCTCCGCCCTGCGGACGAAGCTCCTCAACAACCTGCTGTTCGCCGCGGTCTCCCAACTCACGCTGGGCGCGGTGGAAGCAGGGAAGGCTCTCGGCATCGAGGAGAGCGCCCTGCTGGACGCTCTCGCGGTCGGCAGCGGCGGTTCGACAGCCGGTCGGTACATCACCGCGCGGGGCGGGGCCGAGCCCTTCGTCGCGACGGTCACGCCGTATCTGCGCAAGGACCTGGAGGCCTGCGGCGACGTCGCCGCCCAGGCCGGTGTCGACCTGTCGACGCTGCTGACCGCGGCCCGCAGCGGCCCGATACGGCTCGGCGACCCATCACCTTCGGAAACGGAGCTGTTGCATGAAGATCACGATTGACAAGGCGGGGTGCTCCGGTCACGCCCGGTGCGCGGCGGTGGCGCCCGGACTGTTCCGCCTCGACGACGACGGTTACGCGCTGCCGTTCGACGGAGAGGTTCCGCAAGGCCTCGAACAGGCCGCCCGCGACGGGGAGACGGCCTGCCCGGAGCGGGCGATCACCGTCGAGTGACATGGGTGAGCCCCACGGCCCGAGGCCGTGGGGCTCACCCATGTCCGATCGATCAGCCGGCCGGCTGCGGTGGCGGCGTGAAGTGGTGGCCCCAGAACGCGCCGTCCGTGATCTCGTACACGGGGACGGGCTCCGGTACCTGCAGGCCGTTCCAGCCGAACTCGACGGCGTAGTTCTCCGGCGACCACACGTAGAACGACACCATGTGGTCGTTGGTGTGCTTGCCGAGCGAGTGCATCATCGGCACCTCGTACTCGGCGGCCCGGTCGAGTGCACGCCCGACGTCGTCCAGTGTCGCCCCCTCGACCATGAAGTGCAGCAGCCGCCCGGGACCCGGCATGGGGGTGACGCCGAGCGTGTGGTGCCGTGAGTTGCACCCCATGAACCAGGTCGTGCCGGCCGGCGAGCGCATCGTGTTGCGCTCGATGAAGCCCAGGACGCCGACATAGAAGTCGAACGTGGCCCGCGCGTCCTCGGCGGAGACGATCGCGTGTCCGAAGCCCATGTCACCGGTGACGAACTTCGACACCAGCGGGGTGCACACCGGCACATGGTCGAGGACGGTGCCGTAGAACAGCTCGACCGGGTTGCCGCCAGGGTCGTTGAACTTGACGAAGCCCGTGACCTTCCGCTCCGCCGCCTCGGCCTCGGTGCCGGCCGTCACCTTGATCCCGGCCTTCTCGACGTCCGCGACCAGCCGGGCCAGCTCGCGCTCGTCGAGGACCTCGAAGCCGAGCGCCGCCATCCCGCTCTGGGCCCCGGGAGAGACCACGATCCGGGCCGGATAGTCGTCCATCCTGAAGGACAGCGACTCGGAGTCACCGCCCTCCACGGGCATCAGGCCGAGGAAGTCGGCACCGAAGGTCTTCCACCGGTCGAGGTCGTTGGACTCAAGACGCAGGTACCCGAGGGAGCGAACACCCATCAGGCCCTCCCCTCACATGTGGTCAGTTCCGGGGCGGCCTGTCGGGCCCCCCGTATCGGTATGTCCGCGACGGTAGACACCCTGGCGCTCCTGCCGCCGGGGGCGTCCCACTGATCGGGAGACGTACGACGACGGGCTTCTCACGGGTGCGACGGTGACCGGCATGACACTCAGCCACGAGGACACCCTGCGCGAATTGCACACCGACGACGGCACCCTGCGCTACCACGAGGCGGGCGACGGGCCCCCGTTGCTCCTGCTGCACGGATCGGGGCCCGGCGTGACCGGCTGGCGCAACTACCGGCACAACCTCCCCGTGCTCGCTCGTCACTTCCGTTGCCTGGCGTTGGAGTTCCCGGGCTTCGGGGTGAGCGACCCGACCGCCGAGAACCCGATGGCGACCGGCCCCAAGGCGATCCTGCGCTTCCTCGACGGCCTCGGCCTGGACCGCGTCGACGTCATCGGCAACTCCATGGGCGGGTACGTCGCCGTGAGGCTCGCGGTCGCCCACAAGGACCTGTTCCGCCGGGTCGTGACCATCGGCGGGGTGGGCCGCAACATCCTCTCCCCGGCGCCCAGCGAGGGGCTGAACCTGCTCGTGGAGTTCGCCGAGAAACCCACCCGGGACAACCTCGTCCAATGGCTGAGGGCGATGGTCCACGACCCCGCCCGGCTCACCGACGAGCTGATCGAGGAACGCTGGGCGAGTGCGACCGAGCCGGCGACGCTGGAGGCGTCCCGCCGGATCTACGGCCGTCAGGCGATGGCTGCGATCATGGCCGCCCAGTCCCACGACGACCGGCCGATCTGGGCCGCGCTGCACAAGGTCACCGCGCCCACGCTGCTGACCTGGGGCCGGGACGACCGGGTCACTCCGCTGGAGAACGCCCTGCTGCCGCTGCGCACCATCCCCAAGGCCGAGCTGCACGTGCTCCCGGACTGCGGGCACTGGGCGATGATCGAGCAGAAGGAAGCCTGGGAGAGCGCGGTGCTGGCCTTCCTGACCCGTCCGGAGGCCGACTGAGCGCTGACGGCGGGCACGGCCGACGACTCGGAGGTGACGACGTGGCGAGACCCGCGGAGATACGGCAGCCCGCTGCTCCGACGTCGAGCCGCCAGAGCGCCCGTCGGGTCCGCATCCTGCGCTCCGCCTCCGAACTCGGCGCGCGTGAGGGGCTGGCGAGCGTGCAGATGCACGACGTCGCCAGGGAGGCCGGCGTCGCGATCGCCACGCTGTACCGCTACTTCCCGTCCAAGCCCTACCTGTTCCTCGCGGTCCTCGAGTGGCACATCGAGCAGTTCCTCGGGGGCCGCGACGGTCGTCCGGCAGGCGCCGACGGCACGGCGGATCCCGCGAACGAGGTGGCCGAGACGCTCATCGCGCTGACCTGGAAGCTGCTGGGCAGCCGCCTGCTGGCCTCCGCGGTGGCGCTGTCGTCGTTCCACGAGTACGCGAGCGCCGTCCCGGCCCGGATCGACATCGTCGACACCGCCCTGGGCCGGACGATCCTGCGCCTGCTCGGGCACCGCGCCGACGCCCGCAGCCGGGTGCGGCTGCTCGTCTACGGTTGGTGGGGCCTGTTCGTGGCCATGCTGACCGAGGAGATCTCCGCCGAGCGGGGAGAGGCGGACCTGCGTCTGGCCGCGCGGCTGATCGTCGCGTCCTGAGAACGTGACCGTGCCCGGGACAACTGCGGTGTCCCGGGCAGCGCCGTGAGGTCAGTCCGTCGCCCCGGCGATGTCCAGGACGGCGAGGTAGGCGAAGGCGATACTGGAACCGATCGGGGTCCCCGCACCCGGGTAGACGCGTCCCGACATCGCGGCCGCGGTGTTGCCGCTCGCGTAGAGCCCGGGGATCGGCTGCCCGTCCGGCCGCAGCACGCGCGCGTGCTCGTCCGTCTTCAGTCCGCCCTTGGTGCCGATGTCGGCCGGGAGGATGGTCGCCACGTAGTACGGCGCGGTGTCGATCGGCAGCAGCAACGGGTTCGGCCACTCGGTCTCGGGCTTCGCCGGGAAGTTCTGCCGGGGGTCGGCCGCGAAGGGGACGATGTGGTGGAACATCTGGTCCCACACGCTCTCGCCGCGGTGGAACGTCTCGTCGACGCCGCTTCGCGCGTACCCGTTGAACTCCTCCACGGTCCGGCTCAGGGCGTCGAAGGGGACACCGATCAGCTGTGCCAGCTCCTCGAGGGTGTCGGCCTGCTTCAGCGCGCCCGACTCCAGCCACTCGGGGCGTACCGGTTCGTCGGGCGGGCCGCCGAAGCTGTCCCGGTCCATCAGACGCTGGTCGAAGATCCAGTGGACCGGGATGTGACTGACGCCCGTGGAGCTGTGCAGGCGGAGGATCTCGTGCCCGACCTGGTCGTACGGCCGTGTCTCGTTGACGAAGCGTTCGCCCGCGCCGTTGACCCAGATCCCGCCCCGGGTGCCCGTGTGGAAGACGGGCCAGCCGTCCGGCTGGACGAGCCCCGCCACGAACCAGGCCTCGTCGAGCAGATCGGTGGCCGCGCCCACGGCGACGCCCGCCCGCAGGGCGTCACCCGTGTTGGCCTCGACCCCGTTCGACCACTCCCCGGTGAGGGGCGGCTGGTGCTTCTCACGGAGCTCGCGATCGTGCTCGAAACCCCCGGCCGCGAGGATCACCCCCCGCGTGGCTCCGATCCGGACCCGTTCACCCTCGCTGACGGCCTCGATCCCGACGACCCGGCCGTCCTCGACGATCAGGTTCTCCAGTGCGGTGTTCAGCCGCAGCGTGCCGTTGCCCGTCTCCAGGAACGCCGCCAGCGCCCGGCCGGCCAGCGCCCGGCCGCCGGAGACGACCGGCCCCTCGTCGAAGCCCCACCGCTCGGTGGGAAGCGAGCGGCGGACGAGTCCGGCGTTCTCCTTGAGCTCCGCCAGTTCGAGGGGCAGCGGGAAGATCGTGTGCCCGGCGGGCGAGGCTCCCGGTGCCGACGTGAAGTAGTCCGGAACCGGACCGTGGACGAACGACTGGAACCAGGGGTTCTTCTCCAGCTCGTCGATCAGCCCGACTCCGGCCGCCAGATACGCGTCCTGGAGAGCCTCCCGGGAGGGGTCGGCGACGATGTCCCGCAGGTACGCCCGGGCGTCGTCGACGTCGTCGCCGAGGCCGGCCCGCCGCAGCGGGGCGCAGCCGGGAAACCACACCCCCGCGCCGGAGTAGGCCATCGTGCCGCCCACCCGGTCGGTCTTCTCGACGACGAGCGTGCGCAGGCCACGCGCCGCCGCCACGTACGCCCCGACCAGACCTCCGCCCGATCCTACGACGATCACATCGTAGGCATCCTCGTTGATGCTCACCATGACCTCCTCATGAATGCCACGTTCCTGGTGGGGAGTTGGGGACTGCGACCAGAGGCGGGGCGTCCCACGGTCCCGCCTGCCGCGGCGTCAAGGCCATCAGCCGTCCAGCGGTTCGCCCGCCGAAGGTAACGAGCCATCGCCCCTGTGCCGTCCGGCCATCTCGCTCAGCGAGACCGCCCGTGGCCCGCTCCCCAGTCCCGCTGAGCGGAACGGTCCTCACTGCCGTACGCGACAGCCGATCAGGCTGGGGACAGGCACGAGTTGAGGATGCGAATGAGAGACGTTTGGGAACCGAAGGTCGTCGCGGACCGTGCGACCGCCGTGGCCGAGGCGGCCGCGCGACTCGCGGCCGCGGCCCGCGACCGGAAGCCGTGCGCACCCGTGCGTGATCTGCTCGGTGCGTGGGACGTCAGCCTCGCGTACGCCGTTCAGCAGCGGGTCATCGGCGACCGGGTCGCCGCCGGGGCACGGGTCGTCGGCCGCAAGATCGGGCTGACGTCCGCATCGGTGCAGCGACAGGTCGGGGTCGACCGGCCCGACTTCGGGGTCCTGCTGGACGACATGGATGTCACCGCGCTGCCGGCCGTTCCCAGCGAGCGGCTGCTTCAGCCCAGGGTCGAGGCGGAGATCGCGTTCGTGCTCGCCGCCGATCTGGACGACGACGACCTCGACGTCGAACGGGTCCGGTCGGCGGTCGGACACGCCGTGGCCGCGCTGGAGATCGTGGACAGCCGGGTGGCCGACTGGGACATCGCGATCACGGACACGGTCGCCGACAACGCGTCCAGCGGCCTGTTCGTCCTTGGCCGACAGGCCGTCGGACTGGGGGAGTTCACGCCCCGGGACGTGACCATGCGGCTGTACGCCGACGGCGAGCTCGCGTCCGAGGGCGACGGCGCGGCCTGCCTCGGCGATCCGCTCGCCGCGCTGCTGTGGCTGGCGCGCACCGCCCGGGAGTTCGGCGACCCGCTGCGCGCCGGACAGGTCGTGCTCTCCGGCGCGCTGGGTCCGCTCGTCCCGACACCGCCGGGCACCACCGTGCGGGCGGAGATGTCGGGCCTCGGCTCGGTGACGGCGACCTTCTCGCCCAGGAACCCGACGGACCCCGATCCCCACTCCGCCCCCGACCCCCGCCCCGCCCCCGCCCCCGAGGAATTCAAGGAACACGGATGACGAAGACCAAGGTGGCCGTTATCGGCTCCGGCAACATCGGCACCGACCTGATGATCAAGGTGTTGCGCCTGTCCGACACCCTGGAGATGGCCGCGATGGTGGGCATCGACCCCGACTCGGACGGGCTGGCGCGCGCCGCCCGTCTCAAGGTTCCCACCACCCACGAGGGGGTGGACGGCCTGATCCGCATGGAGGGCTTCGACGACATCGGGATCGTCTTCGACGCCACGTCGGCGAAGGCTCACGTCGAGAACGCGAAACGGCTCGCCCCGTACGGCAAGCGCCTGGTCGACCTCACCCCGGCGGCCCTCGGACCCTATGTCGTGCCACCGGTCAACCTGGACGAGCAGCTGGACGCGGCTGGCGACGCGGTCGACAACCTCAACATGGTGACCTGCGGCGGGCAGGCGACCATCCCGATCGTCCACGCGGTCAGCCGTGTCACACCGGTGCCCTACGCCGAGATCGTCGCCTCGATCTCCTCGAAGTCGGCCGGACCGGGGACCCGGGCCAACATCGACGAGTTCACCGAGACCACGGCCGGCGCGATCGAGAAGGTGGGCGGCGCCCGCCGGGGCAAGGCGATCATCGTCCTGAACCCGGCCGAACCGCCGCTGATCATGCGGGACACGGTGTACTGCCTGGTCGGCGAAGCGGATCACGACGCGATCCGGGCCTCCGTCGAGGAGATGGTGGCCGCGGTGGCCGAGTACGTGCCCGGCTACCGGCTCAAGCAGAAGGTCCAGTTCACCCCGGTCCCCACGGGCGATCCGATCCACACCCTGCTGGCCGACGGCGACGCCTCCACGCCGACCACCAAGGTCTCCGTCTTCCTGGAAGTGGAGGGCGCCGCCCACTACCTGCCGGCCTACGCCGGCAACCTCGACATCATGACCTCGGCGGCCCTGCGCGTCGCCGAACGCATCGCCCGGCGACTGACCACCGAGGTGACCAAGTGACCGCCACCCGAAGGCTCTACGTGCAGGACGTCACGCTCCGGGACGGCATGCACGCCATCCGGCACCGGATCACGCCCGAGTTCGTGTCCCGGATCTCGGCCGCCCTCGACCGGGCGGGCGTGGACGCGATCGAGGTCGCGCACGGCGACGGCCTGGCCGGCGGCAGCCTCAACTACGGGCCGGGCAGCAACACCGACTGGGAGTGGATCGAAGCGGCCGCCGACGCCATCGACCGCGCGGTCCTCACCACCCTCCTCCTGCCGGGCATCGGCACCATCGTCGAACTCAAGCGGGCCTATGCCCTCGGCGTCCGGTCGGTGCGCATCGCCACCCACTGCACCGAGGCGGACGTCGCGGCCCAGCACATCTCCACCGCCCGGGAACTGGGCATGGACGTCTCGGGCTTCCTGATGATGAGCCACATGACGTCCCCGGAGACCCTGGCCGGCCAGGCCAGGCTGATGGAGTCCTACGGCGCGCACTGTGTCTACGTCACCGACTCCGGTGGCCGGCTGACCATGGACGGCGTGCGCCGGCGCATCCGCGCCTACCGGGACGTACTCGACCCGGACACGCAGATCGGCATCCACGCACACGAGAACCTCTCCCTCTCGGTGGCGAACTCCGTGGTGGCGGTGGAAGAGGGGGTGACCCGGGTCGACGCCTCGCTCGCGGGACAGGGCGCGGGCGCGGGGAACTGTCCGATCGAGCCGTTCGTCGCCGTTGCCAACCTCTACGGCTGGAAGCACGACTGCGACCTGTACGCCCTGCAGGACGCCGCCGAGGACCTGGTCCGCCCGCTCCAGGACCGGCCGGTGCGCGTCGACCGGGAAACCCTCACCCTGGGCTATGCCGGGGCCTACTCCAGCTTCCTGCGCCACGCCGAGGCCGCGGCGGAGCAGTACGGCCTCGACGCCCGCACCATCCTGGAGGAGGTCGGCAGGCGCGGCCTCGTCGGCGGGCAGGAGGACATGATCGTGGACATCGCCCTCGACCTCACCCACGGCTGACGCCGACAGGATGTACCGCTCTCCGGAAGGATTCTTCCGGAGGAGCGGTACATTTTTGCGTTGTCCAAAGAATGGACCGTACGCTCTAATGAATCGGTGCACGACTCTTTCTTTGCGGACCGCGGCATTGATACCTTGACGCCGGCGCCGAACTAGAATTGATTTCAGTTTGATCAGAGAGGCACCGACGATGACGTCTGCCCTTCGCCTGAGCTCGCCATCCTCCGTGGTCGACGGGCCCGCGTTGCCTCCGTCGATGATGGAGCGCGTGACGCTGATCATGGACCTTTTCACCCGTCCGCAGACCCACCTGACGCTCGAAACGGTGTCCCGCCGGACACACCTGCCGCGCTCGACCACGCATCGCATACTCGACCAGTTGGTCCGGCTGGACTGGCTGCGCCATACGGTGGCCGGATACACGCTGGGAACGCGGGCGCTCGGCCTGGGCGGCCGGGAGATCGGGCACAGCGCGCTGCGGGCCGCTGCCGCGCCCCACCTGCTGGACCTGGCCGTGCGTACCAGGATGGTCGTGCATCTGGCCGTGCTCGACGGGCCGGACATCTACTACCTGGACAAGGTGGGGGGCCGGGCGGCGGTGGACATACCGTCGAAGGTCGGGGGCCGTGCCATCGCGCACTGCACCGGGCTCGGCAAGGCCATGCTCGCCTGGCTGAGCCCTGAGGAGATCGACGCGCGGTACGCGCAGGTGATCGAGCGTCGTACCCACCACAGCATCGGGCGCCTCGACCAACTGCATCGCGAACTGGGCCTGGTGCGCCGCCGCAACGGACTGGCGATCGACCGGGGCGAGTGTTTCCCCGACCTCGGCTGCGTCGGCCTCGCGCTGTGCGGGCCGGAAGGACCGGTCGGGGCGATATCGGTGGTCGGAGACGGCCGCTCCTCACTGGAACTCGTGGCCCCGCTGGTGGTCAACGCGGTGCGGGCCGTCTCCGAGGACCTCTTCGGCGCGGCGGAGTCGTACCGCCGGGACGTGCCGGACGTCGTCGGATAGCCGGACCGAGGAGAGCCGCCCCGGTGGGACCCGGGGCGGCTCTCCTCGGTCCGGGTGCGTCACCAGGCCACCCGCGAGGCTCTCACCAGGCCGTCCATCCACCGTCCACGGTGAGCGTCGTACCCGTGACGAACCGGGAGGCGTCAGAGGCGAGGAACACCGCCGCCCCGCCCAGTTCCTCGACGCTGCCCACCCGGCCCAGGGGAGTGCCCCGCACGATGCGCTCGCCCCACTTGCTGTCCAGCAGGCCCGAGCTGAGGTCCGTGCGGAAGTAGCCGGGAGCGAGGGCGTTGACGCGCACGCCCCGGTCCGCCCACTCGACGGCGAGCGCCTTGGTGAGCGCCTCGACGCCCCCCTTGCTGGCGGCGTACGCGGCGATCCGCTCGAAGCCGGTGCTGGCGTGCACCGACGACACGTTGACGATCGAGCCGGACCCCTGCTCCAGCATGACCTTGCCGGCCTCCCGGCAGCAGTAGAAGGTGCCCTGGAGGTTGATGTCGAGCACCCGCCGCCAGTCCTCGTCGGTGACGTACTCGCTGCGGGTGAAGTGCGGGCTGACCCCGGCGCAGTTGACGACGGCGTCCAGTCGCCCCGTCGCACCGGTGATCCGCCCGACCGTCGTGCGGACCGCGTCCGGGTCGGCGATGGAACCCGGCAGCACCAGCACCTTGCCGCCGTACGAGGCGAGTTCGGCCTCCAGAGTCTCCAGGTCGGCGGTCGTGCGGGCGGTCACCGCCACGTCCGCCCCGGCCTGGGACACGGCGACCGCGATCGCCCGGCCGAGGCCCTTGCCCGCGCCGGTCACCCAGGCGGTCCTGCCGTCGAGACGCAGATCGGTGTTGACGTCGGCCATGGTTCAGCCCTCCGCGGGGATGTCGCGCAGGGTCCGCTTGAGGACCTTGCCCGAAGGGGTACGGGGAAGTTCGTCGACGATGTCGAAGCGGGCCGGTACCTTGAACTTGGCCAGGCGCTCCCGGCAGAACTCCCGCAGCTCGTCCGCCCCAGCGTTCCCTCCGGGCCGGAAGACCACGAAGGCGCGGGGGACCTCGCCCCAGCGGGGATGGGTCAGGCCGACCACGGCGGCCTCCAGGACGGCCGGGTGCTCGTACAGCACACGCTCCACCTCGGGCGTGGCGATGTTCTCCCCGCCCGAGACGATCATGTCCTTCTTGCGGTCGTCGATGTAGAGGAAGCCGTCCTCGTCGACGTGCCCGATGTCCCCGGTGTGGAACCAGCCGTCCCGCAGCGCCGCGGCGGTGGCCTTCTCGTCGCGCCAGTAGCCCGCGAAGACCTTCGGGCCGCGCAGCGTGATCTCGCCCAGTTCGCCCGCCGCGACCTCCCCGCCGGTGTCGTCGACGATCCGCACCCGCGTGTGCGGCACGGGTCGGCCGACCGAGCCGAGCTTGGACAGCGCGTGCTCGCGGTCGAGGAAGGTGTCGCCGGAGACGGTCTCGGTGAGGCCGTAGGCGTCGGCGTACCAGGCGTTGGGGAAGGCGGTCATGATGCGCCGCAGCACCGGCTCGGGCGTCTTCTCGCCGCCACCGAGGATGAAGCGCATCGAGGTGGTGTCGTAGGACTCGCGGTCCGGGACCTCCAGGACGGCGTTGACCATGGCGGGGGCCAGCCAGGCGTTGGTGACGCGGTGCTCCTGGATCGCGCGCAGGACGCCCTCCGGGTCGAACTTCCGCTGCAGGACCACGCCGCCGCCGGCATGGAGGACTCCGAGGGCCGGCATGTCCAGGCCGCCGACGTGGTAGAGCGGGCCCGCCACGAGCGTGGTGTCCTGCGCGGTCAGACCGAAGTGGACGATGTGGGCGAGGTTCTTGGCCTGCAGGTTTCCGTAGGTGATGCGCACGCCTTTGGGCCGCGAGGTGGTGCCGGAGGTGTACATCAGTCGTTGCAGGTCGTGCGGCTCGACGTCCACGGGGGCGATGCGCGCCCCCTGGTGCCGGCCGAGCAGCGTCTCGTAGCCGGTCCACTCGGGCGAGGGTCCGCCGTCCACCAGGATCCGGTGCTCCAGGTCGGCCAGCTCACCGGCGATGCGGTCGGCGGGGCGGACGAACTCCGGCTCGGTGACGATTACCTTCGCCTGCGCGTGGCCCAGGATGTACGCCCATTCCTCTTCGGACAGACGGTAGTTCAGCGGCAGGAAGACCGCCCCGACGCGGTTGGCGGCGTAGACCAGTTCCAGGAACTCCGGCCTGTTGTAGAGCAGCAGAGCCACGACGTCCCCGCGCCCGACGCCCAGTTCCGTCAAGCTGGCGGCCAGTTGGTTGACCCGCTCATGGAGGCGGCGCACCGTCAGCCGGGAGTCCTCCTGGGTCACGGCCACGGCGTCCGGCCGCTGGGCCAAGTGGTAATCGAGGATGCTCGAGAAATTGTGCACGGCTCTCTCGCTCTGTTTCCGGGTGGCGAATGCGGCCCGCCACGACTCATGGGGAACGGCGGATTCCGACCGGTCGGTTGCCCGCTCACAAGATTTAGTGTACCTCTTGGTCTATAAAACCTGTGTGCCGAACTGTACGACGGCGCGTACGCATCGACAACCATCCCCGCAGCCGCGATACGTGCGGCTTCCGCCGACGAGGAGGCCCCCTGTGCCACCACGTGTCCGCCTCGACACCGACGGGTCCGTCGCCACGGTCCGTCTCGACCATCCGCCGATGAACGCCTTCGACACCGCACAGCGGGAGGAACTGGCCGCCCTGGTGCGCCGGCTCGCCGACTCCCGTGAGGTGCGCGCCGTGGTGCTGTACGGCGGTGAGCGGCTGTTCGCCGCCGGAGCGGATGTGAAGGCGCTGGCCGTGATGGGTCCCGAGGAGGTCAGGGGCTGGAACCGGGCGCTCCAGCGGACCTTCGACGAGGTCGCCCGGCTGCCCGTGCCGGTCGTCGCGGCGATCACGGGGTACGCGCTCGGCGGCGGCCTCGAACTGGCGCTCGCCGCCGACTACCGAGTGGCGGCCGACGATGCCCTCCTCGGCCAGCCGGAGGTGCGGCTCGGCATCATTCCGGGCTCGGGCGGCACCCAGCGGCTGACCCGGCTGATCGGCCCGTCGCGGGCCAAGAACCTGCTGATGACCGGCCGCCGGGTGAGCGCCGACGAGGCGCTGCGACTCGGGCTGGTGGACGAGGTCGTCCCGGCGGGCGAAGTGCACGGCACCGCCCTGCGCTACGCCCAGCGGCTCGCCGCGGGGCCGGCCGCGGCCCTGGAAGCGATCAAGGAGGCCGTGGACCACGGCGCCGATGCCGGCCTGTCCGCCGGGCTCGCCCTGGAACGAGCCCTGTTCACGGGGGTCTTCGGCACCGCGGACGCCGCCACCGGCATCCAGTCCTTCCTGGAACACGGCCCCGGCCAGGCCCGCTTCGAAGGGCCCGCGCGCGACAGCTAGGCCCGCCGCAGGGGGGTGTGTACGACACGAAAGGGTGGAGAACATGAAGGCACTGCGCTGGCACGGCGCACGCGATCTGCGGCTGGAGGAAGTACCGGACCCGCCTGAACCGCGGCCCGACGAGGCCGTGGTGGAGGTGTCCTGGTGTGGAGTGTGCGGCACGGATCTGCACGAGTTCCTCGAAGGGCCGCACATGATCCGCAACGGTCCGCACCCGCTCACCGGTGCCAGCCCGCCGCTCGCCCTCGGCCACGAACTGAGCGGCACCGTCGTCGCGTTGGGCACTGCGGTGCCGGGTGTGGCGGTGGGCGACCGGGTGACCGCGGACCCCGTCTGGCGGTGCGGAGTCTGCTACTGGTGTGTGCGGGGCGAGTACCACATCTGCCCCAAGAGCGGCTCGGTGGGCCTCGCCTCCCCCGGTGGCTTCGCCGACCGCGTCACCGTCCCGCTCGCGGGGCTCACCCGGCTTCCCGACAACGTGAGCGACGAGATGGCGGCCGTCGCCGAACCGCTCGCGGTCGGCCTGCACGCCGTCACCCGGGCCGGCGTCCGGCCGGGCGACAACGTCCTGGTCGTCGGCGGCGGTCCCATCGGCTTCGCCGTCGTCCTCGCGGCCCGGCTCGCGGGCGCCGCCGGGCTCTATGTGAGCGAACCCCTGAAGGAACGCCGGGAGAAGCTCCTCGGACTCGGTGTCACGGAGGCCTTCGACCCGCGCGAGACCGACGTACGCCGTGCGGTGTTCCTGCGGACCGGCCGCATCGGCCCCGACGTCGTCATCGACGCCACCGGAGTGCCCGCGCTCGCCGCACAGGCCGTCTCCACCGTCCGGCGCGGCGGACGGGTCGTGCTGGCCGGGGTCGGGCACGGCAGCGTCGAGTTCGACATGGGGCAACTCGTCTTCTACGAGCGGTCCGTGCTCGGCACCCTCGGCTACAACTTCGACATCGCCCGGGTGATCGACCTGATGAGCACCGGGCGTCTGGACGCCTCGCCCCTGATCACCGGGCGTTTCTCGCTCTCGGAAGGTGCTGGTGTCTTCGCGGACCTGGCCGCCGACCGCGCCAAGCACCTGAAGGTGCTGCTGACCCCGAAGGGACTGTGACATGGATTTCGACCTGCCGGAGGAGACGCGGGACCTTCAGGACATGGTCCGGGAGTTCGCGGCCAAGGAGATCACCCCCAACGCGGCCGAGTGGTCGGAGAACGAGCAGTTCCCGACGCACGTCTTCACCAAGCTCGGTGAACTCGGCCTGATGGGCATGCTCGTGCCCGAGGAGTACGGCGGCGCCGGCTCCGACACCGTCTCCTACGTCGCCGTCATGGAGGAACTCGGCGCCGCGGACCAGTCGGTGGCCTCCTCGTGGAACGCGCACTCCACCATCGCCACGCTTCCGCTGCTGGCCTACGGCACCGAGGAGCAGAAGCATCGCTGGCTGGCCCCGCTGGCCCGCGGCGAGGCGATCGGCGCGTTCGGGCTGACCGAGCCCGGAGCCGGTTCCGACGCCGCCGGCATCACCACCACCGCCCGTCGCGCGGACGGCGGGTGGGTGATCAACGGCACCAAGATGTTCATCACCAACGCCGGCACCGACATCAGCCAGGGCGTCACGCTGCTGGCGACGACCGGCAAGGGCGAGGACGGGCGGAAGAGGTTCGCCACGTTCTACGTGCCGACCGGCACGCCCGGTTACACGTGCGGGGCCAAGCTGAAGAAGCTCGGCTGGCATGCCATGGATACGCGGGAACTGGTCTTCGAGGACTGCTGGATCTCCGACGACCATCTCATCGGCGAGGAGGGCAACGGGCTGCGCCAGTTCCTCTCCGTCCTCGACAAGGGGCGGATCAGCGTCGCCGCCCTGGGGCTGTCGCTGGCCAAGGCGGCGCTCGCCCTGGCCGTCAAACACGCCACGGAGCGGCACCAGTTCGGCCGTCCGCTGTCGGAGTTCCAGGCGGTGGCACACAAGATCGCCGACATCGGCACGGAGTTCGAGGCCGCCCGGTGGATGGTCTACCGGGCCGCCTGGCTCGCCGACCAGGGGCGCCCGCACAGCACGGAGGCCGCCATGGCGAAGCTGTACGCCTCCGAGGTCGCCAACCGGGCCGCCTCCCAGGCGGTGCAGATCCACGGCGGCTATGGGTACATCCGGGAGTCGGAGATCTCGCGGTTCTACGCCGACGCCAAGATCCTGGAGATCGGCGAGGGCACGAACGAGATCCAGCGCGACGTCATCGCCAGGGCGCTGGTGAAGCGGGCGTGAGAGCCGAAGGGCCCGCGGCGTGTGCCGCGGGTCCCGGGGCTCAACTCGCCAGGGCGGCGGATCGCCACGCGGCTTCGGGGTCGAGCGGCAGATCGGGACGGTCGCGCTTGAACGCCTCCGCCCCCTCCTCCACGGCGGGCAGGGCGGCCTCGGGCGCGCCGAACCCGCGCAGCAGGGTGTCGCAGAACTCGCGCGACAGATACGCGGCGTCCCAGCGGCCGCCCGGCTTCACCCACTGGTAGGTGTGATTGTGCAGGTTCAGGAACTGCAGGGTGGCCACGTGCGGGTCGACCGCACGGAATCCGCCCCGCTTCATGGCCTCCGTGAGCAGTCCCCTGACCAACCGCTCGAACTCGGCGCGCTGGCCGAGCAGGGTCCGGAGGTGGTCGCCGGTGAGGCTGCGGTAGTCGTGCTCGTAGACCCAGATGTGGTCGAGCCTGCGGAAGATGATGGTCAGCAGCGATTCGGACAGCAGGCGCAGCCGCAGCAGGGGATCCGCGTCGAGGTCGGCGATCTGCCGGGCCCGGGACAGCAGTGGGGCCATCACCCGGGACTGGATCTCGATCAGCAGGTTCTCCTTGGAGTCGATGTAGTAGTACAGCGCTCCCTTGGCGAGCCCGACCGCCCGGCCCAGGTCGTTGACGGAGGTCCCCGCGTAGCCCTGCCGGGCGAACAACTCGGCGGCCGTGTCGATGATCTTCTGGCGTCTGGCCTCGAAGCCCGGCCCGTGGCCCGGTGGTCTGGGCATTGCTGCTCTCCCCGCCTGATATGTCGACGTTTCGGCACGACATGTCCCGTGCCCCGCATCCGGACGGCGTCGGGCCCATCCGGGGGGAAGCGGGCCCGGGACATCGTTTCTCTTGCGCATGAAGCAGTTTGCTAGACCAGACGGTACATTAAAAGTAGGACTCAGACGGTGCGGCCTTGTGCCGCCCGGCGAGCATTGCGAGGACGCGCATGACGACTGAGGCACCGCAGCACATCATCACCGGATCCGCGCATGCGGATCAGCTCCTGGAGATGTACCGCCGGATGCGCCGTATCCGGCGATTCGAGGAACGGGCGTCCGAGCTGTACAAGGCGACGGAGATTCCCGGCTTCCTGCATCTGTCGATCGGTCAGGAGGCCAGCGCCGTGGGCGCCTGCTGGCCGCTCGGCGCGCGGGACGGCATCACCTCCACCCACCGTGGCCATGGGCACGTCCTGGCCAAGGGGCTGGACTCGGCTTCCATGATGGCCGAGTTGATGGGCAAGGAGGCGGGGACGTGCCACGGCCGCGGCGGTTCGATGCACATCGCCGACCCCGGTCTCGGCATCTACGGCGCCAACGGGATCGTCGGGGCCGGCCTCCCGATCGCCACGGGCGTCGCCACCGCGGCCAAGCTGCGGGCCGCGGGAGACGTGGTGGTGGCGTTCTTCGGGGACGGCGCCGTCGCGCAGGGCATGTTCCACGAGGCCGTCAACCTGGCGGCCGTATGGGACCTGCCGGTCGTCTTCCTGTGCGAGAACAACCACTACTCCGAGTTCTCGCCCGCCGCCGAACAGCACCGGGCCCCGCTGTCCGCCCGCGCGGCGGGTTACGGCATCGGTTACGCGCATGTCGACGGCAACGACGTCCTCGCGGTGGCCGGGTTGATGACCGACGTGGTCGGGCGGTTGCGGGCGGGTGGCGGTCCGGTCCTGGTGGAGGCGGAGACGTACCGCTGGCACGGCCACTACGAGGGTGACCCGGAGCGCTACCGCAGTCCCGAGGAGGTGGCCGCCGCCAAGGAGCGCGACCCCCTCCTGGTGGCCCGCCGGCACCTGGCGTCGGCGGGAGTCGCGGCCGCCCAGGCCGACGCGGTCGACGAGGAGATCGACAAGGAGATCGAGGCGGCGATGCAGTGGGCCAGGAGCCTGCCCGAGCCGGCCCCGGAGAGCCTGTACGACTTCGTCTCGGCGCCGCGTCCCGCCGTACCCGAGCCCGCACCGGCCGACGGTGAGATCTTCCGCTCCATGGACGCCGTACGGCTCGCGCTGGAGCACGAACTCACCGCCGATCCCACCGTGTTCGTCGCCGGCATCGACGTCGGCGCGGGCGGCAACGTCTTCGGGCTCACCCGGGGGCTGGCGCAGGCCTTCCCGGGGCGGGTGCGGGACACCCCGATCAGCGAGAGCGCGATCCTGGGGACGGCGGTCGGGGCGGCGATGGCGGGGATGAAGCCGGTCGTCGAGATCATGTACATGGACTTCATCGGCGTCTGCCTGGACATGCTGCTCAACCAGGCCGCCAAGCTGCGCTTCATGACCGGCGGCCGGGCCTCCATGCCCCTGGTGGTGCGCACCCAGTTCGGCGCGGGCCGCTCTTCCGGCAGCCAGCACTCGCAGAGCCTGGAGGCGCTGCTCGCCCACATCCCCGGGCTGACCGTGGTGATGCCGTCCAACCCGGCCGACACCTACGGCCTGCTGCGCGCCGCCATCCAGGACCCCAACCCGGTCGTCTTCGTGGAGAACCGGCTCCAGTACGGCTTCAAGGGCCCGAAGCCGCCGGTGGACCACATGATCCCGCTGGGCAAGGCGAAAGTGGTCCGCGAAGGCACCGACATCACGCTCGTCTCCTGGTCGCGGATGGTCCAGGACGCGCTGGCCGCCGCGGAGCTGCTCGCCGCGGAGGGCGTGAGCGTGGAGGTGATCGACCTGCGCACGATCGCCCCGCTGGACCGGGAGACCGTTCTCGCCTCCCTCGCCAAGACCAACCGCCTGGTCATCGCGCACGAGGCGGTACGGGACTTCGGCGTGGGCGCCGAGTTGGCCGCCCTCGCCGTCGACGAGGGGTTCTGGCATCTGGACGCGCCCGTCACCCGGGTGGCGCCGCCGGCGATGCCCGCTCCCTACGCCCCTTCGCTGGAACGGCTGTGGCTGCCCTCGAGCGACACCATCGCCGAGACACTGCGGCGGATCGCGGCGGTGTGAACGAACCGCCGGCCGGATGAGGGGCCGGACGACGGGAAGGCGTGGGCGCGTCCGGGAGGGCGCGCCCACTGCGTGGCCACAGGGCAAGGGGATGCCCCAGGACCGAAGTCCTGGGGCATCCCCTTGCGGTCCGCCGTCGGCCCGGCCATGCCGGCAGGACAAGGCGTGGGCCGCCGGCGGAACCGGTCCCGCCCGTGTCTCAGACGGTCGCGACCGGCGTGAGGGGGCTGCCCTGTGTGCCCGGGAGGTTGAGCGGCGGCGCGGTGAGCAGGAAGCGGCTTCGGTCGTGCTCGCGCAGCCAGGCCGCGAGGTCGTGCAGATACCAGAGCTCGCCCAGCGGGACGCCGAGCTTGAACAGGCACAGGTGGTGGATGGGGAGCAGGGTGTGCGGACCCTGGGCCTGAGTGACGCCGACGCCCTCGACCGCGTAGTTGTCGGCCACCAGCCCCGCTATCCGCGACTCGGCGATCCAGTCGAGCAGCGCCGGGTCGTCCGCGTCGAGGTAGGAGGCGGTCTGGTGGATGGCCACGGGGTCGGGGTTCTTCCCCCAGGCCAGAAGCTGGGTGGCGAAGCCCGTGTGCAGCAGGAGGATGTCCCCGGGCTCCACGACGACGTTGTCCGCCGCCATGATCTCCTTGAGCTTCGCGAGGTTGACCGGCTGGTGGCCGGTGCCCAGGTGATGGGCGAGGTCGATCAGGACGCCCCGGCCCTGGACGCCGTGCTCCGCCATGTGCTCCAGGCCCAGGTGGCGCGCGAAGCCGATGCTTCCGCTGCCGTCGCCCTTGGCGTCCTCCGCGGGCCCGACGATGTCGGTGCCGGGCCGGAAGCCGTTGTAGTACACCGGCTCGGCGACCCCGTCGCCGTCCGCGTCGAACTCGGCGCCCTGGTGCGCGAGGGCGTCCCACTGGGTCGAGTACTGCAGCCAGAGGGTCACCACGTCGTCGGACCACACGTCGATCAGGTCCGGCGAGAAGTGCTGACTCGCCCGGATGTTGTAGAAGACGTCCTGCTGGTGCTGGAGGTCCTCGGTGGGCCGCAGGATCGGCGGGTACCGGCGCTGGTTCAGGGAGGAACCGCCCGGATAGTCGAGCGGCAGGCTCAGACTGAACGCGATCCCGTGCTCGACCTCCCGCACGCCCTGAAGGACCTTCTCGGGCGTCATCAGGTTGATCCGGCCCAGCTCGTCGTCCTCACCGAACTCGCCCCACGTCGAACCCGGCGGCCGCTGCTTCCAACGCTTCGTCACGATAACGCCCTCCTCAAGTGACAGTCCCCGTCGACGGTCACCCGCATGCTATTTGCAATGTACCGATCGGTCAACAAGCGGAATTACTTGTATCCGAGGGGTTCTTGTCGCCCGCACGCGAGTAATAGACTGACTGGTCGAAACGTCTATCCCTTGGAGAGGCAATGAGCGAATCCACACAGGCGTGGGTCGTGGCGGGCGTGCGCGCCGTGATCGGGGCGCACACGCAGGCCCAGGACGCCGGCCGCACCGACGACGTCGTCGCGCTGTACACACCCGACGGGGTCCTGGAGCTACCGGGCACGGACCCCCTCCAGGGACACGACGCGCTGCGTGCCGCCTTCAAGGAGTGGGCCCCGGCCAAGCCGCAGCTGCACCTGGTGACCAACACGGTCGTCACGCCGTCCGGCGAGGACGAGGCGACGGCGACGAGCGACGTGGCCTTCCTCCAGCGCGGCGAGACGGGCTGGGCGGTGCAGGTCGTCGGGCACTACGACGACAGTCTGCGCCGGGTGGACGGCACCTGGCTGCTGACGCGCAGGAAGACGACGTACCAGGTCTGAGGACCGCGGGCACGGACCGCACCACCCCCTTCAACCTTGGAGTGAGATGAGTACGACTTCTGCCGACGCCGGGGCGTCGGTCGCGGCCGGCGTGGAGGCCGCGGTGGCCGCCTACGCGCAGGCGCTGGACGCGGGCCGCAACGACGACATCGCCGAGCTGTTCGTCCCCGACGGGGTCGCCGAGATCGCCGGCGTCGCCACCTTCGAGGGCCGGGACGCCATCCGCGAGGGCTATGCCGCCTTCGCGCCGACGCAGCCGCAGCTGCACCTGACGGCGAACACGGTCGTCACCTCGTTCACCGGGGACGAGGCCACGGCGGTCAGTAACCTGGCGTTCCTCCAGCGCGGTGAGTCGGGCTGGGCGGTGCAGCTCGTCGGCCGCTACGACGACACGCTGCGCCGGGTCGACGGCACGTGGAGGTTCAGCCGCAGGGTCACGACGTTCCTGCCGTAACCGGCTTCGGGAACCCGGAACGCCCGTACCGCACCAGGCGGTACGGGCGTTCCGCGCGCTCAGGCCGTGGCCTCCTCCTCTGCCGCGTCCTGGGCCTTGGAGAAGGCGAAGGCGGAGAAGTCGTTCTGGACGGACTCGCGGATCAGCTCCTGGAGCTTCCAGCGTCCGGTCGGGTTCAGCAACTGCTTGACCGGCTTGCCGGGGATGTTGGCGCCGTAGAAGTAGCTGCTCTTGAGGAAGGACGACTGCCCCGCGCTGTCGTTGACGAGGTCCGTCCACTCCTCCTCGGCGGCGGCCGTCACCTCGACGACGTCATGGCCGTAGTCCCGCGCGTGGACGAGCAGGTCCATGACGTACTCCACCTGGTCGCCGGAGTAGCGCGGGTTGTTGCCCAGCGCCCCGTGCGGTCCGCCGGGGAAGTAGAAGTTGGGGAAGCCGGCGGTCGTGACCCCGAGATACGTGGACGGGCCGTCCGCCCAGTACTCCTCCAGCGGGAGGCCTCCACGGCCGCGCACGCCGAGGCGGTTGAGGGCGCCGGTGCCGAAGTCGTAGCCGGTCGCCCAGATGATGAGGTCGAACTCCTGGTGGCCCTCGGCGGTCTCGATCCCGGTCTCGGTGATGCGGACGATCGGCGTCTCGTTGATGTCGACGAGTTCGACGTTCGGCTTGTTGTACGCCTCGTAGTAGCCGGTGCCGAAGGGAGGCCGGCGGCCGCCGTAGCCGTGTCCCTTGGGGATCAGCTTCTCGGCCGTCGCGGGATCCTTGACGATGGAGCGGATCTTGGTGCGGATGAACTCGCACCACTCCTCGTTGACCGTGGCGTTCGTGGTCATGTCGTAGTAGTGCTCGGACAGCTTGGTGAAGCCGGGGCCGTTCCACCTCGTCTCGTAGAACTCCTGGCGCTGCTCCGGGGTGTCCTCGAGGCCCGAGCGCATGGTGATCTGGTGGAGGAAGCCGCTGGGCGAGGCGTTGAGGGTGTCCCTGACGGTCTCGAAGTCGCTCTTGAGGCTGGCCTGCTCCTCGGGCGTGATCGGCCGGTTGTTCAGCGGGGTGAGCCAGTCGGCCACCTTCTGGTACACCGTCAGCTTGGCGACCTCGTCGGCGATCGCGGGCACGATCTGGACGCCACTGGATCCGGTGCCGATCTGGGCCACGCGCTTGCCGGTGAAGTCCACGGGCGTCTTGGGCCAGCGGCCGGTGTGGTGCTGCTCACCGCGGAAGTCCTCGCGGCCCGGGATGGCGGGCACGAACGGCACGGAGAGGATTCCGGTCGCGGCGACCACATGGCGTGCCCGGTGCAGGGACCCGTCCTTGGTGCGCACCGTCCAGGTGCCGGCCGTCTCGTCCCAGACGGCCGAGGTCACCTTCGCGCCGAACGAGATGTGGCGTCGCAGGTCGAACCGGTCGACCACGTAGTTGAAGTAGCGCTCGATCTCCGGCTGGCCGGCGAAGTGCTCCGACCACTCCCACTCCTCCCACAGCTCCTTCGAGAACAGGTAGCCGTAGGTGTAGCTCTCGGAGTCGAAGCGCGCTTGCGGGTAGCGGTTCCAGTACCAGGTGCCGCCCACGCCGCTGCCCGCCTCGAGCAGCTTCACCGAGAATCCGGACTCCCGGGCTCGGTGCAGTTGGTAGATGCCGGTGACTCCGGCGCCGATGACCAGTACGTCGACGAGGCCCTGGTCCGACGGGCCCGTCTTCGTCGTTTCGCTCATGTGCTCTCCCGCGTGAGCCTGATTCATATGTCGACCGGTCGATCGAATATTGAGGCGAGACTAGAGGAGGGGTTGGATTCGTTCAATGGATGCGAATCTCGCCACGGAGATTGATTGTACCGACCGTCTGGTCTAACTTTCGCTCAGGACGCGAAGCCGCGCAACGGGAGTCAGTCATGAGTGACAAGAGCGTCGAAGAAGCCACCGATCTGAGGGCCGCGGGCTGGAAGGCCATGCGGGCCGCTCTGCCGGGCGTGTTCCCCGAGGACGACGTGGACCTGCGGGACGGCCGCCTCGGAGAAGACCTCGTCGACATCGGTCTCACCAGCGTCTGGGGAGCGCTGTGGGGCCGCGAGGGCCTCGCCCCACGTGACCGCAGCCTGGTCACGCTCGGCATTCTCATCGCCCTCGGGGCGGAGACCGAGCTCAAGACCCACGTCCGCATCGCGCGGACGAACGGACTGACCCCGGAGGAGATCGCCGAGGTCATCTACCACTCCAGCGGTTACACCGGTTTCCCGCGGGCGGTCGCCGCCCGCACCGCCGCCCGCGAGGCACTGGAGGGCTGACGGCCCCCGGCCGGGACGTCAGTCGTCCAGGTCCCGCACCAAGCACACGAGGAGCACACATGTCACTGCAGGGAAAGGTCGCGGTCGTCACCGGCGGCGCGCGGGGGATCGGGCGCGGCATCGCGACCGTGCTCGCGGCCAAGGGGGCCGCCGTGGCGGTCTGGGACCTGAACGCCGAGGGCGCCGAGAAGACCGCCGCGGAGATCCAGGAGGCGGGCGGCACGGCCGTCGCGGTGGGCGGTGACGCCGCCGACGCCTCGGCCGTGGCCCGCTCCGCGGCACGCACCCGCGATGAGCTCGGCCCGGTCACGATCCTCGTCAACAACGCGGGCATCACCGCCTACGAGCCGTTCACGAGCATCAGCGAGTCGTCCTGGGACCGCATGGTCGGCATCAACCTCAAGGGGCCGTTCCTGGTCACCCAGCAGCTGGTGCCCGACATGCTCGAGGCGGGCTGGGGCCGCATCATCAACATCTCCTCGTCCTCCGCCCAGACCGGGGCGCCCGCCATGGCCCACTACGCGGCGTCCAAGGGCGGTGTCATCGGCCTCACCAGGGCGCTGGCGGTCGAGTACATCGAGAAGGGGATCACCGTCAACCACGTCCCGCCGGGGTTCATCGACACGCCCCTGGTGCGTCAGGGTCCCATCGACGTGGAGGCGGCCGCGGCCACGATGCCGATGAAGCGCGCCGGGACGCCCGAGGACGTGGCGTACGCGGTGGCCTACCTCGCGTCGGAGGAGGCGGGCTATGTGACCGGCCAGACGTTCAGCGTCAACGGCGGGCGCTACCTCGTCTGATCAGTCCGTCCGTCTCGCATCGAACACCGCACCAACGCCTGTAATGGAGCCGCGAATGAGCATCGAGGACGACGTCAGGGCACCGGCCCGCGTCCTGGTAGTGGGCGCCTCCGCGTCCGGACTGACCACCGTGGAGGCACTGCGCCGCAAGGGCTACGCGGGCCCGATCACGGTGCTCGGCGACGAGCCGCACGCACCGTACGACCGGCCACCGCTGTCCAAGCAGGTGCTTTCCGGCGCATGGGAGCCGGAGCGGGCCACGCTGCGTCCGCGGGACGCGCTGTCGGCGCTCGACGCCGAGTTCGTCCTGGGCGATCCGGCGGTCGGACTGGATCCGGCGTCGCGGACCGTCCGTACCGCCTCCGGGCGGGCGCTGCGGGCGGACGCGGTCGTCGTCGCCACCGGGGTACGAGCCCGGCGCCTGCCGGGTCAGGAGAACCTGGCCGGCGTCCACGTGCTGCGCACTCTCGACGACGCGCTGGCCCTGCGCGCCGACCTGCTGGCCGGCACCCGGCTCGTGGTCGTCGGCGAGGGCGTCCTCGGCTCCGAGATCGCGGCCACCGCACGGACCCTGGGCCTGGACGTCACGCTCACCGGACCGCTGACGGCGCCGATGGCGATGCAGGTGGGCCCGCTGGTCTCCGGTGTGCTGGCCGACCTGCACACCGAGCGCGGAGTCACGCTCCGGCTCGGCACCGGCGTCGTCGGCCTCACCGCCGACGGAGGTCGCGTCACCGGCGTCCGGCTCGCCACCGACGAGGTGCTGCCGGCCGACGTGGTGGTCGTGGCGATCGGCGCCTCCCCGGCGACGGAATGGCTCACCGACAGCGGCCTGGAGCTCGACAACGGTGTGGTGTGCGACTCCCGCTGCCGTGCGGAGGAGGGGATCTACGCCGTCGGTGACGTGGCCCGCTGGCACCACGAGGGCCTCGGCCGGCTGATCCGCCTCGAGAACCGGACCAACGCCACCGAACAGGCCATGGCCGTCGCCGGCGCGATTCTCGGCGAGGACCGGCCGTACACGCCGGTTCCGTATTTCTGGACCGACCAGTACGACGCCAAGCTCCAGGTGCACGGCTTCCTGCCCGCCGACGCCGAAGTGGACGTCGTCGAGGGCGACCTGACGGCGCGTCGCTTCGTCGCCCGGTACCGCAGCGGAGGCCGCGTCACCGGCGTCCTCGGCTGGAACATGCCCAAGCAGGCCCGCATGCGCCGTCAGGAGATCGTCGACGATCTCGCCGCCCCCGCCCCGACCCACTGAACGATCAGGAGAGATTCCCATGAAGGTTGTCGTCGACGAGGAGAAGTGCGTCGCCGCCGGACAGTGCGTGGCCGCCTCCATGGACGTGTTCGACCAGCGCGAGGACGACGGCATCGTCGTCCTGCTGGACGAGAACCCGCCGGCCGAACTGGCCGACGACGTCCGTAACGCCGCCGCGGTGTGCCCGGCCCTGGCCATTCGCATCGAGGAATAGCCCCCGAGCCCGACCCTTTCCCCCCACCCCTTCCCCCCATCCCACCACCGGAGGAACACCCATGGCCGAGGCAGACGTCCGGCACGCCCCCGACGAGCCGACCTACTTCTACCAGGACGACCGGGACGCCAAGTGCCCCTTCGCCCCGCCCCCCGGACTGCGCGCACTGAACGAACAGGCCCCCGTCTCCCGTGCCCGGATTTGGGACGGCAGCACCCCCTGGCTCGTCACGGGCCACGCCGCGCAGCGCGCCATCCTGTCCGACCCCCGGGTCAGCTCGGACGACAAGCGGCCGGGGTTCCCGTACCCCAACCAGGCCATGGCGGAGACCGCCCATGAGCACCCGCTCACGATCTTCAACGCCGACGGCGCCGACCACACGCGGATCCGCCGCATGATGACCCGCCCGTTCACGCGCCCGAGGATGGAGGCTCTGCGGCCGGACATCCAGAGGTTCACCGATGAGCTCATCGACAAGATGCTGGCAGGCCCGAAGCCGGTGGACCTGGTGACGGCGCTGTCGCTGCCGCTGCCCTCGCTGATGATCTGCGCCCTGCTCGGCGTGCCGTACGAGGACCACGACTTTTTCCAGGAGCACGCCTCCTTCGCCACCAGGAGCGACAAGTCGGCGGACGACGACCGGCGCGCGGGCGAGGCGCTGGGCGGTTACCTGGCCGCACTGCTCCAGAAGAAGATGGAGGAGCCGGCCGACGACGTTCTCTCGGACTTCGCCGCGCGCGTCAAGGACGGTGACCTCACCCTTCCCGAGGCCACCCTGCTCTCCATGATCCTGCTGATCGCCGGTCACGAGACCAGTGCGACCATGATCACCCTGGGCACCGCCCTGCTGCTGGAGAACCCCGACCAGCTGGCACGGCTGCGCGAGATCGAGGACACCCGGGACGCCGCGAACGCGGTCGACGAGATCCTGCGCCATCTGACCGTCGCCACGTTCGGGCAGCGGCGAATAGCCGCCGAGGACTTCGAGTTCGAGGGCGTGCAGATCAAGGCCGGCGACGGCATCGTCGTCCCGCTGCCCGCCGGCAACTGGGACCCCGAGGCGTTCCCCGAGCCGGAGAAACTCGACCTCACCCGTAAGGCGAACCACCACCACGCCTTCGGCTGGGGCATCCACCAGTGCCTGGGCCAGCAACTCGCCCGTATCGAGCTCCAGGTCGTCTACGGCACGCTCTACCGGCGCGTCCCCACCCTGCGTCTCGCGGTCGACCGCGACGAACTCGCGTTCCGCCCGGCCGACGCGCTCGCCTACGGCATCAAAGAGCTGCCGGTGACCTGGTAGCTCGACATCGGCGGCCGCCCCGGTCGCCGGCACGACCAAGCCGGTCCCACCCCGAACGGGCGGGACCGGTCATCGCATCCGCAACCGCAGTACAACAGGAGTAGGGCATGAGCGAGTTCAGCTTCCAAGGACGCGTCGCGGTCGTCACCGGCGCGGGCCGGGGCATCGGCCGGGCCCACGCCCGCCTTCTGGCGGAGCGTGGGGCGAAGGTGGTCGTCAACGACCTGGGCGGATCGATGGAGGGCGACGGCTCGAACGCCGGTCCCGCGCAGAAGGTCGTCGATGAGATCGTCGCGGCGGGCGGCGAAGCCGTCGCCGACACCAACGACGTCTCCACGCCGGCCGGCGGACAGGCCATCATCGACTCCGCGATCGAGCACTTCGGCCGCATCGACGTCCTCGTCAACAACGCGGGGATCATCCGGTGGGCCGGTCTGCCCGAGGTCGACGCGGAGAACCTGGACCGCCACCTCGCCGTGCATCTCGTCGGCTCCTTCAACACGCTGCGCGCCGCCTGGCCGCACTTCGTCGAGCAGCAGTACGGCCGGGTCGTGCTGACCACCTCCAGCGGCCTGTTCGGCCTCGACAACAACCTGTCGTACGCGGCGGCCAAGGCGGGCACGGTCGGGCTGGCCCGGAGCGCGAAACTGGCCGGCGAACCCCACGGGATCAAGGTCAACCTGATCGCGCCGGCGGCCATGACCCGGATGGGCGGCGGTCCCGAGGAGGAGCCCACGCAGGCGCTCCCCGGCCAGCCGTACATGCCCTCCGACGCGGTGGCGCCGATGGTGGCGTATCTCGCCCACGAGAGCTGCCCGGTCAACGGGGAGATCTACACGGCCGGCGCCGGCCGCTTCGCGCGCCTCTTCATCGCCTCGACCGAGGGGTACGTCCACCAGGGCGACCCGGTCACCATCGAGGACGTGGCGGGGAACTGGGACGCCATCAACGACGAGAAGGGCTACTACGTGCCGTCGGACCTGATGGCCTGGTCGGGCGCGTTCCTGAAGCACCAGTTCACACCGATCGCCGACTCCGCGAACGCGTCGCCCGCCTGAACGACCTGCCCCCGGCCTCCGGCGAGCGCTACGACGCGGACAACATGGCCGCCATCGACCGCTGATCGAAGACGTACCACCACGCACGCCGCGGCTCGGCATCCGGGCGAAGAGTGCCGCATTCCCAATGAGACTGTGCAGCATGAAGTACGCAGGTCACGGGTCTGGTGTGCGGGGCGGGCGGGGTACTCGCTCTGGTCGTCGGCGGTGTCCGTGGTGAAGATCGTCTGACCTGTCGCCAGGGCCGTTGTCGGGTTCTGCTGCGCCGACCGCCGTGCCCCTCCTGCGATCCCTGACCGGGCCGGTGCCGGGAGAGCGCGGGGAGGGCGTGGGGATGCTGGAGCTGGAGCGGATCACGGCTCGCCGGAATGAACTGGACACGCTCGCCGAGGAGTTGGCCAAGCAGCTGGCGGAGGTCCAGATCGAGCGGGAGGAGTTGGTGATCGCCGAGCGGGTCCTGCACCGGCCGGCCGAACAGGACCGGGCTGTGCAGGAGGCCGCCGCGGCCGTCGCCCCGACGGCGGCTCGAGTGGCGGGACGGGCGGTTTTGCTGATCCCGCACCGCGGCGGGACGGGCGATGAGGCCGTGCTGCCCGCTGACTACCGCAAGATCCTGGCGATCGTGCGGGCTGCCGACGGCCCGGTGCAGGTCAGGGCCGTCGGCGAGGAGCTGGGCCTTGAGGTGACGGTGCGCGGGAAGCTGGAACCGTTGCGGGCGAAGATGACCAAGCTCGCCGACCGCGGCTGGCTGCACAAGCGTCCTGACGGCAGGTTCGCCGCACGCTCCCAGGCGTAGGGAGGCGGGCGCCGACGGGGCGTAACTGGCGAGCCCCCGGCAGCAGTTGAGTTTGGTGTGAAGAAAGACAACCATCCCGTCGAGGGCCCTGACGGCCTTGTCTACACTGCCCGCCTGCCGCTGTCGAGTGCCACCCTGAACTGGCTCGCCGGCCTGATCCGCGACCACCTGAAGAAGATCAGGTCACGGTGGCGGGCCCTGCCTCCGGGACGGATCGCCACCCTCGTGCTGGCCGTACTGCGCTGTGACCAGCGGCAGGGTGATCTGGCCGGTGGCAACGGGATACACCGCACCACTGTGACCCGGTGGGTCAGGGAAGTCGTCGGCCTGCTGGCCGCCCGCGCCCCGCGCCTGGACCGCGTTCTCAAAAGGATCGCCCGCGAGGGTGGCGGGGTGGTGCTGCCGGACGGCACGCTGATCCGCACCCGGCGGCGCTCCGGCAAAGAGAACCGGAAGAACTACTCCGGCAAGAGCAAATGCCATGGCCTGCTCGTGATCGCGCTCACCGACGATCGCGGCCGGCTGCTCTGGGTCTCGGCGGCCCGGCCCGGACGGACCTCGGAGATCACCGCCTGCCGACACGACCAGCTCACCGCCCACCTGCGGGCCGCCAGCCTCGGCGCGATCGCCGACCTGGGCTTCGTCGGCCTCGACGACAGCGGCCCCGACACCGGCCCCTCAGTGATCACCGGTTACAAGGCCGCCCGGAACCGGCCCCTGACACGAGGACAGAAGCTGTCGAACACCGCACTGGCAGCGGTCCGGGCACCGGTGGAGCACGGCTTTGCCCACCTCAAAAACTGGCGCGTGCTCGGCAAAGTCCGCACCGACCCGACCTGGGCGACCGCCCTGGGCAGTGCCCTGCTCGTCCTCACGAACCGCGAAGTGTCCCGGTGACCGACGATCTTCACCGAAGTCATCCACCCACGACCAGCACGAGCATCCCGAACCCCGCGCACACCAGACCCGTGACCAGCAACTTCACGATGCACAGTTCTCAGTGGGCGAGCCGTGAGACGGCGGTGAGGAACGCGGGACCGGTTCCGATCGCTCCGTCCTTCTCGTCCGCACGGACGAGAAGGACGGAGCGATCGGAACCGGTCCCGCGTCGTGACGCCCGCCGCGACCACCGCGGCCGCGCCGGTCAGGCCGCCTGACCGACCTCGGCCTCGTCGAGGCGCTTGGCTCTGGGGATCAGGAGGACGAGCAGCGTGCCCAGGGCGCAGCAGCCGACGACCAGCCAGAGTCCGTTCGTGAAGCCGGCGTCCAGGTAGAACTGCGTGCCCTTCAGGACCGCCCCGTTCTGGGCCATGACGACGAAGGCGAGTTGGGAGACGACGATCTGTGCGACGCCCTGCCCGAGGGTCTGCGCACCGTTGGCCAGGGCCTGCTCCTCGGGGGTGACCACCTCGATGATCATGATGGGGACGATGGCCATGACGATGCCCGTTCCCAGCCCGGCGATCAGACCCATCTCGATGATGTCGGCGGCGCTGTGATGCAGTTGTGTGCCGATCCCGTATCCGAGGACGGTGAGCGCGGAGCCGGTGCCCAGCAGGATCCGCGCGTCCACGCGGCGGGCCAGGTAGCCGGTGCCGACAGCGGCCAGGATGATCGTCGCGCTGATCGGGCTGGTCACCACGGCGTTGTGCTTGCCGGACCAGCCCAAGCCCTCCGAGATGGTGGGGATCTGCGGCATCAGCACCAGCAGCTGTACCACCACGCCGACGGCGCTGAGCGAGCCGGCCGCGATGGACGTGGCCAGCAGCACGCTCCACACCGACCGGCGCCGCGTCATGGACACGGGGAACAGCGGTTCGGCGACCCGGCGTTCGACGAGTACGAAGGCGATCAGCGTGACCAGCGCTCCGGCCACGTAGGAGAAGAACCGGCCGCTGCTCCAGCCCCAGTGCGACCCCCGCCCGACGGCGTAGACGAGCATGGTGACTCCGCCGCCGAGGAGGATCCCGCCGAGCCAGTCCATGCGGCCGCCCCGCTCGCGGACCGGACTCTCGGGGACGAGAACGGTGACCAGCACGAAACCGACGGCGGTGCTGATGGCCATGAACCACAGCACGCCGCGGAAGCCGTAGTCGTCCAGGAGCCAGCCGGACAGGAACGGCGCGCCGAAGGCGACGAGGCCCACGCCGCCCGCCATGATGCCGGTGGCGAGCCCCACCCAGCGGCGCGGGAACACGTCACGGGTGATCGCGTAGGCGAGCGGCATGGTGGCCGCGTAGATGCCCGCGATGCCGCGCCCGATCAGCAGGGTGCGGTAGTCGGTGGCGAGGGCGGCGACCAGGTCGCCGACGAGGCCGAGTCCGGTGGCGACGAGCAGGACGCGCTTCTTGCCGAACAGGGCCGCTGCCTTGACCACGAAAGGCAGGAAGAAGGTCCCGGTCAGCAGGGTCATCAGGGTGAACCATGCGATCTCGGTGGTGCGGAAGTGGATCGCGACGTCGGCCTGCGCGATGCCGGACAACGCGGCGACGAGCGTCACCAGTTGGACTGCCCACAGCAGTGCGAAGACGATGAGTGCGTTGCGCGTAGTGGAGCGGGATCTCTCGGCGTCCTGCGCAGGAGCGGTTCGGGTCTCGGACATAGAGGCCTTCCGGGGATGAGCGGAGAGCCGGAGAGCGGCTCTGGTCGGGGCAGGCATGGGGACGTGCGGCAAGGCGGCGACATCACTCCGTCCCACCTCACCGAATGGCTGATGGGCCGGAGTTACGGGACGAGGGCGCGGTGCCTGGGGTCACGAGCACGGGCAGGTGTGATGCCCGTCTGGAGCTTCGGTGCGGCTGCCGGAAAGATAGACCCAACGGTCGGTACAATCAATGAGCTGAGCAGAAAAACGGACCGGGACGCCGACAGGTCCCGTACCCCGCGGTCAGTCGACGCTCTGACCAGCACCTTCGCCATCACAGGCGGCCGGGAGTTTCGCGTACCGCAGCCGACATCTGTCCCGCTCAGCGGAATCGTCAACGCGACCACCGTGCCCCACGAGGGCATCGGGCGTGCCGCTGGGCGGTGGTGAGGGCGGATAGGCCGCCGTCGCGGTGCTCGACGCACTGAGCTCCGGCGGGCCGAGGAGGACGCCGACATCCAGAAGGCCGACGACGAGCTGAACCGGCTCGGCGGCCAGGGGTCGGACGGCTTCGGCGCGCTGAAGGACTACTGCTTCGCCGTGTACGGGTACTTCGCCGTGTACGGGGCGCCTTCCCTCTCCTGGGCAGCCCGGCCGGCCTTGCTGCCGAAGCGACCGTGTGAGCCTACTGCTACGAAGGAAACTTCAACCGGCCTGGTCGCCGCTGCACGATGCCGTGGCCTTCAGCTCGGGTGTACCCCGAACGTAGCCCCATCCGTAATGGTCCGCCTGACCTTCCGTACGAGGTCCGGCTACCTCGACCTGTTCAAGTGCTGTACTGGTTCGTTGCCACCACGCGCCGTCGCGGTCGTAGAACGTCAGGCCATCCACCCACACTGCATCGGGAGTTGGCAGCGGTTTCAGGGATTTTTCCCAGCCCGGGAGAAGATGAGTCCCGGCGTACACCTTGTCGTACTGCCCCTCGTCCATGTAGAGCCAGTGACGCGAGTCGAGGATCGTGTCGGAACAGGGCGGCAGGTAGGGGATGCGTTGCTCGTAGCTCACGTACAGATCGCTGTAGACAGCGGTCATCGAGCCGACAGGTGCGCCGAAGTAGACGTCGGCGTCACTCACCGGGTCCGGTGAGCTGTTGACGAGGTGAAGGCGGAGGTGACCGTCGGCTGGTTCCTCTACCCAATAGAACACTCTCATGGCCTGACTGCGCTTCGCGTATTGCTCGTCTTCGCGTGACTGGTCGAGCTGGTCGTTCGTCACCGCGGCCTGGTAATAGGTCGCCGCGCCCGTGAAAATCAAACCGACGAGAGCTACCAGTGCTCCCAGGACCGCCCCGACGTGAGTCCAATGGATACGGCGCCACCAAGGCGGCGACGGGGCAGGTTCCTGCACCTCGGAACGTGGGGTTCGTTCCCTGGCGCGGACGCGATTCGGTCCCGTGCGTTGCCTGGCCAGCCGCAGTCTTACCTGCCGTGCCGTACCGCTGTCCCGCATGACTGCCTCCCGTCCCGTTCCTGAACAACAAGGACGTGAGGCGGGCACGGATGGATCCCGCGGATACGGAGAAGCCGTGGCGCACCGCGCGCAGTCCGGCGGCACGCTGGGCGTCGCTCGGCTGCCCGACGCCGTCCCCGCCGACGCGGGGAGCAGCCGCGCTTGCCCGATTCCTCCCGTATCCCGTTCAGGGAAGGCGCTGGATCGTTGGGCGCATCCCGACTTACGGTGGCGCCATGAGCGATCGCGGCCAGGCTGTTGTGGACCTGCACGTCGCCGACGAACTGAAGCCGGACGTCGGCGTAGCCTTCGGGGGTGACCAGGACGTAGGAGGCGCGGCCCCGGTCGTCGACCGTGACGTCGACGGCGCGGATGACGGCGGCTTCGCTGAGACCGTAGGTGACGACACGGCCCTGGGTGCGGTTCTGCATCTCCTGGACGAAGTCGTCGTCGGCGTTGAGGACGGCGAGCCCGCCCTGGGGGAGGGCTTCGACGATCTCGCCCTTGGCGGTGGCGATGTTCTCGCGGCTGCCGAACTCGCCGACGTGCGCGGTACCCACGTTGGTGACGACGCTGATGTCCGGCTGGGCGATCCGGGTGAGGGCCCGGATGTCTCCGATGTGGCGGGCGCCCATCTCCAGGACCAGGAAGCGGGTGGCGGGGTCGGCCAGGGTGATGGTCAGCGGGAGACCGATCTCGTTGTTGAAGGACTCAGGCGTTGCCACCACCGGGCCGGGCAGCACCTGGGCGATGAAGTCCTTCGTGCTCGTCTTGCCGGCCGAGCCGGTGATGGCCACGACGTGCGCCCCGCCGAACACGCTGTGCAGGAGCGTGCGCCCGAGCTGGCCGAAGGCGGCGAGGACGTCATCGACCACGATCGCGGGGACACCGACCGGCCGGGTGACCAGGGCTGCCGCAGCGCCCTTGTCGACGGCCGCCTGGGCGTAGGTGTGACCGTCGGTGTGCTGGCCCTTAAGGGCGATGAACAGCGTTCCCTCGACGGCCTCGCGGGAGTCGAAGACGGCAGGCTGGGTGACCTGTGCCTCGGGGTCGAGGACGTCGGTGAGACGGCCGCCGACGATGTCGGCGATCGCGGTCAAGGACATGGCATGCAACGTGGTTCTCCCTGCTCAAGTGGTCGGTCGAGACGCTACCGGGCGGCGCCCGGCGCTCAGGCTGATGCCAGTAGCGTGGGTCGGCGAGGTCCGACCACTGCGCAGGCTCGCCCTCGAGCCGGACAGAGTTCGAGCGCACAGTGGTACGGGTGGGCAGCCGTCAACTTCGGTGCTCTGCCCATGCGTGTGCCGCTGCGTGCAGTTGGTGCGTCCACTCATCGGGCTGGTCGGCGTCTGCGATCGACTTCCAGAGCCGTTGCTGGGCGTACGCGAAGGCGTCGATGTGAGGCGCTGGTGTTTTGTCCCAGGCAGGATGCAGCGCGGCCAGGCTCTCGGCTTCCTGCGCGCTGTGACCGGAGGCGATAAGCCAGATCACCCACAGTGCGGAGTCGATCCACGCTGCTCCGCTGGAGGCCCATGCCCAGTCGACGAGCCGGGCCTGCCCGTTGGTGATGAGGACGTTGTCAGGTTTCCAGTCGGTGTGCAGCAAGGCGTGGCCCTCGAAGAGCCGCAGCTGCGCTGGGTCCGTGACGTATGTGTTCATGCGCTTCGGCATGGTTTTCAACTCGACGGTGGCCGGCGGTGTGGCGGCGGCGAGGTTCCACATGGCCTGAAGGACGAGTTCGAGGTCGGGGGAGCCGGGAGAGTAGTCGGCGTGGCGGCCGCCGAGGTCTTCGAAGCCCAGCAGGTCCCACCCTCCCTGTTTGATCTGCCACAGCAGCGCAGGTGCGAGACCGCGCGTGTGGCGGTTGATGGCCGCTTCGCGTTGCTGCGTCCATACACGCGGATGGTCCTGGCGCAGGCCTTTGACGAAGACCGTGCCCCTGGCGAGGTGCAGGCGAGCGGCGATCTCACTGTTGTAGCCGGCCGACACCATGTCGACGTCATGCACAGGCCCGGTGACGCTTTCGATCATCTTCAGCACGTCGGTGGGCAGTTCGGCCTGGCGGTGCGTTGCCAAGGGTGAGCTCCAGGAGAAGAAGGTCATCGTGCGGTACCGCGGGAGGGGTGGGGACCCGCGCGAGTCCCCACCCCGGGGACGTGGATTAGTTGTACGGGTTGTCCTCGCCGCAGCCGGGCAGGGTGCCCGCGGTCAGTTCCTCGACGTCGGCGACCAGGGCGACGCCGTCCGGGTCCTCGACGCTGGTCTCCGGCCTGCGGGTGAGTTCGATCGTGACGGCCATGACTACCTCATTCCGTGTTGGCAGTAGGTGTTCAGTGGTGCCTTCGCCTCCTGAAGGATCTTGGCCATCGGCCTGCACACCCGGCACGTGCCGGACAGCTTGCAGCCGCTGCATCCTCCGGTGCGAAGCATGAGGGAATCGGCGATGTCGCCGAGCCGGGCCAGACCTTCCACACCTTCCGCGACCAGATCGATGTTCGGTTCGCGGCCCACCTTGCAGATCGAGGCCCGCCCGAAGGGGTCGGCGTGGAAGAACGTGTGACCGGCGGGGCACCCGCGGAACGGCGCCCGCTGGGTGAGGTATTCGGGGGACTGCGAAGGCAGTGGCTCGGCTGTCCCGTGGATCGTGGGGGAGATGTTCGCGTACTCACGAGACGCCACCCCAAGCTCCTGCGCCCACGCTCGCATGGCGGGGGCCTCGTGCGCGTTCTCCCGTGTGATGATCAGGCTCAGGTCGATGTTCAGCCCGGCGCTGACGGCCCTTTCCAAGCCTGTAGCAAAGCGGCCGAACGCGCCCCGATTGCGGGTCACCGCGTCGTACGTGCTGGCCGTTGCGCCGTACACGCTCAGCGACAACTTGGACGGCGGCAGCTCGACGAGCAGCTCCAGGATGTGGTTCTTGTGCAGCCGGGATCCGTTTGAGAGCACCTCCAGCTGCATCCCCAGCTCGTGTGCGTACCGGTACGCCTCGGGGAAGTCGGGGTCGATCAGCGGTTCCCCGCCTGTTATCTGCAGCCAGATCACCCCGGCTTCGGCCATGACCTCGAGCAGCCGCCGCTTGCCGGCCATGTCCAAGCCCTCGAAGCGCTTCTCGCCGAGATAACACATCACGCAGTCGTAGTCGCAGCCCAGGTTGACCTCGTAGGTGGCCCGGCTGATGCGGTATGGCCCGGGAGACCGGACCAGGATGCTGCCGTTTGCGGCGTGCCCGTGGAGAGCGAGGCCCCACTGTGTGTTGGCAGCATCGGCAAGCCAGCCAGGCACCATCCCGTTCTCAGCCACGGCGGTACGGATCTCCGTGAATCGTGCAGCCCCCACCTTGATCGCCTTAGGGCTTCCTGGACGCAGGATGACGCTCGTCGCCCCGAACGGGGCTGCGATGAGGGCATGCATCGGTAGGTCCTTCCGGTCGAACGCGGCTGGTGATGCGAGGGCGCTCGACGCTGTCGACCGTTCGCGGCACAGGGCAGGCACTGCTCGCCCGGTCCTGCGCTGCGAGACCGTGGGCGAGGGGCTGGGAGTGGCCCTCGCTCCCTGGACCACCGTCCGGTCCGGGGAACGAGGGGGCTGGGGTGCTGCGCCAGGAAGGAGGAAGGCGGGATGGTCGAGCCGCACCGTTGTGGTCCTTTCTGTGTCGCGGATATCTGTCGGTGGTGGCCACCCGGCGCGGGGGCGGCTGCGGCGCGCTCACAGAGGGAGGTCGCGTCGAGTCGTCGTCCCCGCGCCGGGCGGGTGTCCCGCGCTGCTCGGCATGGGGGTGCCTGAGGCGGGACGTCAGGGGAGGGCAGGTTCCGTCATCTGAATCGGCGTATCCAGCCGATGGGTGTGCTGGCCTCATCGCGGGTCGGAACGAGGTCGGGACGGTGCCAGACCTTGTTGAAGGCATCGAGGCCGTGCGTGGTGACGATCTCTTCCACGCTGTCGACGGCCCTGGTGAAGTACTCCAGCATTTCGGCGCGTTGGGGAGTGTCTGCCAGGTCTTTGTAGCGGTGAGTGGCGTGCGGGCTGATCTCCTTCAGTGACACCGGGGCGCCGAGGAGCTTCGTCGTGATCTGCCGGTCGGCCCAGTAGGCGTGCCCTTCCACGAGGAAGCCGTAGTCGCGGTCGGCTATGCCCCGCAGCTCCGGGTAGTAGCTGTCCTGCAACCGCCACATCGCACCGTTGTCCGCGGCGTGCTGGGCGACGTGGGTCAGCTCGTGGCAGATGACCTTGGTGAGCACAGCCTGGTCGTTGAGCCGGCCGGCTTCGCGCATGGACTGGGGCAGGATCACGAGCTCGAACCGGCCAAGGCGGAAGTCGACGACCTGGGCGCCGATCAGGGGCCAGATCCGGTGCCGGCCGTTGCACTGGGTGTAGTGCTGAACCTTCGCCTGGCGCCTGCGCCTTCGAGGAGCGCGCAGCTCGCGGGCTTCGGCCCGCAGCAGCCGTGCGCTGCGGCGCTGGTGCGCCTTTAGCCATGCGCGTGGGGGCATGGTCCGGATGACCACCGTGTCGGGCAGGGCCAGTCCCGTCACCGCTTCGACGAGCGGGGCGGTTTCGGCGGCGACGGCCTCAACGCGCTGCGCCAGGTCGTCGAATCTGCGGCCTGCGTCATGGTGGACGGTGATGTTCATGCGTTCCTCTGAGGAGGGGGTGGACGGACAGGGGCGTGGGGGTGTGAGCCCCGCCGCAGGCCTGGCCTGGACGGTTGGTCTGCGGCGGGGTTGGGGGCCCGCGCACGGCAATGTGGATGTACGGGGGTGCCGTGCGCGGGGGCTTTACAGGGCGGTCGCCGGGTCTGCTCGGGCGTGCCGGGTGAGGTGGGCGAGGCGGGTGGACCACTGCGTGTGGTCGGTTTCTTCGCCTGGGTGGCCGTGTTGGTGGAGGAGGTTCTGGGCGAGGCGGATGCGCTGGACTTCTCCGGTTCCGGCGGGGGCGTAGGTGGTCTGCATGTCGCGCCAGACCCGCTCGAGGGGGTAGTCCTCGGTGAGGGCGGTTGCGCCGTGCAGTTCCATGGCGTCCCGGCCGGCTTCGGCTGCGAGTTCGTGGCCGATGGCTTTGGCGGCGATGAGTTCCATGTCGCAGGGCTGGCCGCGGTCGAGCATGTCGACGGCGTGGTAGGCCAGGATCCGGGCCATGATTGCGCGGGCGGACATGCGGCCGAGCCGGTCACGGACCACGCCGAGGTCGGCGACTGCCCCTTTGTAGCGGGGGCGGTGGCTGAGGAACCGGGTGGTGAGGGCGACGGCCGCTTCGTGCAGGCCGAGGCTGACGGCGGCCAGGTTGGGTCTTCCGTACAGGACGCTGCTGGACTGCGCGACGTCGAAGCCCTGCCCCACCTCACCCATGACGTTCCGCGGCGGGATGCGGACGCGGTCGAAGCTGATCAGTCCGAAGCTGAAGCCGTGCAGGCCGAGCTTGCTGGTGTGGCGGTGGACGTGCACGCCTCGCTGTTCGGTTCGGACGAGGAACGCGGTGAGGGCCTGGGAGGTGCGGGTGCCGGGCGGGGCGGTGCGGGCGACGACGACGTGCAGGCCGGCGATGTGGCTGTTGCCGACGTGGGCCTTGGTCCCGGACAGCACCCAGGCCTTGCCGTCCCACTCGGCGCTGGTGGTCATGCCGCCGATGTGGCCGCCCTGGTCCGGCTCGGTCACCGCGATCGACATCAGCACGCTCCCGTCGGCGACACCGGGAAGCAGCGCGGTGCGCTGCTCGTCGCTGCCGTAGTGGAGCAGGGCGGCGACCGGAATCAGGCCTGCCTGGAGGATCGCGGCGGCCGTGCCGGAGACGCGGGCGAGGCGGTGGATCAGGATCGTCTTGGCGACGTGTCCGGCCTGCATGCCGCCGAACGCGGCGGGGACGGTGACGCCGAACCAGCGGCGGCCGGCCATGAGCCGGGCGATCTTCCGGTCGACGCGGCTGGGCGCGCTCTCCACGCGCTCCACCAAGGCAAGGACCTCCTCTTGGGCGAAGGCGTCGGCGTCCGCCCATAACGCCTGGTGGGCGGGTGTGAGAAACCTGTCGAGGGTGGCGGGCGTGCGGGGCACAGGCACGAGTGGTTCCCCCTTTCCTTCCTTGCTGGGCGGCAGCTGCGGCCACGGCAGCGGCGGTGACGGTGACGGTTGAAGCCGGCGGCCGGTGTGGGAGACCGGCCGCGGGGCGGGGTCAGGGCAGGGGGGTGGGGATGTGGAGGAGGTCGGCGGCCGCGCGGGCGCCGTCCTTGACGATGGCCTGGAGACGGCGGGCGTCGTCGAGGGTGCGCGGTTCGGTGTCGATGACGCAGACGGTGGCGAGGACCAGGCCGGTGGCGGCGTCGATGACGGGCTCGCCGAAGTAGCTCTGGATGCCGATGGCGTCGCAGACATGGTTGCTGGCGTAGCGGGGGGAGGCGGCGACGTTCGGCAGCGGCAGGCCGAGTCTGCGCTGGACGACTTCGGGGCAGTAGCCGTGGCCGCGGCTCATGGTGCGGCCGACGAGGGCGTAGCCCGCCTCACGCGGGGGGTTGCGCAGGCCGATGAAGGTCTGTTCCTCGCCGAAGGCGTTCACCATTGCGTAGCGGAATCCTGCACGTTCGCTCATGGTGTCGGCGAGCGCGTCGAGGTCCTCGTGGTCGTGCAGGTGGATGTCGAGTTCCCGCAGGCGGGCCAGGCGGGTGGCCATGTCGGTGAGTTCGGTGCGCGGGTCGGCGGTGAACACCTCCAGCCTGCGCTCGACGGCCCGCCACGCGGGTGCGGAAGCCGGTGCGGGCGCGGGTGGGGTGGGGGTGGTGGGGTGGCCGGGGTGGAAGGTCATCATGCGTCCAGGAGGGCGGTAGGGGCGGCGGGTGCGGTGTCCAGCACGTGCTGGACCAAGGCGAGCAGAACGCCGGCCACGGAGTCGGGTTCGCGGGCGTCGCAGAACAGCACCGGCACGTCGTCGTCGAGGTCGAAGGCCTCGCGGATCTCGCCCAGGCTGCGCGGGGCAGCCTCGGGGAACCGGTTGACGGCGATGACGAAGGGCAGGCCGAGCTGTTCGAAGAAGTCGGCTGCGGGGAAGCTGCCGGCGAGTCTGCGGGTGTCGGCCAGGACGACGGCGCCGAAGGCCCCCTCGGCGAGGTGATGCCAGAAACTCCAGAACCGCGGCTGCCCCGGCGTGCCGAACAGGTACAGCTCGACGGGGTCGGGCAGGTCCCAGCCGACGCGGCCGAAGTCGAAGGCGACCGTGGTCGTCGTCTTGGCCTCAACACCGTCCAGGCTGTCGACGGGCTCGCTCTGCGCGGTCAGGCGCTCCTCGGTCCGCAGCGGCGGGATGTCGCTGATGGCGGCGATGGCGGTGGTCTTGCCGACGCCGAACCCTCCGGAGACCACCAGCTTCACCACCGCACGCTCCGGGCCCTGCGGGTGTACCGGCATGCGGGTCACCCGGCTTTCGCGGCAGCGTCGGGGAACTTGAGCCGCAGCGCAGCCGCGACCGCATGCAGCATCTGCACGTCGGGGCCCTGACCGGACGGCACGTCCGGCACCGGGACCGTGAGCACGCCTGCGTCGATCAGGTCCGAGGCCAGCACCCGGGCCGCAGCGACGTGCAGGCCGGCCATCCCGGCCAGCTCGGCGAGCGGCCGCCGCCTCTGCCGGCACAGCTGAACGATCCGCACACTCTCCGCGGGCAGGCCAGGGCGCGGCGCGCGCCGGCCGGGGCCCAGAACGGTGTGCAGGCTTAAGGGGTGGCGGGGGCGGGTGCGGCCGTTGGTGACCGCGTGCAGGCGCACGACTGTCGCCGTCTCGTCCGCTTGCACCGCTGCTAACGGCCCGGGGTGGGTACTGGAGTTCACTCGCCACCACCGTCCTGGCCGTGGCGGGCGCGCACGGGGGTCGTCATGAACGGGGCGAAGTTCTGGATCAGCCGGCCCACGCTGTAGGCGATCGTGCCGATGTTGGCGTCGGTGCGGGCCAGCACCACCAGCACCGTGGGCACCGTCCCCCCGCTCTTGTTGAAGGCGTGCCCGGTACCGGCGTCCGTGAGGAGGAACAGGGCGTCGTCGCGTTCGATCAGCACCTGCCGTGCAGGCAACTGCGCGCCCATCGGCCCGGCCACGCCCTTGGCCAGCGCGGCCATCCCGGAGAACGCGGCGGCCAGCTGGTCCACCCAGCCGATCTCCATGTGTGAGCAGAACACCTGGGGGAGGCCGTCCCGCGAGGCGAGCAGGGCATCCGTGGCGCCGGGGGTGTCCTTCACGAACTCTTCGAGCAGCCGCGAGATCTGCCCGCGGACCGCGTCGGCGGACACGGCGGAACCTGTGTCGTGCATGTGAGCCATGGCGAAATCACTCCAAACAAGAGCGAGAAAGAGAGGGGAGTGGAGGTCAGGAATCGGTGGCCGGGGCGGCGCCCGGGGCCGGTCCTGCTGTGAGTCCGGTGCTCAGGCCAGTGCGCCAGTCGGCTGCGGCCTGAGGGTTCGCCGCCCGGGCCGGTGCCGCAGGGGTAATGCTTGCGTCCGGCATGGGCCGGGCCACCCGCTGACGCCTCGGCAGTCGGCCGTCACCGCCGGACAACACCGGCTGCTGCGGACCGCGGCCGTCCGGGCCCGGCGCGGACCGTGCCGCCTGCTGCCGCCCGACACCGGCGGGGGAGGGCCCGGCCACGGCGGCCGGCGTCGCGGCGGGGAGCGTGACGGTGCCGAAAGCCGGCTCGATCGGCACGAGATACCGCTCAGGGATGACCACGTGAGCGGTGGTCCCACCCATCGCGTTCACCACCAACTCGACCTGCAGACCATGCCGGGCGGCGATCTTCGCCGTGGTGATCAGCCCGAAGCACCCCGCACGGACCATCCCCGCCACATCAGCCTGCCGGGGATGCGCCAGGAGATGATTCAGCATCGCCCTCTTCCCGGCATCCATCGGCAGCACCGCCCGGTCCTCGACCTCGATCAACAGACCCGCCGCCACCTTCTGCGCCCGCACCATCACGGGGGTCGCCGGATCAGAATGATCCAGCCCGTTGTCGATCAACTCGGCCAGCAGATGCGCCACATCCGGATGCACCTGGGCAGGCAGCGCGAACACCGTCCCGACCTCACCGTTGACCAACTGCACCCGCGGGTACTTCACCACCTCCGACTTCGCACCCAGCAGCACCTTCGCCACCTGCACCGGCTGTCGCGTCTCCCGCAGAGAAGCACCGCCCAGGACCACGGACACGCTCTCCACCATCCGCCGCAGCCGCGTCGCCAAATGATCGGTCCCGTAACTCCAGTTCAGCAGCACAGGGTCGTCGGTCGACCTCTGCAACCCCGTCAAGTACTCCAGCATCTGGTCAATCAACGTGTGCTGGCGCCGGGTCAGACTGCGATGCATGTCCACCAGCAATGCCGCCTGCGACTCGTCATGCACCCGCAACAACGCACCCGCGCCCTGCACATGCAACTGGCCGACCAGATCGACAACCTTGCCCACCGCACCCTCGCCGGCCGACGCAGGCTCCAGCGGCAGCGGCGGCCGCACCCCCTGACACAGCTGATCCGCCGTCCAGATCATCGTCGCCTCAGCAGCGCCCACCGCCTCCGCGACCCGCTGAAACTCCGCCTCGCGCCAGCCCTGGAGAACCGCGGCCACCGCCCGTACGCGGACGAGGCCGACCAGCGCCGCCCCGAGCACACTGCCGGCCACCGCGATGACGAGCTGCGCGGGGCCTAATCGGTACACATACGCGGCCAGCAGGGTCACGCTGAGCAGGACGACCACGCTCACCAGTGGCAAGATCAGCACACTGCCGACCTCGCCGAGCAGGGAGCGGTCTTCCTCGGAACGCTGGCCTCGCCTGCGGCGATGAGAGATGCGACGGGACGACATTGAAGATCCTCAATAGTCGGGTTCTGAGCAAGCGGGAAAGGGCTACCGAGATCGGTTCGACAGGCACACCGGGACGCTGCGGAGCCGACGCCCTTGGGACCGGCAGCGGGGTGGGCTGCCACCCACGACGAGGCCGGCCAGCGCGACGAGGCAGGTGTCACGGTCGCGGCTGCTCCGGCGGTACGACGAGGCTGCACCATGTCTCCGAACCGTCGCCGCTGGTTCCCCACCTGCCGCCGTTCTCCTGGACCAAGGCATCAACCAGAGCGAGACCACGCCCCGACTCAGCGTTGCCGTCAACGTCCTTGCGCGGGGCGTTGCCCGGCATACCGTCGGTGACAGCAATGTGCAGGACGCCGTGCTCGAGACAAAGGCTCAGATCTATCTGGCGGGTGCCACTGTGCAGGACTGCGTTCGTCAGCAGTTCCGAGACGATGAGCAGCACTTCGTCAATGAGCAGGTCCAGGCCGCAATATCTGAGCTTGGCCGCTGCAATCCGGCGCAAGGCTCCTACCCGGGTCGCGTCCTGGGACCGGGGCGGATCGGCACCGTTACGGGGGACGATTTCGATCCGCTCCCTCATCACCTCCCCATCGCGGCGCAGCACCGCGCGGGGCGTTCGTACGGCTGTCGTCGTCATCACGTCCTTCGTGGTCGGATCTGCACTCTCAGCGAGGTAGCGAATGCTGCCGCTAACGGATCGGCTGGCCAGTAACCAGATAACTGCCGTGTGCAGCAGCCTGGTTAGGGCGATAGACGCCGATCCGACGGGACGGCCTAGGGCGATTTGCCCAATGTTTTACCTGACAGATGGGCACCAAGCCGCTACGGTGCGCGCATGACTGCCACGCGCAATGCGGCTCTTGAAGCGTGGATGCGGGAGCACGGCTACAGCTCCAACAGCTTGGCTGATGCGGTGAACAAGGCCCTTGAGGAGCTCACCGGACGGACTGGCGGACTGGACGGCTCTTCGGTCCGAGACTGGAAGGCGGGACGGGTCCGATGGCCTAAAACCGCTACCCGGAGGGCACTTGAGACTCTCAGCGGCATATCCGCCACCGACTTAGGGTTCGTGCCACGGGGCCGGGCTTCATCCACCCCAGCCGCACCGCAGGAGGACCCCGATATGAAGCGTCGCAATCTCATCGGCGGTTTCGCTGTCGCCGCAACAGCAGCCGCCGCCCCCGGCAGCACAGGAACCCGTCGTATTGGCATGAGCGACGTCGGCCGCCTACAACAGCGCTTCGCCGAGGTCATCGCGAGTGACCACCGCTACGGCGGTCAACTCGGCATCGAGGAGCGCGCCGCCGCCCTCGCCGACGAGGCGCTGAACCTTCAGAACGCCGGCAGCGCCACTCAACGCGTGCGCAGTAGCTTGTACGGATGCGCTGCATCGTTCCGCTCTTCCGCGATGTGGGCAGCGATCGACGGCCGCCGCTACGGTGACGCGAAGGCACACATGCGCGAAGCCCAGGCCCTCGCCGAGATGTCCGGAGACCAGGCCATCAAGTTCCGCATCTGGAGCCATGCGGGGGCCATGTACCGGCACGTCGGCCGTCCGGGGGAGGCCTTCGCCGCGAACGATGTCGCACGCAACCTGCACATCACGCGCCGGGACCCCATGTTCGCGTCTCTCGGCCTGGCCCGGCAGGCAGCCATCCACGGAGCCGCGCAGGACCGGGCGGGCACACACCGCGCGCTCGACCAGGCGCAGGACGCTTTGCAACGCATGGACCCAGACGGGTTCCGGCCGGTGTGGTTGCTTGCCTTCTACGACCAGGCGGAACTGGACTCCCTCGCCCTCTCCGCCTTCCTCACACTCGGGGACTACCCGACCGCCGAGTTCCACGCCCACCGCTGCCTGGCCGCCCTGCGGCCTCACATGCGCCGGTCACACGCCATCACCACCACGCGTCTCGCGCATGCCCAACTCGCCCAAGGCGACTTCGAGGCTGCTGCGGATACGGCCATGAAAGTGCCTTCCGACGCGGCTACCCAGCACGCCCGTGTCTCCCGCATGCTGCAAGAATTCGGCGCTGCGCTACGTGCGCGGGCCCCGCGCAGCTCCGTCGCGCAGAGCTGGACCGAGCACGCCCGCGACACTTGGAAGGCCAACACATGACCCCGGCAGCATCCACGATCGAGCTCCGCACGTTCACAGAGCTCGGCCCCGTCCGCGGCGACGTGGTCGACGTATACGCCGAAGTGCGCGCCCCGCTGCTCCACATGCCGAACTACGCGGTCACCGCATTCGGCGAGCGGCTGGACCGACACGGTGCCGAGCCAGGGTTCACGCTCGTCCTTGCGTACGCGGACGAGCAACCTGTCGGATACGCCTACGGCAATCGCATCGAGCACGGTGATCGGTACTGGCAGCGCACGACACCGGAACCGACCCAGGAATATACCCAGCATCCCACCGTGGCCCTGAAAGAGATCGGCGTACGAGACGCTTGGCGGGGGACCGGGACCGCGCGGCGTATGCATGACGCCTTCCTCGCCACGCGAGACGAGCCATACGCGACGCTGATGGTGAACCCGGCGGCCGGCGACGGAAAGGTCCACAAGCTCTACCGGTCCTGGGGCTACCAAGACTTGGGCCAGAGCCAGCCGTCACCCGCGTCACCGGTCCTCACTGTGATGATTCGCCCCGCCCGCTGACGCAGGCGGAGGCCGTCACAATCCTGATCTAACTCCGTCGGGCCTTGCTCGGCGCGCCTGTTGTACCGCGGCGAGCGGGCCCCGTGGCCCGGCGCCCTGGCGAGGCTGTAGGCAGCGTCGGCGGTGTGGGAGCCGTCGGCCCACCGGCCGGCCGGCTGCCCATGCGCGCAGCCCTGGCCGATCTACTGGAAAGCAAATCGTGAGCGACCACGAACCACTCCTGCGACAGCTCATCGACGCCGTGACGTCCGGCGGATCCCTGGACACGGACCCATGGAAGAAGCCCGCTGAGACCGTGCCCAGGCACGAGTTCCTGCGCATCGGCTTCTTCCGCGCGGTGCCCCACACGTCGCCCACCGCCTGGGCCCCGGTACTTCAGGACCAGGATGGCTGGCTCTCAGCCTGTTACGCCGACGAATCCCTGGTCACACAGATCGTTGGCACGATCAGACCAGCCGATATCCACGGCGAGATCATGCGCGAACCCACCAGCTCCAGCACGTCGTGTCAGGAACAGTGATCGACGGCCTGCGCTTCTTCGACTTTCGCGGCTACCACGAACTCAACCGCGAACACGTTCGTTCCTGACTTGATCACCTCGCCAGCGCAATTTTAAAGGCGACGTCATCGTCGTTGGTTGCGGGGCGGACCCGGCACAGGACGACCGGCCCTGCCCGACCTGACTCAGGTCTGGGTCTGAGGCGCGACGGGAACGGCGGCACCGAACGCCACGCTCTGCAGCACCGTGATGCGCTCGATGACCAGCCCTATCAGCACGGCCGCAGCGATCATGAGTGCCTCCGCCACTACGAGGAAGGCCATGGACCCCTGGGCTACCCGGCCCGCCACCACGAGCACCAGCGCGTGCGCGACCCAGGCGACCCACCACAAATTCACCAGTGCCGTGTCTCGCTCCTCCTCCCACGACAGGGAACTCGCGCGCCCGATGTCGAGGACGAGCCGACGGGGGACAAAGAGATTGACCACCGGTATGAACCACGCACCAATCGTCCAGCCCCGACTCGGGACTGAGGCCCGGGGGGTCAGTTCCTGCGCCTTGCGCCGGGAACGGGCAAGCCACACGAGGAACAGCACGATCGCGAGAGTCATCAGATTGAGGAAGACCGTGGACATGAAGCCCGACCTGTGCAAGGAATCGCCCGTGTGATGCAGGTAGTGATCCCGGACCGCCACCGCGCGGAACACGTCCACCACGGCAGCCGCAGCTACCGCGGCCTGCGCAGAGCGGGCAAGGACCCGTTGAGTTTTGAGCGCGGTACTCGTCATCGTCTTTGGCCTGTCTCGGAGGCGGATGTGGCCGCAGCAGAGGCCGAGGCGAAGTGATCATAGAGTTGAATTCCCGCATGCGCGTAGGCTTTTGGATCCTCGCCTCGATCTCACGCGGCAAGGACAACAAGGCCAGGTCGCCGAACGCGCCGTCGGCCACCCCCGCAGCCCCGATGCCCTGCTCCTGGCCACGCACCTGCCCACCCGCCCCGCCCTTCGGCCCCGTGCACGGCGCCGACGTCTGCCGGCACGCCCGGCCTCTGCTCGATGCCGCCGTGCCCTGCCCGCGGCTGAGTGCCCGGCCGAGACGGAGCAGCTGCGCCGAGCGCTGATTGACGCCGGCGAGATCCAGGCCGCCCGCAACTGACGGAACCGGACCGCGCGCCCGCCGAGCTGGCGGAGGACGCCTCGCCGTTCGGCGCCCATCCGCTCTGGTGGTGGGCGCGCCGGGCCGGTGGGCGTGCGCCCCGACTCCGTGGTCAGGAGGCGCGGGCGGCCGATCCCGGTAGCTTTTGATGGTAGACCGCCATGCTGCCGTCGTCCCGGATCATGACGAGGTCGGCACCCTTGCGGCGGGTGGGCGCGGTGAAGCCGTCATCGGAGCCGAGGTCGACCCCGTGGCTGTGGAAGTTGGTGACGTTGATCCAGTCGGGCGCGGTGGTCCCGTTGCGGTGTGCCTCCCGGCTGGCCCACTGGGCGCGGCGGTGGTGAAGGCTTCATCGAGCACGCGTGTGGGGACCATCTGGGCGAGGGAGGAGGCCTGTTCGGTGAGTTCGTAGCGGGCGCCGGTCCCCGTCCCGCCCTACGCGATGGGGACCGGGTGGACGCGGCGGACCAGTTGCGTGCGCTGCGCACGCGGGGGGACGGGGCGTGGCCGCGCTGAGCGATGACGTACTGGTAGGCGTCGAGGTGCGGGCGCTGTGCGGCCGGGCGGATGCCGCAGGCCGGGATGTATTCCTCCAGCCGGTAGTCCTCGATCGTCTCGCGGACGAGGGAGGCGTCCGGCCGTTCCCCCTTCGCGATCCGTGAGCAGTAGGCGAGCAGGCTGTCCGGGCTGTACTTGCTGTCGTCCGGCTTCCCCGTCTCCATGAGATAGCCGAAGTACGTGGCATCCCGTCGTGGTGGTGGGCTGGGCGATCCGGCCCTCCTTCACGCACCACTGCTCGAAGCGCGTGCGCGTTGAGTCACAGTTGACCCGGGTGTTGCGGGCGCCGCGCTCGGTGATCCGCTTCTTCACGCGGTCCGGGACTTTGAAGTCCTTTGTGGTGAAGGGCGGTTCCAGGTTGGCGTGCGGCGGCATCTCGCCTTCGGCAAGGATCGTGTGACGGGTGAGGCGGTAGGTGGCCGGGGCGCCAGCTGCGGCCGCGAGCAGGAGCCGTTCGCGGTCGTCGATGATCTCGGCGTCGTAAACGATGTCGTCCGGGTCGGTCGCTGTAGTCGTCACGACTCCACCCTCTCCATCCGGGTCAGAACTTGGCATACCGAGCGTCGACGCAGTCGCTGCACATGCCGAGGTCGTCTTCCGTGGGTTCGTACGGAGCGCTGCATGAGGCGCAGATGTCGATGGCGTCAAAGTGGTGCCCGCAGCAGCCGCAGAAGATTCGGTACTCCTCTGGTGCAGCAGCTACGAGCACGCCGTTGCGGGCCAGGCCGTCATGGCCGCACTCAGGGCACATGACAAGGTCGACGCTTCCCTCGTGATGGAAGACGTACGAAAGGACTTCCTGGGGACCCCACCAGGTTGCGTGGCAGAAGTGACACTCCGCTACGTCTGCTGTCCCGATGACGACCGCCCACTGATCACACTCCGGACACTTCAGGGTGAGGTCCTGGACGTCCTTCAGTTCCTCGGCGAGCCGATTGAGGCGGGCTTGGATGACGGACTTCATCGAGAGGACCTTGGCGCTGACGGCTTCCAGCTCGGCGTCGATCGCTTCCTGCTGCTCTTCCTCCAAGGTGAGGATGAGTTCTTGGTGCACGAACGCGATGAGGAAGTCGAGGACTTGGGCCGCCCGGCTCTCGATGGCGCGGGCGTTGGCCTTTAGCCCGTAGTGCTGCAGAGCGTTGCGCCACTTCGACAGGATGGCCAGGCTCTTGGCCGATTTGTCACTTACGGATACGTCGGCTATGTCCCTCAATCGGGCGATGGCCCCGCTCGTCGTGCAGCTGTCGAAGTCGCCGGCATCGAACCTCTTGCGGCTGGCCAGCCCGGGGTCCTTGAAGACGAGACTCCAGTGTTCCTCTTGGAGCCGGGCTTTGAGCAGTACCTCCGAGGCGGCCTGGAGGTGCAGGACGGCGTACTTCAGGTCCCGAGGGCTTGGCTGATCCGTACGCAGGTGGTCGGCGACGCTTTGAAGATAGTCGACACCGTTTTGTACCGGGGGGAAGTTAACCTCTTGGGCCGCGGGTGAAGCGGAGGGCGGCTCGGTTTCGGAGCGCGGGGCCGGCACGCCGTGCGGGTCGTTACCTTCACTAATAGTCAAAGCTTGAATCCTTCCCTGCCGCGGGCTTCCTGACGGCCCCTCAGTACCTTGTATTTTGTCGCGCTTATGTCGAGGCCGCACATGCCCGTGCGGAGGGTGAGGAGTACCGGCCTGCGCTTGCGGCGGGCGCTGGGTCTGACTGCGGATCAGGTCGGCGCATTCCGGGATGTGGGCGCGTACGTGGCCGCGGTGGAGGCGGGGACGGTGGACGGCGAGGAGCTGCAGGCCCGAAATGCGGTGATCCGGTTTCACTTGTGTGAGTTGGGCGAGCAGGAGCGCCGGGCGCTGCGGCGCATGCTGAGGCGGGGGCAGGATCGGCGGCGCCGGGCGCGGCTGGCTGCCGTGGAGCGGGAGACGCACACGCGGGAGGAGATCGGTGAGCGGGACCATTGGGAGTGCGGGCATTGCTTGACGCCTGTGCCGCGCGAGGCCGATCCGCGTGACCCGCGTGCGCCGCAGGTCGACCACATCACGGCGATAGCCGAGGGTGGGGCGGATAAGCGGGCCAACGTGGCCCATCGCCGCCCGCGGACCGCATGGGCCGGTATCAGCGGCTCGATCCGGACCCCCAGGGAACCAGACGCGCCCAGAACGACGGCGGCGGCTGCAGCGCGGCGCGGGCGGCCTGCCCGAAGGTGGCCATCGCGCGTTCGTAGCGGGCCGTGTCATCGATGGCGCTGGCTGCGCTCATGACTGCTTCAACAGCTTCAACCAAGCGCTCGTTCTGGTGGCGCATCAGCGGGGTTGCGGCCGCCCCGAGCTGGACGGTTGATGCCTGCAGGCTGGCAAGAGCAATCTTGCGGGCGTGGACCTCACGGCTTATGAGTTGTGCCGCGTCACGGAGGCCAGCCGCGTAGCGCCAGTTGTCGGTGCGCCCGTGTGCTTCCGCGCTGGCCCAGCCGCCGAAGGCTCCGAGCATGACGATGCCGGTCGCACGCCACTTCTCCTTGGGGCCTTCCCAGATGTGGTCGCTGACGTTGGCGGCGGCGCGGACTGCGATTGCGGCGGTGATGAAGGTGTCCACTTTGACCTGCAGTGCCGCCCGGTCCGTGGCGCGGTCCTGCCGGTCGCGGGAGCGGTTGGTCAGCCCATTCGTCATGAGGACGACCAGGAAGGCGGCCAGGACCTGCAGGAGGGTGTTGGCGTGACCTGTGATGGTCGCGATGGTGTCGTGCACAGGTGAAGCTTCGGAGCCGGGAGTGCCCGCGCAAGGCGTTGTGGCGGTTCTGGAGCAGAAGCAGGACCGAGTCGCGACCGGTCAGCCGCGGGCGGCCGCGCGAGTGGCGACGGTGAAGTGCGCGCCGACAAGCGCTTCCTCAAGGGCACGGCGTCCAGCCGGTCCTGTACGACCTGGCGTAGCCACTCGGCCGGCTCCTGGCCCTCGCGCTCGGCGGCCGCGGTGATGCGCTCCATGTCAGCGTCGGCCCCGCCGACGGAAATGCGTGGGCGGGAACGCCTGATAGGAGCCTCCCTGCGGCTGCCCGCCTGGCAAACTCAAGGTGTCTACTCGCACCTGCGTCCACGGCAGCTTGTGTCACGCCAGCGTTGACTGGCACTCCTCGCACCGCCGTACTGCTTGCCTCGCGGTGTTGCCCTCTGTAGCGGTCGCTGGGTGGCTGTTGCTCAACCGGTCCCAGAGTCCGGCCGGAGGGGAGGGGATCCAGCCCCAGCGCGGCGCGGTCACGAGATCTTCGGTCAGGTGGGTGCAGGCTCCGGGAAGGTGTGCGTACCGCGTCGGGGAGATCAGAATCGTGTCCCCAGCGAAGCGCCGCCACTCCAGCCGGGGCGAGGTCGCAGCGTGCGCCTTCGGCGTGGATCCGTCGGGCGGGCACGCACAGCCCAGACCGATGACGAAGTCACAGCGATCGCAACGCACTTCCGACACAGCCCTGCCCCGCCCTCACGTCGTACCAGTCTCCACACGGTAGACGACCTTCCCGTCGAACTCCGTGAACCCCAATGACTTGTAGAAGTCTCGCGCGCCGGGGTTGTCGCGGTCCGTCATCCACTCGACCCGGCTGCATCCGGGGCGTGCGGCGGCCAGGGAACGGAGCTCGCCCATGAGGCGGGCGCCGACGCCCTGGCGGCGGAGGGTGTCACGGACATAGAGCTCTTTCAGGAACAGGGAGTGGGAGGAGCCTGCCGCCGGCCAGAGGAACGAGTAGGCGGCGAGCCCGACGAGAGCGCCAACCTCGTCCTCGACCAAGAGCGCGCATGCCAGCGGCGGGGAGCCGAAGAGCGCCTCCTCCACCTGGGAGCGTCGCTCTTCGAGGGGCTGGATCTCGGTCGATCCGTAGAACCGCTCGATTTCCTCGATCAGTTCGGCCAGGGCCTCGATGTCGCTCCTGTCGGCCGGGCGGATCGTCACGGTCATCGAGATCTCCTGTCGCTCTTCGCTTCACTTGCTCGTTCCAACACATGATCGTGGTGTGACATCACGGCTTGTGACTACGGGGGCGCCGCCGCGTGTGGGGCCCAGCCGTACTGGCGCAGGGAGCCCTGAACATGCCGGATGAGGTACTCCAGATCCGCGCAGTAGACGGAGGGATTCCGGTAGCCGTGTTCGGTACTGAAGCGGTGCGGCAGGTAGCCCCCGCCGCATATCTCCACCAGAGGACAGCTCTGGCACTGTCCGGCGAGCACGGTCTTCCCGCCTTGCCGGTGCAGGAGCTTCGGATGGTGAAGGACCTCGTCGAAGGACTGTCTGAAGACGTCGAGCCCCAACCAGGAGGCGCCATCCTCGACGGACCGCAGGGTGTCCACGCCCTCGATCGTGCCGTCCGACTCGACCACGATGCTCGTCGGCGGGGCCAGGCCGAGGGACTCAACCGAGCCACGTACGCCGGAGCTCAGCGCCACGATGTCCTCCAGCATCCGCACGCTGTGCTGATGCTCCGGTCGGGTGAGCCAGGCGTCGTAGACGCGGCTCATCCACAACCCGTACTCGGGTACACGTGGGTCGTTGCGATGCGGCGGCTCGTCATGAGTCCCGTGCGGCAGACCGAAGTCGATCGCAGGCGGCTCGAAAGATGCCAGGTAGTCGTGGACCTCGACCGGATCGTTGGCCAGGTCGACGACGGCGAGTAGCCCTGCGAACAGGTGCGGCCGGGACCGCAGCAGCTCGACTCCGCGGACGGCCGAGGCGGCGCTCGACCGCGAGGTGTGAGTCAGCCGATGCCGGTCATTTGCAGCAGGCGGCCCGTCGAGACTGACGCCCACGACGACCTCGCACTGCTCGAAGAGGTCCAGCCACGGATGGGTGAGAAGGGTCCCATTGGTCTGCAGTTCGAAACGGACAACCACACCTGCCGGCACACCTCCCCGTACGGCGCCGAGCAGGTCCGCCATGTGCCGGGGGCCGGTGAGCAAAGGCTCACCGCCGTGCAGTACTACGTGTACCTCCCGCAGACCGTGTGCCGCCGCGTGCTCACCGATCCGCCGCCCCGCGGCTTGGGCCACGGCCACACTCATCCGGGCGGGCAGATGCCGCCACGCCTGGTCCGCGGAGTTGAAGACGTAGCAGTAGTCGCAGTCGATGTTGCAGCGGTTGGCGACCTTGAGAATGAACGACCGAAAGGGGGCGATGTCCTCGCGAGGCGTCATCGAGGGGTAAGGCTCACAGAGGCCAGGTCCAGATCAGCGAAGCCTGGTGGCCACCCTCGCCAGTACGGTTCGACGTGGACTGCTCGGCCGCCAGCCGCTGCCGTACGCGGACGGCAACACGATCCAGGACGACCGAACCGTGGGCGTCGCACGCCCCGGCGGGCGCCGAACCGTGCGACGAGGGAACGGGCGTGCGTGACGGCATTCGACGCTCCTCGATGCACTACAAAGGCAATTGAGCCAGCAGACCAGCACGCAACGTAGCAGCACCGGCACCATCGTCGGCATACCGAATCCGGCCACGTGCCCGGCTCACCCGGCCCGCGGCGGCGCAAGCAGCCGTTCCAGGGCATCTGCCGCCCCGCCCACGCCCAACCGCCGGTACTCATCGAGTGCTGCACGCAGAGATTCCTCGGCCCGCGCCCGCTCTCCGGCCGTCCAGTCGCCACGGCCGATCCCCTCCAGAGCCCGTGCCTTCTCCAGCGGGCAGCGGATGTCCCGGGCCAGCCCCAGTGCCTGCTCGAAGAGTGCGCGTGCGGGGGCCCAGTCACCGCAGGACCGCAGTAGCGTCCCCCAGTGGTTCAGGACCTCCGCCTCACCGCACCGGTCGCCGAGCTCCCGCAGGATCTCCAGACTCCGCCGGAACGACTCGACGGCACCGTCCCGCTCCCCGGCGTCCCCCCGTGCCACACCCAGCTCGCCCAGCGAGGCGGCTTCCCCACCACGGCTGCCGAGATCGCGATACGAGCCCAGCGCGTCATTCAACAGCTGGACAGCCCCAGTGACGTTCCCGTCCATGCGGTCCAGTACCCCGAGGTGGCGGATGCTGTTCGCGCGGCCGAACCGTTCGCCAAGCTCAGTGAAGTACTCCAGCGCCCGGCTGTGTGCCTCCCGCGCTCCAGGTAGATCGCCGGTCAGACGCCGTACGACTCCGAGTTCGTTGAGGGCGTATGCCTGGTGGACCCGGTCGTTGAGCTCCCGATAGATGTCGAACGCCTCATGATGGTGCTGTGCGGCCAGCTGGTAGTCGCCCAAGAGACAGTGCACGATGCCGAGGTCCCGCAGGGAGTTGGCCTCCCCGTACCGGTCGCCCAACTCACGGTAGATCGACAGCGCTTCGGTCTGCGCCTCCACCGCCGCGTCGAACCGGCTGGTCTGCCGGCGCACCATGCCGAGGTCCGCGAGTGCGTTCGCCTGGCCGAGGCGGTCGCCGAGCTCGCGGTAGAGCTCGAGGGCATCGACCTGGGCCCGTGCGGAGGCATCGTTGTCCGCAATCATGTACCGGACGATGCCCACCTGGTTCAGAGCGTCTGCCTTACCTCGCTTCTCGCCGACCGCCTCGTACTCGGCCACCGCCTCGTTCAGTGCCTCGATGGCCTCGGGGTAGGACGCCATGAAACGCCGTACGACTCCGAGCTCGGCCAGCGCGTCTGCCAGCGCCCGCCGGTTGCCGGTGTGCCGAGCGGCCTCGGCGGCTGTCCGGTGGAGGCCAACGGCCTGGTCCCAGGGGCCGGCCTGACGCAAGAAGGGCGCCATCGCCGCAGCCATGCGGATCACCAGCTCATGCAGCGCGAGGTCATTCGCCCTCCGGATGCAGGCCAACACGTTGGACCGCTCGTCCTCCAGCCAGCGCAAGGCCGCCGTACGCGACTCGACGGGAGGGGTCTCGACCTGGGCGGCGCCACCCCGAGGTGGCGGAGAGGCCGCGCCACTGCGGCCGATGTGGCGGTTCGCGACAGCCAGGGCGGCCAGGTAGTAGGTGCACACGCGCTGAACGGCCTGAACGGCTTCCATATCGCCTCCCTCGTCGGCGAGACTGCGGGCATAGTCGCGTAGGAGATCGTGAAGCCGGAAGCGACTTCCTGGGTGCTCGTCGATCAGATGGGCGTCGTAGAGCACGTCGAGTTGCTCACGGGCCACCGCCACTGAAACCGAGCCGAGCGCGGCCCCGGAGAAGACGTCGAGGTCGGTGCCAGGGTAGAGGCCGAGACACCGGAAAAAATGCTGCCGCTCAGGTGCGAGGTCCTGGTAGGACAGGCTGAATGTTGCGGCGACCCCACGTTCCCCAGCCCGGAGCTCTCCCAACCGGTCACGGGTCGCGGCCAGCCGCGTACGCAGATCCTCGGCACCCCACGAGGGGTGATGGCGCAGCCGCGCGGCGAGCAGCGACACCCCGAGTGGCAGATACCCGCACAGCGCCACCAACTGCTCCAAGACGACACGATCGAGTGAGGCCGCCGGCCGTCCACTGAGTCGCACGAAGAGGTCGATCGCATGCTCCGGCGGCAGCGCCCCCACCGGCAGGACCACCTCTTCGTACGCAGCCAGCCGCCTCCGGCTGGTCACCAGCACAAGACAGCCGCTCCCGCCGGGGAGCAGCGGCTCCAGCTGCCGATAGCTGGCCGCGTTGTCGAGGATGAGCAGCGCCTTCTTGTCCGCGAGCTGGCTCCGCCACATGGCCGCCCGTGCCTCGGTGACCGCGCCAAGGTCATCGCCGACGGGGATGCGCTGCGCCGGCACTCCGGTCGCCGCCAGCAAGGAGGCCAGCGCTTCGGTGGCCTGTACGGGGGGTCTTCCCGTGGTGTGCCCGTTGAGGTTCACGAAGAGCTGACCGTCCGGAAACCGCTCCGCCAGCACATGCCCCGCGTGCACGGCGAACGTCGTCTTCCCTACCCCCGGCATTCCGTCGATCACATGCACAGGCAACGCCTCGCCCCTCTCCTGCGAGTTACGTACGGACCGCACCAACGCCTCCAGCTCGGCGGACCGATCGGTGAACGCGGTGGTATCGCGTGGCAGAGACCTCAGCACGAGGGCAGCACCCGGAGGCTCCGCCCCTCCCCCCGGCCGGGGCGTCGGATCAGCGGGGCGTTCCGGCGTCCCTGACTCCGACAGCGCCGCAAGCAGCACGGCCAGCCCGACCATGGCCGCGCCCAGCACAGCGAACGAGAACCAGGCATGGCGCTGCAACCACCCCAGCCACCCGGGCCACTCCGACTCGGACACCGCGTTCGTGACGAGCCCGACTAGCATCGTCGTCACGGCTCCGCCGGCGGCCACGACGGCGACCGTGATCCCCCGCCGGAGTCTCATGCGTGGGTCGTCCTGCCGGAGCAGGGATGGTCCCGGTTTGGCTGGCCGCCTCTGGCGCGGCACAGCCCTCCCACTGTAGATCTGGTCACGAAGGCAACCCCCGAATCCGACGCCTCAACGCGCATAAGCGGATCAGCTCTCGCGGAACCTGGTCAAGGTCGGCTCCCCGCCACACAGCGGCCCCTATCAGCCAATTTGCATGTGCCTTTCGATCGGGCGCACCGACGCCGCCTCCACGGAGTCAGCCAGAAGACCAGGTGAACGTGCTGCTGGTAGCGAGCAGAGAGTGATCGCCCGCGATAATTGTGTAGTCAGCCCTGGTAGCGTCGCCAAACGCTTGATCACGGGCGCCCGTGAGGGTTGCCATGGGGGCGAAGGGGGAGAGCGACATGCGTGTGGCCACGTCGGTAGGCGGGGTCCTGTTGGCGGCAGCTTTGGCGGCGGGCTGTAGCGGCGGCAACGGTGACAGTCGCGACCAGGACAAGAACGGGTTCGCTCAGCCGAGCAATGAGGCGAAGCCGCTCGCTGAGCTGCACGTGCCGTCGGCCTACGACCCCGCCAAAGGCTGGGACGCAACCTTGAACTGGGTTCCGGGTGCAGTGCGGACGATTCCCGTGACGGCCGCACCGCGCTCCGGTGCGATCGCCATGCTGCACGTCGCCTCGAACGGCTACACCGTCGAGGCGAAGGCTGCCGACACCGGCAAGGCCCGCTGGATTTCCGCGCCCTGGAACCCGCCCACGCCGGTCGAGGGTGCGGAGGGGGACGCGGAGTCCGGTGAGTTGGGAGAAATCCCGGATGTGACGGCGGTCGAGCAGGACGGGCGTGAGTACGTGCTCGCGTACGCGCACGGAATGCGGGGCAAGGACTCTCTCCACGAGGGGGCGGAGGTAGTGCGGCTCGCCGTGTACGCCGCCGACGGCTCGGGCACCTCGGTCAAGCCGCTGCGGGAGATCGATGTCCCCGTCTCGGCGGACCCCGGCCAGGTGCATGTGGGATCGACTGGTGGGCGAGTCCTCGTTGCCTGGGGCGGGAGCGAGGCCTTTCCCCGCTCCGCCTCGGCGGTGGACGTGGCGACCGGAAAGGTCGACTCGTACCAGAAGCCGAACGGGCTCCTTTCCCAGTGTGCAACGACGGTGGCATGCTCCAGCACCCGCGTGACGGCAGCCACGCCGGACGGCCCGCTGGTCAGCATGGGTACCGGAGGCTTCGGCATCCCGGGTCGCTGGTTCAGCGACGACGTGCGCCCGCACGGCCTCGAAGCGAAGACAGGCATTGTCGGTTCCTGGAATGGCGATGCGTACGGCGTCGCCGACGGCAACCTCCTCGTCGGCTGGTCGAGGGGCGGCAAGTTTGGCGCTCCGAACGACCCGCTGTGGTCGGTGCACGATGTGCGTACGGGCAAGCTCCGGGCCAGCATGATCTGTGCGCATCACGTCGCGGACTCCAATGAAGCTCGCGACTACCCCGTGATTACTTCGCCGGACGGCCGCTACCTGGCAGCCGGACCAGTTGTCTTTGATCTGAAGCGAGGCAAGGGCACTTGCCTGGAGGGGGACGGCGACCGCAAGACGATCGCGCTCGCCGCGATCCGCGACGACGGCACGGCTTATGGGGCGGTCCTGGGGAAGTCGGCGGCCAGCAGCTCGGAGGCGGTCGTCGCGGAGCTGGACCTGGCGACTGGCACAGGGGAGCCGAAGGTTCTCGATGCAGGCGTGCGAGTTCCGTACCTCACCAGCGTGAACGGGTCGGGCCTGTTCCTTGATCGTGATGACGATGCGAATGTACGGGTTTCGCTGCGGCGTGAACGTTGACACCCGCGTCTCCGGTTGCGCGGCGAGTAGTGACCGCCCATCCACTGAGCGCTCTCTATCCGCCGAGGCATAGCGCGTGGTCCAGTGCGTCGGCGCCAGTGATCTCCCCTGTCCGGACCTCTACTGGGCGATGTCGCGCCACCATTTGGCGACGCGGCTGTCCATCCAATAGAGCATCTCGGCTTTGCCTGTCGTGCTGTCGGAACCGCCCTGGCTGTTGTCGATGGGCCAGCGCTTCTCTTTGAACAGCTGGGAGGAGATACGGCTGAGGGCCGCGTGTTCGTTTCTCTGCTGGCGTTCCTGGAGTCCGGAGCGCTGGAGGAGCTCCGTGAAGGTGATCTTCTGGTCGGGCCGTTCGGCGGTTACCTCGAAGAGCGCGCGGACGCCGGTGAGGTGGTTCGCCCTGCTCCACAGCAGGGAGACTTGCGCCTTCGTCCACAGCCCTTGGCGTCCGAGGTCGACGACGACGTCGGTTCCGTCGATGTCGGCGAGCAGGCCGTTCAGCTTGGTGTGGAGTGATTCGACGTCGGCGAGTGCGGCGACGACCGCCGCGCGCATGGTCGGGTGGTCCATGACAGAACCCCAAGTTTCGACTTCGTAGACGAATCCGTACGCCTCTGACGGTGTGGACTCGTCCACGAAACCGCAAGAGTTCAGACGATGACCAGCTCCGCCGTCCGAGAGCCGCGCCCAGAACCAAGAAGGACTGGTACGAGATGGGCCTCGTACCAGTCCTTCTTGACCCCCGCCCCGACCCAGTTGCCCTGAGTGCCGTTCGTGGGCCACTCGTTGGCGAAGTGCTCCAACTGCTTCAGGATCAGGTCGGTGGCCTCCGGGGCCTCCTCCGAAATAACCGGGCTCTGTACGGGGCCCGCTGTGGCATTCCGCAACACCCGCGACGGGTACCGCCAGCAGACGGCAACAACCGTCGTGCTTCACTCTGGGGATTCCTCCGGGTCGTCCGGTGTCCTTGGCGACAGATATCGCGCTTCGGCGTAGCTGTGGTCGGGGCTTCACTCGGCGAGTGAGCGCGACACTTGGCGAGCTGAGCGTTCAGTTTTCAGTCATTTCCCATCAGCCATGCGAGGTGCTCGCCGAAGCCCTCCTGGTCAGAGCCCCGGGGACTGCGCCTGTACGCGCAGATGACGCACTGCCCGAAGCCAACCCGCCCCGACATGTCCAAGCCCTGGACACAGAAGGTCTCGTACCCACACACCGGGCACTCCTCGAAGTGGTGACCGTCAGGGTTGTGCCTGGGGTCGTACTCGTTGGGGTTCTCGGCCGGCTCCGCACGACGCTTGGCCTTTTCATCCCCCATGAGTTCTAGCGGAGCACGCGCCTGATCAGCCGACCTCCCGTCCTCGTCCTGGGCCCGTTCGTCGTCGCGGTCAGACTGGGCCTCGAGGAGCGTTCTCGAGGCGCTGCGCTCGAGGGTGCAGCGCCTAACGGGGCCAGGAAGCTGCTGAAGGGCCGGTCGGCGAGGAGTCCAGCGCAGTAATCGCACGGCCCAATCGACCGATGAGCGGCCCGGCCCAGAGGGGCGTGCTTTCGGTGCGTCAGGCCTCGCTGGCCTCAGGAGCGCCCAAGGTCAGGATCTCCCCGAGAGAAATGTAGGTCTGCAAGAAGATGAAGCGGGCCTCACCAAGGGCGACCTCAGCATGAGTGCCGGCCGAGCACCGTTCGTAGAGATCGGCCAGGGTCCGGCGCAGCCGGTCCCTGCGGCTCTTGGAAGCTCCGCAAGCGTGTGTGTGGGCTTGGAGGCGGTTCAGCACCTGCTGCGGTCCGACCTTCAGAGTCACCCCGTCCCCGATCTCATAGGGCTCATCTGCAGCTGGAAACACATAGTCCGCACAGGAGTCGATCAATCGGCGACAGGTGGTGAGGGCTTGGCTGACAGACTCGGGGTCCCCGTCCCGGAGGCGATCAGATACGCGCTCGATCTTGTCGAGAGCGCTCCCGCTCGCCGCCGCCAGGGACCCATCGACCTTCTTCTGCGTGTCCGCGAACAGGCTCGCCTGAATCTCGCTGAACAGGAGCTCGTGGTAGATCTCTGAAACGATGTCGTAGACGGTTGCGACGACTTGCCCGCAGATGCCTGTCCACGTACCGAAGATGCCTGAGGCTTCCACGATCCGTTCGTCATGGCGGCGCGAGGCAAGGAGGACGTTGTCGCCCGAATAGTTGCCCCCGCCGCGCATGGCATCTACAGCCTGCTGGGCAGACCCGACGTGCGCCTCCACCTTTGCGATCGAGCCGGAGTGGAAGCTCGTCTTCTCCTTGTTGGCCCACCGGCCCGCCCGTTCGATCCACTTCCTAGCAGAACCGTCGGTCGGGTACCCACTGCGCTCGAATCCGAGGAACTCCGTCAACTCGGTGTGGCCGACCAACCGGGCGAGTCTGCTCGCCTTCAGGACGACCTCGGACGCCTTCAATCGCTTGAGCTCGATATCAGCCAAGAGCTCGTCCGCAACTCGGATCGCTTCTTCCTGTCGCCCCACAACCCCGACCACCCGTCTCCTTTGAACTCCGCTCAGAGCAGTGGTATCACGCAGGGCCGACACTTCCATTCCGATTATCAAGGTGGTCACGGCAGCCCTCACTGCGGCCATGATGAAGGTGCTGCCCGGAACGGGCGGCCAAGTCAGGGGACGCGCTTGAGGCGAGGCGTCTTGTTCGCCGGCCGAACGGACTCCCCGTCAAGCCACCATCGCGACAGGGACGCCTGTCATGAACCCTGCTTCCCACACGCCCGGCCCGGCGCGTACGGCTCATCAGCGCCTGGAAGTGGATCGAGGCCAGGCACGACACCGCGCACCTGCTTCGCGGCGCTGGCACGGGGCTCATCGGCCTCACGCGCAGGCATAGTCCGTTCGGACCATGGCTTGTCCCTAGGTCGGATGTCGACCAGGATCATCTAATGACGACCAGAAAGGGCCATGCCCTCTAGGCGCCCCGCTCCGCTCTCCATCGCTCGCGCGCCGCCAACCGCCAACACCGCAGTGCCCGATGGCCGTGGCCGACCGCCCGCTCAGGAGAGCCCCCCGTGCAGAAGACCGTCCTCGTTCCCTACGCCCACCTGCCCCAAGCGCACCACGACCGCCACGTCCTGACCAGTACCGTCGACATTTTCGGCGCCGCCCACTGGCTGCTTGCCGAACGCGCTCCGCAGCTCGGCGGCGATGTTCTGCCCTTTGACGCGCTGGTCGTTTCCGTCGATCCGGGCGGCAACGTCGAACTCACCGAACTGAGCGCCGTGCGGGCCCGCTGGCCGCACCTGGACCGCCTGCCCGACGGCGGGTTTGTCGTCGCCGCGTCTCGCGTCCGCCGATACGAGGACGCGAACCAGGGCCAGGTCTTCGACGCGCTCGGCCGCGAGACCTCGTCCTTCTCCGTCGGGGACGCCATCGAGCACCTGCTCGTGGACGAGGCGGGCCGTATCTGGGTGGGGCACTTCGACGAGAACCCGGTGGGAATCCGTTGCTGGAGCGCCACGGGCCGACTCGCTTGGACGTCAGACGACGCCTGTATCCCCGGTCTCTTCGACTGCTACGCCCTGAACGTGTCGGGCACCACCAGCCTGGGCATGCCCATACACGGACTTCCCGCTCGTCGAGATACGCCCCGACCGCACCAATCGGCCCGTGAGGGTGTGGGCGAACCACGTACGGGGCTCCCATGCGGTGGCCGTACACGGTGAGCGGGTCGCCTTCTACGGCGGCTACGGCGAGGAGCGGGACCGACTCGCCCAAGGAGAGATCATCGAAACATCCGTCGCGTCAACGGACGTCGGCCTGCTCACCCTGCCCGATGGCTCTGCCCCCGGCCGTCGGCGGGTTGTAGGCCGAGGAAGCAGGATCTACGTCCAGGCCGAGCCGTTCACCACCTGGGGCGTGTTCGACCTCAGCAGCTGATACCCAGCGCTGCAAAGGCCATTGCTAACGCAGACACCCCTTCTGACCGCGCAGGGAGCAGCGTGCCGCCGTCCTTCACCCACCGAATCACCAAGTACGACCCCGCCGACCGTGACGAACACGGCCACTACACCGGTGCGGAGGAGGCGGTCAGTGACCATGGGCCGGTCGAAGCCGCGTACCTCGCGGCGATCGCCGCCTTCGCGGAGGACTCGGGCATCGATCGGCTGGAGATCCGCGAGCCCGCAGAACGAAGCCGACTTCAGATCGGCGACCTTCCAGGACTGCGCTCGGTTCGGTTCAGCGACCTTCCAAGACGGTGCCTGGTTCGAATCGGCGACCTTGCAAGACGGCGCGGCGCTTCCTCGCCGAGAGGTAGGACGGACTGACGGACGAGCCGAGGCCGGGTCGGCCGCCCACCATCAGCGTCGACCAGGTGAAAACGGAGGTGGTGACCACGCCGGGCTAGCTCCCGAAGAGCGCCGCCCACTGGTCGGGGAAATCGATGGCGTGGGACGAGGAAACTGCTCTCGATCACCTGTTCGCGAGGGGGCCTGGTCGTTCTGTAGCTGGGGAAGTAGGTTGTCAGTGAGGCTGGCAGCGCTTGGGGGCAGTGTGGAGGAAAAGGCGTTCAATGCGGCTGTGGGGCGGCTGATCCGTGAGACCAGAACCCGGGTCGGGCTGACGCAGGAACTGCTCGGGCGGCGGGCCGGGCTGTCGCGCGGGTCGATCACGAACATCGAGGGCGGGACGCAGACGCCTCCGCTATACCGCCTGGTTCGCATCGCGGCTGTCCTGGACGTGCAGCCAGCCGATCTGCTTCCGCAGCTTCTGCCGGAGGAGGTCGTCGGCCTTCCCGCCCGACATGCCGCCGATGTCGCCTCCGTGTGGTCGGAGGCCGAGAAACTCAAGGACGCCCATGGCCAGGGCTGACACCGCCGCGCGGACCCTGCTGCAGGAATTCCAGGTCACCGTCGCTCCGGTCGACCCTTTCATGCTGGCGCGCGGCCTCGGCGTCCAGGTCGTGCCGCAGGACCTGGACGCCGACGTCTCGGGCATGCTGCTGCGCAGGGACAGCCGTTGCGTGATCGGCGTGAACCGCACCCATCCCCGGTCGAGGCGGCGTTTCACGGTGGCTCACGAACTCGGGCACCTGCGAATGCACCGCGGCCGGCCCCTGATCCTGGACACGGACACGCGGGTGAACTACCGCAACACGGTGTCGAGCATGGCGACCGACCGTGAGGAGATCGAAGCCAACCGCTTCGCCGCGGCGCTGCTCGCTCCCGAGGTGCTGGTCCGCGAAGCGGTGCAGCGCATCTCCTTCCGCACCGTCGACGAACTGGTGGCCCAGTTGGCGGGATTGCTCGAGCTCAGCGAGATCGCGATGACCTACCGCCTGATGAACCTGGGCATCATCTCCGGTCCCGGGCAATAGAGCCCGGTGCTCGCTGCGGTCCCGGGCGTCCGCCGTCCGGCGAACCGATCCCGGGCGGACGCTCGTTGAAATGATGTCAGCAAGACTGTCCATCAATATGTGCCTTGCGCTCTGGTTGCTCTGTGTGCTGTGATTGTTACGCCAGAGAGCGATCGTGTTCTCTGAAAACGAAGTGCATCCTGCTCGGCATGTGCCTGCAGGCGTTCACCTGACAGGGCTGTACCACGCCCGTGACTGACGGTCCGTGACGACGGACCGCCTCACCGGCCGGACGGCACCGCTCTTAGCTCCTGCCGGTCGCACGGCGTCCTCGACAAGCTGCCTTGAGTAGTCAGTCTGACTGACTGCAATACGAACGGGCCGTTGGCGCAGCCGGACACTGCCGTCGGCCCTCAGCCCCGCAAACCGTCGAACGACGGTCTCTGAGCGTTCCCCGACACGGCCACTGCACCGACACATATCGGCATGTGCATTTCATGGTGCCCGCCAGGTAACTCACGGGTCCGCCAATCCGTTTCTGGCACTCCAACCCGCCGATCGGACCTCCGCGTCGGTCCGCAATCCCCCACTGTCTCTGGAGGATCCCCCCATGCAGCACGTCACCTGCTTCACCACATTCCTGCGGGACGTCGTCAACCTCAGCCAGGCCAAGCTCGATCTCCTCGACGCCCGCGTGGAGGCCATCTACCAGGCACTCAAAAGCGACCCCGAACTCGGACCGCTCGTCCTCGGCAAGAAGCCCCAAGGCTCCTGGGCGCAGCACACCATCATCAACCCGCAAGGAGACAAGGAGTTCGACGCCGACTTCATGCTCCACCTCCAGGAAGTCCTGGAGTGGGTGGACAACCCGGCAACCTACATCGACAAGATCTACGCCGCGCTCCACCGGCACAGCGTCTACAAGGACATGCCGCACACGCGTAAGTGCCGCTGTGTGCAGTTGACTTACGCCAACTCCATGCACGTCGACATCGTTCCCTACCTGCACCTGTCCGACGGCCGTGAAGTCATCGTCAACCGCGATGAGAACCGGTTCGAAGCGACCAACCCCGCTGGGTTCACCGCGTGGATGCGGGAGAAGGACGACATCGCGAGCGGCAATCTCCGCAAGGTCATCCGCCTAATGAAGTACCTGCGCGACCACCGCAACTCCTTCACTGGAACCCGTTCCATCATCCTCACCACCCTGCTTGGCGAACGCGTCACCCAGACCACCGCACTGCTCGAGCCGGGCTGCTACGCCAACGTGCCCACCGCCCTGCTCACCATTGTCGAAGACCTCGACGAGTGGCTGCAGGCCCGCCCCTGCAAGCCTTCCGTCCTCGACCCGTCCCAGTCGGGACTCACCTTCGACCACCGCTGGGACCAGCGCACCTACGCCTACTTCCGCGATCGCATCCACACCCACGCACGCCAGATCCGCGCCGCCTACGACGAGACGGACCTCTACACCAGCGTGCGCCGGTGGCGGGAGCTTTTCGGCAGCCGCTTCCCCGAGCCGCCCGGCCCGTCATCCTCGTCTACGGTGCTGGCGCCGTTGGCTGGGCCCAAGTTCCCGGTGCCGCCCCTGATCACTCCCACTCGCACCGGACGTGCCGGATGACCAAGCGCAAACCGCCTGCGCCCACCGCGAGCCCGTGGCAGCGGACCCTGCTGTCCGGTCTCAAAGCCCTTGCCGCCCAGCACCCCGAAGACCTCCGGGTCCTGGCCGGCCCCCCGGTCCTGTCCCGCGACCTGCTCATGGTCACCGTCAGTCTGCGCACTACAGGCATCCCGCGCGCCGAAGGCGGCCTCGTACTGGGGGAGACCGAGGAGTTCGTGCTCGGTCTCCCGCCTGTCGAGCGGATCCCCCCATACGTGCTGACAGCGCATACCCGCTTCGCCGGCACCCCGCACGTGCTGGAGGGACGACGTCTGTGCATCTACCTCGACGCCGACCGCGAGTGGAACCCGGAAGGGGGCATCCCGGCCGTCCTCAACCGGCTGTGGCAGTGGCTCACCGATGCCGCCGCCAACCGGTTCGACACCACCACGGCCCTCTATCACGCCGTCGGGGGAGTCCTGCACCGCACTGACGACACCCCCACCGTCGTCGCCCGTGAACCGGCCGAGCAGCGCACCGTGCACACCGGCTGGCTCACTCCCCGCCACGACCGCCGTCTCGACCTGACCGCCCGCCGTGCTGGCGAGCACAGCCTGCGCCTGCCCGTGATGCCCATCGGCCACCACCTGCCGTATGCGGCCGGCCACACCCTCGCCGATGTGCTCGACCGCATCGACAACCACCCGCCCGGCCTTCCACGCCCCCGTCGCCACCAGCACGGAGCCGCCGCGGCCGCCTTCATGACCGCCCTGCACCACGCTGCCCGCCGCAACCCCCCGGGAACCTGCCAGTACTTCGTGCTCGCCATACCCCACCCCCGCCCGCCGGCGGAACCCCGCTTCCTCTTGGCCGGCCGCCTGCCCGCACCCGCCAGCGACGCCCTGCGCCGCACACCCCCCCGAGCCCCGGACCCGTCCGTGCTGCCCGACGGCATACGCGACAGCGCCGTCGAATGGTGCTACCTCTCCGACGAAAGGCAAGCCGTGACCACCCGCCGTGACACCCAACGGCCCGTCAACGCCTTCCGCGACACCCACGTCCACATCTGGGGCTGCGGCGGCATCGGCTCCTGGGCCGCCGAACTGATCGCCCGCTCCGGAGCCGCCCGCATCACCCTCAGCGACCCCGGCACTCCCATCACTGGCGGACTCCTGGTGCGGCAGAACTACACCGAAGCCGACATCGGAGAGAACAAGGCCACAGCCCTCGCCAGACGCCTGCGCAGCCTGCGCGACGACCTCACCGTCGACATCTGCCCGCCGCCGTCCCCCGAACTGCTGGATGCGGCCCGGCAGGCCGACGTCATCATCGACGCCACTGTCAGCATCACCGCCGGACGCTTCCTCGACCTCCAGGCACGCCTTCCCGGCCGCACGGCAGTACTCGCCCAGATGACCACCGACACGGCCACGGCCAGCCACGGCGTCCTCACCGTCTCAGCCCCCGGCACCGGCCACGGCCCCTCGTTCATCGACCACACCGCCGGCACGCACGTCCTGGCCGTCCCTATCCTGGAGCCCTACCACCCGCTGTGGACCGAACCGGAACCGGGCGATGAGATCCAGCCCACCCGTGGCTGCTCCGTGCCCACCTTCCACGGATCCGCCGCCGACCTGGCAGGCACCACCGCCACCCTCGTCACTCTGCTCGGCATGCAACTACACCACCCTGTCTCCGGTACCCATCTGTGCGCCCAGCCCCACACCGGCACTCAGCCGGCCCACCACTTCATCCCCTACGCACCCCACCCCGACGCCCCCTCCGCCGTGGTCCCCGCACCCGCTCTGCCTACCCCGCCCACCTCGAGCGTCGCCACGTAACGGCCCGCCAGACGCTCGTACACCACCAACTGCGGATGGACCTGCGGATGATGGACACGGCCGAGTGCGATGGCCGCGGACATCGGTACCGCCGGCAGCACATGCAGGCGTTCCACCGTCTTTGCGTCCGCTTCTAGCCCGGCGAAGAAGCCCCGCAGCTCCGCAGTGAAACGCTCCAGACGTCCGCTGTCGCGCATGATGCCCGGACCCGTCGGCACCCCGACCGGACGGATCTCCCAGCGACGCAGTTCCGCCAGAGCATCCGGTACCTCCTGCATCCCGATCGCTCCCGACACGTTCACGATCAGCACCGCCTCGTTCCCGGCCGGGACGTCCCGATCGAGCAGCGTGGTGAACCCTGCGCGCGTGTGGTCTCGGTCGCGCCACACCCACGACTCGTTCTCGCGGTGGCGCTGGTAGATATCGGTGGGCACAGTGTCGTCCAGCCGGGACCCCAGATGCACCAGCAGCGGAAGACGCGCGAAGCCGAACACGCTCACATGCCTCACAGCATCGCGCGTGATGCCGGGCCGCAGCCGCTGCTCGATCACACCATCGATCACCTCGGCCGCCGTGCGGTAATACGCTCGGCTGGCACTCGCAGCCCGATCGGCCGTGCACGGAAGAACCGCTGACTCCCCGGGCATACCGCGCAGGTCGATCTCCAGCCCGTGACGCGTGTAGGACTCCAGGAACAGCGGGTACCGGTCCTCTGCGATGACAGCGGCCGCAGCTGTCTGCTGGGACAGTTCCACCTCGTTGCCGTGGACCGGACCCACCATCCGCACCACCGTGGTGGCGCGGTCCGGGCCCAGGCCCGTCACATGCCGGACCCTGTCCTCGTGCTCCTGTTTGATCCGGCGCAGCTTCTCCACCGTGAACAGGTCCACTGCGCCCGCCGCGTCGATCTCGCGATGCTGGTCGGCGCACAAGAGCATCAAATTGTCCGCGTCGTCCCGCCGTGCCGGATCCAGAGGATACAAACTGCGAGGAGAACGGGCGCTGCTGCCACCACCGACGATATGAGCCAGCTCGCCCAGATGCAGCACTCGCCCCGACATAGAGCCTTCCAACAGGTAGGCGTTGCACAGCGCGCACCTGCCCGCACTGCGGACCCACACCTCCCGACGCACCGCATCGGACGGCCTGCCACCACCGCGCGCTCCGCTCACCGCCCCTGCCCCTTCCGGCCGGTCCGTGTCCCGTCTGCGACGGTATGCCGTAACAGCCCATGCAGCGAACGAACTTGACAAACGGGCGTCCACGCTCCCGCGCCATACCACGACACCTGACACGACTGCTGCAACTGGCACCGCCTGGACCGCGTGCTCGCGCTCGAGGACAGTCCCATCAGGCGCAGCTCCGGCCTCTCGCGTCAGTTGAGGACTTGGAGTTCCGCGAGAGGGACCTGGGTCTGGGTCTGTCGGGTTTCGGTGAGCTGGCCAGCCTGCCTACCGCCGCCCGTGGTGACCTGCCAGTCGATGGTCCAGGTCGACGTCGCCGTGACCTGGTATCGGCCTCCGGCCTGGTCGGCGGAGGTCCGGGTGTAGGTGTGCCCGCACGTAGGAGAATCCGACTTCCCTGCCGCCGCGGTGTACGGCGTGCCCGGCCCGGCACACGTCACGACGGCGCCGTCGCCCATCGCCCACACGATCTTGGAGACCTTCGCGGTCGCTGTGACCGTGACGCCGCCTGCCGACGCGCTCGCCGTGTTGGGCCCGTACGTCGTGGGGCTCTGGTTGACCCACATCCACATCGGCATCCCGACCAGATAGCGCCCCGCTGCTCTCGGGTTGGCGATGTCGGGTCCGGCGAGCTTCATGGAGTCGACGGCCCGCTGGGCGAGGACGGCCGGGTCGACGGCGGCCGTCGCGGGCGGCGGGTCGGCGAGCCACTGGTACCGCACGACGGTGTTGAGGCTATCGAGGTAGTGGCAGGTCTGCTCGTAGACGGCGCCGTCGCCGGGCGTGTGGCCTTCCCAGTCCAGGGAAGCCGCCGGGGGCTGCGGTGCAAGCAGCTTGTACACACACGTCCACGGGTTGCTGCCGTTGCCGCTCCCGCTGCCGCCCTGCGGCTCACTGCCCGCCTGGCCCCCGGTGCTGCTGCCGGCCTGGCCGGGGTCGTCGGCCTCCACCTCGCAGATGTAGTCACCGCAGCCCACACCGCCGCCGGGCCCGTCCGCGAGGGCGGTGGGTGCCACGCTGAGGACGGCCGCCAGGGCCACGCCGACGGCGCTCGCCGTCCTGGCCCGGGTCAGCACTTCTTGCCCTGCGGCTCGTCGCGGACGACCCGCCAGCCCTGCGGCCACTTCTCCAGCGTGGTGAGCACCTGGTACTTCGTGATCCGGTCGGCCGGCAGCGTGACGGGCTTACGGGTCTTGGCATCGACCGGCTGCCACCGCGAGACATCGAGGCAGCTGAAGAGCGTCACCCTCGGCGTCGTGCTGTCCAGCTCGGTCTTGGTGACCACCGCATCGGAGAAGGTGACCTTCCCCAGGTAGATCCGGCCCTGCGCGTGGGCGCGCTGCGCATCGCTCTCAGCCTTCGACAACGTCTCGGACGCCGCGTACTGCGCCAGGCCCTTGGTGGTGCCGTTGCGGTCGGCGTAGAGCCCCTGCATCTCCTGCCAGAAGCCCCGGTAGACCGTCAACGCGGTCGCCTTCGCCTCGGCTTCCGGGTCCGCCGGCGCTGTCGACAGGGGCGCGGCCGACGCTGTAAGGGTGGGGGCGGTGGACTCCGTCGCGGTGGTGTCGTCGCCGCTGCTGCACCCGGCCAGGGCCGCGGTCGCGCAGAGCATGGCTGTCAGGGCGGTGAGACAGGTGCGGGTGCGAAGCGCTCCGGTGGCTAACGGTCCGGTGGTGGATTGTCTGGTCACGTTCCCTCTCCGTCATGACACGGGTGTGGTGCACGTGTGCAACAGCAAGGCTACGCATATGCCTGCCAACTTCCCAAGCAGCTCAGGGAGTTCACCTCATGCCCGTCCGTACCCGTCCGGCCGGGCGGAGGACAGGGCGCCAGACGGCGGGCGGTGCGCAGCCAGCTCCGTCCTGCGCAGCCGAGCGACCGCCTGCGCAGCCGACGGCGCGGTGGCCGGGGTGCCTGGGGCCGGGTGTTTGCGCAGTGTCTGCGCAATGCGCTGACCTGCGGTGGTCGGGCTTGTGGTCGGGGTCCTGGCCCACCGTGGTCGGGCCTGTGGTTGGGGGCATTGCGCAGACCTCGGGGGCGATTGCGCAGACCACAACGCGCTGCGCAATCGCCTGCTGCGCACCGCCTGTGCCCGTTTTTGCTCCCTCCCGGTGTAACAAATGACAGGGTCACGGGCCGCTTTGGATGTCCGGCGAACAAGGCGGCATGGCGCATGATCCACACTCCATGCTCCGTGGCAATCTGCGGGTCAGCAGGATGACTTGGAGCCGGAGGTACACCGCTCGTGACGGCGAACATCAACCCCACCGTCAGGAGACGCCGTCTGGGAGCCGAGCTGCGCCGGCTCCGCCAAGCCAGTGGGCTGAAGAGCACCGAAGCGGCCGAGCGCCTCATGGTCTCCCAGCCCAAGATCAGTCACCTGGAGAACGGCCGCCGCGCCATCAGCCCCCGCGACGTACGCGACCTGTGCGCGCTCTACGGGGTGACGGACCAGCAGGTCATCGACTCGCTGATGGAGATGGCCAGGGAATCCGGCCAGCAGGGCTGGTGGCACGCCTACGGCGACATCCCGCAGAGCGCCTACATCGCCCTGGAGACGGACGCCGCATCCCTCCACGCCCTACGAACCCATGACGATCCCCGCACTGCTGCAGACACCCGCCTACGCCCACGCGGTCATCAGGGCATCGATCCCCCAGATCACTGCCGAAGAGGCCCGCACGCGTCTCAAGGTGCGGCTGCGCCGCCAGCACCGGATCTACGACCCGGCCTGCCCGCTGTACCTGTGGGTCGTCCTGGACGAAACGGCACTGCGCCGCGTCGTCGGCAGCCCCGACATCATGCGCGAACAGCTGGAACACCTGAACGCACTCGGCGCCGAGCCGCACATCATGGTGCAGGTCCTGCCCTACACGGCCGGCGCCCACCCGGGCCTGTCAGGGCAGTTCTCCGTCCTGCATTCCGCCGGCAGCTCCGCAGCTTTGGTGTATCTGGAACGGTTCACCAGTGACCTCTACCTGGACAAACCGTCCGACGTACAGCACTACAGGGTGCTGCACGACCACCTCCAGGCCCTGGCCCTCGACCCTGACCGCAGCCGCGACTTCATCACCGACGTCACCAGCGTGTACGTCCACGCAGCGAGCCGTTCCTGAGCGCCAAAGAGCGTGAGGCGAGAGCCTGCTGGCGCCGTGGCGGTCTCACCGAAGGTCTCTACGGCACCAGCGGATCCATCCAGCCAACCCGTTGTTCCGGGTCCCGTACGGGACGCCAGACAGCCGCGGCGGGCCCGTGCTGGAGCAGGTCGGTCATCGGCGCGGCGAGTACGGTCACCTCGCGCAGGAGGTGGGCGACGGCGAGGTCGAGGTTAGCTGTGTGCAGGGCACGGAGATGGTGGTCGATGCCGGCGGGGCCGGTGCCGTCCCGGACGAACAGTAGTCGCGGGAAGAGCGGATAGTGCCGCTGCCATTCCTCCGTCAGGCAGGTCATCTCCAGGATCTTCTTGTCGGTGAAGAGGGGTATCGGGTCGTACCCGCCTGTCCGTGTCGAGGACGGGGGTCACGGGGTCGCAACGCAGTCCGGGTCAGTGTGGCTGGTGGAGGCGATCCGCAAGACCGGCCTCGACGGCGATATCCGGTGCGCTCACCCCGTGGCGCAAGCAACGGCCCGTCCACGACCCGGCGAAGGCCCTGCTCTCAAATCCCCCAGGAATACGGCGGTTTGGGTATCCACGCGTGCAGAACTGAGTACGCGTACTCACGGCGCGGCAGCTCCCTGGCGGCAACAGTGGGTGGCAGGCCAAGCGACTGGAGACGATCATGCACCTGCCCGGCAGAATGAACCGAGCCGCCACTGCCTTCCGACCCGAAAGGGTTCGCATGGTCGTTGCTGCTCTCGCGAGCGGGGTCGCAGTCGTGGCACTCACCGGATGTGCCGGCTTCGAGTACCAGTCAGCCCGCGAGCGTCGTGGTCTGCGAGCACCTGAACACCCTGATCTTCCCGGTTGACACCGTCCGTCCGGGAGCCCGCCCGCTGCTCCTGCCGCGGACCGCGGGGGCGGGCTACGCTGCGCAGCTACCGGCAGAGCCCCAGCGCAGGAACCTGCTGGATCCCGCATCGTCGACGACGATGACTGCGTATTGCGCGTAGCGCCATTCCTTGCGGGCTTGGGATTCCGTGAGGACCGCCTGGCAGGCCGTGTCGGCTGCGAGTGCGGCCCACCGGTCTCGTGTCGCCTCGTCCCACGCGGGCTTGTCGGCCCATACGTACATCACGGCCTCGTCGCGGGCGAAGCCGATGGACACGTTGCCGTTGTCGAGCCAGTTGGGATCGCTGATGATGCGGGAGTTGCCCTGCCACTCGGAAATGATGCTGTCGACCGTCTGTCCGGCGACGCGGATCTCGTCCTTGTCCGTGCTGGGGATGTGCGCCTGCTCCAGGCCGGACTTGGTGGGCTGCCAATCCGAGTCCTGTCCGGCGGCGGGAGTGCGCCGGTTCTGGACCGATGTGTCGCAGGAGGTGTTGGTGCGGAAGTCGTCCTCCCATACGATGCTCGGGCCTTCCTCACGGGCAGTGTCCACGACGATGTAGTCGTCGTAGGGGAAGTCGGGGTAGGACTTGGCGAGGTCCTGCAGGCCCAGGCACACCGTCGAGGCGACTTCTTGCACTGCCACCGGGGACAGCTCCTGGCCGCTTGTCGCGACGTACACATCCCCTCCTCGCCGGTGGAAGGTGATGGCACGATTGAAGTCGGGATAGGCGACGGGATCCAGCCAGGCCCCCGTCCCCATCGCCCCGAAGGCGTCGTTCTCGGCAGGGGTTCTGGCCGGCCGAGATTCCTTCCACGCGGTGAGAGACGCCTCGCCCGGATCGTCCGTTGCCGTACTGGCGGGGTTGTGGCTTCGGGCCGGGCTCTGTGCGTTGTTCGTCGCGTCTGTGGTCGGGCTGGAGAGGAATGCAGGGTTGCCCGTGGAACTCTTCGCCCCGGGGCTGTTGCCTGTCTGGATGAGAAGAGCGCCCACAAGCGCTCCGCTCAGGGCTGCGGCTCCGACGACCATGGCGATCGTACGGACACGGCCCTTGCGTCGTCCGGCGGGAACCCGCCAAGCCGGGTCGTCCAGGGCGGGCATGTCCCACTGGGCTGTCACCAGGTCGTTCACGGCGGTGGGGATGTCCGTGGCCGGGTGCAGAGCCTGGGTTGTCTGGGTGGAGAGCAGCGCCGTGCATTTCTCGGCGAGTATCGCGGCGGAGGGACGGTCGTCAGGTGTTTTCGCCAGTGCGGACGTCACGAGCGCCAGGAGGTCGTCAGGCATGCCCGTGGTGTCGGGCTCGCCCGATATCACGCGGTAGGCGACTGCGTCGGGAGCTCCGGTGCCGAAGGGCAGACGTCCGGTGGCAGCGTAGGCGATCAGGGCTCCCCAGGCGAAGACGTCGCCGGCGGGGCCCGTGATCCCGGTGTGGTAGGCCTCGGGGCTGATCCAGCCGGTGGTGCCGGTCATGACGCCGGTGCGGGTCACCGAGGTGCCGTCCAGGGCGTGGGCGATGCCGAAGTCCAGTACCCGGGGTCCGGAGGGGGCGAGGATGACGTTGGCCGGCTTGACGTCGCGGTGGGCCACACCGGCCGCGTGAACGGCTGCCAGTGCGGCCGCGGTTCCGGCTGCGAGAGCGTACAGCCGGGCTCCGCCGAGCGGGCCGTCGACGCTGATGTGCCGGCCGAGGGTGGGGCCGGGGATGTATTCGGTGGCAAGCCACGGGGCGGCAGCATCGGTGTCGGCCGCGAGCAGCGATACCAGACAGGGACCGGCGACCCGCCGGGTCACGTCAACTTCCCGCCTGAACCGGGCGCGGAACTCATCGTCGTCGGCCTGCGCGGGATGGATGAGCTTGACGGCGACCCTCAGCCCATCGGGATCCACGGCTGCGTGGACCGTGCCCATGCCGCCCGAGCCGAGTCGCCCGATGATTCGGTAAGGGCCTATCCGAGCCGGGTCACCAAGCTGTGCGGGGTGGACACGCGTGGGCAACGAGGACTCCCGGAAACAAGGCGGAACAGGCTGTGCTGGTCAGGTCCGTAACCTTTCCATGCCGCGATTCCAAGCGAAAGCCCTGCCCCGGGTGAGGAAACGCCAGTGCGTCAACTGCCCGGCCCGGCGAGATGCGGAAGGCCGGAATCCGGCCCGCCCGCTCCGGTCCTGCGGCACTGGATTTTCCCGACACCCCTTCCCTCAACCCGCCCGAACCCAGCAGAGCCGATCACCACAACCTCCGCGCCGCCGGGCGGCAGGCCCTTCGCGGAGCGCGGTGATTTAACATGATCGGGGCATGTGGGCGAATGAATGCCGGGGGTACGACGTGGCTGTCTACGAACTCAAGAACCGCCTGGTCGTCGGTATCGCCTCCAGCGCCCTGTTCAACCTGGCGGAGGCGGATGCCGTCTTCCGCGATCAGGGAGAGGAGGCCTATCGCACCTACCAGGAAGAGCACCTGGACGACACGCTGGACAAAGGGGTGGCCTTCCCCTTCATCCGCAGGCTGCTGTCCCTGAACGACCTCTCACCCGATGACCCTCTGGTCGAGGTCATCATCCTGTCCCGCAATGATCCCGACACCGGGTTGCGGGTCATGCGGTCCATCCAGTCCCACGAACTGCCCATCAGCCGGGCCATCTTCATGCAGGGCCGCTCGCCCTACCACTTCATGCCCGCCCTGAACATGTCCCTGTTCCTGTCCGCGAACGAGGATGACGTCCGCGAGGCCGTCGCGCTCGGGCTGCCCGCCGGCCGCGTGCTCGGCCCGGCGGTGGCCGACGAGGGCGATGACCAGGACCTGCGGATCGCCTTCGACTTCGACGGAGTCCTCGCCGACGACGCCTCGGAACAGATCTACCAGTCCGGCGGCATCGAGGACTTCCGCTTCCATGAATCGGCGAACGCCGCCACCCCGCACGACCCGGGTCCCCTGCGTGACTTCCTCGCAGGCATCAACCGCCTCCAGCTGCGTGAGGAAGAACAACGGGCACAAGACGCCGACTACAAGATCCGCGTCCACGTCTCCCTCGTCACCGCCCGCAACGCACCTGCTCACGAACGCCCGGTGCGCAGCCTGAAGGACTGGGGTGTGGCCGTCAACGACGCCTTCTTCCTCGGCGGCATAGACAAGAGCACGATCATGGAGGTCCTCAAGCCCCACATCTTCTTCGACGACCAGGTAGGCCACCTGGCCGGCACCGCCCGCAGCACGCCCAGCGTGCACATCCCCTTTGGGAAGATAAACGAACCGGATCACCCGGCGACTGAGCAAGCACAGCAATGAGGCCCGTCTCGGACCGAGTCCGGGCCGCGAAACTGCCCTGGACTACGCCGCTCAACTCCAGGGCGTCTCGGCCACGGGGATGACAAGGGGGAGATCGGCAGTGACGGTGGCGCCCTCGGGGGTGGTGTCGACGGTGAGAGTGCCCTCGAACTCTTCGACGCGCTCGTGCATGGACTGGATCCCCACACCGGGTGTCCACGGCACGGTGCACCGGCCGCTGCCGGTGACGGTCACGCGCAAAAGCGCGAGCTCCGTGAGCTGCACGGTGAGGCGGGCGGTGGTGCCGTCCTCTCCGACGCCGGCTCCACCGGCATCGACCCCGCCGACTGCACCGCCCTCGACGGTACTGTCACCGTCCTCGCGTCCGACGGCCCGGTCGAGTGGAGCGCGGCCCTCACCGACACCGCGGACGCCCCCGACTCCGGTTCCCTCTCCGGCGTGACCGTGCCCCCCGCGCGAGGAGGTCACAGGGCGGTCCATGAGCGCGGCTCGCCCCCTGTCAGAGGTACCCACATTGGCCCACTGGGACCGTGCTGCTCGATGTCTTCCAGGATGGCGGCTCCCAGCTGGACTTCGCGGGAGACGGCTGCAACGAGCGGGTGCTGGGCGACCATCGCCTGGAGGTCTTTGGTCCTGTCTCCCAGCCTGGCCCGGGAGGCGCCGGTGAGGACGAAGAGGACGCGGGGGAAGACCGGATACCAGCGGAGCCAGGCCGGCCCCTTGGGGGCTGGTCTGCGGCGGCCGACGGGTTGGGCTTCGTACTGGAACAGCCGGGCGTACTCGATCAGCTTCACGGCGAGGCGTTCGCTGCTCATGGTGGTGCGGTCGACTTCCACGAACGCGCGCAGTTTCCGCCGGTGTTCGCCGTCGACGGCGGTGTAGTGCATGACGGCGTCGGCCACGAGCCGCTCGCCCTCGCCTATGGAGTGCGATATCTCGGGGGTCCAGTCCCAGGGGCCGTGTTCGTGGCCGTGCCGTCGGGCGTCGGCGGCAAATGCCAGGTGGGCACGTACGGCGGCGAGTGTGTGGTGCGTTTTCAAGGATGCTGCGGTGGCTGAGGTGATGGGGTAGGGCGGCCGTCCTCGGAGAACGGGCAGATCCCGGGTGAGGCGGGATCCTTCCGGTGTGAGGTACCAGGCGCGGGTACGGTCACGGCTCGCGTTCGGCAGAGCAGTGGAGTCGACGAAGCCCGCGGCGCGCAGCTTGGCCAGCACACGGAACACCACCTGACGTGAGCTGCCCGGGCGCAGCATGAGGCGCAGCTGTTCGGTCGTGGCGATGCGATGCTGAGCGAGAGCGGCCAACGCCTGATGCTTCAGAGGTTCGGCGGGCCCGGTGCCTGCCGGGGAGATCCGGGCGGTCGGTGTACCGGCGGTCATTGAAGATCCTTTCGAGGCGCCCCACGCGGCATGGCCGCCTCCGCGCGAACCTGCTCCGCGTATCTTGCTGCGCAGCCAGGCCGACGCCCGTGGCCATGTCGTCACGGAGCGGTGCGGGCCGGCCAGCTCTCACTGGGAACGCCCTCCGCGACCTGACTCTGAGGAGCAAAGCCGCCCGGCCCGACCAAGCCTGCGACCATGAAGGCCCGACCACGGTCACGAATCCGACACGACGTGGGCCTGCGCCGGCGCGGCGGCCATCCACGAACCCGACCACGGGAAGGTGCCGGTGAAAGTTGGCGATGGCCGGTCCGCAGCAGCCGTGGCTGCTGCGGGGCGAGGTGGCGAACCCCGCATGCCGGCCATCGTTGCGGCACCCGGCCCGCAAGGGACCAACACCCCATAAACCGGGAGCCGCGTTCAAGGGGCGGTGGGACAGAGCCGCACCGCCGGGTCCTACTTTCTGTGCCTGCGCTCGTCGGCCTGCTCGAGGATCCGCCTGCGCGTCCAGCGCCGGCGCCCGCGCTGCTCCGTGACGGCGTCGGGTGTCTTCAGCAGGGGGAGATAGCCCTGCGCAAGGCTGCTGGAGAAGGAGCCGACGCTCTTGTAGCCGAGCAGTGCCGCGGCCTGTGACGCCCCGAGGAGCTCGTCGGGATCACCGTCGACAGGAACGTCAGGCAGCGCCGGCGCGCCCCGGTCGGAACCGAGATGCCGGCCGCTGCCGGGCCGGTTCGCCTGCCAGTCGAGAAGGGTTTGCGCGCGCCACAGCTTCCGGCGATACGGGCGCTCAGGGGTGCCCATTTCTTCGACGGCGTCCGGGTCGGGGAAGTACCCGGGGTGGTCACGGAGGAAGTTGTTGACCTGGCTGACGTTCTTGTAGCCCAGAAACCTCGAGGCGTCCGCGGCGTTCAGGAGGTCGTCGGGGTCCCGCGTGGGCGGTGTGTGGTCGGTGATCCTTGCGAGCTTCCGCTGGGCGAACCACTTGGTGACCTCGTCGTGGTCCCACAGGCGGGCACGCCGTCGCATGCCGGCGGTCTCCGGGAACCCGTTCTCGGAGCGCTTGTTGTAGAGGTTCGTGATCTGTGCGGAGGTCAGGTTCTGGTCGGTCGCGATCTCGGCAGCGTCAGCCAGGCGAGGCGTACGTCGCGCGGTCATGGCGGGACCGTCCGTCCAGTCGAGAAGGATGCCGGCCTGCCCGGCTCGCAACTCAGATAATGGCAGAAGATCTGAACGTAGGTCCAGCCCGCTGCCCAGGATTTCCTGGGCAGCAGACAATGAGCGTCAGGGCTCTGGGATCAGGCATACCCCGCGGCGGGCGGCGTCCTCGGCCATCTCGGAGTAGGCCAGAGCTGCGGGAGTCATGTCCCACTCGGTGAGAGCGAGCAGCGAAACCAGCTCGGCGCGGTCCTGCGACGCATCACATGGCAAGCCGGCCGCGTGCACGGCTGTCACCAGAACCTCGGGCGACATCCCTGCGACACGCCCCGTCACGGTTCTCAGCGCATCGTGATAACCCTGCTCGTGCAACTCACTTGCCTCGGTGAGGAGCAGCAGTACAAAGTCCTCGTCGTGACTGGCTGCTGCAGCCGCGGCAAGATCGAGGAGACGCTGGGCGGACGTAGTCATCATGACCAGTATGCCCTTCGAAGTGATCAATCTGGGGCATCGGAGGCGGTAGGAGACTCGTGCGGCGGGGCCAGCAGCGTTGCACCGCAACCCGCCCAAAACGCTTCTCTGGAGGGGCCCTCTGGGGTTGGGCGGCGCAGTCGCCGCACAGGAGCCGTTTCGCGTTTGCGGGCCAGGTCGAGTTCCTTGCGGGGCTCGAGTTACAGTGCCGCGCTGACCTGCACCTGAGGTTCGGCGAATTCGGGTCCACCGGCACCCGGGTCGCGAGTGTCGCAGGTTCTCGCGTGGCGGTCGGCGGCGATCTGGGGCAGGGCGAATTGGGCGGCCCCCACGGCGAGGGCGGCACGTTCGGCCAGGGTGGGCTCGAGCATGGCGTCCATTTGGGCACGGCGCGGCACCGGCAGGCGAGCCGGTGCCGTGCCTGGTGGGCGAGGTGAAGGGGAAAGGAGGCGCTCAGCGGCTGACGCGAAGGGGCGAAGCGTCGGCGGCAGTTGGGGAGCCGGGTTCGGACCAGCCGGAGGATCGCCGTTCCTCCCACCAGCCGGGCGGGTTGCCTGGTCGGCTGGTGGCCCGTTCGGTGGGTTGCGGCGTGGGAGGCGGGTTGACGGGAGCGGCGGCGGCCGGGCCGGGGAGGCCCGCTTCGGTATAGGCGATGCGGTCGCGCAGGCTGAGTCCGAGGTCGTCGATGCTGAGTCGGATGGCGTTGGTCTTGATTTCGGTGATGCGGCCATGGACGAGGACTGCTGATCCGTTGACGAGTGACTCGGTGGTGTTGCGGGCGAGGTCGCCCCAGGCGGTGCACACGTAGGGGATCGGGGTGCCGTCCAGCCACTGCCGTGTGGCGGGGTCCCATTTGCGGGGGACTTCGGTGAGGCGGAACCGGCAGACGGCGAGGCCGGATTCGGTGAAGCGGATTTCGATGTTGCCGGCGACGGTGCCGGACACCTGCGTGGTGGGTGTGGGCATGCGAGCACCCCCGAAGTAGATAATAGTGTATCTAGGTGGGCGTTAATTCCCCCTCTTCCAGTGCATCCACCGCCTCTGGCGGACCAGCCTGCGCAGCCGTTGTGACCACGCGCTCGCCGGCACCGGCGCGGCACCCGCGCTGAACACCGTGGCATTGCCGACCTCGACGTAGAGCGGGACCGTTGAGTCGCCGCGCACGAGCTGCGCCATGGTGGTGTCGAGATCCACCATCACCCGCACGGCCTGTACGTCAGCGTCCAGGTAGGCGAATACCAGCACGCCGCCGACCTCGATGCAGGGCAGACCGTCGTCGTCGGGGCCGGTCATCGGGTGGAAGACGGCCGTGCTGTTGGCTTCGGCGCAGAACTCCTCGCCGGGGAAGCAGAAGCCGTACGGTGTCGCCATCCTGGGCGAGAGCCGGCCGATCTCCGCAGACCGTCCGGGCGTGACGACGGGCCGCTTCGCGGTGTCCAGCTCGAGCAGCCGTGCGGTGGCTGCCTCTTGTACGGCGACCAGGGACTTGACGTCTGTCAGGTCGCGGATGTGGTCGTGGACCTCGGTAGGGGTGAGCACGCGTTGCAGTCCTCTCGTTTGCGGAGGTGGCCGGGCGCTGAGCCGCCCGCGGCCTCGGCGCCGGGCGTCGGGGTCGGGGGCCCGGCGGGTGAGCGGCACCCGCCGGACGGTGGGGGTTGGTCAGCCGAGCGGGTAGAGAACGAGCGCGGCGACGGTGTTGTCGGGGATCTCGGGGAACAGTTCACGCAGTTCCGGGTCTTTGGCCAGTTCGCTCTCCAGCGGGTACACATCGCCGGTCAGGTCGTAGATGGGGGCGTACCGGCCATGGCTGTAGGTGCTGAAGGGGGAGTAGCGGTTGCCCTCGGTGTCGCTGGAAAGGACGACCAGCGTGGTGCCGGGGAGGCCGGCCCAGTCCTTGCGGACGAGCTGGCGCAGCAGGTCGAGAGTGAGCGGTTGGTATCGCCGGTTCGCGGTCGGCTCGGGTTCGGTGGGGTGGGACGACGGCATGACGAACTCCCGGTGGTCGGTCTTGTTCGGGTGGGGGAGGAGCCGGGGCATGGCAGCCCCGGCCGGGGGTGCGTGAGGGGTTATGCGGCGTCCGGCGTCTGGGGCCGGTGCTGGGCGACGGCCTGGTTCTCGACCTCGGAGAGGGCGTAGCTGCCGTTGTCGGTCTGTCCGAGCGCTTCCAGGAGCAGCAGGTAGGCGGCCTGTCGCGGACTGGGGGCTTCCCAGAGGTAGGCGGGGCGGTAGCGCGCCATGTCGTAGGTCTTCGGGTCGTGGATGTCGGCTTCGTAGGCAGCGGCGACCTGGGCGAACAGGATGTTCGCGAGCCGGGCCTTCGGTAGGGCGGCGGCCAGTTCCGATGCCTTGGTGTGCTCGCCCTCCTTGGCCCCCAGGTACCGCGCCACGTCGGTGGTGTCCCGTTTGCTTGCCCATGTGCCGTAGAACTCGGGCAGCTCCAGCAGTACCCGCTGAGCGAAGAGCCGGGCGTCCTCGGGCAGGCTCTTGCTGCGGACCAGGCGCTCCACGAACTGCTGACGGGGCCCGGCGGCCGCCTTCCATGCCCGGTTGCAGGCGACCACCCGCGCCCGCTCGGCCGCCTTCTCCGCCGCTTGCTCCTCGTCGTGCGCTGTGCGCGGCCTCTTGGGCTGCTTGCGGACCTTGTGGCCGTTCTCGGTCGGGTCGGAGCAGTACCAGACGGGCTGGTTGTCCTCGTCCAGCTGTGCGCAGTGGCCGTGGCAGCCGTGGTGGTTGTCGGCGGTGAGCGGGTTGCCCAGTTTGGTGGTGAGGTCCGTCAGCGGCCGGGCGGACTCCCGGGTGCTGTAGGGGAGGGTGGACAGCAGGGTGACGCCGGATTCCTGGAGGGCTGCCGTGGCGTCCGCGCGGGCCTTGGTGCTGGCCTGTTCCTCCATGAGCAGGGCGAACTCCTGGTCCCAGTGCCCGCGACCGCCCCGGCCCTCCTCCTGGTCCTTTGCCAGGGCCCGGAGCAGCCGCTGAGGGGCGTTCGGGATCTCCTCCACCTCGGCGAGCTGGGCGGTCTGCTCCAGGTCCATGCCTCCGGCGGTGGCCTGCCGGAGCGTGGCGTCGTTCAGCGTCTGAGCCTTGCGGAGGTGCTTGACCGCCCCGCGCTTGAGGCCCATCGCCCTGACGGCCCTGGCCTGGTCCACCTCGTCCATACCGACCAGGCACAGTTCCTGGGCCTTGAGGGTGTCGCGGGTGTCCATCTCCTGACGGTGGTCGTTCTCCACCAGCGACAGGAAACGGGTCCAGCCGTCACGGCCGACCAGGTCCGTGCGGACGAACGACTTGACCGTGCGGACGGGGCGGCCGTCCTGTTCGGCGGTGGCGTTGGCGATCTGTGCGGCCTGGCCGCGCCGCCAGCCCTTGAACACCCCGTAGGTGCCGTCCGGGTTGGGGCGGACGCTGATGGCCTCCTCGACGCCGAGTTCCTTGACGGACGAGATCAGCTTGTCGTCCGGCTCGCTGTCGTGCTCGCGGGCATTGCACTCGTCGCGCACGAGCAGGGCTGAGTCGAGGTGCACGATCTGGTGTACGGCCTCCTCGAATTCGTCCGGCTTGTCGCTCTGAGTCGAGATGGCGGTGGCCATGTGGCGCTCCTTTTCCTTGTCTCCGCGGCGAGTTCGGGGTGCATCCCTCGCATTATTTAAATAATAGTACATGTTGGGGATGTGGCTAGATAGCCTCTGAACTGCTAAAACGCGATGCTCGATGCCGATCCGGATGGGGCTGTTGGCCTCGGTGGAATGCTCGGGCCGACTCCCGCATGCGGAGGAGACCGGCGAGGTCGAGTCCAGGGTCTCTCCGTCGCCGGATGGTGCTTTGACGTCGGCTCCGTTGATCTCGGCGGTGAGCTTGCCGGACTTCTGGCTGACCTCCCGGGTGGACAGGACCTGTCAGTTGTGGCCGCCCTTGGAGCTGAGAACGTCCGTGTTGGGGCGGACAACGATCCAGCCTTCGCCGGGCACGGTCAGGTGCCTGCCGAAGGCGCCGAGCACCTTGGCCTGCCCATCGGGACCGACCGCGATCTGCTGGACGATCTCCGAGTCGAGGTGGGTGTGTCAGGGGCGGGCTCGATCGTGCCGTCGTCGGCGCGCTGGGGCCCGAAGAACTCATGCCCAGGCTGGTCTCGCCCGGCCCCTCGGGCGCCCGCCGGGAAGCGACGATCGGTCGGGCGGGTGCCCCGCGAGGTTTTTCCCATGGGGTCGGGAGCGGTATGGCGGGATAGGGGTGCCGGCCGTGTTCGGGTCGGCTTGGACAGGAGGGCTGTCCCGTATGAAGCCGGCGGGCCGCCTCCGTGGAAAGGAGTGCGTGCGTGAGCAGGATGCGTTCGTCCGGGCCGTGGGCTCCCCATTGGGTTCTCGTACTGCTGCTGGTGGCCGTCGCCGCGGTGCTGGCCACATTGAGCCAGGCGTGGGAGAGCGCCGTTACCGCGGCGGCGGCCGTCTATGGCGCCGTAGCGTCAGGGCAGGACCGAGGGAGCCGACCATGACCCGTACCCCGCCCGGCACTTTGGAACTGGTCCTGGTTGCCGAGCTCGCGCGATGCGACGTGACCGCCACGCCGTACCAGTTCGAACGGTGGCGCGGGCAGCGATGGCTGCCTCCGGTAGCGCAGTGGACCGATTCCGCAACGGGTGCGATCCGGCCGGAGATCGTGCACCGGGCCGCCTGGCTCGCGGCTCTGTCCAAGACCGGACGAGGCATCAGCTGGGTGGGCTGGGTGTTCTGGGCGATCGACGACACCCCGCACAGCGCACAGCGGCTGCGCCGGGCCCTGACGAGGACACTCGAGCTGCCCCTGCATCGGAGGGGAATCGATCCCTTCCGGATCCCGGCCGGGGACAGCGACTGCGCCTTCGCGGCCAGGCAGGAGATGGCCGATCGGCTCCTGGCCGGGCGGCGCGCCATCGGGCGCGACCTGGACGGCATCCTGCGTGTGCACGCCGCCGCTGCGGGACTCGCCCTGCCGGAGCCCCGGTCGGTGTCCAACCCGTTCGACAAGGCGCTGTTAGAGGTTGGTGCCCGTCTCCTGATCGGCGGTATGACCGACGTCAGCCCCGAGGAGCTCACCGAGGCGTGGCAGAGCGTCTGGACCGGGGCGCCGGAACAGATCGACCGGATCGGCGCCGCCCACATCAGCGCCGACGAAGCGGGCGTCGACCTGCGGGCCCGTTCTCCGCTGGCAGACGGTCTGCGCGGGCTGCTCCGCGCTGTCGAGACGGCGGATGACCGGCTGCTGTGCGAAGCGGTACGCGCCTGCACCAAGGCGAGCGGGGCGCTGGCGAAACTTCTGATGGAATGCGCGGACAGTGAGCCGGAGATCCTGGGGAGACTGATGGACGACGTGATGTGGGACCAGTGGGTCGTGTCGGAGGCGTAGCACCGTCCGGACGACTCGGCGAGGCCGCGATCGCGCTCAGCACCGTCCAGTACCTCGTCGTTCCCGACTGGGCCGCCGACCTGGACCGCTACCAGGCCCTCATGGAAGCCCTGCTGGATGCATCCGGGCCGGCGGCAGGGCTGAATGCCGGCAGCGTGAACCGTCCGGCAGGTGACGTCGACACGGGAGCGTGACAGAGGACCGGAACGGGCCGCGGGCCGATGCGGTGTCCCAAGCCACCAGGCCGACCGGACCGGATGCGGGCGCTGGATCCGGTCCGGTCGGGGCCCGTCGCGGCCCTTGCACCGGGATCGCGCGGCGGTGCGCGGCTGACCTTCGGCGTACAGCGTGCTGAAGGCTTTCTGCGCACGCGACCGATCTGCTTGCGGAAATTATGACCTCACCATGGCAGTGCATTGCGGCCGGTGAAGATTTACAGGTGTCGAAACCGCGTCTGGTCAAGCTGGTGATGTCGACGTCACCCGGGTCGTGAACCATCTCCTGCCGGGCTGCTCGTCAGCTCCGCGGTTGGGGGAGTTCGCCTGGCTTGACGGCCATGATCTCCACGCTGGTGCAGTGGGCGCTCTCAAGAGCATCTTTACGATCCTGGGCGCTGGGCTCGTCGTAGGCGACGCCGGAGGCGCGGGGCGTGCCGTCGGGTTCGGTCCAGGTGAGGCCGTAGTTCTGCATGGTCGGCACGGGTACATTGCTGCTTCTGCTGGGCTGGCCCTGGAAGTAGCGCTCGTCGTCCGCGAGGGTGTCGTCGGCGACGCCTTCCATGCTGCTGGCGTTGGCAGCGCCTGCGAGTATGTGCTGTTGATCGGCGTGGAACGGGAGTCGGTGCACGGCGCGCCAGGCATCAAGGGCCGAGACGGTCGACCGGCCGACGATGACCGTTGCGGCGCCCGGCGTGAGTCGGGTCATGGCGTGCACGACATCGATGAAAGGCGAGTCCAGCAGCGCCTGCGCGACGCGCTCGGCCTCCGGGTCGGCATTCCGGTGCAGACCGTGCCAGTCGCGGAGAATGGAGCAGGCGCGGACGAAGGCATCGACCCGTCCTTTGACGAGTTCGGAACGGTTGAGACCGAACACCTGGATGGTCTCTTCGCCCTTGGCCGACAGCGGATCGTAGATGCCGGCCGACAGCCGCAGGAGCAGGTGCTCGGCGGGATCCTCTGTGGTGGGGTCCACCAGCAGGCAGGCCCCCTGCGCGTCCACCGGGTACTTGCGGTGCTTTTGGTTGCTGTTGCAGAACGAACAGGCCAGGAGATGGTTGGGCCACACGAACGCCCGCAGAGGCGCCCTCTCCAGCGGTTCGAAGTGGTCGATGTCCGTGCCGCGGCTGTCGTCGCAGTACATGCACCGCAGGGCACCGCGGGCCATCGACTCCAAGGCCGCGCGCACATGCCCCTTGGGAGCCGCCGCGATGCGCCACATCTCCCTCGCAGCGGGCCCGGTTGCCCCGGCATCCTCAACCCTCTGCGTCCACCGCGTCAGCAGGACCTGCGCATTCGCGGAGATAGCGACGCGTTGAAGCGGGATCACCGTTCCTGCTCCAGGCGTGCCGACACCTCGGCCACCCTGCTCTCCAGAGAACTCGTCAGCAAGCTGGCCAGCTCCTGGTACTCGGCGATTTCCTCATCAGTGGCCGTCTCCGCGTACACCTTGCGCTCGAGCGCCACGAGCCGCTGTCGGTGCCGCTCGGCACGACCGGAGTACGGCGTCTCCAGGCCGAAGAGCTCCGACAGGACGGCGTCGTCCCCGCTGCCGTAGACGACCCGCCGGTACAGGTCCTCGGCCACCACCTCCGGTGCCTGCTGTTCATCGATCCCGGAGAGCCGGATCAGCCCGCCCTCGTCGGCGGCCTGGCAGATGTAGGGACTGTGACTGGAGACAATGAACTGGATGTGGGGGAAGTGCTCCCGCAGCCAGCCGCCTATCTTGCGCTGCCACGTCACGTGCAGATGCGCGTCCACCTCGTCGATCAGCACCACACCCGGCTGCAGGACCGCCACGCCACCGCCCGCGGTCGGCGCGGTCTCCAAATGCCCGTAGACCCCGTGGATCTGCCGGACGATGTCCAGCACCAGAGCCGCCACCGTCCGGTAGCCGTCGCTCATCTCCTGCAACGGGAACCCAGGTCCTTTGAGTCCGTCCTCCACCACCCACAGGCCGTCCGCCGTCACCCGCTTGACCTGGTAGCGGTCAGGCAGCAGCCCGTCCCGCAGCAGATCCAGGACCGTATTCAGCAACGGACCGGCAACGCCACGTTCGCGATTCTCCTCAAACGACCGCAGCCGCAGATCCACCAGCCACGCCACTCCCTCGGAAAGCGACGCATCCTCATGAAACAGCGTGGCCAGACGCCCACTCGGCCCCTGATTCAGCATCAGACGCTGCGCCTTGTCGGAACCGCCGGTCAGCCGCCTGAAGGGCCCGTAGCCCGCACAGAACCAGCCGATCGGGTTCTCCACCCACGGACCACGAGGGCCGCTTCTTCCCTTGCTGTCCAGCGCCCGCATTTCCGGCCGCTGGCCACGGTGGTCCTCCACATCCGGGCGCGTCCACTGCAGGCCCAGAGAGATCTCACCCACCGGCGTGTTCCCGGGACCCGCAAAGCCGTCAAGACCGGACTGGCCGGTGACGTGGACCTCCACGTCGCCCCTCTTGGCACCATGGGTGATCCAGCCGGTGAAGTCCGCCACCAACGCACGTGCGACGGCCGGTCCGCCCAACGCCAGCGCGATGGCCTGCAACACGGTCGACTTGCCGGAACTGTTACGCCCCGCAAGCACCGTCCAGCCGCTGCCCCCGGGCAAGGCCAGGTCGACTACGCGCTTGCCGCTGAAACCCTTGATGTTCCTGAGCTGGACCCTCGTGACGTACACCCGTGCCCCGTCTTCCTCTCCGGCCGCTGTATTGCTCCCGACACGAGCAACCCCGCACACCGGGGCCACCGACGCCTTAAGCGTCTCATGGTCTCTATCTCACTTCGGGTGATGGACCGGCCCTCTGCGCACCCTGCGGGCCAAGCACGGCAGCGGATGCTTCGACCTGACCCGTGCCCGCTACGGCACCGAACTTCTGGGCGGCACCAGCCCGCCACACGACAGGGTCCGCTCACCACCTTCCCATGCACGGTCACCAGCAAGGGCTCCTCCTGGGCAGGGCGGGGATTTCTGACGTGGTGCTCGGCCACGGCTGGCAGTCTCGCCGGCCGGGAGACCGGCCGGGTGGTGGGGAGCGGCGGACTGCGACGACAATGGCGCTCCACTGGCCCACGCGCCTTCAGTACGGTCACGGGCGTAGGGCCAGCTCCCATGCATGACGGAGCTCTCCTTGAGCCATGCGGGGTGCAGGGACGGCGGTGCCTCGGGCGGGGCGGTGGGCGTGCATGGCGGTGTGTAGTGGTGCCTATGGACGCCGCGGCTGGTGGGCTTTGGCCGTGCTGCCGGTGGCTTCCCGGCGGTGGTGCTCGGCCATGGCCCGGGCGCCGAGTTGCGATGGGGAGGTCGTGCTCCAGCCGCAGGAGCAGGACGACGTGGTGGAGGCGTCGTAGATCTGGCTGCCCTTGCGTTTCGCGTCCCTCCTGGTGTTTCCGGGGCGGTCGTAGGGGCGGTGCCACCCGCAGGGCTCGCCGGTGCGGGTCATGTGCTGAGCCTCGGGCGCGCAGAGCAGGCGCAGGCCGGCGTCGGCTACAGCGGCCACCTGGAAGTGGTCCCACTGTGAGCCTTCCAGGCGGCTGGCCAGACGCGGCCGGTGGTGCCGCGCAGCTGGATGCGGCCGTCGGGCCAGACGCGGGCGGTGGCGCCGGGCATGCTCGAGCCGACCGATCCGTCGCTCAGCCTCGGGATGCCGTTGCGCTTGTCCGGTGTCATCCGTGCGAGCAGCCGCACGGACGTCATCGATGCTGAGGGGTTGCGGTGGTCGGCCGTGTCCGGGGTGGTCTCGGCGATTGCGGCCAGCCACGCCGGGGCGAGAGGGTACGCCTCCTGGTGCAGAGTCAGCAGAGCTGCGCGGTCCTGGCCGTTGCCGGAGCGCATGGCGGCACGGACGAAGTCCGAGTGCCGGGCGTAGCGCCGTACGGACACAGGGCCTCGGCCGGTGGAGAACCAAGCCCGTTGACGGTCGGTGAGCGCGGACAGGTCGGCGGCTGCAAGCGGGAGTCTGGGCTCGGACACCGCGTAGTCTTTTCGCGAGTGTCGTGAGCGGGGGGGGGGATCGCCGGAGGACCGACGGACGCCCGGGTGCGCGCGCTCGGGTTCGGTGGTGGGGGCCTGTCAGAAGGTGCAGGTTCCGGCGAGGGCGGGGCGGCTCGCGGCGACGATGGACGCGCCACCGCGGACGCGCAGTTCACGGGTCTGCTCGTAGTCGCGCCACCAGCGGGTGTCGGGGTTCCATCCGCTCTCGCCGACGATGGCCCGTAGAAGGTGCCGCCCCCGTACTTCGGGTACAGGTTCAGACCCCAGGCGTGGTCGTCGTCTTGGGCGAGTGGCGAGGACGGAACGGCTTCGAAGTTGGTGCGCACGGTGGTGGCGGCCCAGGAGTCGGCCAGGTGTGGGTCGGACTCGAAGAACATGCCGTGCGCCTGGGGGTCGATGCCCTTGCGTGCGGCGACGGCGAGCGGGCGGGCGACGTCGTCCGGGATGACGGCGTACAGGCGGCCCATGTGGTCGGTCGTGACCGTGACGGCGTCCGTGGTGAGCACCGGCGCGGTGGCTGCGTCCATGGGATGTCCCTCCGGTTCGGGCTGGGCGGCTGGGTGGCCGGGTCTCAGATGGGGAGCTGCGCGAGCGCGACGGCTGCGGGGGTGATGACGTAATGGCCCAGGGAGCGGAGCTCGGCGGCCACGGCCGCTGCCGTGGATGTCGCCTCGCCTGCGGGAGTGGGCCGAACGTGCGCTTCGATGCTGTCGTCCCAGATGAACCCTCGTGCGGTGAGGGCCTGTTCGGTCTCGGCGGTGAGGTTCTCCGGCGCGCGGGGCGCGGCAACGATTCCGTGTTCGGGGTCGGGGGTGACCAGGTACATGGCTGGGCCTCCGGCGCCGGTTCCCGCCTGCGCAGGGCCCGGCGCGCTGGTCAGATGACGCTGATGGTGGGGTCGGCTTCCAGCACGGCGAGCGCTGCGCGGATGGCGGCCCGGGTCTCTTCGCTGGGGCGGGAGTAGGGGAACTTGAGGGCGCGCACGGCGGTGTCGATGTCGTCGTCGCTCAGGTGGTCGAGCTCCTGGCCGCTGCGGTACAGCGCCAGGGCAGTGCAGGTCGCCACGCGGGCACGGTTGAACGAGGTGGCCTGCTCCGCCGTGAGGTCCGCGCCGAATACGTCGCGGGCGGTCGGCGGCAGCGGCGGCGTGTCTGTGGTGAGAGTGCGGGCGGTCACTCGGATCAGGGGCGGGAGCAGGGTTCGGAGCAGCGAAGTGAACAAGACAACTCCCGAGACGCGAAGGGGGTAGGGGGGCGAGGCTCTGGCCTTGGCGTACGCGCTGGGTAGCTCCCCGGACCCGCTATGTCAATAATGGTGCATATTGCTGGTGTGTGAACCCGCCTCTGACCTGCGTAAACGATGTCAGGGGGTGAGGAGCTGGGCTGCTTTGACCAGGTCGAGGGCGTAGGCCGGTCGGCGGTCGCGGTCGGGCAGCTCGTCGCAGAGGGGGCGCCAGACGTGGTAATTGCTGTCGCCGAGGTATGCCACCCACTCGTTCATGTCGTGCAGGGCGTTGCCGGCGTCGGTGTCGCCGACGTCGCGGGCGAAGGTGCGCTCTTCGCCCGCGACCGTCCAGTACCGGCCGGTTGCGGACAGGGCGCCGTGTGAGCCTTCGAGGAGTTCGAGGCGTGCGGCGTCGAAGCGAGTGTTGGCGTCGTGGCCGGTGAGGATGTCGCGGACGGCGGCCGCAGTGACGACGGCCATCACCCGGCCCAGGGACTCGCTGGCCGTCTGACTGGCGCTCACGGCTGCGTGGGCTGCGGTCGAGATCGTTGCCGGGTCGGGCAGGAGGTACGGCGGCTCCTTGTCGCGAGGTGCCCTGCATGCGGGGCAGCGGGCCACGTGCCAGTCCATCCGGAACCCGCAGACGCACTTCCAGGGGACGAATCCCCAGGCCCAGCAGCCTGCGCCGATGGTGTACAGGCCCTCTTCGTCCGGGGTGATGACGTGGGTGACCTCTTCGGGGTTGGCGTCGTAGTGCCGCCAGGTGACGAACAGCACGACGGCCCTCGGCCCACCTCGGAGGGTGTCGCCGTCGATGACGTGCGCGGTGTCGACGCTTTCGTACCCGCACACCTCGGCCATCTCCTGGGTGCGGGCGGCGACCTCGCGGACGGTGTCGAGGGTGAAGCGCGGCCTGAGGGAGTTGTTCCAGCGGTCGGCGGGGTCGACCTTCGCGGGGAAGGGTCCGAAGCTGGTGTCGATCCAGACGCGGCTGTCGATCATGGGTGTAGAGCCTTTCCCGGTAAGTGGGCTCGCAGGGGGCCTGGTTGGGCGCCGCCGGTTGAGAGGGGCGTGCTCCTGTGAACTGAGGGCGGTTTCACGGCTGGGGGGGGCTGGCGGGAGTTTCCGGGGGTGGGCGGTGCGGCCGCGCTTCGGCGGCCTGGTCGTGGCGCTCGGCGTCGCGGCGGAAGTCCTCGGCGGTGTAGCCGGTGTCGCACCACGGCTTGCACAGCTGACCTGGCGCTGCGCCGCAGGTCTCGCACCGGTCGTCGAAGTCGTCGGGGCGCCACGGCCGCAGCGGGCTGGTCATGCGGGGAAGTCCCTGATGTTGTGGGCGAGCGCGCGGGCGGACATGACCGGGGTCCGGTGCATCGGCGTGGCGCACTGGGCCTGCCAGAGGCTTGCGGGCCGGGATGGGGTGATCTGGTTGCTGGTGGCCGCGTCGATGGTCCAGTGGCGTCCTTGGGGGTCGGTGACCGTGTAGGTGAGCAGCTCGGGGCAGGCCTGGTTGCCGTTGTCCTCCCAGGCGAGGCCGGCGGCGGTGAGGGCGTTGCCCAACTGGGTGCAGCGCGCGGGGGTGATGTGGGCGAACGTGGCCACGGGCGCGGTTCTCCTTTGTCCGTTGTGCCATACCTGTAGTGGTGGGGGACCCCCTTGCAGGGGCGCGGAGTTGCCGTGCTGCGCCGCTCCCCGCAGGCGCGCCATGTCCCGGCTGATCCGCTCGGCTGTCTCCGCTGCCTCGCGGCGCGCGGTCGCCTCGGCCTCCTTGGCGTGGTGGCGTGGACGGTCTCGACGCCTCCGAAAGCCTCTTAGGCGTCCCGGCCGAGTTCCTCGTGGGCGGCGGCGAGTTCGTCCGGGTCGTCCGGCGCTTTCCGGACGTCCCAGACCTCGAGGTCGGGGTTGGACCACTGTCCGATGACGAAGTAGGGGCGTTCGTCGGGCATCGTCGTCGTCCTGGTGGCACGCGTGCTTGGCGGCGGGTGTCGGGGTTTCCGGGCGAGAGGGGGCGGTGCGGGGTGGCCACCCCCTCTCGTTACATAAATAATAGTGCATATCTACTTGCTGTGAACCCGCCTCTGACCTGCGACTTACTCCCGCGAGCCCGCTGCGGGGAGGTCGGCAACCAGGACAGTCGCATTGTCGGCATGGCTTGAGGCGTGCTCGATGGCGGCGGCGGCGAAGTCCGTTGCGGCCCGCTTGGGGTCCCTCTTCAGGTAGTCGGCGAGATTGCGGGCGGAGTCCTCCAGGGGCTCGTACGCGCCGTCGCTGGCGAGCAGCAGGCGGCACGCCTCCGCAGTGCCGGTGACAGACTCGATCGCGGGGTGTCCGTAGCGGGCCTTCCTCTGGTCGTCCGACTCCGAGGCCCCCAGGTAGGACGTCACGATGTTGCGGCTGCGACTGAAGACGCGCCGGAAGTTGTGATCGGCGGTGAGGCACTGAAGGGCGCCGCCAGGGGTGAGGATGTAGGCCCGGACGTCTCCGCACCATGCGATGGTCAGCGGCTTGCCGGGGGCGGTGACAGCAACAGCCACACACGCGTTGGGCAGGTCCGCGTACGGGTCGCTGCGCTCGGGTTCGCCGGCGTAGCTGTTGTAGACGGCTCGCAGGCCGGCCTCGGCCTCGCCGCTTCGGGCGGCGGCGCGGGCGACGCGTCGGGCGGCGGTGATGGTCCAGCTCCGTACCTCGGCGCTGGAACCGATGCCGTCGCACAGGACGTACGCGCGCGCTCCGTCGTGGGAGTAGGTGGCGGTGGCGTCGCATTGATGGGAGCGGTCGCCGATCAGCTGGGCGGTTGCGTGGGCCATGTGAGCTCTCCTTGGGCTGGGGCGGAGTAGCCGACTGGGGGCGCGGCCTGTTCGGCCGGACGGCGAGCGAGGTGCGAGGCCATGACCTCAGTGTCGGGTGCTCGGCTGGATAGCGCCGGTGCGGGAGAGGGCGGGGCACCCCTCTCCCGCAACGCCAATAATAGTGCAGTTCAGGGATGTGGATCCACCCCTGAACTGCGCGCTTACGGCTGCGACCCCGGCACCACTTCCAGAGCAGGGCGCTGGGCCCGGAGCTGGAGTGCCTTGGTGGAGGGCTGTTCGTGGTGCCGGTAGTCGGAAACCACCACGTATCCGCCCGGCACGGTGTCGAGCCGCAGCGCGTCCGGGCCCCAGTCCTCGGTGACGTGGCGGGGGAGGTGATCGAGGTCGTCGACCTCGACCTGGGCGGCCCATGCGGTCAGTTCGCTGCCGAACTGCCGTCGCCAGTTCCGGAGGATGGGGAAGAGCTGTCCGCAGTCGTCGACCAGTGCGGCGGCGCGGGCTTCGCCTGGGGGCGGGCATTCGGCGTAGGTGGGCGCGTCGGGGCGGGTGCGCTCTCCGAGCGTCATGAGCCAGCGCAGCTTCATGCGATCTCCATCCGTGCGTTGGTGGGCGTACCGGCCTGCGGGGCGCGGCCAGTGCGCCGGGTCCGCTGCTGGGTGCGCAGTGAGACGGCTTCGGCCTCGGCGTTGCGGGCGCGGTCGTGCTCGCCGGAAGCCTCGGTGAGGCAGTAGGGGCCCCACCACTCTTGGACGTCGACGTCACGGGCCAACGATCCGTCCAGGTTGGCGAGCATGAGCAGCAGCACGGGGTGCGGTTGGGCGGTGAACCATCGCGCGACGGTCCACCAGGCGCTTACGGCGGCGCGCAGTGCGGGCCGGGAGGCGCGGGCCTTGCCTTCCAGACGGGCGGCTGCACTGCGGTGGTAGTCGGCCGACCAGGTGAGGAACCGCAGCAGGGCGGGGGTGTCGCGCTCGCGGGAGGCGGTGAGGATCTGGGGGAAGTCCGTGCGCTGCTCTACGTTTTCGGCACAGGCACGCAGTACGGCGGTGAGCGTCGCAGCTGTCTTGGGCGACGGCTCGTGTCCGGCGTCGGACTCCATCGGGTACGCGGACACCTGGGGGCGGTCGGCGGGCGCGTCGCGGTAGAGAGTGAGGCTGCCCCGGTAGCCGGTGCGGCTGCAGGCAAGCCGCGGCAGTGTGTCGACGGGGGCGGGCTCGGTTTCCTGGAAGGCGTTGACGGGGCCGAGACAGGCGCGGACGGCGGTGAACTGGTCCCAGTACCGCACGTGGTGGGTGCCAGTGACATGCACGCTCCCGCGCATCGCCCCGCTGAGGTCGAACACGATGGCGTCGTTGTTGCGGGGGCGGGCGGTGGCGTGCACGGTGCCGGCGGGCGTCACGACGGTCAGACTCGGGCTCATGGGCGGCTGCTCCTGGTGGTGGTCGACGCGGTGGGCGGTGTGCTCCTGAGCCGTGGTGGCCCGGTGCGAGCGCCGTCGTTGCGATGCGGTGGTCTGGTGGGCGGTTGTGGTCTCTCCGCGTTCGTCGAAGGGGGGGGAGACAAAGGGGCGGCTAGAGGCGATCTGGCCTGGGGGCCGTGCGCCTCCCCCTCGGGGGAGGTCGGGGAAGGCGCACGGGCTAGTGAGGGCTACGCCTGCGCGCTGTAGGTCCAGCAGGTATGGCCGGTGCCGTCGGTCCGCGAGCGGGTCCACAGCCGGGACAGGTCGTGTTCGGATTCCGGGTACCTGCACTCAGCGCACGGCGTGCCCCAGTCGGCGGGCTCGTCGGCCGGTTCGGCGGTGTAGATGTCCGGGGCGCTCCACGGAAACCCTCCGGGGGCGAACCGGATGGCGGTGTCGGGCATGAGGTGGGCCCACCCTGCGGGCCACCCGACTACGGGCTTGCGGCGGCACGCGGCGACCGCATCGCGGACGGCCCGGCCTCGCCATACCTGCGTGACGCCGCTAGGCCCCGTGACGCGGTAGGCGGCGGCCGTGACCTGTTCGTCCGGCCGGTTGAGCAAAATGCCGGACGTCCGGTCGGGGGTGAACGTGGTGGTGGAGTGGTTGCGGGTCTGGCGGTAGCGGATGACTCCGTCGTCCGTCACCGTCGCCTCGCTGGACAGCCAGAAGTTGAGGTTGCCGCGCAGGAAGTTGTCCAGTCCCTGACCGTCCGTCTGACGGCCGAACTGTGCGGTGCGGGCAGGATAGTCACCTGCCCGGCCCGCTGCCTGGGCGTACGTCGTGTGGATGTCGGCGGCGTCCATGTGGAGGTACGGGCCTTCGATCCCCCATACGGGGATACGGTGGGCGATGATCCGGGTTCCGGGGAGCGGCTGCCGGGCGGGGATGTCGGCGGGTTCCGTGGTGCCGGCGGACGTGTCAGACACAGCTGTCTTCCTCCTCGATGCTGGATGGCCCGATGAGTACGGGGGCGGGGTAGACCTCGCGGTCGACTGCTGAGCTGCCGGGGCAAGGGATGACGACGGCCTGGACGTCGGCGGTGTCCATGGGGTGCAGCCATCCACCCCGCACGGTCCAGCCGAACGCACGGGGGCGCGGCTCGGCGGCCGTGGTGGCTATCAGCACGGCACTCTCGACGGTGCTGCCCTCCAGCGCGAACACGAGCAGCATGGCGAGTGTGTAGTAGTCGTCCGGATCCAGGACGGCCATGCGCATGGGGTTGGTCGCGAGCGACAAATCGGCGGTGTGTGAGAGCTGGGCGCCGTCGGTCCGCTGGAGCGCAATGCTCAACGTGTGTTCACCGGGGCCGACCGCTTGCAACACGGCGGCCAACGCCTCAAGGCTGCGATCCATGGCGGCCTCGGTGGAGGCCTCGTCGGGGTGGATGAGCTCGGGGCGTGCGGGCATGGCGCATTGCTCCTTGGTGAGATGCGGTCGGCAAATGGCCGGCGGGGTGGCGGTGGGCGGCGGTGGGTGGCGCGCTCCGCCCTTGGGGCGGGTGGCCCCGTGCGGGCCGGGCCGGGGAGTTTCCCGGCCCGCACGGCGTCTGTGTGCCGCGTGCGGCGGCTTCGTGGAGCACTCCCGCGCTCCGGGGCCCGTGCAGGCCCGCGAACGCTCCGCGCTTGGAGCGCTGGGGGCCCGTGCGGGCCGGGCTGGGGGAGGTGCCCGGCCCGCACGGGGGTCTGTCAGCCGTGCGCGGCGGCGGCCGTGAGGGCGGGCAGCGCGAGCGCTTCCAGGGCGGCGGCCTGGTCGGCGTCGGCGAGGGTCTGCGCGGTCGACGTGACTGCCTGCATCACGCCCCCGGCCGTCATCTGCCCACCCCGGATGAAGTGGGAAAGGATCGTCTCCTTGGTCTCGTTGCTGATCCTGAGCGTCTTGGTGACGTGCTCGATGGTCTTCGTCGGCTCGGCCACGGCCTTACCGGCGGCTACCTGGATCTCGCGCACCTTCGCCTCGACATACTCACGCGACAGGAACGTGCGCACCGCGTCGGCCGTCTTCGACGTGATGACCGCGAGTTCCTTCCTCTCGGTCTCCTCCGACCACGACACGACTCCTTCGTCGTGCTTGGCTCCGATGTGCACGGCCCGCATGACGTCCTGCGGCATCGTCAGGCCGTTGCGGCAGACCTGGATCACCGCACGCGGGGTGATCGACCACGCTCCGGCACCGACCTCGCTGTTCGTGATGACGAACCCGGCAGAGATCACCGGGAGTTCGTCGCCGCTGCGGCCGTCGAACGGGGAGCGGTACCCGCTGAGAAGCTCGGGCGCGCTGAGCGCGACCGCTTCGGACTCGACCCGCACGTACATGCGACGGTCAGTGAGATCACAGCCGGTGACGTCGGTGGGGTGCCCGGACTTCTGCACGCCCTCCAGGGCGGCCAACAGGATGTCCAGGTTGTCCATCACCTTGTAGCTGTCGGACATCAGAGCGCGGGCCACGCCCACGGCGGGCGGCATGCCGGGGCCGCTGTCGCCACGGAGCGCACGGAGCATGAACTTGCGCTGCGGGTCCTGACGCAGCCACGCGTTCACGTTCTCGTCCAGAAGCGGGACGTTCTCGGCGCGCATGCGGCGCAGGTAGCCCACCGGGATCTTCAGCTTGTCCGCTATGCCCTCATCGGCGACGGCGGTGGGGCGGTAGGTGCCGTCGACGTCCGTCACGCCGTCTTCCGTGATCTGGCGCTCGATGCCCTCGACCTGGACGTTCCCGTCACGGAAAGACAGTGCGGACGCGGAAGCCACGACGTCCAGCTTCCGGTTCCTGTGGTCCTCCAGGATGGTGACCAGGTCACGGAGATCGGCGTTGCGGGCACCCCTGGGGGCTGCTGCCGTGGCGCGCTCTGCGTACTGCTGAGTCATGCGATGTTCCCCTTCGCTGTTGGTTTCTGCGGGTCGGGGGGGCGGAGCCACCGCCCCTCCGACAAACTCAATATTAGTGTGTTTCAGGGGTGAGTGAACCCACCCCTGACCAGCACACTTAGACCAGCGGCGCGCGGAAGTCCGGCAGCGGCGTCATGCTCTGCCGCCGTACGTTCGTGACAGCGGTCACCGGAATGCCGCTGATCACCTCGCACAGGTCGTAGCGGACGTCCGCTACGACCGGTCCGGCCTGGGCCTTGATCGCCTGCACCCAGTACACGCCGTGACACCGTGTCACGCTGCCGTGATACCTGACCTTCTGCCACAGCACGGGACCGGAGTCCTGCGGGTCAAGGCTGCGCGCCACCGCCAGCGCAAGCTGATTCGCCACCCGCTCGGACAGCAGTAGGCCGACGAACGCGCGGTCAACCGTCACCCGGTCGACCGGCACATCAGTCATGGCCGGGCCGGTGTGGCCGGTGCGCACACCCATGGCCCAACCCAACTCGAAGAACGACCGGACCACGTCCAGTTGTTCGCGAGATACCCGCATGGCATCCGGGTCCCGCTCGCTGCGCGCCAACTCGGCGAGCGCGTAACGGGCCTGCTCCTTCTCGGCGTCCGTGAGCGGCGCTCCGGCTTCCTGGGCCTGCTCTGGAATCCGCGTGTTCTCCATGGCTTCCCTTCTCCTTTCAGTGATGCCGGGGGACGGGGGCACCCCTACCGGGGTGCCCCCGTGCGGATTACTTGAGGAACCCGTTCGACCGGAGGAAATCGGCCGTGATGAGCGCGATTCCATGGGGCTTGTAGATCTGCGGGAATCGCCGCAACTCAACTTCCGTACGCCCCGCCTTGTCCGGGTCGATGAACTCCTGAACCAGACGGTAAGGCTCCTCACCCATCGGCATTTCCAGGACGACCGGACCAGCGGCCTTGGTCTCGAACCGAATTCCGGTGTAATTCCGGTCGGAGTTGTGCACGATCTTCACGCCTGCTCGCGCGCACAGCAGGGGCAGAAGGTTCGCGATCGTGCGGGCCCGAACCGCAAGCTCGGTCATGGGCGCGTCCGCACCGCGCACCCCGCGCACGATCCCGTCAGTGATCGTAAGTTCCACGTCTTTCCCCTTCGTTGGTCCCTTGCGTTCCTCGGGGGTCGCCTCCCCCGGTACTTCATATAATAGTGTCTCCTTTGCTTGGGTGGAACCCCTGTTGCGCTGCGGGTTGCGCCGGATGTTGCGCCATGGTGTTGCGGTAGAGGTTGCGCTAGATGTTGCGCAGGCTCCTGGAGCGTCTCCGTTTCACCCCAGGTCACCCCAACAACAGAGCCTGGTACGCCTGCTGACATCCCCTCTGCTGCCGCTACTCCCTACCCGTGTGAAGAAGAGAAGGGGGCGGGGGCGGGCGTGGTCGGCGCGGAGGCATTCGGGGATCGGACGCGACTGGTGTCCTGCTGCGCGTCGGCTCCGCCGCCGCGCTCGGCCGTGCGGGTCCGGCCGGTCCCGCAAGTCGGGCCGCATGGGGATCGAATGACAGAGCGGAAAATCAGGTGGCTCACTGGTAGAGGAGAAATCTCCGTCACGGGGTCCGTTCGACTCCGCTGGCCTTCGCACGCCGAATTCCGGCATCTCTATTCGGGGATTCTGTGCCGATATTGGGGAACTCGACCCCGGTAATTTTGGATTCTGTGTGTGGCTTTTCTCTACAGGCTAAGAGGTGGCGTACCGTGATCCCAATTACTACACAGCACACATCATGATGCATTTCGATGTGCCATGTTTGCGTTTCGGTCTGGCGAGCGAGCGCGTCCGAATCTTTGGTGGCCGGTTTGTGTGTGCTCTGGCGGAGCGGTTTTGAGGGGTGGTCGTACGGGAATGGGGGTCTTGGAGGGGTTCAGGTGGAGCGCAAGCGGAGCCTGCCACCGCTCCCTATGACCACCCGTCAGACCTGATCGGCCGTCAACCCTGCGGGGCAGTGGGCTGGGATCCCAGTAGCTACACAGTGCCGCACGTGATGCACTCGTCCCCTTTGCTGCCCGCCCAGACGACCGCGCTTGCGCGGTCGCTCATAATTCGCGCTTGCGCGAATTATGATGCGTTTTAGAATTCCGTTTACGGAATTCTATTCCCCCGCTTGCGGGGGAATTCGAATTGCGCTTGCGCAATTCGCGCTCTATGGCACGTCTTGCCGTGCC